>JAUIER010000016.1 GCA_030429765.1 bacterium | reverse complement strand
CAGTCCGAAGGTCGGCGTATAGGCCTCGGCCACCAGCAGCACCAGTCCCAGAACGAGTAACGCCAATCCGGCATAGTTCGTGGGTAATGTCTGCATACTGTAAAAGGCCAGGATCAGGAATATCACTCCGATAATTCCGGGAGCTCCGATGCCCGGATTAGTCACCTCAAAAAGCAATCCGTAGAATCCCAGGATCATCAGGAAGTAGGCAATATTCGGATTGGCCAGGATATTAAAAAACTTCTGACGCCCGTCCATTTCAATACGTTCCACCTGAACATTTTCAGTATTCATCACCACCGTCTTACCATTGATCTTGATCTCATGCCCATTGATCTGCTCGAGCAGATCGTTGAGGTCTGTGGCGATAAATTCGACGACTTTTTTGGCCAGGGCCTCATCATGCGTAATCGAATCACTCTCGGCGACACTTTGGACCGCCCACTCGACATTTCGATTACGCTCCTTGGCGATTGATTTTATAAATGCCACCGTATCATTCAGCAACTTGCTTTCTAAGGCATTCTCGTCGGCCTTGAGATTATCATCTTCCGATGCCGGCTGATCCTCGGCCGTTGTCGACGATTCGTCGTCCGACGGCACCACATCCGCTTCATCGGCGACTTCGTCATTTACTGTATCGTCTGTCACCTCTGGCTTATCAGCGGAATCATTATCGATGGACGGCTGTTCGTTGTTTTCCTCAACGGCATCCTTCTCTTGAGTCTGTGCATCACGGATATCCTGAAGAAGCTCTTTAAGTTCTTGCCAATCGCCGGTTTGTTTGGGTTTGGACCCCTCGCCGATCTTGATCGGATGCGCCGCGCCAATGTTTGTCGAGGGAGCCATGGCGGCGATATGGCTGGCGTAGGTGATAAAGACACCGGCCGATCCGGCCCGAGATCCGCCCGGGGCGATGTAAACGGCAATCGGTACCCTTGAGGTCAACATTCGTTTGACGATGCTCCGGGTCGAACTCAATAGTCCTCCCGGCGTATCCAGCTGAATCACGAGCAGCCGCGCATTGGCGTCTTCGGCCTGATCAATGGCTTCGGTGATGTATTCCGACGTGACCGGATTGATACTATCATCCTCCAGCTGGATCACGTACACCTGATTAGAACTGGAAGACTCCAAAGCCGGCATGTTTAGCAGCAAACCGCCGGCCAACACCATCAACAGGCTGATCACAAGTCTCCACTTTTTTATCATTGCTTTTTTCATTATGAATTGTGTTGTAGATAGTGCGTTAAGAGCCTTACACCGGCCCCGGTCGCGCCATGACCGAAGTACTGTCGTTTACCGTTTTCCACATAAGATGTTCCGGCGATATCCAGATGCGCCCAGGTGGTGTCTTCGGTAAACTGTCGTAAAAACTCCGCGGCCGTGATTGCGCCGCCGGCCCCTTTAGGAGATCCCAGGTTGCGGATATCAGCAATCTGTGACTTCACCGACTCGCTCAACTCCGGATACATCGGCAACCGCCACGCACGGTCATCCGTCGCCTTGGACGATTGGATCAATTTTCCGGCCAAACTGTCATCGGTCGACACCAGACCGCAGTAATCGAATCCCAAGGCCACAATGCAGGCTCCGGTCAGCGTCGCGACATCGATGATCTTACCCGGCTTATAGTTCCTGACGACATAGGAAATGGCATCGGCCAGCACCAAACGGCCTTCGGCATCGGTATTGGCCACTTCAACCGTCTTTCCGGAATAACTGTTCAACACTTCACCTGGTTTGTATGATGCCGCCCCGGTAACATTCTCGGCAATACCACAGACAAACAGGACATTACGTTTGAGATTTAAATCGATCGCGCTTTTAAGCGTCCCGATCACACAGGCTGCCCCGCCCATGTCCAGCTTCATGCTTTCGATATGGCCCGTGGGCTTGAGATTGAGACCGCCGGTGTCATACGTCAATCCCTTGCCGACCAAGGCCGTATACTTGGCCTTCTTGGATCCGCCGTTGTATTTCACGATCACCAGCTTGGGTTCTCGCCGGCTTCCCTGGTTGACCGCCAAATGCAGATGCAGCCCTTTGGCCTTGAGTTCTTTTTTGTTGAGCACCTGCATGCTGACATGCTTATGGCCTTTGATCAATTTCTTGATCGCCTTCTCTAAATAGTCAGAGGTGGTCACATCCGCGTTCTCATTGACCAGATCGCGGGCAAAATTGACGGCGCCGCAAACCTTGACGATATTATCGTTGGCTTTACGTTTGTTGGCGCAGATCGTAATATCTTTGTCGAGCGCCTTGGTTTCTGATTGGGCGCTCGCGATGTACTTGTCCCAACGATATGTCCCCAGGCAGATCCCTTCAACGATGGCCCGGGTCACCTCTTCGCTGTCACGACTGGGAACGACCTCGATGGCGTTGATCTTCCGCAGAAAACCGGATTGCATGACCGTTTTGACACAGATACGCAGCTTCGTCATCGACAGGTCCCGAAACTCTCCAAGACCCAACAGGACCAGGGTACGCCCGTCATGCAGCAACGGAAACATCTGACATTTCTCACCGGTAAATTGACCTGCGTCGGCGACGTGCTTGATGGCATCGCGCACCTCATCCGGCAGACCTCCGGGAAAACGATTTTGACTGACTTGAGATTTTTCGAGTAATAGTACAGTACCGTCTTTGTCAAAATTCGGCTTGGAGCTAAACTTGATCACAAAGTACCCCTTTCTGAAAGTGGAACCTTCTTATGAATTGTTGGATGAAAAAAAATTTATCGTTGATCCCGGGGAACGTAATCGCGTTCGTTTAAACCAACATAGATTTGCCGCGGCCGGCCGATTCTGGATCGAGGATCCGCTTTCATTTCTTTCCAGTGCGCGATCCAGCCGGGCATACGCCCGATCGCAAATAAAACTGGAAACATTTTTGTAGGAATACCAATCGCCTTGTAGATAAGGCCGCTGTAGAAGTCAACATTCGGATAGAGTCTGCGTTCGCTGAAATAATCGTCCTTTAGCACCGCTGCTTCAAGCTTTACAGCGATGTCGAGTAACGGATCCTGGATGCCCAGGGTTTCAAACAGGTCATGGCAACGTTTCTTGATGATGGTCGCCCGCGGGTCGAAATTCTTGTATACGCGATGGCCAAATCCCATCAGGCGGTAATTATCATCCGGATCTTTGGCCTTCTCGATAAATTTATGGATATCTCCGCCGGCCGCCTGGATCTCTTCGAGCATCTCGACGACCTTTTGATTGGCCCCGCCATGCAGCGGCCCCCACAAAGCACTGACACCGCCGGACACCGACGCGAACAGGTTCGCCCAGGAACTACCGATTAAGCGCACGGTCGATGTACTGCAATTCTGTTCGTGATCCGCATGCAGGATCAGCAAAGCCTCCAGCGCGTTGACCACGGCGTCGTGACGGTCATATTCCTTGTCCTTGGTCGAGAACATCATATGTAGAAAATTCGAAATGTATTTGAGATCATCGCGGGGCGGGACAAAATCTTCGCCGATAGATTTTTTGTAGGTGTAAGCGGTAATGGTGCGGACTTTGGATAACAGCTTAGCCGCCATCAACTGAATCTCTTCTTCGCTTAAGTCCGGTTTTAGTAGTTCGGGATGATACCCCGACAGCGAACACACCATTGATGACAACAATCCCATCGGATGACCATCTTTGGGATAGGCCTTGAAAAAATTGAGCATATCCGGCAACAACGCCGCGTGCTCCGTAAACGAAGAGGCAAAAGAAGCGAGCTGCGCATCCGTCGGCAACTGACCATTGATTAAAAGGTAGGCGGTCTCAACAAATGTCGATTTCTCGGCGATCTGCTCGATCGGAATGCCTCGATAACGCAAAATTCCTTTTTCCCCGTCGAGAAACGTGATCGCGCTTTTGCAGGCTCCCGTGTTTCCAAATCCATTGTCCAGCATCACATACGATGTCTGCGCCCTGAACTTGGAGATATCGATGGCTTTTTCGTTTTCTGTTCCGGTCTCTACAGGAAATTCATACGTTTTTCCGTCCAGAACAATTTTTGCCTTTTCCTCCATGCATTCCTCCATCTATTGGTCATCATTGGGTGGTTCGTTTCTCAACGAACGGCTATTATATTATGGAACATACCGTATTTCAAGCTTTACAATTTAACGGCGTTCGATTTTTTTGTTAGTTTTCCGTCTTGACCGAGGGATCCAGGTTTTGCTGAATGCTCGGATGGTTTTTCAATTCCATCAGCATATTCTCCGCCGTGTCCCACGTCTCAAGCAGCTGCATTTCGAGTTCAGAAATTCGTTTTTTTAAAGCCGCGATCTCGCCGACCAGCGGCTCGCGCATCTGACTTAATTCTTCCTCGGAGTAGACCTTGTTGTTATTCAGCAACGCCAGATCCATCTCGCCAATCTTTTGGATTTTCTCATCCAGCTGTTGACTCAAGGCCGAAACTTCACGCTGAAGCGATGTCTGCTGCTCTTCGAGTTCCTTGATCCGCACATCGCGCTGGGCGGTTTCCTGCTTGGCCTTGGACAGAGCCGTTTTGAGCACGTCCAGCTGCTCCTTGTCCACCCGCTCAGACGCCTGCGCTTCCAGTTTTTCCGCCGTTGACTTGAGCCGATCGGATTGCGCCCGCACTTCCTTGAGCTTTTCCCTAAGGTCCCGGTTTTCCGTGGTCAGCGTAACGATGCGTTCAGTCTTGTCCGCGACATCGAGATCAAATCGGTCGATCACCTGATTCGCGGTTTTCAGTTCATCTTTTAACGCCTGCACATCACCGATCCGGTCCAACTGGTCCGACAGATCGGCGATGGTTTGCTTCTGGGACGCATTCTCTTTTTTTAAGGCCTTAACATCACCCACCTGCTCCAGCTGCACCGACAGCTCGGCAATCTTCTGTTCCTGGGCCGCATTCTCCTTGAGCAGGATATCCCGCCGGCTCTGAAGTTCCTCATACTTTTCCGTTATCTGTGCCAGCTGACCCGCCTGCGACCGGGTTTCATCGGACCGGGCAGCTTTTTCGCTCTCGAGCTGTTTGACTTTTTGCTCCCATTGGCCAAGCGCGGTTTGATGTTCGGATGTGAGTTTGGCAAACTGTTTTTCCCAATCCAAACGATTTTGATCATTCGACTGCTTCAATGCGGCGACCTGTTGCTCCCATTCTTTTTTATCGTCCGCATGCCGGCGATTGAGCTCCTCGAGCTTGGCCTGCCATTCGGATTCTACCGTCTGCACGGCAGAGGCTTGTTCCGTTTGCTGCGCCTTCAGAGCTGCCAATTTTTGTTGATGCTCGGCCTCAAATTGACGCGATTTGTCAGCCCATTCGCTTTCGAGCTGGGCCAGCCGTTCGTTGAGCTTCCGCTCCGACTCGGACTCAAGCCGCGCCGCGATGGCCTGCTCATCCTGTCTGTTGCGCTTGAGCTCAGCCAGTTCTTCATCTTGCTTATCGATCAACCGCTTATAAACATCAAGCTTGTCGGCCTGATCTTTTAATTCCGACTTGAACTTGTCCCGCTCGTCGGTGATTGTCTTGACGGTCTGCTGATGAGCGTCGGCGGCCGATTTGGCCGCATTGATCAACCCGTCACGTTCCTGCTGCCATTGCTCTTCGGCGGTTTGATTCTTTGACTTGAGTTCAGTCAGCGCCGCCTGCAGCTGCTTGACATCTTTTTCCAGATTCTCCGTGGCCGATTTCATCTTATCCACCTGGGCCGCTTCAAGTTGTTCATACTTGACGGTAACATCCGTCAAACGATCCTGAACCAGACGATGCTCTTCTTCGAGCTTCTGCCACTTTTCCTGGACATCTGTCCGTTCAGCCACGACCTTCGCCACCAGTTCGTTGGACTTGATCAGGTTCTCCGTCAATTCCGTATTCTTGGCTTGAACCTCTTTGAGTTTCGTCTTAAGTTCCCGGGTGGCATCGTCAATACCGGACTGCCGGTTGGTTTCAAGCTCCTCGATCGTGGATTGAAGCGTCTGAATTTGGGCTGTGAGCTCTGCCGTTTCGGCCGCGTGCTGATCAATGAGTTCGGAACGCTGCAGACTTAGCTGACTGCGGAGCCTGCGAATGGTCTCGCGCAACTGCTGAATCCGTGAATCCGTCGGGAGCTGTGATTGAAGGTCGTAAATTTGTCGTCGGAGATTACGGATGATCAGGTCTTTCTGATCCGCCGATGTCCCGCGGTCCTGTCCAAACGCCGGAGTGGACAGCACAGATAGTCCCAATGTGAATGTAAGGATTTCTGTACAGGTTTTCCGGTAGAACGGACCGCCGTAACGTGATTTGCGTACCCTAGTCTTCATCTGTCGTCTTTAGGTGCAGAACCTGATAGAGCGTTAAAATTCGAATGTTTCAAAGGTCTTGTAAACGTCGTAGTCGGTCGAGTCACAATGCGTCGGTGTGATGGTCACATAACGGTTATGCATGGCGTAGGTATCGATAGTGTTGTCGTCATTGGCCACCGGCAATTTACCGGTCAGCCAGTAATAGTCCTTGGCATTGGGGTCCTTGCATTGCACAAATGTTCCATGGATCGGTTCAAGGCATTGCTTGGTGAATCGAATGCCCTGGATTTCTGATTCAGGGCAATGCGGAACATTGACATTTAGAAACGTGCTCGTCGGGACGGGGTGTTTGGTTAAAAACTCGGCGACCCGCCGACCGCACCGGGCGGCAAAGCTAAAATCAGGATCCGTGAATGTATCGAGTGAAATGGCAATCGACGGGATTCCCATGAGTGCCCCCTCACGCGCGCCGGCCACCGTGCCCGAATAAAAGACACTGCACCCCTCATTCGGCCCGAGATTAATACCCGACACGAGCATATCCGGCTTCTCACCTTTAAAGATTACATCAACGGCAAACTTCACGCAGTCCGCCGGCATCCCGCTAACGCCGATGCCGAAGTACTCGCCCTTGCGATTGACCGGTTTTTGCCGGATGGGATGCGCCAGTGTGATCCCGTGTCCGACAGAACTCCGCTCAGAGTCCGGGGCCACAACAATCACCTCACCCAATTTCTTGAGCTCAAGATAGACGGCATGAATGCCCGGGGCATAAATGCCATCGTCATTTGTCAGTAAAATTTTCATGTATTCGGTAGTATTTCGGGTAAGACTTAGAGTAAATATGTACTAATAATGGTATTACACTATCATATTTTCGTAGGGACGGCAAATAGTTGTCCACATCGACAGGCGGGAAAAACAAAGATTATGTCGGAAAGGCAACGATACTCTTAAGATCAAGTGTGATACGAACTTGCGTTCCTAAAGGCCAGTTGATATGCGCCGGTTGCGTGGACAAGAGCCGCTGTCCGGAAGGCAGATTGATGGTATACAACTGCATTGATCCCCAAAATTGACGCTTGCAAATGGTCCCGATTCCGGCGTCATGTGGTGTAGCCTTGACATCGTCCGGCCGGATCATCACCTCCAGGTCCTCGAAGTCCTGCAGACACGGCAGATAATTCAGTGTGCCGACTTCGGTCAGGATAGTTTGACCTTTAAGCCGGCCTGGCAAAAAGACAGCATGCCCGATAAACGAGGCCACAAAACGTGTCTTGGGATTATTGTACAGCTCCCACGGTGAATCCACCTGTTCCACTTTGCCCTCATTCAACACGATGATGCGATCCGCCAGGTCCAGCGCTTCGGTTTGATCATGTGTAACCCAAATGGCTGTGGTACCGGCCTGTTTGAGAACATCACGCAGCTCCTGGGCCAGACTCGACCGAAGATCAGCGTCAATGCTGCTCAGTGGTTCATCGAGCAACACCACACTCGGTTTCGGCGCGAGCGTGCGCGCCAGAGCGACACGTTGCTGCTGACCACCGGACAACTCATGCGGATAACGGTCGAGATAATCGCGCAGACCCAACATGTCCTCAAGCTCATATAACCTTCGTTCGCGGTCGTCCTTTTGCCACTGTCGAATCCCGAAGACTATATTCTTGCGAACGGTCATATGCGGGAACAGCGCGTGGTCCTGAAACATCATCCCGACATTCCGGTGCTCGGCTCTAACCCGAGTACTGGGATCAAACACGACACGTTCATCGAGTTCAATTGTCCCCGTCGACGGCATGGCCAATCCGGCAATCAACCGTAAAAAGGTCGTCTTCCCTGATCCACTTGGTCCCAAAATCGCCATCAACTCATGCGACTGCAGCCCCAGCGTCATCGGTCCGAGCTGAAATTGTTTCTTACCGGACCGGTACGCGTACTGGATCTTCTCAAAACGGACAATCTCGCGCGGTGATTGATCATCCGTCTGTGACTTTTTTGATTGAATTGTGGTTACCATCGCTATGTAGACTCCAGTGACGATTGATACTGACCCTGATGCCGTGCCATGATCATCACCATCGGTAATGATAATATCACAATTAGCAGGGCCGGGGCAGCCGCTTGTTCATAAAATCCCTCACTGGCCGCGATCCAGACCTTAACCGTGAGCGGATCAAATCCGGCGGGACGCAATAACAATGATGCCGCCAGCTCACGCATCGAACTTAAAAAGACAAATATCCAGGCGACCATTAAGGCCGGGGTCAACAATGGACGGGTGATCAGCCAAAACGTCTGCACCGGACTGCATCCCAGCATCCGGGCACCTTCTTCAACGCGCGGCGACAGCTGAATCAATCCGGCGCGTGTCATCTGATAAGCCTTGGCAAAAAAGTGAATCACAAAGGCCAGAAACAGGGCCGTCACACTGAAATTGAGCCGCGGAAAAAATTGACCCAAAACCAGCGATAACGCCAGGGCAATCAGGACACCGGGCAACGCGACTCCGAGTTGGGATGCTCCCGCGCAGATCTTTCCCCAACGGCTGTTACGATCCCTGACATTCCAGTAGGCCAGCGGTAAGGCCAGTAACACGGCGGCGGTGGCGGCCAGCGATGAAATCAAAAGACTATTGAATCCTGAACGGAACAATTCCCGCGCGTTGGAACCCCAGACACTATCCACTCCCAACGACTGAACAAACCAGTACAGCAGTACGCCAACGGGAAGGATCAAGGCGAACCCCAAAACCGCGAACACAAATACAAACGCCGGTAGACGGGCCCACTTGAGATCCAAGCGTGGTAGATTGTATCGTTTATTTTTGGTATTGCTGAACTGCCGTTTCTTGGTCAGCAAGTCCTGAAAGAACACCAATATAAAAGTGATCCCCATGAGGACGGTACTCAGCGATGAGGCCACGGCAAAATCATACCGCCCGCTGATCTGTTCATAGATCATATTCACGAATGTCGAGTATCGAAGGATACTCACCACGCCAAAATCTGAAAATACATACAACGCCACAAGAATCGATCCCGCGCTGATCGCCGGCAGTAATAGCGGCAGTGACACCCGCCACATTCGTTCCCGTCGAGACGCCCCCAAACAGCGCGCCGCCTCGGACAGGCTTGGATCCAGCCGGCTCAAAGAAGCCAGTACAATTGTGTAGACGTAGGGAAACGTCCCAAGAACAAAGATCCCGACCGCACCCCAAAATCCGTAGATATTCGGTAAATTACAATTGATCCCCATAGCTCCGAACATCTTTTGACCGACACCCCGGATGCCAAAAAAATTAACGTATGTGATGGCGATGATAAAGCACGGTGTCACCAAGGGCGCGATCAGCAGCGGACGAAATATCTTTCGTCCCGGCAGATTTGTCCGCTCGACGAGAAAGGCCAAAAGCGTTCCCAGCACAATCGAACCAACGGTCACGGCCGCGACGAGCAGCATTGAGGTAAAGAACAGCCGCGGGATCCGGTTTTCCCACAGCCGTATCCAGATAGACGCATCAACCGACGCCGCATAAATCAGCGTCGCGACAACAGGTACAACCATCAGTAGGGCTGTTAATACCGCCGGCAATCGTCTCAAACTCATCCGCATATTAGTACCAGTCCACCTCGTCGAGAATTTCCAGGGTTGTCTTCATCTGGGATCCAAACTCATCCAGATGAACATCCATCACATGCAGACAGTCCAGCGCTGGCGTACCGGGTTCACAGCCCATCGCCGCCACCACTTCCGGATTGACCTCGACATCCGCGATCAGCGGAAACTCAAAATTCGCATTGGCAAACAAGTCCTGCGCCTTGGGCGATGCCAGGAAATCTATGAACTGCCGTGCCTGCGTCATATTGGCCGTGCCCTTTACAATCGCCGCACCGGATACATTCACCAACTCACCGCGCTGGTCATCCTTTTGATCAAGATACACCACACCCACATTCGTCAGTTCCTCATCGGCCTCACGCTTCTGCAGGTGATAATAGTAGTGATTGATCAGTCCCATCGGATATTCGGCCCGTCCCACCGCCTTTCGGATATCGGTATGACTGGATGACAACAGCTGGATTTTGTTTTTCTTCATGGCCTTCAACCACGCAGCCACAGCTTCGTCGCCCATGTGCAGTCGCAATCCGCTGATCCATGCGATAAACGACTCATTGCCTGCATTGACCGCTGCAATCTGACCCCGATATTTCCGGTCCGACAGCTCCTCAATTGATTGCGGCAGATCGGACGCGTCGATGAGATCCTTGTTGTAAATCAGCGCCCGCGATCGACCCGAAACGCCGATCCATGATCCATCTCGCGCTTTGAATCGTTCGGGAATACGTTTGGTCTCACGGGATTCATATGTTTCAAATGCGCCCTTTCCGCGCAGATATTCCAGTGACCCTGACTCTTTGGCTATATAGATGTCTGCCGTTGGCCGCGGCTGTTCCTGCAAAATCTGCTGCCCGAGAGCGGTCGACTTACCTGTTTTGAGCCGAACCTCGATTCCCGTCTCTGCGGTAAAGGCCTCGATCACCGGTTTTATTAATGGCTCCTTGCGACCGGAAAAAACGGTCAAATCAGCTACCGCTGTCGACGTATATGTCGCTAAAATCAAGCATGTGATAATAAGATGTTTCACTTGGGTCTCCTTTGACTAATCGTTTATCGGGCGTCCGTCAGCCTGAATTCAACAGGAATCGTCGCCCAACTCTCAAATGTCATGCGTCCGGCCCTCGCCGGCTCAAACTTCCATTGTTTGACGGTCGACACCGCCGCGTCGTCGAGGATCTTCCGACCGGAACTCTCCTCAATCTGAATGTCCAGCGGATCACCGGCTCGGCTGACACGGACCCGCAGGGTCACTGTACCTTCCCATCCCCGTCGAATCGCCCGCTTTGGATACTTGGGCCGCGGATTCACCCGCTTAATCGGCTTGGGTTCAGATTTGGCCCCGCTCTCGGAATCCGCTGCCGCCATCTGTGCCGATGACTGAACCCGGGTTATATTTTTTTTGGGTTGAATCTTTTTCTCCGGTACGGGAGTCTTAAGCGGCTTTTTGATGGTCGGTGTCGGACGCTTCTTCTTTACGACCTCGGGTTTAGGTTTGAGTTTGGGAATAAATTTCTTGAAGACCTTGACCTGAGGGGCATCAATCTGTGGATGATCAATCGCCATGGGTGATAATTCCATCGGCTCCACCACATCCTCGGTGACATCGACGGCCTCAATTGCCTTCGTCACCGGCTCGGGTTCGACTATCGGTTCCACCACCGGCTCAATGACAGGCGCGGGCACTTCTTCGACCAGCGATACCGCGATGCTCGGCGGGGGCGCCGGTGTCACATTGTACTGCGGTGAGGTGGGCCTCAGCGCGCTGATCCCAAACCCGGCCAAGTGAATACTCAAAGACGCGAGTAAGTATGGGGTCAATCTGGTTGACGCATAAGATTGTCGGGCAGCCACGAGCTATTCTCCCTTTTGATGCAAAATATTCACCTGCGTAGCGCCTGCCTGGCGCGACAGATCCATCAGCCGGACAAAGCGTTCGTACGGCATGTCCTTATGCCCGCGAATATGGATCGACTTCTTCTCTTTGTCTTTCAAGACCTGTGACAAACGGGACTGAAACGCATCCAGTTCCACCGGCTGATCATCAATATAAACCTTGAGATCCTCATCGACGCTGACCACAATCAGCTGCCGGTCATTTTGGTCGGCCGAGACGGCCTTGGGCAGCACCATCTTGATCGCCGGATTCGCGAATGTCGACGTCAGCATAAAAAATACCAACAGCTGAAATACGACATCAATCAATGGCGCCAGATCCATACTCAACTTTTGCTTTTTAGCCCGGACTAATTGCATACCTATTCCGTTGTGTTTTTGAGATCGTTATCATCGACGGACTCATCACGGAATTCATGATGAGATTTGTTCCCGTAGAATTCATCCAGCTCTGTCACCACTGATTGTAGCCGCCGGGCAATCCGGTCCGCCTGACTTTCGAAGCCATGATACGCCACCATACAAGGAATGGCGACGATCAATCCGAAGACCGTGCTCAATAGCGCTTCCCAAATCCCCCCGGCCAAATTCTGCGCCTGGACCTGTCCGGCGGTTAATTCGATCTCGTGAAAGGCCCCGACCAGACCGGCGACCGTCCCCAACAAACCCAGTAACGGGGCCACATGCGTAATCGTCGCCAGCCCACGCAGACGCGCTTCGACTTTCTCCATGATATTGGAACCTTCCCGTGTCAAAATGCTGTCACGTTTCTTGTTTTTGACATTGCGCAGATATGTCCCCGCAATATACGGCACAGGATTGGAGGAATTTTCCTGACAAAAGTGGATACCCTTCATCAGCTGATCCGCCCGCAGCAGAATAAACAAATCCCGACTGAACTTGGCATAATTAAAACGCAATCGGAAAAAGTAAAACCCCCGTTCCAGAATGATGGCCAGACCGACAATCGAGCAGATAAACAACGGCCACCTTGTCAGCCCGGCCTTTTGGAATAATTCAATTACACTATGATCCCACAACATCTACAATTTCCCCTTAGAACTTAACTTCAATACCGCCTGTCACCGTAAACGGCTTTCCCGGCCGTGGCCCATGCGGATGCCGTGATACAACATATTCCCGGTCCGTCAGATTATGAATGCTGGCCAATAGCTTGGTATTTTCGTTAATCTTATAGTATCCCGACAGATCAATAATGAAATAATCATCGGTCTTTCCAAACCGCGCGTCCGGCGTTCCATCCGGCCGGATTTGTGATGAAGTATTACTGGCGGTTGAAAATGTTTCATCCACATATATTCCGTCGACAAAAACGCCCCATCGATCCGTTTCGATGCCGGTCCCCACACTGAATTGAAACTCGGGAACATATGGTATCTTGTTGCCATCCTTGCCGCCGGCAAAGATCGATTCGGCATCCGTTGAATTTGAATCGCCGTCCAATTCCGCGTTGGTGAAAGTAAAGGCCACATAGAACGGATTCTTATAATCCTTTTGCTTGGCGATCCCGACATCGTATTGCGCCTTAAACTCAATCCCCTGACTGATGGCCTCTCCGACATTCTCACTGTCGCCCGTACCCGCCCCGCCGATGTTATCGACGACGAGCAGATCATCAAAGCTCGTGTGAAAATACGACAGCTCGGTCTGAAACGCCTGATTGCCCGAACGGTAGCGTACACCGACTTCTTTGGTAAGACTGGTCTCCTCTGTCAGTCCGCTGCGCGCGTTGTCACGCGGTCCCGGAACCGAATAGCCCTGGTGAATTCCGCCGAAGAATGATGTTTGTTCGTCAAATTCATAGTTTACCCCCAAACCGCCGGCATGGGCCGAAATATCCGACGATGCCCGTTGAGTGATCATATCCGGATTCGCCCCGGACGTATCAAAATCAATGAATTCGTAATTAACCTTTTCGTAGCGGAACCCCGGCGTAAACGTAAACGGTCCGACGTCAAAGCTGTCTTTGACATAGGCAAAAAAACTGTCGCTGTCCTGACGGCGATTACCCGCTGTCCCGGGTGCGGTTGACGTGACACCCGTGATATTTCCATTGGCGTCCTGCGTATAAATATCCGTATTTTGTTTTCGTCGGATATAGTCGTAGTGAATCCCCCATCCGATTTCCAGTTCGTGATCTGTCTCACCTAGCTGAAAATCAATGTTGGTCGCCGTTTTAAATCCATAGGTCTCGTAGTCCCGCTTGTTATGACGGACATTTAGGGTGCCGGCCGCTTCACCTTTTAGGATTGAAAGTGATGTCCCACCGGCCGCAATGGCTTCGGACAAATTAGACTCGGATCCTCCCCCGATATTGTGCAGCTTGGCCCAATCACGGTGAAACTCGGTGTAATACCCCGTCAGGCTCAAGCTGATTTGTTCTCCGATCTCACGGAAGTAGTTCAAAGATGTACGGACGTTTTCCGTTTGAAGGTTGTCAAAGCGTGTTGCCGCGTATCGACGGAACGGATTGGCATCAAAATCGGCCTCGGTCAATCCCAAGTAGCTCTCATCGGCGTCGATATCGCTATAGCCAAACTTGGCCTCGAGACGCTGATACGTCTCGGCCTCCTCGGGAGATTCCCACGACAATTTGAGCATAGGTTCGGATTTCTGAAATCCCGTGCTATCTCCGTCATTTTCAGCGGTTGAATCCAAATCTTTAAATCCGTTGTTCGAGCGAAAGTATTCTTCTAGCAGAATTCCAAACCGACCAAACTCCGTATCGATCACGTCACCGTAATACCCATGCGTCCGTAACTCGCCGTGATTCCCCCCGATGGTTTTGAGATAAAACTCACGCTGATCAGGAATCGGCGTGGAAACATAATTAACAACGCCGCCGGTGGTATGCGGTCCGTATTTGACCTGACTGGACCCTTTGAGTATTTCAATTTTGCTCATCCGTCCGGTGGTGGGTGAGTAGTACGCCTCCGGGGCCGAGTATGGAGCTGGGGCGGACGGAATTCCATCCTCCATAATGGTCACCTTGGAGCTGCGATTGGTATCCACACCTCTCAACGATATATTAGGGAAAAGTCCGAAACCATCCTCTTCACGTAAATAAACGCCGGGGATTTTTCGCAACGCCCGGTTGACGTCATCATAGTTATGCTGACGGATCTCCTCGGCGCTGACACTTCCGCCTGATCCGGGAAGATTCCCTTCGCTCTCGCGCTGACCGAGTACGGTGACCACATCCCAGATTTCGGCCTGGGCATATTGGGCGGTACAGGTGACACCTAATAAAACGGCGACACAAAACAAGCATTTAACAAGTGTTTGGCTGGTTGATTTGAGTGGCGGGACGAATTCCCTGGGTCCAAATGACATAGTCTTTCCTTTCTTTCGACATCTTTGTTTTGGACTTAGGATTCGTGATCTCGAGTCTCTGCGGTTATTTTTTGTGCGTCTGGTCAATAACCGGACAGATATTGCGAAATTCAGTGTCTATCCGATACAAGGGAACCAAATGGATCTCTTTGCAGCGGTTACACTTAAATTCTAACCCTCGCGGGGTGAGCTTGAACAGCAATTTGCCGCAATCGCAGCGTTCTTCTTGCTTGGACATGGATCAACCTAAATACGTCGCAATATAACTTAGTTATTGACTACCCGGATATTAACATCCGTCCTATTTCATGTCAAATGGTATTTGAAAATACGTTTTATTGCAACTTATTAGGCAAGCGACATTCGAAGAAATCAGATGATCAAATCGAGAATTCCGGGTCCGGCGTCAGGCTGTCTGTAAGATATTTGACTATCTCCTGAACGCTCTCTGGGCCTGATTTCGGGTCCTGAACCTGAAGATCGATACGTTCATCCGAGAACATTTTTTCACCGACATTTACAACAATGGTCATGTTGGGACGATTAAGCTGTTTGAGAATATCCAGTTCGTAGGCATCGAGATCTGATACCGTCGCCAACAAAATCATCCCGGAATTGGTCATCATATGCGCCATCTCTCCCAGCTGATAAATATGCCGCACACGATTAAGTGTCCTGTCACCCGTACCGATCTGTGTCGCCATCAGATCACTGGACAATCCCATATAGTACACCTGCTGCCCCGAACTAAACAATTGGGACTCAAGCGCACGGGCCAGATCAATTTTACCCGAATCCACTGAGCCGGTCAGAACCACGAAGGCGGATTTATGACCTTGCTTTTCCGCACGCTGAGAGCTGCTTATCTCACTACGCAACCAGTTATGCTCCCGCGCATGAATATGTTCTTTTAAGGCACTGGCCTCTTCAAAGACAGGTGCAAGGATGATACCGCCACCGGCAATCTCGTAGTTATCGACGATCACAAATCGACCCGTCTCGGAGATCGCGGAGATTTCATCGAAGGCCAAAGGCTTCAGTGTCTCCAGCACACACTCGGCCACGTCATGCCGATCAACCTGCGGCTTGTTTGACATGGATGAAAGCTCCGACGCATCCAACACACTATTGATCTGCGACAAAACTACCGGAACTTTTTGGGAGGCCAATTTAATCTTGTAGTTACGTCCCTTGATGAACGGCTGTTTGCCCATCCAGAACAAATTGACCTTGAGCTTGGAACTCACATGCGGTTGACGTTGACTGGCGATACTGACAATATCTCCTGGCTTCACATATATCTGTGTTTCAAGGGTGATCCCGGTGCTTTGACCGACAAAGGCCTCGGTCTGCTCCGGTAGATTAAATCCTTCAATGCTTTTCACCCGCGACCGCTTATTCGACGGCAAGAACACCACTTCATCGCCGACTTTAACCGAACCTGATTCGATCCGTCCGGCAAAGATTCGTCGGTCGTCTCCCTGTTCAGTAAACTTGTAAATATCCTGGATCGGAAAGCGCAGATCCAATTCACTCTTCGGTGCTTTTTTCTTAAAGTCATCAAAGGCCTCGAGAATGGATAACCCCTTGTACCATGGCATCTTCTCCGATAGATGCACGATATTGTCTCCTTCACGGGCACTGATCGGAATAAAGTGCTGCGGGACCAGATTGATTTCCTTGAGGAATTTGGTGTACTCAAGATGAATATCGTTAAAGGTCTTTTCATCATAGTCCACCAGGTCCATCTTGTTGACACAAACCGTCACGTTCTTGATACCCAGAAACGACATAATGTAACCGTGACGTTTAGAATTTTCCTGAATCCCTTCGTTGGCATCGATGACAAGCATCGCCGCCTCGGCCCGGGCCGCGCCGGTGACCATGTTCTTTAGAAACTCGATATGCCCCGGGGCATCGATAATGATGTAATCCCGTTTCTCGGATTTGAAAAAACTTCGCGCCGTATCAATGGTGATCCCCTGCGCCTGTTCGTCCTTCAGGGCATCCAGCAAAAACGCATACTCAAATGGTTTGGCATTGCGCTTGCACATATCCTTGACCTGATCCAGTTTGCCTTCCGGCAGGGAACCTGTATCCGCGAGCAGACGTCCGATCAGCGTGCTCTTTCCGTGATCCACATGACCGACGATCACAACATTCATTTGTTCTTTTTCGTTCATCTCTATATCCTTTTCGTTTCTCATATCTACGATTGATTAGCGCCTATGATGTACCTACATATATCCGTCAACCCGCAGTGTTTCCAGACCGCCGCCGTCCTCTTTGTCCTGAGCTCGACCGGATCGTTCGGCTATGTTTTTAAATTTTCCGGATCGAAGCTCCTCGACAATCTCCGGTACATTCTTGGCCGTCGATTCAACCGGTAATGTGCACGGCATACATCCAAGAGACCGGTAACGCGTCCCCTCGCCTTGATCAAAATACAGATCAATAATCGGAATATTTTCACGTTCGATGTACTCCCAGATATTCAACTCCGTCCAGTCCAGCAGTGGATGAATCCGCAGGTGAGTTCCCGGCGCAAAATCGGTCTTGAACTGATTCCAAAGCTCCGGCGGCTGATCACCGACGTCCCAATCATTGTTTCTATCCCGCGGCGAGAAATACCGTTCCTTGGAGCGACTGCCTTCTTCATCCGCTCGAACACCGACAATAACACCTGTGTACGGCTCTGTGTTGGTATCGACCTCATACTCACCGATCTCATGATTCAACCGAAATCGCGGCCATGAGCCGGCCAGGGTATGCTTGAGCGCTTCTGATTTTAAGGCCTTGCAGCAGGAGATTCGATCAATCGCTCCATCGGGATACGTTTGTTTGTCCTTTAGGGCTTGTTTGTTCTGGCCATAGACCATATTAAGCTTCCACTCCTTGGCCAGCTTGTCCCGATACTCGATCATCGCCGGGATCTTGTAACTGGTATCAATATGAACCAATGGAAACGGCACGTGACCGAAGAAGGCCTTACGGGCCAACCACAAGAGTACGGTACTGTCCTTTCCAATCGACCACAGCATCGCGAGATTCTTGAACTCGCGGTAGGCTTCACGAAAGATAAATATACTTTGCGCCTCAATTTCATCTAGTTTCGTCATCGTTTGCTTGCTCATGTCTTGCTCCTGTATGAATTAAACTTTGAATAGATTCCCTATACGCTCGAAAATTACGACTTGGCCGGGGGACGATTGGGATTGTTGTGTAAACCACATTCTTTCTGTTCCGGCGCTTCCCACCACCACCGTCCGGCACGGATATCTTCCCCCGGCTTGATGGCACGCGTACACGGCGCGCAACCAATACTTACAAATCCCTTTTCATGCAACGGACTCACATCCACCTTGTTTGTTTGAATGTATTCCCGCAATCGGTCCAATGACCAATCGGCCAATGGATTGATCTTGACCTTTTGATTGGCATCATCCCACTCAAACGTCTTCATGTTCGCCCTGGTTACTGACTGAGACCGCCGCAGGCCGGTAATCCACGCATCCACCGTCGAAAGCGCACGTTGCAACGGCTCAACCTTGCGAACTCCGCAACACATCTTTCGATTCTCGACGCTATCGTAAAACAAATTAACACCATGTTCTTTGACCATCGATTCTATCTTCGCCGCGTTAGGAAAGTAAACATCCACCGCCATTGGATAGCGTTTTTGATTCTTGGCGAGCAGATCATAACTTTCCTGAAATAATCGCCCCGTGTCCAGGGTGAATATCCGAATCCGTGGTTCAGCCTTGGCGATCAAATCGGTCAAGACCTGATCTTCCTCGCCGAGACTTGTCGCGAAGGACAATCGATCGCCAAATTCTGAATAGGCAAATTTCAGGATCTCTTCGGCCTCAAACCCGCCGGTCTGCTGGATATAGTCATTGATTTTTTCTTTCATCAGAAAATTCTCCTAAGCGGTAAAAAACTGTTCGGTTGAAAAATATCGTTCGCCGGTATCACATAAAATCGTGACCACCCGTTTATCAGGCCCTAATTGCTGCGCCACTTGACGGGCAGCCACCACATTCGCCCCCGCCGATATGCCCACGCAAAGCCCTTCCCGGGATCCCAGCAAACGCGTCATATCAAACGCGTCCTGATCCGACACGGGAATGATTTCATCTATAATAGATCGATTCAGGATCTCCGGAACAAAACCGGCGCCGATCCCTTGGATACGATGTTGCCCCGGCTTTTGTCCGGATAAAACCGCCGAGGTCTCAGGCTCGACAGCCACCACCTTCACGTGACTGATCCGTTCCTTAAGAATCTCTCCGACTCCGGTAATCGTCCCGCCTGTTCCCACGCCGGCGACAAAGGCGTCTATCCGACCATCACAGGCATCCAGAATTTCGACGGCTGTGCTTTTGCGGTGGGCCTCGGGATTGGAACGGCTTTTGAACTGAAGCGGAATAAAGCTGTTCTTGATCTTCTTGTGCAACTGCTCAGCCCGCTCGATGGAGCCGCGTACACCCGCCCGGGCCGGGGTCAAGACCACTTCGGCCCCGTAGGAGCGCAACAGATAGATCCTCTCCAGACTCAAGTCCTCGGGCATGGTCAAAATACATTTGTACTTTTTGACCGCGCAAATCATGGCCAGGCCAATACCGGTGTTGCCCGTAGTGGGCTCAATGATCGTGGTTCCCTCACTGATCAATCCTTCGCGTTCCGCCGCTTCAATCATCTCCAGACATGGCCGGTCCTTCACGCTGCCGCCCGGGTTAAAGGATTCCAGTTTTCCGAGAATCTCCGCCGACTGGTCGTCCAACCGGATCCGGTTTAACCGAATCAAAGGGGTATTTCCAATCAAATCTATCACTGTATCAACGATCTTGGCTGACATATTACCTCATAATTAAAAAACACAATCCGTAACTGATAAACAATGTGATCACGGGATTAATAGTCCAGGTATAAAACGTGCGCTGAATCAATGGATTTTTAAGCGTGTACTCCGTGCCGTGCTTCAAACTCGACACGGCAAATAGCGCGCCCATCTGGAGCATGACAAATGATTGCGGAACGCCCCACCACGACGCAATGATCATGAGCGTTCCGCTGATAAATGAAATAACCGATGCCGTCATCAATCCCAACGGCACGATTTTGTTGCCGGCCGTTTTGATTGGGCCGGTAAACAGCACCGCCCCAAGCCCGTAAATAACGGCCATAACCGGCATCAGTATAGCCGAGGCATCTCCTCCAAAACCATATTGTCCAGATGGTGTGTGGCCATATCCCATCATCGGCCCGACCACATTGGCGACATTGTTGGTCCCGACGGAGAAAGCGTTGTAACAACTGGCGATCAGAACAAACGCCTTGAGCTTGCTTTTCTGGTTCACTAACTTCTGATAAATCCAAAAGTTACCCGCCCGGGGCGGATAGATCCGTCCGACGCAGATATACGTCATCAAATAACTCAGCAGTGGCAGTAAGATCCAGAACGGGACAAAACGTAAAATCTCACGTGTATTGACATCACCGATGTAGCATCCGACTCCGGCAATCGCCGCGACCGTTACCAGACTGGTTGACTGCGGGATGTTGGCACGATTGGCCACAAACATGCTGAGCCCCGCGGATAAAAAGACAATAACGATGGCCTTGCCTGTCATCGCCGACGCCGGCACGATGTTATTGCCTAACGTGACCGCCACGTTTTGTCCGAATAGCACAGCGCCTATCAGGACAAAGACAATAAACAAAATCGCAGCCCGTCCGTGTCCGATCACTTTTCCGCCATAGGGCGCTGAAAAAGAGGCGGCAAAACTGGCGCCTCCCATATTGGTGGCAAAGAACACGGCCAGTAAGAAAATGACAAAGACCATAAATCCGTTAATCCGCTTGTATCGTGTGCATCGATTAGATGTCGAACATCACTATATTTTCCTGGGACTTCTGCCGGTTGGCGATATCTTCAAACGTAATATTCGCCATCGCCTTGAGCACGGCCTCGTCCACCTCGGCCCAGATCTGATCCATTACACTGTTTTCGTCCGACGTCCGCTCCGCCACGCTGTATCCGACGCTGCCCAGATCCACCACCACCTGATCAAGCTTGATATCTTGCGGCGACCTCGACAGCAGATATCCACCGCGTTTTCCGCGGACACTTTCCGTATAACCGAGCTGCTTGAGCGATATCAGGATCTGCGTCAGGAACTGTATCGAAATGTCTTGACGCCGGGAGATCTCACTGATCTGCAACGGTGTCTTGTTGGGCCAATGCAGGGACAGCTCCAGAAGCGCCCGGCAGGCATAATCAATTTTGGCTGAAATACGCATTGTTTTAATCCTTACTAACTTGATTAGGCTAGTAAGGATATCATCATTGCTGTAGTTTGTCAACTATTTTGGCACTTCCGGAAGGCATCGGAAAGCGGGACAAATCAGCCCTGGACACCCATTGACGATCCGCCGTCTCCACCGGCGGATTCTCAGGCCGGCACAGGAATACCTTCAGGTGGACTCTAAACTGGGTATAGTAATGCTTGAGATCGATAAAGTGGCGGATCTCTGCAATCTCAATATCCACCTCCTCGCGAACCTCCCGCTTCAAGGCCTGTCGCGGACTTTCGCCGGACTCAATCTTACCGCCAGGAAATTCCCACAGATCCGCCATCAGCCCCTTGGAACCGCGTTTTTGGATCAGATACTTTCCATCAGCTTCTATGACCGCGATCGCGACATCGAGATCCTTTATGACTTTCCGCTTGGGAGGCGGAATGATCTCCTGCACGCCCTGGCGATACGCCGCGCAATGGTCTTTGAGCGGACACAGCAAACACAATGGTGATTTGCTGCGGCACACCAAAGCGCCGAGCTCCATCAAGGCCTGATTAAACGTACGCAAATTACGTTGCGGCATCACTTCCCAGAGATACTCGGTAATCTGATTGTCCACCTTGGGTGTCGCCTCTCCTTCAATCGCGAGTAAACGCATCACCACACGACGAACGTTGGCATCGACGATCGGCTCTCTTTTGTCAAAGGCTATGCTCAGGACCGCGCCCGTGGTATATGGCCCGAAGCCTGGAAGCTTACTCAACTCCTCCCGGGTTGATGGCAGTTTGCCGTTGAGTTCTTGGGAAATGATGCGAGACGCTTTGTGAAGATTCTTGGCACGCTGATAGTATCCGAGCCCCTGCCACATCTTGAGCAATTCCTGTTCGGACGCCTGTGCGACGGCATGGACCGTAGGATATTTGCTGGTCCATTTCTGATAGTATGGAATAACCGTCGCCACGGTGGTTTGCTGGAGCATGACCTCGGATATCCAGATCTTGTAGGGATCCGTGGTTTCACGCCACGGTAGGGCCCGGGAATTCTTTCGGTACCAATTATTCAGTAATCTGGCGATGGAAGGCCGGGAAGTCATGGAAAATTAGTTGTCATGGATGATATCGGTAAATAATTGCACGATGCCGGGGTGTTGCCCCACCGGCGGACTGATATGTATACAGACCTTCGGATGTTTTTGGCGGGACTCCTCGACGATCTCTGGAATATCTTTGTCCACATGACGTCCGGCATTGAGAAAGTTCAGCAGGACCAGGACTTCATTGGCTCCGGCCGCCACACATTGATCAATCCCCTCCGGAATGCTTGGTGATTCAAGTTCCAGAAATCCATATCGAAAGATCAGCTCAGAATTCCTGACCTTGAGTTTTTCAACCAACTGTTCGACCTCTTCTTTGGTCTTCGCCGAACGGCTGCCGTGTGAAATGATCAATACACTTTTCATAGGGGTAATGTCCTTATTGGGTTTTTGGATAGCGTCAACCGGATGTGCTCTCCGTAGGGAAACTCAATCTGATTCTGTCCCCCATCGACATACACCCGGCCTTTGGGCATCAAGGATACGAGATTAAGTGAAGCCCGCGGCCCCAGAACACCCCCGACTAATTTGTAGGGATCATACAAACCTTCATACAGCTCCCGGGGCAGATACTGAAACTTTTTGGCATATGCCGGCAACTGTTTACCCCCGGCCGAGCCGATAGCTCCCGAACTGCCCACCGGAGTGGAAACCCAAATACCCGAACTTCGCTGCTCTTCTTGCTTGCCGGCGATCTTCAACGAATAGCGGCTCAACACGGCGGGGTTGGAATGCGCGATCAGCACATCGTTAAGAACATTCAGTGGGGGCCTTTTACCCACCCGTAATTCAATACGCTGCAATTCCCGGACTTTGTGACGGCCGGCCATCACCTTTGACATCGTCGATTGAAATGAATCCAATTTCATAGTACACAACCGCCCGACGCTGTAAGATGGCGCAGAGTTGATCCCGATAATCAATTGTTTATCCAGAAAAGATGAAGCCTTCAGAAATGTTCCGTCACCTCCGATGGTGAGCACAATATCGTAATCCCGAAACGGAATTTCCCGCCCGCGGTAAAATGCCTTAAACGCCACACCCATCTCTTTCAGCGATTGGATGACATGCTCATAAGTCTGATGATGCTCGTCGTGGGCCTTTCGCAGGCGCCGATGTTCGGCCCTCAGCAATGACGTTGCCGCCGAATCACCGATGATTTTTTCGCCTTTGTAAATGGAATAGGCGGTCTTTTTGTAGAGGACTAAAATTTTGCTGGATTTCATGCGATCAGTTCAAAATGTACTTTTTCATTGAGATCGGTCATGGATTCAAATATATGATCCGCTTCGAATAAATGTTGCCGAGATAAAGATGTTTCCAGGGCGATGCACTTGAGGCCCGCTGATTTGGCCGACCGGATACCGTACGGTGCGTTTTCAATCACCACCGCCTCATGGGCCGGAATAGCCAAATGCTTTAGGGCTTTTAAAAACGGCTCCGGATGAGGCTTGCCATTCGTGACATCCGTTCCCGTGACAACCACCGAAAACAGACTGGCCAGGGAATCCGGTAAAATCTTTTTAAGCTCATGCCGGGCCGTCCCGGTGACCAGCGCCAGGTGAATACCGCGTTTGTGTAATGTTCGAAGCAGGGTCCTTGATTTTGGAATAAATCTCAACCGAACAATTTCTTTAAAATACTCCTCTTTTTCCCGCAAAATCACGGGAATTTCGGAATCCCGCCCGGAAACCTTGTACTTGGCGAATATCTCCACCAATGCCTCGTCTCCCGGCTGACCTTCTCGGGTATAAACATCCTCATGCGTCAGCGGAATACCGTATTTATCCAGGGTGACTTTCCAGGCGCGGTGATGGTCCGGCATTGTATTCGTGATCACGCCGTCCATATCGAAGATGACGGCCTTGATGTGATGGGTCGTTTTTGACATCCTACAATTATATGATTCGACCGCCGGATGACAAGGAATTTTTACTCGCCCGTCGTGGCGTGGGACAAATTCCGCATATAATTCCGGGTGAGATCCGCCACCACCGGGGACAAGACGATTATAGCAATCAGATTCGGGATGGCCATCAACGCGTTCATGATGTCACAAAAATTGATCACTTCATCCAGCGGACGGACGGCCCCCAATATAATAAACCCGGTGTAAACAAACCGGTACGGTGTGACTGCATGGGGTCCGAACAGATAGTCAACCGCCCGATCTCCGTAGTAAGACCAGGCGACGAGTGTTGAAAATGAAAAGAGGATAATCCCGACCGAGACAACCCAACCGGCTCCCGGAAGCCCCGCATCAAATGCCGCGGCGGTAAGCTGTCCTTTGATCTTCACTGTTTCATAAACACCGGTATTCACGATCACCAGCGCCGTGATTGTGCAGACCACGAGCGTGTCAATCAACGGCCCTAACATGGCCACAAGACCTTCCCGCACCGGCTCGCTCGTTCGCGCGGCGCCATGGGCCATCGCCGCCGATCCCAGACCGGCCTCATTGGAAAATAAACCACGCGCCACGCCTGAACGGATCACTCCACCCAAGAGTCCTCCCGTGACTGACTCCGGCGCATTAAATGCATGATACAAAATCAGCTTAATTCCCGGGAGGATTGATTCAGCGTTCAATACTAAAATGAACAGGCCAATACACACGTAGGCGGCACACATAAAGGGAACCAGAAATCCCGCAATAACCGCGATTCGCTTGATCCCGCCCAGGATCACACTGGCCACAGCCATCGCCGAGACAATCCCGATACCCCACTTTAATCCCAGGTGAGGCTCAATGCCTTGCCCATACATGAGCTCACTCACCGCCGAGACCATACTGTTGATCTGGAACATATTTCCGATACCAAAACTGGCCAGCGCCGTGAAGCCCGCAAAGGCCACGGCCAGCCATTTAAACTGCCGCCCCATGCCCCGTTCGATAAAATGCATCGGACCGCCATGCGCCTCTCCATGCTCGTCAATCTTCCTGAAATGGACGGCCAGGGTACAACTGGAAAACTTGGTGGCCATTCCGACACAGGCCGTCACCCACATCCAGAACACAGCGCCCGGTCCGCCGGCCAGAATGGCCGCCGCCACACCGACGATATTCCCGGTCCCGATGGTTGCTGACAGGGCCGTGGACAAGGCCCGGAAGTGTGATATTTCACCTGGATCATTCTGGCGATCAAAAATTCCGCTCACGACGCGGACGGCATGTGATAAGCCGCGGAATTGAACACAACGCAACCGAATCGTCAGAAAAAGACCCGTCCCTACAAGAAATAGCATGAGGGGAATTCCCCATACAAAATCTACGCCTTTTAAAAGCCACTCATTCATTTGGATTAAAGATGGTTGGTTAAGATCGACACGATTCAACCGCCGCGGATAAAACGTCGGATGCTGATTCAGAAAATTTGATATCGGCCAGCTGATCTAAGGGCGTATCCGACAGCGTGATGATCACCAAAGCGGCTCCGTTCTTCTTCGCAATGCGAGGTAAACTTGCCGCCGGCTCCACGAGGAGTGTTGACCCGACTACAATCATTAAATCACATTCACCGGCCAGTTGTACAGCCCTATCCAAAATTTCTGGGTTGAGTCGCTGCCCAAATGAGATGGTATTCGGTTTGAGCAAACCGCCGCAGGAGAGACAAAGCGGTGCCGATTCGCCGCTAGTCAAACGTTGATAAGAATCCTCCCAAGACGTCAAGTCTCCACAATTCAGACAAATAGTTTCCCGGTTGCTGCCGTGGATCTCAATGACATGAGCGGCTGTACTTCCGGCGAGCTGATGCAAACCATCAATGTTCTGGGTAATCACCCCACGCACCGGGGCGAATTGCTCAAATTCGGCAATTGCTACGTGCCCAGGATTAGGCTTGGCCTTGGAAAAATTCTGATACAACTCGATCTTTCTGCGCCAATACTCCTGACGTTTGGCTGGATCATCTATAAATTCTTGGATGGTGATGGGTGTGAAGCGGTCCCACAGACCGCCCTTGCTGCGGTAATCGCTGATACCGCTGTCAGTGGATATACCTGCTCCCGTGAAGAAGCATAGGTTTTTGGAGGTTAAAATAAAATTTGTAAGTTCTGCGATTTTATCCAAAATACTAACGACGTAAACTCTTGCTTTTCTCTCTGGCCTGTCGGATTTTCTCAATCATTTTGGCCCGCATTTGCTGAGCTTTTTGTCTTCGCAAAAGCAGTTTTTGCTGCTTGATTTGCTGTCTCACTAGCCGTCGCTGTTTTCGAGCATTTTCTTTGGCTTCCTTGACCGCCCGGCGAGACTGTTCGACACTGGCTTTCTGAGCCTGCTTCATGGCTTTGACTTGCTTTCGCATTCTGGCCTTTCGGTTTCGATCCCGAACCTCGGCCAAAAACTTCTGTTGCCGCTCATGCGATGCATCTATCCACCGACGACCGGTTTCCTTCTGAAACCGATACTTTATGTACAAGGGGACCTCATCCGCAACAGCTGGAGGACACATTGCCATTGCAAATATTAAAAAAAACATCAATAAGCTGGCTGTAACTTTAAATGATTTGGACATCTGGTTTCCCTTTTTCTGTACAGTATAGCACAAATTTAACCTCCATTTCCACCCCTCCGAACCAAATAATTACATAAACTACTGTAATTTATATACTTATGTAAATTTCGATACTCCGAACCAATTAAGCCGCCATCGCTCTCTCAGCTTCAACCCAACTATGTCTCCGACTGTATAAACGCCTCTATTTCGCGTTTTATTTGATCCCGAATCTTACGGGTTTGCTGAAGCCTTTCTTCTGCGGATCCCGCCAGAGATGAAGGATCTTCAAATCCGATATGACGGCGGATTCCTGCTCCCGGATAAACAGGACAGCGCTCGGCACTGGCCTCATCACAAACCGTTATCAGATAATCATACTGACGTCCTGCCTCAATAAATTCCTGCACACTGTTAGTGGTATTTGCGGCAATGTCGATCCCTTCCTCGGCCATAACCTCAACCACCACCGGATTGAGTTGTCCCGGCTCAATCCCGGCACTCTCCGCAGCAAATTGCCCCTGCCCCAATTGATTGAGATAGGCCTCGGCCATCTGACTCCTGGCGCTATTGTGGATACAAACAAACAAGACTTTCTTCACGGTAAATTACCTCCCTAAATGATGCCCCCACCATGCCGCAAATAAGCACAAGGAAACATGCAGAATTATATTGAGTAACGCTCCCAAAGACTGCGTTGATTTAACGAGATGGACAGTTTCATGACCAAATGTTGAAAAAGTAGTAAACCCGCCTAACACACCGACAATGACAAATAATCGCCAATGTTCCGCTATATCGGATCGATCCTGTAAATAACCGCCCAATATGCCAATCAGGAAGCATCCCGCGATATTAACAGTTAACGTACCGATCGGGAACCAGTGACCGGCTGACAGGCGTTTGGAAAAATTGATCAATAAGTAGCGGCCGATGGATCCGACAAATCCGCCGAGCCCTACAAAAAAAGCATTAAGCATAGTTCACCTACTGAGATATTATACCCATACACCGTTACAACGTCAAAGACCTACAAAAAAACCCGGAAAGCCAAGTCAGCTTTCCGGGTTTAACATAATGATTAGATCGCCTCGGATCCCCGTTGTCCGGTGCGAATACGAATACACTCCTCAAGCGGCGAGATGAATATCTTGCCGTCACCAAGCTTCCCTCCGTCGTGTTTGGCTGTCTCAATGATGATGTCACAAATTTCTTTGACGAACGCATCATTACAGGCGATCTCAATTCGGATCTTAGGACTTAGGTCCATCCCGACTTCCTGTCCCCGATAGAGATCCCCCTCAATTTTCTGACCATGACCGGTTACCCGCCCGACCGTGATTCGGGTGATATCCTTTTTTATCAGCGCTTCGGAAACCTCGTCGAGCTTATCCGGCTGAATAATTGCGGTTATCATTTTCATATATGTACCCCCTATCCTCAAACGGATAATTGGATTAATTTAAGTTTAGTAGTCCGTACCCATGTTCCCCGTGGCAAGCTTCATCGAGCCCGGTCATTTCATCTTTTTCAGAAATACGGAACCCGCAGAGTTTATCCACCAAGAATGTGATCGCCAGTGTGACAACAACCGTGTAACCGATTGTGATTCCCGTCGCAGCCAACTGAACGCCGAATTGCTGCATCACGGTCCATGTTCCTCCGCTGACATTGGCGGCGGCCTCAGCCATCCATTCCTCACGAATAAAAAATGTAAGTCCAAGAGCCCCGACAATTCCGGATACACCGTGAATACCGAACACATCCAGCGTATCGTCATAACCCAATTTCGTTTTCAGCTGAATAGCCGAATAGCTCACGACGGAAGCAATGAAACCTAAAATGATCGCGGCTGGGACTTGAACGACACCGGCAGCCGGTGTGATAACCACAAGTCCGGCCAGAATCCCACTGGCCAATCCCAAACTCGTCGCTTTACCATGCTTTAAGGCCTCAATCAGCATCCACATCAACGCCCCGCTGGCTCCGGCCACCTGAGTGACGGTGAGGGCTCGAGCTGTATCCAAACCACTATTAACCGAACTACCGGCATTGAATCCAAACCATCCCACCCAGAGCAATCCGGCTCCAAGTAATGTGAAGACCAGGTTATTCGGGTGCATCGCCGTTCTTGGATATCCTCGTCGAGCCCCGATGTAAAGCGCAATCACAAGCGCGCTGATTCCGGATGAAATGTGCACAACGGTACCTCCGGCAAAGTCGATGGCGCCATCCGCTCCCATATTGTAAAGGAATCCATCTTCCGCCCAAACCCAATGGCACAGCGGACAGTAGACAAACAGGATCCACAAAACGATAAAAATACAATAACTCTTGAATTTAACTCGCTCGGCGAACGCGCCGGCGATTAAGGCAGGTGTGATAATGGCAAATTTACCCTGAAACATCGCAAACACGTAATCAGGAATACCACCTTCACTATAGGCATTGTCCAGACCTTCAAGAAACAGCAGACTGCTGTCCCATCCGATCCAGCCGCCCAGGACATTAGGGCCAAAACTCAAGGCATAGCCGCAGACAGCCCAGAGCACCCCGACAATTGCCATCGAGGCGAAACTGTGCATCATCGTCCCCAAGACATTCTTTGTTCTAACCAGACCACCATAAAACAAGGCCAGACCGGGAACCATCAATAATACAAGGGCCGTGGATGTAATCATCCAAGCGGTAATCCCCGAATCCGGACCAATTTCTTCAGCGGCAAAACTCAAACCCGGGACACACAGCAATCCCGTGGCCATTGTCAACATCATTAACAATGTTCGATTCATTTATCCCCCCTTTTTATTGGACATCTTCTGTATATAAAAAAATCCTTCCGAACGTATATACACGAATGACGTGAATATATGTAAAGAAGGACTTCGTTGCCCAGAAAAATGTAAACAGGAAAAACGTCAATGCTTTTCCCAAAAACTAAAAAATTCTATCGTTGTGCGAATGGACTGTCAAGCCCTATTTATGCCGCGGAATGAACTGGTATTACCGCCGTTGATGATAATCGCCAAAATGAATCCCAGCAACATGGCTAATACGGCGATCATCACGGTGTGATCAAAGACACTCGGCCACTGATTGAATTGCTCAATTGGGATCATTTCGCCGTGCCGCCCTTCCATACTCCGCAACGTCTTCTTCCATGGCCAGATCTTGTTGAGCGACCCAACAACGAAGCCTGTCAGCACACAAAGTGTCATGTCATGGTATCGATGAAACAGCCAACTAAGCACACGGACAAACGTCAGGACGCCCACGACAATTCCCAGCATAAAAATGATAATCGTCAAGAAATCACGCTGGTTCACGGCGTTGAGAACATAGTGATATTTGCCCAGCAAAAGGAGCACAAATGATCCGGAGATACCCGGCAGAATCATGGCACTAATCGCAATGGCCCCGCACAAAAACACAAACCAGGCGGTTTCCGGTGTCTGCATCGGCACCAGGCCGACAAAGAAATAAGTCGCAATCGCAACCCCGATAAAAACGATTACCTTGAATGGATTCCAATGCTCGATCATCCGCGCGATCAGCGGAACCGTGGCGAGGATCAATCCGAAAAAGAACGAAAAGATGTACACCGGATGATATTCAATCATCCAGCTGATCGCGTGGGACAAGAGAATAATCGAGATACCCATACCGACAACCAAGGCAAATAGGAAGCGCCAGGCCACCATGCCGAAGGCTTCTCGGATTTTAAACCGCAGAAGCGCCTGAAAAAAATGGATATTGAATGACTTGATGGCGTTGATGAAATTTTCATAGATGCCCAGCAAAAAGGCGATTGTTCCGCCGGAGATCCCCGGAATAATCTCGGCGATTCCCATGCACATCCCCTTCATCACAAGGTGAACAAAATCTCTGAACTTATGTGATTCATCTATTCGATGGGCCATATTACTCTTCTTTGGCAGGTTCGATACCAAGCCATCCGCCGACATCTTCTGAAAACCGGGCGGGAATATTATTACGCTTGATGATCGCTTGATCGATGGCGTCGATATCTTCGTTGGCGATGATGTACTTGCCGCCGGCGCTATTTTTGATGATGGTATACGGACTCGTCCGCTTCGCCCGGTCAATGAGTTGCACGAACTCACGGAAAGACTTAAACTCTTCCCCATTGATGGATTCGATGATCTCATTGCCCTGACCATGATATCCCACGTTGATATCATCTGACAACACATTCAGCAGCACAACTTTTTCCTGGTCCATCTCAGCATTAAGACGACCGTTGCCGACGATGAAATAGGTAAGGTTCACGGGGCCCTGCTCCCACCAGCGCTTACCCCAAGCGTGGATTAAGTCGGCACTTAAGATGGTAAACACCAATCCTCCATAAATAAAGTACGTCGGCTTTTCAAAATGATCAGGCGGAGGTACAAGTGTCGTAAATTTCTCGACATCCACAAAAAGTGTCTGGGCCTGTCCGTCCCGCCAGATGCTAAATTCGATCTTTTCACCGATTTGCTTGTTTGAAATCAGATGCGGCAACGTTAAACGTTCATTGCCGCGAAACACAAAGGTCCCGTCTTCGCCGATCGGCACTCCGTCGATCGCAAGGATAATATCACCTTCGTTAAGCTTTTTGTCCGCCGACGAAAACGGCAGGATCTTGGTAATGATGACGCCGCCCTCGATATCGGAGGCCTGATAAAAGCTGCGTAAATGGTCATTTTCGGTGTTACCATAATTGATCCCCAGCATCGGGAATCCATCATACTCCCCGTCCTCAAGGTCCTCAAAAAAATGACTGATGATCGGAATCGGGATCATATAGCCGATATTCTGGCCGGAGTTCAGCACCTGCATCGCAATCCCCACCATTTTTCCGTCCTGCGTCACCGGGCCGCCGCTGTTACCTGGATTGATGGCGGCATCAATCTGCACACTCAACAACTTGCGGGAACTCAAGGCGTAGGACGAAACTTCAATTCGGGAGACAACCCCCTCTGTGATCGACAACTTCTCTCCGCCCTGCGGAAATCCCAAAACAGTAACCGTGTCCTGCAGCTTGGGCAGACCGCCGTACTCTAATGGACGTGTCCCTTCGAAGAAGTCTTCATCTTCGACCGATAGCAACGCCAAATCACAATCCGAGCCGATCGCAATAACCTTGGCCGTGTACTTTTTGGGATCGTTGTGTTTTTTAACTTGGATAAAGGTGTGATCAGAGACCACATGGGCGTTGGTGAGAATGCGTTGACCGTAGATGATCGCGCCCGAGCCGCTGGAAGACGAGATGCCGTGGGATTGCCACGGCCGATAGAAATCCATCTTGTTGGATGTTACGAAAATTTTAACGACGGACTCTACAGGTTGTTCGGCTGCTGCTAGTGGACACAGAGCCGCAAAGATGACACAAACAAGTCCAAAACATTTCAGTTTGGGCATTGGGTTGTTTCTTATATATGATCTAAATCTAGTTCAAGATCTTGAGCGTCGATGTTCACACTGTCCAGCTCTGAATCCAACTGGATGTCGTCAACAACATCCAGTTCAGATGATTCATCGGCGTCTGACATGTGTTTATCGCTTTCAATCGTTTGAATTTCGCCTTGAAGAAACGTATTGATGTCATCTATCTTAAGCTGTAACCGATTGATTTCTTCATCTACATCCGCCTGATCGCTCCCTGAACTGCCGTTCTGGATCGCAATCAAACTGTCATTTATTTCGTTAAGCTGATCCTGAAGGACACTCAAATTGTGATGCGTCTTGTTGATCACATCTGATTTGCTGTTGAGCATCATCAATGTGCTTTGCAATTGATTTTCCATATTGGCCATCAATTGCTCACGCTCTTCAGCCACGAAATGTCGATCTTTGAGCTTGCTCTTGTATACATCAAGCATCCCTTCAAGCTCTTCAATTTCAAGGACCTTCTCTTTAACGATTTCGCGAAGCTTCTGATTTCGCTCATCCCGCTTTTCCTTCTCGCGTTTAAGCATATCTTTCAGAAGTTTGATGTGATTCAATTTTTCCCGCGACAATCGATCTCTCGACATCATTTTATTGTCGAGATTGGCCAACTCTTTGGTCAGTTCATCAATCTGCTGTTTCTGGTAATTGATGTCTTTGTTGGCCTTGGCCAGATTGGATTTGTAGACTGATACCATTTGCGAAAGTTCAGCCAGTTCGGCCTCTTTCTCGGCAATCATTTCATCCTTCTTGGCTACATCCGCTTCACTGATAACAAAACGATTTTCCTCGTCCTTGATCAGCTTACCGCGAATCCCGGTAAGTTCTTCCTGAAGCGATGCCATGCTGGCGTCTTTTTCATTTAACATTTTATCAACGTTTGCTAATTTGTCTCTATATTCCTCAAGAATTTTATTGAGTTCCTGAATCTCACCGTCTTTGGCCATCAATTGCGAATCAAACATATCGCGGCTGCCGGCCAACTCAACGGACTGACTCTCAAGCAATGCCTCTTTTTCGGCAATAATTTGCTGACTTTGGGCGAACTTGATTTCCAGATCAGCTAATTGCTGGTTAAGATCATTAACTGTCTGATCTTTCTGTGCAAGCAGTTCATCCTTCATCGCCAATTCCTGCTCCGTTTGAGCCAATTGAGAACGGACTTCCGTCAGCTCGCCTTGACCTTCACGCGCCTTGGTCAGCTCATGTCGCAACTTCCAAACTTCATCCTGATACTCCTGAAGCTTGGCCGCGCTGGCTTCTAATTCCTGAATTTGCGCTTCGTAATTTGATATCTGCAGATCACGTTCTTCGAGGTCTTTCTGAAGACTGTCGCTTTTGGAGACCAATTCCTGGATTTGCTGGCTGAGCTCTTCGATGTTTCGGTCTTTGTCTTCGATTTCATAGCCCATATCGGAGATTTTCTGATCTTTTTCCTGGATCATTTCATCCCGCTTGGCCAGATCGCTCTTGAGCTTGCTGAAATTCTGCTCCATGCGCTGAGACAACAAACTCTTGGTTTCAAATTCGACAATGACATCCTTGAGTTCAGTGATTTCCTGATCTTTGAAGCTCTCATTGGCACGGCTTTCGGTAAGCTCAAGTGACAGATCAACGACTTCCTGCGATAATTGCTGAATTTTATCATCACGGCCGTCTACTACCATTTTCATGTTGTCGATCTGCGTCTTGGCTTCATCAAGCAGATAACTGATACCATCGATACTGTTGAGGTCCTGAGCAGCGATCTGAACCGGCGCTACATCTACCGGTAACCGTTTGCCATCGGCATCATAAAATTTCTGTTTACGGCTGAATTCGGATGGACTTAAATATACCAATTCTCCTTCGATGTAACCATTCTGGGCATTGATTTCCCTTAAATGACCAAATTGCCGTTCGTACAGGTCAATCTCTTTCTGCAGCCTTTCATTCTCCAACTGGATGGAAGCGTGGATCACCTTGACCGGATCTTCACCCTTGGCGTAGCGCTCCTGGATTGCCTGCTCTTCGACACTGTAATCTTCAAAGACGCCCTGCTGCATCGCCATCATCTCTTCCTCAAAAAAAGATCGATCGAACCCCTTGTTGATCAACTCTTCCCCTAATACATTACGCTTATAGCGGAAATAGTCGCGTTTTTCCTGGAGTTTGTTGGTATATCCCAACAAATCTTCAAGCAGGATCAGCTCCATCTTTTGGGCCGCGGGAACATTTCGGTCGCGAGCCAGGGATTTGAGGGCCTGATATAATTTGGGATCTTGAGGATTGAGCAGAAACGCTCGGCTGAAATCATTGATTGCAGCGTTGTAGTCACCGCTTTCGAGCAGTTTAAGGCCGTGCTCATAGAATGAGTCGGCAATTTTATCTGGAGATTCTTGCGCGTGAGGAACAGCTGGCGCAAAGATAAGTGAAAAAATAACTACGAGTCGAATTAGGTTGGCTGTATTTTTCATGATTAACCATAAATCCTTTATTGGTAATATTTTAGTTTACATCAAATTGAAACTAAGTATACCACCTAATATTCGATTCATCAAGAAACACAAAACAACCTAAACATATTAATAACAACAATTTACGAAAATCTTGGAAATTATTTTTTGTTATTTTTCTCGCCTTTTTTGCTTTTTTTCTGCTTGGCTTCACGCTTTTTTTTGAGTTTTCGCTTGAGTTTCGGCCAATATTCTTCAGCGAGTATGAATCCCACACAGCGTTTTGTCCCGCAGTAGCACGGATGATCTTCGTAGTCTTCCCAAGAGTAGTTGTAATTGTAAAAGATTTCCTCACCCTTTTTGATATCCCGAATTGCGATGATATACACGCGTCCTTTGATAATATCCGATTCGCAATTGGGATCACACGAATGATTGATAAATCGCGCGGTATTATATGGAACATATCCATCCAGATCATAACGCTTGTTGATTTCAAAAAGGTAAACAGCTCCCATCTCTTCGTTCTCGGCATTGTTTTCCAAAGGCGTTTGCGCCCTGCGATCCGATTCTTTCTTGGTAACACGCTCCCCTACATATTCGATCACACGCGTGCCGGCCGGGATATCTGTCTTCGCATAGATTCCAGTTCCGTGAATCTTTGACTTTTTAACCTTGATGTAAGGACTCTTGACCTTCTTGGGCTTGTCATTCTTGGATGACTTTTTCATAGTGGTTCCTCAAAAGATGATTGATGTTGAACACTGACGCACACACGCCGTGCGCGAGACATAAATGGGATTTTTAGTGCGCCGCTATGAGGCGGCGGTGAGGACAGGAAATACCAAACGGGCCGTAACGCCGGCGTCCGGGTTGTTCTGCACTTCAATTTTTCCTCCGTGCACATCCATGATGTTTTTACAAATCGACAGACCCAGGCCGACTCCGCCATTGGCCCGCCGCGTGGTGAAGAACGGATCAAAAATTCTTTTCTTGATCGAATCGTCAATTCCCTTGCCATTGTCAATGACATCCAGATAAACATGATTGTCATCCGTGTAAGTCTTGACTGTTATCTTGCCTCCATTTTCTACAAAATTGATGGAGTTCAACAGCAAGTTGATAATCACCTGCTCAATCCTATTGCGGTCAATCTTGACATTCGGCAAGTTAATATCAATTTGCTTGTCTACGGCGATTTCTTTTTTAGAGATTGCATGATTCACCAGCGCCAAAGATTTAAGGACCGAGACATTTAAACTTTCAGATTGCTGTTCCAAATTGGATAATCCGCTGAAATCCAGCAGGTCTGTGATAATATCGTTCGCCCGATTTACTGAATCCTCCATACTCTCCAACACCTTGACGATATCCTCGCTACGATCCGTTGATTTTTCATTGAGATACTGAATGCCATACTTGATCGCCGCCAAAGGATTGCGGACTTCATGCGCCACACCGCTGGCGATCCCGCCGATGACCTTCATTTTCTCTACCTGGATCAACTGACCTTGAGCCTCCTTGAGCTGCCCATAGGCCTCAAGCACCTGCGTCTCTAGTCGCTTACGTTTAACCGCATAGTGCAGCGACTTAAGCAATGTGTATCCGTTGTACCGTCCCTTGACCAGAAAATCCTGCGCCCCATATTCCAACGCCTCTATCCCCAACTCTTCTTCGTATTCGCCTGTGTTGACGACCACCGCAATGTCGGGAAAGAGTTCATTGACCCGCCGAATGGTCTCGGTCCCCCGTAAATCCGGGAGATTCAAATCCAAAACTACGGCATCGAAATCATGCGCTGATAATAACTCCAACGCCCCTTTCACCGTGTTTGTCCACTTCAACCGCTCAGTGGAATTTTCTGATACCGCGAGCATCCCCTGCAACAGGCGAAGGTCAACCTGGTTATCCTCGACAATCAGGATATACAAGGGCTTGTCAAATTTTACTGAATTGTTTTCGTCCAATCGATTATTCTCCCGTTTTTTCCGGCATATCGTCTTTGAGTAAATTATCCTGCAAATTCTGTGGATTTTGATTTGATATCAACTGCAGTATTTCCATTTTCTGACTAAAATCCGCAGCCTGGTCCACCTTGGGATCTGACCGTAAACTGGATCCCGATGAAATAAGTCGCGATCCCGGTGACGGTTCAATGGACACAAGACTCTCTTGGGACTGTGATTCGGCGGACACTGTCACTTCGAACTCGCTGAATTTCTCCGGCTCCGTATCTGCACTGATCAAGACGGATGATCGGGAAATTTCGGCAAGATCTTTTTCTTTGTGAGCCTGTGCCTTGATTGCCGGACCTAAACCCGTCGACTCGATCTCTTGGTCCGTCAAATCCCCGTTCAATTCAATCTCTTGTGCTATCGCGAACTCTGGCTGCGCTTGAATGTCCCGCTCGATTCGACCCAAACTATGGTTGACGTCGTCTAAAACCTGTTCCATCACGTCGAGATCTGTATCGGCACGTGGATCGTGACGAAGCGACGCGGTCCCCTCAACCAGCAATACTGCTTTTGTGCTGGTGAGAACTGAGTCGTCTTGTGCCAGTAAATCCATGACTGCCGTGTCTTTTGTCTGCTCGGCTGATATGACATCCTCAGACAAAACTTCCGTTGGCAGGTCGACTTCAGACCAACACCACATCGGTGCCGAGAAAACTAAAATTGTCGTTATGGTAACAGCGGCTTTCGCAGACAGAATTTTACCTCAAATGTATTATTGAAAAGAACGAGCCACAATACTAGATACTATCTAATTATAGGAGGGGTTGATACTGGTGCAATGAATTTTTGTATTTTTTGTGAGGAAGGATAGTTGCGGCGGGTTAAAATCTTGCGGTGAGGCCAAAGCCTATAGAGAGCGAGTCCCAATTAACCTGATTCAGGCGGGTATCCGCCGATGTACCGTTGCTGAAATAAACTCTATCAAGCCCCGGATCCATTTGCCAATCTTGCAATGTGAGACTGAAACCAAAATTCCAGATGTCATTAATCTGATAATTTCCACCCATGTCAAAAACAATACCCCAACCATCGTCAGACCAATGTTCAAAACTCAAAGGTTGGGCGAAATCTTCACGTAGATTCCAGGTTGCATCACCTTCATAATCTGGAAAGTGGTATTCAATTCTGAAATAGCCATACAGTTTATCATTTCGATTGGCCCCGTCCAGCTGAATCCCTAGCCATGGACCTTCCCAATCAGCATTGTAACGACTATCAAGCCCATCTACAAAATTTCCGAGATCCGGAATTATTTGATTCAAATTCTTATCCTGAACATCAAGTGAGTGTTGTGAGTATCCCGCCAACAAGGTCAACCACAGACGGTCAACCATGAAGAGCTCGTGCGGCTGATTAATTGCGATTCTCACGCCTCCACCAAGAGACAAATCCCAAGCATCACCATCATCCGTATCCGATAAGGATCTCGAGAATTCTTGTGTACGGTTATTGCCGAAATAATCTGAATCCTGGTTTTCTCCTTCGACGATCCAGGCATATCCGGCTTTGAAATCTACCACGGCGATATTCGAAAACACCAATTCACCACGCCCCTTGACTTCAAACATCTGAAGATCGGACCAAGTTAGCTCTGAGAGAATGTTCGGTTCAACCGAACCGCTTAGGTCTGCCGCGATATTCCAGTCCAGGTCATCGACACGATATCCTCCGGTCACCTGAAGCCGCGCATCGAATAAAGGAAGCCCCAAACCCTTATCCCGCGTGGTATAGTCTAAGTCGATCGTTGGATAGGGCTCAAATTCGTCTAGAACTTCATTTGGCATCGGCTTTTCATAGTCATAGTGGTAGCCATCCTGTCCCACAGGCATCGCCACACCGCCACCGGCGTATTGATGGTGAAGATCCTCATCAAACATCGCCCCCTGAAAGCCGTCTTTGAGCTGCCCCGAGCGTTCATCATAGCCGTAATAATTCCGTGCTTCCTGACGGTGAATCGGATTACTTGTATCAACAGCTCGCGTCCGCGGTTCATCCGTATCCCAAATGGCTGTGGCCACGGCCTTAAACCGTTGGTTAAGCGATGGATCGTCATACTGAACCTGTCCGATCTCCGACCCCTTGGGTGAAACGATAATCGGCGCGAGGTTACCTGACGGCGAAACGGTGGACACAGATACCGGATCACCGGCTGAGTTCTTATTAGGAGAAACATAGATCGGCGCGACCTCGATCGACACATCCGCCTCGGATCTGGCAGCCAGTCGATCGTTTGACGTAGATCGGATTCGGGCCGGACTGCTTTGCGGAATGTCCATCACCTTTGGAACCGGCACATACTCGATTTTTTCGGCGGGAATGTCTTCAGCCGAGACCTCAGTGATCGGAATGAATCCCATTTCACGAATTCTTCGTTCTCTGGAATTTTCGGCCATGGCGGGTGCAGCTATCAGTCCCGCGAGCAATGTGGTAAGCACGACTCTGGTGTACGTAGGTGTGAACATGTTGTTAAGCATGACGGTATTGTGCCACCCGTCTGAATTTCTGTCAATATGACATACATGGACTCACTAGGACATACCCAGTGAGATATTTCGCCCGTATTTGTCCCTATCCCCGGAGCGTCTCGTTCATCAAATTATTGTGACTCGCGATAACCACCCAGTGTTTTGGGCCACGCTGCCATGTCATCGTGTACCGACGGATCACATGCTTGCCGCCGGTCTCGTTTTTTTCAATGGTAAAAATTAGATACTGCAAAACGGCAATGTCACCGTGCACGCGAATGTCAACCGGTTTCAACTCACAAATCGCAATATCGGTTGTCTTGGTCCAGAACCCGACCCACTTGTGCAACCATGGCCGATCAACGGGCAACGGACTTTCATGTCCATACCCCACCATATCCGGATGAATGTACTCAATAAATTCATCAACCCTTTTGCTGATCAAATGGTCCCAGTGGTCCTCCAGAGATTTCCATACCGCATTTTGATCATCGGTCCAGTCAGACGGTTTGTTAGACGTAAGCTTCGACATGTTTTACTCCTTTAATGGTTGTGATCAGTCTGATCGTTTTCAAACTTAGGTGATCGCCCGTGATTGTTGCCGCTGAATCACTCGCTCCCAATCATTGTATCGTGGAAAGAAAAGACTAAAGGCCAATAGCGCGGCAAATGCGTATGGGTAGTAATCCTGAATCGACTGAGTTAAATACGCCACGATCAATCCGACGAGACCTATGCCTTCGCAAAGGCCATAGGTCACCAATGTGCTGGTTTGCAGCCGCCGCAAGGCCGCGTCAACCGACATCATCCCAACTTCCAGATCCTGCCGAATTTTAGCACGGATAAACCAGGCCAAGCCGGCAAATCCCAGGGCTATGCCGACACATATCGATTTAACAAAACTATCAGGCGATATAAACGGCTCAGGCCGAGATGAATACTTCAAGACAAAGAATCCTATCAAGCCGTAAAAGATCACACTCATGGATGTCCCGTAGCCAATCAGACTGGTATGTTTAAAGACCCGATCGAGATCATCCTGCCATTCAAACACCGCTAGGCTCCGGTAATCTTGGCCGCCATTGCCGCCAACTCATCCGCCGGCGTGTCTTTGGCCTTGGCGAAATTCAAATCCGACACCTGATGTATAGGAACCAGGTGGATATGCGCGTGCGGCACTTCCAATCCCGCCACCATAATGCCGATGCGCTGGCAGGACACCACTGGACGGATCATCCCCGCGACCTTCTTGGCAAAGACAAACGCGCCGGACAGCACATCATCATTGAGATCAAATATGTAATCCATCTCTATCTTCGGGATCACCAATGTATGGCCTGGATTGATCGGCCGAATATCCAGAAATGCCAAGTAATTGTCATCTTCCAGAATTTTATGACAGGGAATTTCGCCGTTGATAATTTTTGTGAACAATGTCGCCATAAAACAGCCTCCTATGAGTCAATTTTTTGTCCGTAGACCGGCATCTGTCCGTTTAAGGCATTTTCCACGAGCAGTTTGATATCCTGACTGAAATTGGCCGATAGAATCCACTCTAGATAACCCCGGTCTTTTTTGACCACCTCATCAAGACTGTGACGCCGTGCGTACTTACCGAACATCATGTACAGCTTACCGTTCCACCAGCGAAACTTCCGTTCTTTGTCATAAAATTCGTTCGACGTTTGATAGGTATACTGCAATAGGGATTCCGGTGACTCATCGCCATATTTGACCATCTGCTGGGCGAGAATCTCCAAGGTCGCCTCGGTATCGGCCATCGCCGAATGTGCGTTGACCAGCTCCTTCTGACAAAAAAATTGATACGCCGCCGAGAGGTCCCTTTTCTCATTGATATGATAGACCTTTTGCGCGTCGTAGACATTACGGTTCGCGACGCTGAATTCCACACCGGCCTCGTTAAATTCACGTTTCAAGAGCGGCAGATCAAAACGGTCGATATTGAATCCGCCGAGATCGGCATCCCCGATAAACGCCTGGATTTCCTGGGCGACGGTCTTGAATTGCGGCGCGTTCTGAACATCCCCATTGCTGATCCCGGTTAATTCTGTCACCACGGGAGGTATCGGCATGCCGGGATTGATTTTCATGACCATATCTTCACGGGTGCCGTCCGGTTTCATCTTGATCAGTGCGATCTCGATGATACGGTCTTTGTCGACCCACGTTCCGGTCGTTTCCAGGTCCAAAACAACAAGGTCCTTGGTTAATTTCATGTCTGCCTTTCTGTTGTGTTGCATTAGCCAGTTACGACAGGATTTTCAAGGTAAATGCGTTGACAGCCCTGTTCGCTCTGGTTATAGTCAAACTTAAATGTTGATTAAGAGATTTCAAATGAAAAGATTTCTGACGCTGGGAACAATTCTGATTTCTGCGCTGACCGCAAGCGGATGTAGCCTCGCCAAGTACGGTATTAATTATACACAAACGATAGAACCACGCTATGCAAATTTTGAAATCAGTGAGGCCACAGCCAGCCAAAATACCACCATCCGGGCGGTGACCTACAATATCCGTTTTGCCAAGAAAATCGATGAGGCCGTTGACATTCTGAGTTCGCATCCAGAACTGGCTGGGGCGGACATTTTACTGCTGCAGGAGATGGATGAACGCGGCGTTGAGCAGATCGCCCGCCGCCTGGGTTACAATTATGTCTACTATCCCGCTGTTTTCCACCCCATCCCTCAACAAAACTTCGGCAATGCGATTCTCTCCAAATGGCCCATTTTACGGGACGATAAAATTATCCTGCCGGATGACGAGGCAGATGATAAAAAACTTCAGCGAATTGCGGCCAGCGCACTGCTTGACGTGAACGGACACAATGTCCTGGTCTTTTCCATCCATATGCACATCTCGTTAAAGCCTTTTGTGCGCAGTTTTCAAATGAAGCGAATCTTAAATTCCGTTCCGGATAATGTGGAGCATTGCATTGTGGCGGGAGATTTTAATACGTTTACACAGGTAGGCTACTACGCCGTTCTCACCCCGATGGAGGAAAACGGATTTGAACTGGCCACAAAGGAACTCGGTTGGACGTACCGATACTGGTACACGGCCAACCGAAAGTTCGCTTTGGACCATATCTTTACGAAAAATTTTGAAACTGTAAATGCCGGCAAAATCATTGACCGATCAGCCAGCGATCATATTCCCGTTTGGGTAGAACTGTCAATTAATGACTAGGCCTCAGCCTTCACGACATTCGCCGCCTGCTCGCCTTTTGGTCCCTCAATAATTTCGAATTCGACGTCCTGACCCTCCTCGAGCATTTTATAACCGTCACCCTGAATGGCGGAAAAATGCACAAATACATCCTTTCCCGACTCAGGTGTAATAAATCCGTAACCTTTTTGATTGCTGAACCATTTTACTTTTCCTTTTACCATCTTACGCTCCTTCTACAGTTGTTCTAACGTTTTCCTTAACAGATCATACTGATACGTTTTAACCACAAAATCATCCGCACCAGCAGATTTTGCATCTTCCAGATCCGTTGGCTGCAAGTTTCCGGTCACCATAATGACCTTCGTATTCAGATCAGGATTGTCCTTGATCATCTTGCAAAGATTAAAGCTGTCCACATCAGGAAAAAATGTGTCCAATACGACAATAACAGGGTTTTCCACTAGAATTTTATCGTAAGCATCAGCCCCCTTGGCAATATAGGTAATGTTAATATAGCCGATATCTTTAAAAACTTTGCCCATCTCGATCTTGTCTTTTTCACTTCGATCAACAATAAATACCTTGTCGATATTCATATCGATTTCGCGCCCATCGGCCGTCAAACGCTTGCCTTCCTTCTTGGCCGAGGTGTTAAATTTAAATGTCTGCTCATTACCTAATTGCAACAGATTAGGATATCGCGCGTGCGATTCGGCAGTTTCACGGGTAATCTTCCCATCTAACACGAGCCGAGACAAACAGCGCTCAAAGGTGTGCGTCGGCGAATCTTCTTCAGAGTCTAATTGACCCCGCAATTCCGTAAACGCCCCGCGGCGGATCAGGTTACGTATGGAGATCGTTGATAGCAACAATTCGGTGGCCATGATCCGTTCCGACGAATCCTTTTTCGGAATAAGCGTCTGCGAGCAAACACCGATTAAGTTACCCCCCAGCTGAGCACAAATTTGTTCTCGGTATCCCGATGGGTATACGTCGATGATACGGTTGAGGGTTTCGACCGCATCCGGCGCGTGAACGGTCGTTAATACCAAGTGACCTGTTTCCGCGGCGGTCAACGCCATAGAAATCGCCTCGTAATCACGGATTTCCCCGATAACGATAACGTCCGGGTCTTGTCGCAATGAATACTTTAACGCACTGGCGAATGAAGGTGTATCAACCGAAACTTCGCGTTGAATGATAAGACTTTGTTTGGATTTATGGGTGTACTCGATCGGATCCTCGACCGTGATGATCTTGGCCTTGCGCATGTTGTTGATCATATTGACGATATACGTCAACGTGGTACTCTTCCCGCTTCCTGAAGTTCCGGAAACGACAAACAAACCCTTGTGCCGATGCGCAATGTCTTTGAGCTCGGGTGGAAGTCCGAATCTCAGAATCGTATCGATGTTCAATGGGGTAATTCGAATGGTGGATCCCATATGCCCTTTTTCAAAATGGGCATTGACCCGAAACTGGTAGTCTTCGCGGTAGGCATAGGAACTGTCCAGCTCACGATTCTCGTGCAATTTACGCTTCTGCTCCTCGTTGAGCAGGTCATAGATCAGCTTTTGAATGGATTCATCGGTCAGGACATCCGCATCGACTGCGGTCATATCACCATGGACACGGATTACAGGAGGACTTCCAACGACCAAATGGACATCTGAGGCTTCTTGCTCTATCGCGTACTCTAGTAGTTCTTTAATATGATCGATCTTCATGCTTTTAACTAATATACCACATAATCCGCCGGATGAAAATATTACGTTTTGAAATAAGCAACCCCGGGCTTGAACATTCCGGCCGCTTCCTGTATACTTGGGGCATTCTGACGGACGGTAATCTCATGAAAAAACAGCTACTTCTCTTTGATTTTGACGGAACCATTGCGGACACGTTCCTTCATATTGTCAATATTGGCAATCGGTTAGCGGATGAATTCAAGTTCAACCCCATACGTCCGCAGGACATCGAACCCCTCAAAAACAACTCGGTTGAAGAGACAATCAAATATCTCAAGGTCCCGGTCCTCAAAGTCCCCAGCATCCTGCTGCGGGCTAGGCAGGAACTTCACAAAGAAATCAAACAGGTCCAGCCCATCAAACATTTACCGGAAACCCTGCAGGAGCTTCGCGAGGCCGGCTATGAATTGGGCATCATCACCACAAACTCGGCCAAGAATGTCAGTGAATTTCTGCGGCACCACAACCTGGATGTCTTTGACTTTATCAGCTCAACGTCCAAAGTCTTTGGAAAAAGCCAAAGCCTCAAACGCCTCATCCGGCAAAAACAGCGCGATTTATCAGATGTGTTTTATGTCGGCGATGAAATTCGGGATATCCTGGCCGCGCAGAAAACCGGGATCGCGATGATCGCTGTCGGCTGGGGATTCAATTCCAAAGACGCGCTGGCCCGACATAATCCGGACTACCTGATTCATTCCCCCCAGGATCTCCTTGACGTGTGCGCCAACCTATAAGTCACTATCCGCCGTATCCTCGGGAAATGAAATACTGTCGGCTACGGCTTTAATCTTGAATTTAAACTCGTCCCATTTGTCTTTGGGGGTTACCGAAAACAACACACCAAACAATTTTTCGTCGCGCATAAAAAAATGATCCAGCACCCGACGAGACGCGTCCTTTTTGGCAAACGCCCGGACAATAATGACATCCCGGCCATTGATTTGCATCAAATCCCGCCGGAATCCTTTTTCATATAAATTTTTCTTGGACAGCACCGACTTATTCAATTTCGGCAGATGCGTAATCTCTGAATCGATACGCGCAAACGTAATCGTGACGATCGGATCACGGGACATAATGACCAGCAAGCCGTCTTCAACCAGCTGATAGTCCCAGTCCGGATCACATAAAAAAGCAACCCGCAATTTTTTATCATGACACATCTCCAGTCCGAATGGATTCTCACCGTTCGCCTCCGTTGAATCGTCCGCATAAACCCCGGACACAGGACAAGTGATTGAGAGACAAGCTAACAAAACTAATACAATAATTCGATTCAATATTGGGTTGTTGAATAACAACAATTTGTCTGGTGGCGCCGAATCACCGCGGCGATCGGCAGACAGGTGTGAATTTGCAGGCGTATTGGGCTCGTTCATAAGGTGACCTTACCAAGATGAATTGTCGGAATATCTTTAAGTATATCATAGTTACGTAACTTTTTACAAATATTGTCTATACAGCCATTTACGTCAAATTCAGCCCTTAAGAACCAGCTCAATCGGACAATGATCCGAACCCATGACATCCGGTAGAATTCGGGAACTCTTGATCTGCGGGACCAGCGCTTTAGACGCACAGAAATAATCGATGCGCCAGCCGATATTCCGCCCCCGGCAGTTGTTCATGGGGCTCCACCAGGTATAATGGTCCGGATCCGGAGTGAATAACCTGAACGTATCGACAAATCCTTTCCGAATGATCTCATCAAATCCGGCCCGCTCTTCCGGTGTAAAGCCGTGATTCTTGACATTGCCCTTGGGATTGGCCAAGTCAATTTCTGTATGCGCCACATTCAAATCACCGCAAAATATGACCGGCTTGCTCTTCTCAAGTTTCTTGAGATATTTGAGAAAATCAACGTCCCATTCCTTAACCCGATAATCCAGCCGTTCCAACTTACGTTTGGAATTGGGAACATACACATTGACGAGGTAAAAATTGTTATACTCAGCGGTCATGACACGTCCTTCCTGATCATGTTTCTCGATCCCGATATCAGAGCTGACCGCAAGGGGTTTTCGCCGGCTGAGAATAGCTGTTCCGGAATAACCCAGCTTCTGGGCATAATTCCAGTCAATATCATACCCCGGGATATTGATATCGGGTTTAACTTTAGGCGATTTGGTTTCCTGCAGACAGACCACATCCGGCTGAGCCTGTTCCACAAAATCACAAAATCCCTTACTGACAGCTGACTTAATCCCGTTGACATTCCAAGAAATTATTTTAAACATCGGCCCCTCTTTTATGTGTTAACTTCAAAATTCGATCTTTTTGTTCCGGATATTTCATGAGCAACTCCGATCTTGATCCGGATTCATAGTCCTTAAAATCAAAGCCCGGTGACACCGTACACCCCAACAAGGCATACCGCCCTCCGTCGACCAATCGACACCCCTGCCACGTATTTTTGGGCACGACAAGCTGACACAATTCTCCGTCCAGAATATGAGCGCCAAGTCGAAACACCTGACTGGTACCATTTGGACTCAAGTGCAGCATCTCCACGGCGTCACCACCGTAAAAATGAAAGACCTCATCGCTGGTTAACCGATGAAGTTCAGAAAATGTATCCGGTGTCAGCAGATAATATATGGCGGTGCTGCAGTTCCGCTCTTCGTCAAGATCAGCGATGGTGCCGGCCGCGATACAGTCTTCACTTCGGTATGTCTCCCGGAAGAAACCACCTTCAACCGGATGGGCCTTGAGATTCAATTGTCGTATAAGTTCCTCAGGATTCATCGAATGGAATCAGTTTGCGTGGTATCAAAAAAATGTTTAGGGAGGTGTGACCGCCACAGGACATATCCTGCCCGATTTAAATGAATGCCATCCTGCGTGTATTGTGGGCTGAGCTCTCCATCTTCAAGAAAATAGGAATGAAGATCGATAAAATGCCCCTTAAATTCGGCCACGAGTGCACGCAGCTTTCGGTTGAGCATTTGTACATCTCTATTGTCGATCCGAACATGTGACGGCGACGTCCCATAAATCGAAAAGTTGACAGGCAGGACACTATGAACATAGAGATTCAATTCCGGATGAAAGGATCGCAATCGGATCAAAAGCTGTCGGTAATCATCGATAATTTGGGGAATATTCTGTGGATTGGGCTTGTTGTTGATGCCCACCATAAGAACCACCACATCCGGCTTGAGTTCATAGACCGCATCGAGCCGATTGATGACATCTCGCACCGTATTGCCGCCAACTCCAGAATTGTGTACATTGGAACGATTGAGAAAGCTAGTCCAATCATTGCGTGCGATTAGACTGTCCCCAAGAAAGACAATGACAGGTGAAGCATAGCTTGAGGACTGACAACCGGCCATCAGGAAGCTTAAAAACATGACCGCCAAGAATCGCCCCCAGTTCAGCGACCTAAATTCCCAAATCATCTAACTTTCGCTGAAACACAAATCCCATATGAACGGTCATACTCAGATCATCACCCCACGGCCAAAACATCGCGATCGCCGTAAAACTTTCTAATTCCTTGACGAAAAGGGTCTGCATTTCATTGACCCCGCCATAGGACTTGGTGATCGCCATATCCTCTTCCGTCGGGGTTGCCCCTTCATCCTTACGAATCCCGCCGTAATCTTCGGCAAAAATACGTTTCCATTCGTCAATATCATTGCGATAGACAACCAACTCTACCCGCTCAAAGGTATAATTCCGTTTCTCGCTGATCTGAAGCTGGGCGTTTTTGCACTTTTGCAGCACACTGACGAGCCACGCCTCCATCTGGACTTTTTCTTCAGGCGAATAATTATTCAATTCAGGCATACTCTATCCTTTTGTTTTGAAAGTATAATAACTCAACTTACCTATTATCATACCGACAAAAAAATAGAATGTCCGCAAAAATCTGAGAAAATCTGAAGTGTAAGATTAACGTTTACTTGACTTGGAAAAGTCGGTCATAGTCGATCGTATCGGCCTTGACCTCGCTGCGACCTTCCTTGACAGCCTTACGCATAATCAACGATTCAAACGTCCACTTGTGTCGCTGGATCACTTGATCGATATCTCGCATTTCATTGACACGCGGTGTCACCTTCTTCTGCTTGGCCAGAGCGAATGCCTGATTGACCTCTTTACTGAGCTTAGAGACATACTCATCGGATGGAACTGACATCAGCACACCATCTGAATCATCGCTCCAAGTTTCACTTAACTCATAGGCTTTTTCAGAGAATGGCCACTCCTTGTCCGTACGACCATCGATGTAGTGCCCTTTTTCTTCAGCCGTGTACGAATATCTGGATCGTGCGGAGTCCGAAAAATAATACGGCGCATAGCCATGCATAATCTTGTGATAGTCGCGATTCTTTTTGAGATTGTAGTGGTAATCGTATCCGTAAAAGGATGTTGAGGCATCGACGGATGTCGAGCCTGCGCAGATGACTGCAAATGCAATGAGGAAACTGAGTTGAATTTTCATAGCTGAATCTCACCTTGTTAGAAGTTAGTTGTTACCTTCTAATTTAAGGAGGATTCAGCATTAATCAAGATGTCAGAACCGGCCTGTCCGACGCTGTCCGGGACAGCGCAAAAAAATACAAATGTGAATATCGGGCCATCACATTGAGTGACACCCGACATTCACATCTGGATATTTTAAGTTGATTTTGAATGCTGAGATAAGGCTGAAGACTACTCGTCTTCACCCGCCGCGTCTGACCGCGATCCAACTTCAAACTTATCAGGACGTGGGACGCGGTGACGGTCCGTGCGGCGCTGCATATCTTTTTTCATCAGACGCGAACCGCGCTTAAAAACCTTGATAATAGTTGAAGACAATGAAGCCTCGCCTTCTTCACATTTTTCAGCAATGACGATGTCGTCAAAATGAGGAATTTTAAGATCCATCCGAACGCAACAGGCGTTGGCGGTATGGTGATGCTTACTCAATTTTTCAAGAATAACGTGACATTTGGTCACATTGGGAGCCACTCCCCTTAACTTTTCGTATTTTTCCTGAACTAGATTTTCCAGAACAGGATCGTGACCTATATCGTGAAAAGTAATTTCTAATGGATTTTGCATGATACCTCTTTCTGGTAGGGGCTTGAAGCCTTTGTGGTTAATCAACGATTGACCTACACAAGTTTACCACAAAACACACACTGATCCCACCCTAATTTCAATTCAAAAAAAATCGGGAAAGGGATTCGCTCCCTTTCCCGACCTTGAATTCTTCAAACGTAATGTGATGCTTATTAGGCAACTTTTCGACGTCTCAACCCGGCCATTCCAGCTAGTCCTGTTCCGAAAAGAACCATTGATAGCGGCTCTGGAACAACATTCGTTGGATTATCAAGGTTTGAGATTAGGAAAAGCGTATCGTTGTAATCGTAGTCTGATGAAGAGCTAACTCCCATTGAAACATCTTCCCAACCCAATAGAACTGTACCGGTACCGAAAGTAATTTCAGTTGGTGTTCCGTTTAGGTCGATGAATAGTGATGTCCCGTCAAGTGAAGGTAGTGCGAACGCCATCATGTGATCGATACCATCGGAGTTTAGTGTTGGATCTGAATACCAGATATCTTCACCTGATCCGAAGTTACTTCTTAGCGAGAAACCGAAATTTGTCGCTAGGTTAATCGTTCCACCTGGGTATGGGTTACCGGCTGTTCCGTCGCCTAAAAACTGGAATCCAGTTTGCGCAGGGACGATATCAACAACACCCGCCGGGTTTCCGAAAGGATAAACACCCAATGTGTTTGTGTTGGCTGCTCCGATGGCGATAACCGCAACGTTTGATGGATCACCGCCGCCTAGAACATCCCAATATCCGTTATCTAGAATCTGCAGATTGTCTGTATCGGCATTCGAATCCAATCCTAACGACGGAGCTCCCGCTTCGGCTAGAATTTTTTCGATAGCTTGGTAGACATTCTGGTTTGGTTCAGGTTGACAAGGTGTGGCAACTCCGGCAGCACTTCCCGCCTCGGTTTCACAACTGTCTGCCGCCACTGGTCCAGCATAAGGCTGCGCGCTAGCTTGTGTTGCTGCTAGCCCCATAACTAGACTTAGGACCATAAAAAATGGCAATTTCTTCATTTCTTCCTCCTAAGAAGTTGGTTTTTGATTGTGTTTGAAGATCCGTTTGGCCTCACTTCAGTGAGTGCCTATATATTGACTCCGAGTATTTGATGGACGCATTTCCCCCCGAAATGCTCACTCGGCAGAAGAAGTCATCTGCACGAGATTACATTATACATATATATATGCGTCGTACAAGCACTTTTTTGCGATGATTTCGCGATGCCTAAAAATTAGGCATAAAAGATCCCCGACGAGAATCCTGCCCCGCTAAACAGTAATCTTCCAACACCGATGAATCTGCCGATTCCGATAATCCTCGGGGATAGACTTTGGCGTCAGTTCCATCATCTGGGCAACATCCAGCCGGCGAAGACGGGATTTGAACTTTTGGTGATTGGTTGAAAAAAAGACTATTCCCCCCTGATCCATCACCTTGATCACGTTTTCCAGCAAGCGGATATGGTCCTTATTGACATCAAAATTCACATTCCGCTTATCGTCCCTGAAAAACGACGGCGGGTCAACCACGCATAGATCGTAGCGTTTCGCCAATTTACGCTGCTGCCGCAGAAACTCAAAGACATCGGACTGCACCAAATCGTGGGCATCGTTCCACAAGCCGTTCAAGACCAGATTATCCTTGGCCCAGGAAATGTACGTATCCGATCGATCGACAGTGGTGCAGTTTACCGCACCTCCCGAGGCAGCGGCGCATGTGAAGGCGCCGGTGTAGGCGAATAGGTTTAAAAATCGTTTACCTTCCGCGAGATCCTGCACCATCAGACGCGTGTCCCGATGATCCGAAAACAATCCCGTGTCCAGAAAATCTTCGCAGTTGATCCAAAACTTAAGATCGCGCTCGTGAACAATGAAACGCTGATTGGTCTCGGCGAGCCGTGAATACCGCAGTCCGGATCCTGACTTGGTTTGACGTCGCTTGATGTGAACCCGATCTGAGGAAATCTCCATAGCCTTGGACAACGCCGCAGCCATCGCCGGAAGCCAGTCAGGACCGGTTTGTGTCCGCACATACTCGGCCACGACCAGATGCCCCGCGTACCAATCCACGACCGCCCGCACTTCGGGAATATCCCAATCGTACAGACGAAAACAGTCGATTTGTCGTCGGGCAAAACGTTTGCGCAAATGCGCGTATCGCTTCTTGACACGATTACACAACAAGGTGGCATGATGCTCAATTTTCTCGGGGGTCATGTTCATAGAAGATCGGAGAATAGGCAGGAAATCGATATCGTCAAAAATTATTGCCAGTACTTTTGGTACATAAAGTATGTTTCGCGCAGATGGCGTTCAAACGGACTGTGCCGTCCCGTCCCCTGCCCGACGATCCCGAACCACTCTTCGTGATTGTACCCGTCGAAGGCCGCGGATGGATATTGAGGTTCGCGTTGCTGCTCGGTCACCGGATGACCATGTGTATCCTTCCACCACTCGTCGAGATATTCAAAAATGATCCCGCCGATGGAATTGCCCGCGTAAATGCCGCCGGCCTGATTGATCACGATATCCCTGAGGTTGCCATAGTGGTACTCGCTTTGCGCGGTCTCATTTGTATCCTTCAAGTTCTCATCAAACGCATCCACGCCATACTCCGTGACCATCACCGGACGGTCAAACACGCGCTTGACCTCGTCCCACATGATACCGAAACCACCACCGCCCATGTACGCATTAACGCCCATGATGTCAATGGCCGGCGAATACTTACCATAATACTCCAGCAGGCCTGTACCCAAATTACCGATCGCAACGGGATGGTCCGGATCGAGCTCATGGATCATTTCCGCGACTTCATTGAGGAACTTGGCATAGGCCTCGGGCTGTTTGTCGGCCAGCGTGCGGGTGGCATTAACACCGCGATTGCCGCTACCCATATTATTCTCATTACCCAGCAGCCACATCAACAGAAAGGGTTCATCCTTGAGATCCAGAACCTTTTGACGGACGATTTCCTTCATGAATTTCAACTGCTTGGGATCCGTGTAATCCGTACCGGCCTCCCAATCTGCCCCTGATCCGACGGTGTACGCCCCCAAAAAATCGCCGGCGATCAGGCGAATCCCGTATGTCTCATACATATCGCGCAACAATTCCTTGTTGATCAGGTCGGGATCATACTCCGTCCGCGTGCCGTTGGTGATGTAATATCGAATCGCGTTGACTCCCATGTCCTTCATCAGCTGAAAATCTCCGACAGCCGGCTCATCCGCATCCTGAACACCGTTCTGATTTTTGTCCACCCACGCCTCATAGGGCGCATCAACAATCCCGTTTCCGTTCACATCGGAACGCATCCAGCGGACATCATAATGAAAATCATCCAACGGTCCCAACCCGATCTGAGTCGGCCCATAAGTAACCCCCCGCACCATAAACGGTTTATTGTCGACGAGCATTTGCCAGTGGCCGTTTTCATACTTGACCAACTGGACCTTGCCGTCCCCGCGCCGCTCAACAATCTTGAGCGAATCAAAGTCAGGCCTGTCCGCCAATTTTTCGTCAAATGTTTTCTGGATAAAGCGTCCGGGGTGCACCGCGACAATATCATTGCCCAGGTTGGTATCCCCGCCGTTTTCAATGGAAAACATATAGTCCAGGTATTCTAAATTCAGGTCCGGATAATCGCGGCACAGACGTTTGATGGATCCCATGGCCGCCGGCGCGATGTACCATACAAAACTCCCATCGGCCGCCCAGGCCGCTGATTTCGGAAAATGCACGACGGCCGCGTAGTAAGATTTGATCGCATGCAGGATATGGCCCGACCGCTCCAGGATTTGACCGGTAAAAAACGCTTTAACGCCGGGATCATCACCAACGGTAGCCCACTTGTAGAAGGCCAGCTGCGCGTTTTCATGTTTGAGCAGATCCCAATGCGATTCCTTCATCAATCCTTGCTCCGACATGGCCTTGAAATTCTCATCCTGACGCACACCGTTTTGGTTGGGATAAATCCCCTGTCCGATATCCTGTTTTAGCCGGTCACGATCCTTGATCTTGAATTTGTATCCCTTCTTCCCTAAATTGATAAACTCGCCGTATTCCGAATAATCCAATACGTCAGGCTTACCCGGGTTCTGTATTTCAAAACTTGGTTCGGGCAGCTCGTACCCCTTGAGCCATTCATCCATCAATGAAATTTTGGAACTGACCACAGGTTCGGCCGATCGGGGCGGCGGTGTTTGGCCGCAGGCAACGACAACAACCGAAAGGATCAACAGACTTGTATAACGGCAGAGAATTGTTCGCATAGGCCTACTATTATACACAAATCAGGCGTGACCAAAAGCTCTTTATTGATCGGGATCGGAAACTTTGAAGTTGATGATCAGATTAAACTGCAGCGTCGAGGATTTGATATCCTCCGGAAAGGGCTTGAACGGCCCGGCGTCGTAGATGATCTGTTCGGCCGGCTTGTACAATGCTTTCGGCGCGCTGGAACTTTCAGGCACCACTTTGACCTTGACGACATGCCCGCTTGAATCGACCCAAAATGACACAAACACACTGCCGCCTTGATCAAATTTATTGCTCGCCGTGTATTCATCGGCCTTAAACTTGACCTTCATTTGAACATAACCCTTGTACGTATTCGGATCACTGACCGATTCCATCACCGGAATCGGACCGGTCTTGTAACTAAACGTACCATCCGGCAGATACTCATACGGCGGTTCATTGAGCGTGCAACCACTGATACCCGTCACGAGAAACAGGATAGACAGATAATCTCCCGCTGTCCGAATCAATGGTCTCAAATGCGCGTACTGTCGTGTGCGTCGGTTCATCGGTTGTTGGTTGGATTATAGGTATTGGACTGGTAGATGGATGTCCCGGCCTGTTGATCACCGATCGTAAAGTTGATCTGCACGTTGGCCGTGGAATTCAGGGCATTAATATGAACTAAACCGCCCTGGCTGTCCAGCGCCGAACTGATCCCAGTATTGATGATACCCGTGATGGTCTGGACAAGCTCTGCTATTTGACTGGAAAACTCAGCGTTGATTTTGTCAGGTGAAACGACCGGAAGGTTAGCGGCGACGATCTCCTCCATTTCCTCATCGGTCAACGGACGAACATCGGCCTGTCCCGTGCTGGCCAGAACGGCCAAAGATAGTATCACTGTACTACAGATATGCCTCATTTGTTTGCAGCTGACGACCATTCTTCACCCCTTTGAAGATTAGGTTCTAAAGCTTTGTGCCCTGTCTTTTCAGACAGTTTACCTGATTCGGGACCAAGCGGGTTTGATAAGGCTAACCCGCTCAGCCCCATAACTATAGCATATCTGCGGCATACCGCCAGCAAAGGATGGATTTTTAGCCATCGGCCTCTGTGTCGACGGTTTTCAGCCCCAGAATCAGCGGTAGATTGACGACAGGCGTCACATTGAGGATGATCGGCTGAAGTCCGAGGATCCGCTCGCTGCCCGGTATCGGTTTCCATTCTGGAACCACCAAGCCCTGGCCTTCGCGGTCGACCAAAAGATTCATGGTCTCGGGATTCAAATCGATCCCCCCGACCTCATCCGGTTTACCGGCTAGTAAGGCCGAATCGGTTTCGACACCCTCAGGGATAAAGTCGAAGGCAGCCATCTTCTCACGAAAGCCCTCGGCTCCGGACCCATCCAGGACACTGTCAAAAAGCAGTCCGTACTTGCGGATCATGACCCCGATTGACACCTCACGATGCGACGCGGTAAACGACGCGCGCATGGTTTTTAACCACTCTGTGTTTCCGCGCCTCGTGTAATCGTTTAGGCGTTCGGTCGATTCGCGCAGTGCGGTCGCCAGCTGTCTTCCGCCTTCATACTGAAATTCCTTGATAATATCGTGATCCCCCTGATCAAACCGCAGGGTGACATTATCCAGCGATTGTCCGGCAAACACATCGATAAGCCATCCATTTTTTCGATGCTTAATATAGGACAGCGGACCGCCCGTTGCCGTGGCAATATTGACGGTTCCATTCAGGGCAGCGGCTCCATCCGAGGTTCCGGAAGCCTCACGCGTCGGTCGTGGAATACTGACCCAGATATCAGAACCGGCTACCGCCAGTTTTCGCAATTCAATTCCGGTACCGGCCACATAAAGAAACTTACCTTTGACATCTTCTTCCTGCATCAACCGGCGGAACTCACGCACCCAAACCGGCGAGACATCGTCCAGCGAATGCCCTCCGATCAAGAGGTTCGCTCCCAGCCCTTTGCCGAGATAGTCACCGGTTTCATCATGGTAGTAATCCTTGTTCGGGTCACCTACAATCCATTTCACCAATGGAATGAACATCTGCTGTTCCTTATAAGCGACCAGTCGACGAACAAGACCGACCAGAGGCCTCGACGGATCGGCAAACTTTACACCGAACTCATCCTGCAACAATTGCTGTAGATCATTTTGTTTGATCTCTGTGCCGATATCAAAGAGATCCTTACCGGTAACATTGGCCAGCCCGACTGTTTCCACATGCTCGCGTAATCGGCCGGAATACCACGTCGCCTCTTCATTACCGTTTTGAATCGCAGTGGTTTTGTTGCGGAACTCGGGCAACACGGCAACCTTGGTTACAGAACCATGCTCTTCAGATACACCGTTGACGATATCCGCCATGTCGGCCAGGGCCTTGGCTGCATTGACTCGACCATTCTCGATGATATCTTCGAACAAATCCCGCCCGACCAAATTCTCAAGCTCATCCAGGTCATAAAAGATCGGCAACGCCGCTGCTTCGGGCGTATGCGTTGTAAATACGATCTTGGCCTGGTCAAAGACACTCTCACCGCCATTATTTTTAAAATGTTTCACGTCATTCTTCATAGCCGTTCCAACAAAAACCAGCTGCCCCTCACTTAAGCGTACAATCTTTGGAGCAATCTCCAGTTTCTTCATGAGCTCCACATAAGCTCGCGCCAAGAAACCGTACTGCTGCTTCTGCGCGTTGCCCCCGGGATACAATTGTCCGAAAAAGTCGGCGGAGCGGATCAGAAAGACTGGCATCCCGTTTCGGTTAACCCAATAGATCTGAACCGGAAAACTGCCTAGATTGAAATCCACATTGAACGTTAAAACTTCTCCGGTCGATTGATCTATAAACGGCTTAATGCCTGGCTGATTGTCCCAATCAATCGATTCAGATCCGGGATTATAATGACGATCATACAATGGCATGACGCCCAGACCTCTATACGTACTCAGATGCTTGTAGGCTCCCCACGTATCACCGGTCAGGAATCCCAAACCGCCTTTACCGAGCGCTCCTTCGGCCTCACCTTCGAGTTCCGCGATCGCCGCTTCTAACGAAATATCCGTAAAGGCGTTATTCGATGGCTCGCGAATCTCACTTAAGAACTGCTGAAGCTCAGGATCCTGCGCCAGCACCGCGTAGTCTTGTTTAACGTCCGGAACACGTCCCATACGGACAGTCAGCATCCGGACTTGACTTCGCTCCAGTTCAGCCCGCGTTTCTTCGGCGGTTGTGCGCTCGACGAGCACGGCCTGATCTGTAATTGGGACTGCACCGCCGGAAAAATATTGCCGCGGGACAACCTGATTCGTCGCCGGATCCACATCTTCCTTGATGTAATTGTAAACACCGCGCTTAAACGCCTCGACGTACATGTCATAAATTTTTTGGTTGTCTTCAATACTCGGCTGGGCAATTCCCTCGACACGACCTTTGTCCATGTAGATCTGTCCTAACAGACTTTCTTTGAGGACCCGTTTGTACCAGACTGCCAGGATCATCGAGTTGTAGATTTGTCGGAGATTCGCAAAGGTTTCACCCGAGTTCACTTCACGTTCGATCTCAGGTATAATAATCTCGCGGATTACCCGCGTGGATACATCCTGCTTGGATACCAGCTCATCCGCACTGACATCACCAAGACCATGATTGGTGCGTCCTGCGTTGGCTTCCAGCGCCAGGTAATCCTCTTCCAACATGACATTCAAGTAACTCTCAACCACAACCGCGCCGCGTTCATGTTCATAAACCCGCGCCTGCTCGGGAACGATCCAGACCTTGTTAAATGTCTTCATCGGCAGTTCATGCGTACCGAACTGTTCGTTCGCCAGGTCTTGCACCCGCGACCAGAATTTTTGACCTAACTCATCTTCCGGATACATCAAGGAAGCCGTCAATTGCTTGAGCATATAATCCTGCGCCAGCAAATCACGTCCCATCTCGGTTTGACCAAAACTTTCAGGGATCATGCGATTGGCTTCGTATGGCGACAAGTTGACCCACATATCCTGTTCGGGGATGGTCAGCGACGCCAAAAAATACTTAATCAACTTCTGCGACTCCGCTTCAAACTCGGCGTCGGACATGTCGTGTCCGTTGGTATCGACCAAAAAGTCAAATGTGTACGGCTGGTCCGGTCGAATATTGATCCCTTTAAGAACGACCGGTTCAAAGGCCTCGCTCAGCCGGACGATTGAGCCGGGCTGTACCATATTCATATTGTCCAGCGTTGAACGATCAATGTCCGCCAACGCCATTCCTGCCGGCATTACGGACGATAGCATAAACGTCATCGCAATGATCAGCCGGGCGGCTGCGGCCCAAATTTTAAATTTTTGATTTTTAGATACGTTTGACATGGTCTGGTCTCCTGATAATTGGTCTATACAGCTATATGTTAACGAACGGCCGAAAGCCGTTGCTGATCATTGTATCCCGGCACCTCACCGGGTTGAAGGTTTACACCCATATAATTGAGTATGTTCGGTACGGGTGATATCTGAATAATTACCGGCACAAATCCCTTGATGTCGACGGGAACCGGCAGCTCATACGGGTACTTCAATGCATTATTGGACGGCATCTCACCCTCAACGTTCAGTTGAATGAGATCCGGATTCAAATCGATCCCCCCGACATCCGTATCCGCGCTCATCGCACGATCCAGATAGGCCTGCATACGACGCTCATTGACATCCACATCCAAATTAAAATTCTGCGTGGCCCCGATAGCAAAGATCAAATTGGCAATCCTTTGAGTTTCAGATAGCCTCTTACCGTCACTATCAACAGATGAAGTCAAAATGTACTCTGTATTGTTATCATCTTTGTAGGTCGCCGCGGCAAAACGCCGGAAGTCCCATTCTCTGATCCGATTCTGCCGGCTGAACTGCTCTAGCTCTTGGGCCAGTGCGTCATAGTTATTGTCGCGTAAGAATTTACTCGCCCGGCTCACCAGATTCATACCGACCGATCGCATCAACTTTATCTGCGGTGGACGGGTGGTGGCCTTGAGCGTTCCCAATTCCCGCACGGTGTCGGCATCCATATCCGCACTGCTGATCCTCCAGGTCCAGTTACCTGCGGCAACCCCTGGCAAATTCATGCGTGAGGATTCATCCAGTCCGAATACATCTTGCAGTGGAAAGATCACGGTCTCAGCGCCCGAGCGCATCGCCGCCTGGATAATGTCCCAGTGGATCTGCTCCTCCATCAAATCTTTACCCAGAAATCGTTGTAGATTCTCACGGGCTTGATCGCCAAGTTCGTGACGGAACCATCCGCGAATCGTGTTATTGTCATGCGTTCCGGTGTAGGCGACGGAATTCTCGTCATAATTTTCCGGGAAAAACGTATTGTCCCTGAGATTTTCACCGTCAAATCCAAACTGAAGAATCTTCATGCGCCGGATACCCAGCTGCTCGAGTACCTCTATGACGTCCGGTGTGATCTCACCCAAATCTTCAGCAATCAAACGTCCCACGCCAAAACGCTGAATTATCAAGCTGAAGAAGTGTTGATCTCCAGCCTGTTCCCAATGCCCGGCATTGGCTGACTCAGCATCGGCCGGAATAGACCAGTACTGAACCAGTCCGCGGAAATGATCCAAGCGGACCTGATCATACAGCTGCAAATTATGCGCGATTCGCTCCATCCACCAACGGTATCCATTTGCCTGCATACGACGCCAATGAAAGGTCGGATGTCCCCACTTCTGTCCGTCCGCGCTGAAGGCGTCCGGAGGCACACCGGATATAGTGATTGGATTGTAATCATCGTCGAGATTAAACAATTCTTTATTCGACCACACATCAGCACTGTCATAACTGACATACAACGGAAGATCCCCCAGAATCTTGACCCCCGCCTTCTGCGCATATTTTTGAAGCTTACCCCATTGCTCAAACAACAAAAACTGTTCGAACGCGTAGTACTCAATTTCATCTTTATGATCAACACGGAAATCGACCAACGCTTTGGCCCGTCGATCCCGCAGACCTTCAGGCCACTCATTCCAGGACCGGCCTTCATGCGCCGCACTGATCGCCCTGTACATCACGTATCGATCCAGCCAGTCACGGTGAAGCGCTTTGAATCGTTTAAACTTCTGCACCACACCGGGTCCGTCTTCACGCTGGTCAAACGCCAGCCGAAGCATTTCCCGCTTGTTAGCCGAGACCGCGTCGTAGTCGACAAATCGATTATTCGGCCGTCTGAATTTCGTGATCTGTTCGGATGACAACACACCCATTTCAACCAGATCGTCTGGACTCACAAACAATGGATTAAGCGCAAATGAGGAATCACTGCTGTACGGGGAGTGATTAAACTCCGCGTCGGTCGGATTCAGTGGCAGAACCTGCCAGACATCCTGATTGGACGCGATGAGAAAATCTACAAACCGGCGGGCTGAAGGACCAAAGTCACCAATGCCGTATTCGCTGTCCAAGGAACTGACATGCGTCAATACACCACTGGTTCGCGACGGCATCCGTTGCTCGATAATCCCCCGAAGGCGTTCTTTGGTGAGCTCAGCGGGAGTATCTGACATCAACCGCGCATTGGCCGTGGAATCTCGGGCCGGCGGGGCTTTGGTAAAGCTCATCTCCACCAGTCCCTCACCGATGAATTCGCGAAACTCGTCATCCGTTAATTGAGTGTCCAACTGAATACTGACATCCGGCGTCAACGCGCTAAACCCTTCAGCCGACATGCTGGCCAGGACCCGTTCTTCCAGGTCCTCCCATTTCTTGCTGTCAGCCGCAATACGACGCTTGACCGTTGATAATTCGCTACGGGTCTCTATGTACATATCAATCTCATCGGCGCCCGTCGGCAAATACCGTTCAATTTCATAAATCAGAATGTTGACACCATTCTTCAACCGAACGGCATCAGCGATGCTGTGGTAACCGGCTGGATCATCAAAATAAAATTCATCGTGGACAAAATCGACGACCAGTCCGAATTTTTCCAATTCATCCATCAGCGCCCGCCGCATCATTGACTTGCCGCTGGCATAATTACCTTTGACCGCGACGACAAATGGTCGTCCGGGCTCAGGATCAGATCGCAGATATTCCTGATAACTGGCCGACAATGTACGGGACATCTTCGCAAAGCCCGGATCGGCCTTACGTTTTAACTCATCAGTGAGCCACGTGTACACATTGAGATAGTCACCCAAACTGCGCGACCAGTCGTTTTCCGCGCGCATCGCCGTATTGATGATTTTATGCCACTGCTCACGATCATTGACATAAACCTCATTCGCCCGTCGGATGGCCAGGAACAGATCATCGGCATTCTGCTGACGACGGCGTTGATCGACGTCAGGATTCTCCAGTAATCGCGGCACACCATCGAAGACAAAACCGCTCCAGTTATCTCCCAGCTCATGGACTGTATCCGCTAATCCACCGGTATTACGCACAACCGGCACCGCCCCGTAACGCATGGCCTGCATTTGAGTCAATCCACTCGGCTCATAGTCCGACGGAACCAGGACCACATCGGCGCCCGCCATAATCTTCTGTGTGACCGGTTGAAGATATTCATTCACAAACGCAAAGGACATGTCTAACCCCGCCTCTTCAACTTTCTTTGCCAGCTCCGCCAATCGCTGTTCGATATCCGAGTCGCCGGTACCGTTGAGAACAAAATCGACCGATATTTGTTCTTTGCGGCCATTGAGCATGTCATCAATCATGTCGGCGATAATATCAATCTGCTTCTGCCCTACCAATCTGGAAACCAGCCCGACAAGCATGCGATCCGACCCCACCCGTAACCGACCGCTAAAATTCTTGAGATCCTTGATCCCGATCTCGCTGAGGTCACCCTCGCCGGAAAGTATCTCCTGTAGTTCGCGTTTATTCTGCGCCCGGGCTTCCAATACCGCGTCCATGCCATCGGTAATGCTGTAGTTGGTGTGGATCATTTTATCCGTGGCCGGATCCCACACGTCAAAATCTAGTCCGTTCAGAATTCCGCCGTAGCGATTGCCCACAGATTGCAACACTGACGTGTTCAGTCCAAACTGTGTCGGTCGCGTTTCCTTGGCATAACTGGAACTGACGGTATTGATATAGTTGCCTTCCTTGCCTAATCGGTTGATCACGGTGGGTGGAACCCCCATAAAAACTAGCTCGTCGCCGATTTGCACCATATCCCGCAACGATTCGTCCAACCCAAGTTCCGAATACATTTCCGGTTCATAACGACCTTGATAGCCGATATTATGGATCGTAAACACATTGCCGGTGCGTGCGAAATCTTCGGCATAGGTATGCCGCATGTAAAGCGGGATCAGCGCCGTATGATGGTCCGCCGAATTGATAACATCAACATCGAGACTGCCTGCGCGCTTCAAATGCCGTAGTACGTCAAGACTTCCCCGCGACAATAAAATAGATTCATAAAATTCGCTATCGCGAGAACCATCCTCAGCCACATTATATGGCCGGATAAATAAATCCGGCGCATCAGCGTCAATAAGTATGACCCTGACACCATCGAGATCCGTTTCATACGCCCGCAACGTGACATCGTCCCGATATTCAAACGGAATCGTCATCTTCCAATCTTCAATCTCGACCAACTCCTTACCCGCCAACTTTTCTTCAAGTATGTCAAACTTTGGCAGCACCACGGCTACCTCTTTGTTGGATTTGACCAAAGCCTTGGGTAATTCAAACATCACATCACCCTGTCCGCCGACTTTCACGAGCGGTCCAAACTCCATGCCGACAAACGCCACCGCTCCCGTAAACTCAGACTCAATGGTGACCTTGGGATAGCCTTCACTATGTTCCAGAAAGACAATATCATCGTTGCCGTAATCAAAGGCAAATGTATATTCGAAATTTCGGCGCGCCTGGACTTCGACTTCAAAAATATCCTGCCCGTCGATGGTTTCGACGTAGCGCGCGGGAGTTTTGTCTGTAACCCATTCGCCCAGCACGTTACGGTTGGAATGCAGATACACCCGACGGGACTTGCTGCGGCTGTGCGCCGCGACGCGAAGCACCACTGTGTCTTTGTCTTTAACAACCTGGTCACCCGACAATATCGTCCCGCCCCGCACATCCTGATGACGCTCATCATAAAGCCATCCATAGACATTCATGTAATCGTTCAGGCTGCGGTTCCAGTCGTTTTCTTCGGACATTCCCTGCTCGACAATTGTTGTCCATGTTTCGGGATCATTGTAATAAACATCCTGCGCCCGGGAAACCGCGTCATACAATCCCGAGGTGTTGATCTTGCGTCGGTTCATATCCTCGACTTCATCATGAAGCAGCCGGTCCGCGCCCTCGAAGACAAATCCGTTCCAATGCTCGGGATCTTCGAAAACCGTATCAGCCAACCCTCCTGTCCGTCGAACAACCGGTACAGCCCCGTAGCGCATCGCCTGCATCTGTGTCAATCCGGATGGCTCAAAATAGGATGGAATCAAAAGCACATCCGCCCCCGCCATTAGCTTTTGGGTCAAGACCTGCAGGTACTCATTGACAAATACAACCGAGATACCGATATTGTGCTTACGCGCGTCCGACGCGATTTCGGCAAGCCGCTGCGTTAAAGCCGGATCACCGGTTCCATTTATTAGCACGTCAATATTCAATGCGGGCCGTCGTCCGGCGTACATGTCTTCGAGCATATCAGCGATGATATCAATCTGCTTTTGCGAATCCAGACGTGATACCACCCCCACCAATAAACGATCCGATTCGGTCGTGAGCTCCCCGTGAACATTGGCCGGATCCTTAAGCTTGATTAAGGATTTGTCTCCCTCTGGTGAGAGAATCCATTGAAGTTCCTTCTTGTTCCGCTCGCGCGCGGCCTTAATGGATTCGGCCCCGTCACTCAATGAATAATTACGGGCAATGTTGGGATCGGTGTTAGGATCCCAGGCCTCAAAATCCAACCCGTTGAGTATTCCGCCGAAACGTATACCGGCCTCACTGTATAGATTAGCCACATCCGAGAACACCTCACGGATTTCCTGCGCATAACCTTGGCTTACAGTATTAACGTAATGCCCCTTTCCAACCCGATGTAAAAGCTCACCGGGCACGCTCAACATATTGATTCGCCCATACTTGGCGAACGAATAATACAATTCATCATCGAACGGCATACCCAGTTCTTCGTACCATTCGAGCGGATAATCTCCCTGACTTCTAAAGTTATGAATCGTGAAAACACTACCCGTCTCACTAAAGTCATCCTTATACAAGGTTTCCATATATAGGGGAACCAATGCGGCGTGATGATCCGCGGAGTTAATGACACTGACCGGACGGCCCAGATGTCTGAGCAGCTCTAATGAGCCACGTGACAATAAGATAGATTCTAAAAAGATATTACGGTTATCTTTATAAATTTGTCCGAATAAGTCATCGGTCTCGGCGTCAAGAATATAGACTTTGACTCCCTCGACGATTGCCTGCTTGGCCTTCAGGCGAACATTGTCTCTTTGTCTAAAAGGAATCTCAATCTCAAAACCCGGCACATCCTCGAATCCATATTCTTCCAGTTGATAGTCTAAATTTTTAAAATGTGGCAGGATAACGGTGGTGTCATTGCCGGACTTGGCAAACGCCCGGGGAAGACTATGCATGACATCCGCCAATCCACCAACCTTCGCGAAGAGTTTGTGCTCCATCCCCACAAAGACAACATCGGCCGTATACTGTTTCTTGACTTCAACCGTGTGATTTCCAAAAGGAATATCCGTCCACTCCTCGGTTCCGTCGGCATTGACAAACACAAAGTTGTAGTCGAAGCTTCGCTGGGCCCGGACTTTGAATTCGTAAACCGCGCGACCGCCGCGATTTTCCACAAACGTGGCCGGCTGCAATTCCCGCCGCCAACTGCCGGTCACATTCCGGTTGGATTCCAGATAGACGCGTCGTGAACCGTCAAAGTCCGGACGGTTCGAAATAACCTGCAACGTTACTTCGTCCCCCTCGCTGACTTTCCGGTAGCCTTCCGGCACCATACCGCCGCTGACGTTCCGGCGGGCCAGTTCAACCGCAACCCCCAGCTCTTCATTGGTACGGTAACCTTCCTTGGGCATAACAAAAACGTCCTTGGCATCCGGAGCCTTCCCTTTATATATCTTGACGGAGAGCGGAGGCAGATCAAACACCGCTGAAACCGGCCGGTCATGCATCGGCCGCTCCGCGGTGGGAGCAACACCCAACTCATCGGAATCTGTACCGCCATACTTTGCGGCATTTGAATTAAAGATCTCTTGCCAATTGTCTTGCCATGGCATACCAATCCGATAATTTTCACGGGGCATATCTGAAAAATTGATCACGACCATAATGGCCTCATTCGGATCGATCCCCCGACGGACATAACTGATCACGTTCTGATCAGCATCGTTAAAATCAATCCACTCAAATCCGCGTGGATGCACATCCAGTTCATGCAGCGCCGGCTCAGACGACACCAAATGATTCAGCTCGGCCACGGCACGCTGAATTCCCTGATGCCGTGGATCATCTAATAAATGCCAAGACAGACTGACATCAGGATTCCATTCCCCCGGCTCGGCCAGCTCGTTCCCCATAAACATGAGTTTCTTACCGGGCATCGTCGCCATGTAGGCAAACAACAGGCGTAAATTAGCGAAACGCTGATCGTCATTCCCCGGCATCTTGCCGAGCAATGAATTTTTCAGATGGACAACTTCGTCATGGGATAATGGCAGGATAAAATTTTCGGAAAATGCGTAATGCGGATACATCGTCAGCAGATCCTGATGATACTTGCGATGCTCGGGCGCTTTTGACAGATATTCGAGAATGTCATGCATCCATCCCAAAGACCACTTGTAAGTGAAGCCCAATCCATTATCTTCAACAGGCCGAGAGACATTCGGCCACGCTGTCGATTCCTCCGCGATCGTGATCACACCCGGATAGGCCGTACGGACCAAACGATTCATATCACGCAGAAAGGCGATGGCCTCCAGATTTTCCCGTCCGCCATAGGCATTGGGGATCCATTGTCCATCCTCTCGCCCGTAATCCAGATAAATCATGGAACTGACCGCATCCACCCGGATTCCGTCGATATGATACTCCTGGATCCAGTACATGACATTACTCAGCAGAAAACTGCGGACTTCATGACGACCGTAATTAAAGATTCGCGTCCCCCAATCCGGGTGTTCGCCCTGACGGGGATCCTGATGCGAGTAAAGCTCGGTGCCATCAAATTCAGAAAGCCCATGCGCGTCTTTGGGAAAATGCGCGGGAACCCAATCCATCAACACGGCAATGCGATGATTGTGAAGCTCGTTGATCAGATATTTTAAATCCTGCGGCGTACCGTATCGCGAGGTTGGAGCGAAATAATTACTCACCTGATATCCCCATGACGGATAATATCCATGTTCAAACGGCGGCATCAATTCAACATGTGTAAAACCATTCTCTAATAAATACGGGATCAGCTCATCCGCGATTTCTCTGTAGTTGAGCCAGACCCATTCGCCGTCCGCGTCCTTTTTGCGCCACGACCCCATATGCATCTCGTAGATATTGATCGGCTTCTCCAGTGATTGTTGATGTCTACGGTCCACCATCCACTCGCGGTCACTCCATTCAAAACTCAAATCCCAGACGCGGGACGCGGTTCGAAGCGGGTCGTCACCTGTGGCATACTCACTGTAACGAGTATAAGGATCCGCCTTATCGACAACATGCCCATCCTGCCGAATAATCCGGTACTTGTACAGATCCCCGACGTCGGCCCCGGCAATAAACCCATACCAAACGCCAACTTCCGGGTTAAATTTCAGGGCATCTTCGGCCCCTTCCCATTCATTGAAATCTCCGACCACCTGAACTCCAGCGGCATTCGGCGCCCAAACGGCGAAATATGTCCCGACGCTGCCTTTCGGCGTCTTAATAGGATGTGCGCCCAGTTTACGATGCGCATCAACGCTCACCCCTTGGTTAATAAATTTCTCAACATCCGCCGGGGCGAAGAACAGACTTTGAATCGAAGCGGCAATACCACCTGGAAGTCGACTCAACAACGAAGGTTCCTCTTGTCGGTATTTAGCCAGCTCGTCACGTAACAGTTCAACATCATTGAGCAAGCGGCTAATCCGATCAGCATCACTGCTCATGGCTAGGTCGGACTTCTTCAACTGACCGTTCAAGACATCCGTCAATTGTACGTCCCGATCCGATGCCGAACGACTAAGACTGATCAGTCGGCCCTGCTGACCTTCCGCAAAATCTACGCGGACCGTCCGTTGCTGCCAGCGTTCAGCAAAATTTTTCGGCAACAAAATATCGGCTGTCCCGGCCCGTGATCGGGTATTCAGTACATACAGATTCAGTTGATCGGAACCATTCGCCCAACCAACTGTAATGTAATCATTTCGCTGTTGTCTCACCGCATAGTCGAGCGTGTACCACGGATAATCCGCATGTTTCTGCCGGATCAACGACGCCCCCTCAGGAACCAATGGTTGAAGCGCGTTGATAAATTGATTCCATGGTTGCTCATCAACAATACGTGTGAGCCCACCGTCCGTCATCCTCGCTTCAAATTCTTCATCCGTGACATAAGGATGTGTGATGGTTCCATCCGGAGCAATTCCGCCCACCATCGAGATCACGTGACCGCGGTGCTGAATCCATTCACGTAGATCGAACTTCGTCGGGACGCCGAATTCCGAGAGCACCAGCAGCATTTCCATGAGTCCACGCACCGGACCGCCGATATTTCCCAGCGACTGATCATCAAACGTCGCCGGAGCCATACGGCGCGGTTCGTTTTTATCTTTGATAAACTCAACCGCTGTATTCAGCACATGGGCCAAACGATGCGCCGACTCGTTTTTTAGTACGACGGCATGGTAGGCATCCTCCAGTTCTTTATGATAGACCTGTACCTGAGCCCCTGCCTCCCGTCCAATTGACTGAAGCCTGGTCTTATCCTGTGGAGAATAAGTCTCCAGTATGAACGTAAATTCGGCTTGCCGTTGCTTGGCATAGTCGCTAACTTCCCGCATAATCCGCAGCCAAGGTTCATCCGCTTTGGTTGCCGGCGAACCAAATACATAGGTCAACTGACTAGCTAGAAGATAGTGCGCTAAATCAACGCGAACCCCCTCCACACCTAGGTCGATAAGATTCTTTAGCGCCGAAATATAGTAATCTTGAACTTGCGGTAAGAAGGCGTTCAGGTAGGTTTGGTCAATATTGTGTCCGTTATTGAAATGATTGACCAGGACCGGCAGACCATCGTCGGCGATATAAATGAAGTATCCTGGATTATCATCAAGCAACTGGCGATTAATCTTATCACGCTGACTAGACGCCACCGAGCGATATCGCTGTTGACGGGCTTCATCCCACTGGTCGGCCGGACGAATCGTTCGCGTCCACGACACATTCTCGTCGTTAACGCCATCGGGCGCCATCCACGGGACAAAATCGGTGACAACGGATATACCGAGCGCCTTGGCATTCGCAATGAGATCCTGCAATTCCGCCCGCGTCCGGCTGTCGTCTGATCCTTCCGTGGAAGCTGACGTGAGTTTGGGATTAAAGCGATCCATCCGATAAATCGAAAAGTTATTGCCGTGCTGGTCATACAAAAGCTCATCTGTTCCGGCTCCGCTAACTCGCGCGCGTTTCGTACGATATCCTTCGATGCGCGTTATCACCCGGCCGTCCGCACTTTTTAGATAATGAGCTCCATCATCCGGCACCTGATGCAGCTGCTTGGATGTCTCCGCCATATCAAAGAGACCGCCGTACAGATATAATTGTCGAACACCGTCACGGGCCAGGGCCGGCAACAACGCCTGCGCTTTGGCCAGACTGTCCTCATAGTCAATCGCCCCCTTGTCATTGATAACCGCTCCCACATCCATCAATGACATTGCCACCATAAGTCCGCTGATTTGACGCACCGGCGGCATCGTCACGCGACGATCCACGGTTTCGGTCGCTTCAACCTGAGACTCCTGATTAACCCAATCGGTCACAACCCGCCGGACTTCCTTGGACAGGATCGAAGGTGTGCTGAAAGAACCGGCCGTGGCTTTCAGATGTGTATGTGTCATTACATAGGCGACCAGATCATCGATTAATTTCGCCCGATCCGTTGCATTGTCCACACCATTGAGCAATTGTCGAAAAGCTTCTTGGGAATCCAAGGCCAAATTCGGATGACGCACAATTCCGTCTAATGATGAAAGGATCGCCCGGTCGACCTCAGCCTGCCATAAGTCGGCCCGGCGGACCTGGGTCTGACGATACGAAAGCTGCCCCTGAGTATCTTCCAGTCCGGCCTTGACCACGTACAAGGACTCGGGACGATCAACCGCATCCACCAGCATGGCCAGATCTTCCAGGTCCTGACGTCCAAGTTGGGACTGTTCGACGCTTAAGACGTCGTCCATCTGCCGAACATCAACTCCACCGGAGAAATAATGACGCGGTACGGTTGTCTTGGTGATCTCGTCAAAATCCTCGCGAACCTGGTTGTAGACCCCCTTCTTCAGCGCCTTCATGTACTGATCGTAAATATGTTCGTTCACGGCCGGATCGTTGGACTCCACCCCGTCGGTACGGGATTGATCGGCATAAACTTGATTAAGAATATTGGCGCGGAGATTACGTTTGAACCACGCGGAAAGGATGATGGCCGAATAAACCTGACGCAGATTCGCGAAGGTCTCGCCGTTGTTGACCTCGTCTTCAATCACCGGCAACACGATGTCGCGGATCAATTGGAGATTGACCTCATTGACCGCCGCCGATGATTTGGTCTCTCCGGCATGTGTCTCCATGGCCAGATAATCCGCTTCCAACATGACCTTTAATCGCGAATCCGTGATAACGGCGTGTCCGTCATTGACATACACGCTCGCCGACTCGGGGACGATCCAAATTTTGTTAATCGTTTCCGATGAGATTTGGCTTGCCACGGCTGGATCGACATTCTTGAAAAGACGCTGCCAATATTCGGCCCCCGTCTCTTCTTCCGGTGACAATAAAGAAGCGGTCAGCTGTTTGAGCAAGTAATCCTGCGCGAGTAGATCGCGCCCCATGGCTGTCCGGGACAATCCGTCGGCCACGATACGGTCGCGTTCGTTGGGTGACAGGTTCACCCAGAGATTCTCCGCCGGAGTTGTCAGGGCGACCAGAAAATATTTGATCAATGCCGTAGCCTGTTTGGATAGCTCGTCGGCATCTGGATTGAGATCACCAGCGTTGATCAGAAAATCAAATTTGAGCGGATTATGGGGATCAACCGTCAGACCAGCCAATTGCGGCAGATTGTAATCCCGGGTGGTAAGGACCAATGCGCCGGGAGTGGGAAGTTGAACATCAGTGGCCGCAAAGGCCAGCGGACCGCCCGATGTGAGACACATCACCAGACACAAAAATCCGGCAATGCATTTCTTTAGGAATATATTAAGCTGTTTGAAAGTTTTGGTTTGACTCATCATTTAGCTCTATGTAACGAGTGATGCCTGTGCGCACACAGACGTAGATTTCGTTTGTTAGAAACTAAAGCTAAATGAATCAATTAGGTAGGATTGGGGAATTTGTAAGTGACTCGTGTCACTACTCTTATATTATAGCATTTCGGCCGGCGGTTTCAACAAATTTTGTTGTCACAATCGTCCCTCTCGGGCTAAGTCAATTTATCATAATATATTGAAATTCAGCACGTTAAGGAGTCGACACGAAATACAAGCCCTCAAAATTTGGCACAAAACGAAATTCATATCTAATTAGGATATCGGACGGCCCATACAACACTTATGGCCGCTCAGGAATGATGGTGTCCAGGATCGCGCGAGCGATGAACTCATTACCTGCCCCGCTTAAATGAAAGTCGCGTGGCGGATTGAGATAGAATTTTTGAATACTATCGCGATGCTGTTTAAAGGCGGGAATGACATCAATCACCGGGATGCCGTAAGATTCAAATCGTTCTTTGACCAGGTCATAGGCGTCGGCCTTGGGATAGCGATCAAACACCTTGAGAATGTCCGGATGCATAACCACCATCACCTGAATGTCGCGCTGACGCGCCAGATCCAGCAGCTGTTCGAACTGACCAAAGTACAGATCCCAGATCTCCTCGAGACCTTTGTCGAGCGGATCACGGACAATCGTCGGCGTTTCATAATTTTCCGCGACGTACAGCAAATCTTCAAGATCGCGCGACTCTTCCTTCAAAATATTTAATAACTTTGGATCATCGATCTTCTTTAAAAAACGACCATACTTAAAATGCACGTAGATCTTTCGAAATGCCCGTCCGAAATTCGATTGCTTGAGATGACGTTTGAATCCCACCAACCGTTCTTTTTTGATCTCCTCATACACCGGTGTGTCCCGCAGCATATCATCAAAGTCATTGGTGGAGTAATTCAGAATGATGTAGTCTGGCCGCAACGACAAGCCTTTACGTTTAAGATAATATAAAACGTCGTGAACGGCGGTTCCTCCCAAGCCGGCATTCAGCACGGCCACATTAGGCTTCACGCGGTTGATTTCCTTCTGCAATATGTAGGGATAACTGGCATTATCGTCAGCAAACAGACCGAATGTGTTCGAATCGCCGACACATAAAATTCGAAGTTTACGCGAAATACTCTCCTCGGTATGCCGCTCCCCCGTCGAGCGTAGGCCCAATTGATTCACCGTCACCAGATACGGATCCAATCCTGGAAACAGGATAGTCCGCTGCTGATCAGGTTGAAAATATCCATACGACTGGGATTCAGTCGTCTCATCAATCACATCCATATCCATGTAGGCATTGCCCGCGATCAAGCCGGCCGCCATTTCAATGACGATCAGGATAATCAGCCAAACGCCGAGCACCTTTAAGATTGATTTGATTCGTGCTTTCATCATAGTGATAATAGATTCCTAGCTGCGCAGACGATAGCCGCTGTTAAACATCCAGCGAACGATTAGGATGCAGGCGATTAAAAATACCGTGATCATCGTCAGACTAATACCCAGGTTTACATCTGACTTTTCATAAAAACTCCAGCGAAATCCGCTGATCAAATAGACAACCGGATTCATCAGCGATACCTTCTGCCAAACCGGCGGCAGCATATTAATCGAATAAAAACTTCCCCCCAAAAACGCCAGCGGCGTTACGATCAGGATCGGAATGATCTGAAGCTTCTCCCAACCGTCGGCCCAAATCCCGATGATAAAACCAAACAAGCTGAACGTCACCGACGTGAGAATCAAAAAGACGATCATCAACAGCGGATGACGGATTTCCAGCGGAACAAAAAAGAACGCCGTCGACAAAATTAATACGCCGAGCAGCATGGACTTGGTGGCCGCGGCCCCGACAAATCCGAGCAATACCTCTATATACGATACGGGCGCGGTGAGGACTTCGTAGATCGTCCCGGTGAACCGCGGAAAATAAATCCCGAATGAGGCGTTGGATATACTTTCGGTCAGCACGGACATCATGATCAAACCTGGCACGATGAATGATCCGTAGGAGATCCCGTCGATCTGATCGATGCGCGACCCGATCGCCGCGCCGAACACAACAAAGTACAGGGCCGTCGAGATCACAGGTGAGGCAATACTCTGGGCCAGTGTGCGCCACATGCGGGCCATCTCAAAACAATATATCGCTTTTGCGGCTCTCCAATTCATTATTTCTTCACCAACCGTATAAATATTTCTTCCAATGAGCTTTGTTTGGTATGAATGTCCTTGAAGGAGCACCCTGAACGGACCAGCTCTCCGACGAGTTCCGATATGCCGTTATCATCACTGGTCGAATCAAATTCATATTTGATCGCTGTACGTTCGGCATTGAGATCCAGTTTATACTTCGTCAGCCGGTCCGGCAGTGTTCCCAGCGGTTCGGCCAGATCCAGCACCAGTTCTTTACGTCCAAGTTTTCGCATCAGCGCAGACTTGCATTCGGTGAGGATCAGCTCCCCTTTGGAAATGATCCCGATCCGATCCGCCATCTCTTCGGCTTCCTCAATGTAATGTGTGGTCAAGATAATCGTTACCCCTGTTTTTTGCAGTGCGTGCACCTGATCCCACATATCCTTACGCAATTCCACATCGACACCGGCTGTCGGCTCATCCAGAAACAGCACCTTGGGCTCATGAGACAATGCCTTGGCGATCATCACGCGTCGTTTCATCCCGCCGGACAAGGTACGGATCGTGTTCTTACGTTTATCCCAGAGCGATAAATTCTTCAGAGTCGCCTCAACATAATCCGTATTGGGCGGCTGACCAAATAATCCCCGGCTGAAATTAACGGTATCCCAAACCGTTTCAAAAGAGTCCGTGCTGAGTTCCTGCGGGACCAGACCGATTAATTCACGGGTGCGTCGAAAATCCTGGACGATATCATGCCCGTCGACGAGAATTTGTCCGCTGGTGGGACGGACCATGCCGCAGACCGCCCCGATTAAGGTGGTCTTTCCGGCTCCGTTAGGCCCCAACAAGGCAAAGATCTCCCCGCGATTAATAAAGAGATTGACATTTTTGAGGGCCTGAAAGCCCCCTTCGTAGGTCTTATTCAGATTTTGAATGGATAATATTTCACTCATGCGTGCGGCAAGCCGTTAATTTGATGAATACAAGGTGTTCATCATAGTACAAATCACGGGAAAAATAAATCAAATTATTCTGTCCATCCCCCCGATCCTTCGCGTATGATATGGCAAACACGGAGATCCATCGAGTAATCAACCATCGTATGACGAATAACACGATCTACACCATTGGCTACGGGCAACGTTCGATTGGCGAGTTTATCGACCTGCTAAGACGCTATCGGATCCAACGCCTGATCGACGTCCGTTCGGCGCCGTACTCCAAATATCAACCCGACTATTGTAAGGCCGCGCTCGAGCAAACCATCCTCCAGAACGGTTTTGACTACCTGTTTATGGGCAATGAACTTGGCGGACGTCCAGCCGATCCGCAAAGCCTCACCAACGGCGTCGTCGACTATGACAAACGACGCATCCAGCCTTTATTTCTCAACGCCGTGGAGACACTCATTACCATGGCCCGGCGCAACGAATCCATTGCCTTGATGTGCTGTGAGGAACGCCCCGAGCACTGTCACCGCAACCGCCTGTTGGGTGTGAGTCTGCATACCAAAGGGATGCATATTCAGCACATCGATAGCGACGGCGCGTGCATTGACCACGAGCAGGCAATGCATCGGCTTACGCAGGGCCAGCTGGACCTCTTCCAATAAAAAAGAGCCCAATCCCTTTACGAGATTGAGCTCTAATGACGCATGCTATTTCTAGCGCTGTTTCCAAAGCTTGCGTCGATCTTGTCGACGGTCTTTTCGAAAGTCCCGCCGATCGCTTCTGCGGTCCTGGCGGAATTCGCGGCGGTCACCACGGCGATCTTGCCGGGCCTCCTGACGATCGCCACGGCGGTCTTGTCGAAAATCACGACGGTCCGATCGACGATCCTTGATAAAATCCCTGCGGCTTTCATATTCTCCGTTTTTCCACGCCTCGATATCTGACCGTCGCTCCTCGCGGTAGGCCTGACGGTCTGCTCGGCGTTCAGCCCGAAATTCATGCTTGTCGTCCCGCCGCTCTTGTCTAAACCCTCGCCGGTCATCCCGACGCTCCGCCCGGAAGTCACGCCGGTCTTCACGTCGCTCCTGCCGAAACTTCCTGATATCGTCCCGGGTAATCCCGTCTTCGGCCTGCGCCAGCGTCACGGGTAGTATCAGTAGTCCAGCCATCATGATTGGAATCCATTTGTTCATCATTCTCTCCTTGTTTATGGTTTGACATCGCTGTTTCATGCTCTACTCAATGAAACACATCAAACCCGGGAAAGTTCCGGTCTGAAGAAAAGAATCATCACAAGCCTATAAAGCTATATTTCTGAAAGGTTTATGACGGCGATCCGCTGGATTCAGCAGGCCTTGCTACGCTAGGGCACTATGCGCTGGCGGAGTTTGAGGAAAAATCGTTCAATTGTCGCCGTACTGCCGACCCCCAGGGCCAGGGCCAGTAACACGTAAACGACAATCACAGGGATCTTGCCAAAGGCCGGTATGAACGGGACGACGATAAAGATCAGCGGATAATGCCACAGATAGATTCCATAGGAGTTTTTTCCGATCCAGATCATGGATTGGCGTTCGAACGTCCATTTGATCCAGGCCTGGCCGCGGTAAACGGCGATAAAGATCAAGGCCGGAGCCAGATATCCCAGGAAATGTTTGGCCGGAGTGACGATTACCCCAGCCGGATTAGTCACTCGACTAAAATAGATGTAAATCCCTACTCCCACTGCAAACAGGAGCGGGGACATTATCACCCACAACTGATCTTGTCCTTTTTTATAGCATGTCTCGAACAGTTTGAGGACGCATCCAAATAAAATCGCGTCCACACGGTACAACGTGGTCTGATTCAAAACGATGGCCGTCAACGGTTGACCGTTCAACACATCGCGGAAAACAATGATCGTTAAAATGATTATCCCCAGAATGCCCAGCAACCACCGACGCCGCTGTTTGGCGTCTTTGGTGTATCTGAAGATCAATCCCACGATCAACGGATACACTAAATAAAAATGCTCCTCCACCGCCAACGACCAGACATGCGCCGCCAGCTTGTAATCCAACGCAAAATAATTCTGCAGGAAGACCGCATGGCCAAGAATCTTTTTGACGGACATGGCCTGAATATTTCCTCCGAGATGTACAAATACGTGCGATAAGACAATCACAAACATCAAAAACGCATAGTATTGCGGAATAATCTTGAGAATACGCCGTTTGTAGAATCGTTTGATGCCGACCTCGGCCTTGAAGTCCGGGATCAGAATACCAGTGATCAAAAAACCGCTGATCACAAAAAACATATCGACACCAAGATGCCCCAGCGGCCCCAGCGCGTTGAGAATGTCCCAAAAAATTCCGTCTAAGCGGTCTGTACGGAACATATTGGTGACATGCGATATCAGTACTCCGATAATGGCGACCGCCCGCAGCCCGTCGATAAATGGATAATATGTGTAATTTGGTCTTGGCATTTTATTTTCGTTTGAAGTGACAACTACAATTATAGATCATTCGGATATCAGGACACAGTCAATTCTTTTTAATACTGTGGGCATAAAAAAACACGCCATCGAATAATCGATGACGTGTTTTTATATTTTCGGGTATACTCAATTTTACTCGGCCGAGGCTTCCTGCATCACTTCCTGCACATCCATCCGGACAATATTGGCGTATGGCCGACGTGGATTGTCGATGACCGTCCAGCTGTGCTTCATGACCTTGTCGCCGTGGTCAACATCAAATTGCAGCGAATACTGATTACCGCCCACGCTTTGCTGTGTAAAGTTGCTTACCGCGCTGTGTCCGGCCGGTTCATACTTTTCGTACCAACGAACAAACTGACCAAAGTCGCTGATGCGCGCATCCGGCATCACGATGTCAAAATCGGCCGCCAGGATTTCAAAAAATGATTCAATCGGTTTACTCGCGTCATTTTTCAGTGAAAACCAGCGATTAACCAAATCCATGAGCCGCGCGTCCTGTGCCGACGTTGAATCCGTTTCCATCACCATTTCGTGGTGCACCTGCTCGATGGCTTCGACCATCTCGTCACCGTGATCATGTACCTCATGGACGGTGGTCCCTGTATGTGAACAGGCGGTTAATCCCACACCGAGAGTTACTATTCCGATCAGATTAAATAATTGCTTGAATGTCATATATCCACTCCTGTTTGTTCGTTCGCATCTCACTTGTCAAATTCAAATGGCTGTTAGTTATTCTCGATGCTGCTTTTGTACATCGAGGCCAGTACCAGGATGAGCACGCCAAAGCCGATAAATTTCGAATCGTCCATAATGACGAATCGGCCCAACCGCCAGTAAACCAGAATCCCGCCGATAAACAACGCGATGATAAACTGGTTCCCCTTGGAGTAATCCATATCAAAGATGTCCAGGACCCATACGGCAAATAATAGCGTAAACACTAATAATACCAGCATGACAACCATACATAAGTGTAACTCATACCTATATGTTCGGCAATGCCGACGCACAAAAAAATGGGTGCTAATTTTAGAAATTAGCACCCATTTGTGTGGTTATTTAATCACGCCACCTGCGGCAGCATTTTACCCCACTCTCTCTCCACGGATTTCGCGTCCTGAGCTAGTCCCTCGGCCGTTTGCCGGGCGACCGGATCCGGATATATATCCTCGGCACCACGGCTCATATCGGCAAAGACCGCTTTCGCGACGGCATCAGGCGACTCTTTCTCAAGATCCATACCGGCGGCCATGTCGGTATCGATCGGCCCGGGATACACGCCAAACACGCGGGTCTGCTGAACCGACAATTCGCCGCGAATGCTTTGTGTCAATGAATGCACCGCGGCCTTGGTCGCGCAGTACGTTCCGACCATCGGGATACCGATCAGCCCACCGATCGACGACACATTCACGATCGCCCCGCCCCCGTTGTTTTTCAAGCGTGGCGCGAACGCCCGTACCATATAGAGCAGGCCGTAAAAATTGACCTGCATCTCCCGCTCCAATGTCGACAGATCCGGCGCCGTGACCAAAGCGGTATAAGCCGCATAGCCGGCATTGTTGATCAGCAGATTGACATCGCCCGCCGTCTCGGCAGCCTGCTTGATGCGGGATTGATCCGTGACATCCAATTGCAACGGCACGACCCGTTGCGGATCCAGCGCAACAACAGCATTAAGATCGCCGAGATTTCTCGCCGTGGCGTATACTTTTGTAGCGTTTTGATTAAGTAACTCTTCAACAAAAGCCCGGCCGATTCCGCGATTGGCTCCCGTCACGAGGGCTACTGATTGACTCACATCAAATGAATTCATGGTTGATCCTTTCTTGAGATTGACATTTATACAATTTTGAGTTCGCGCAGAATCTGCGTCAATTGGTCCTGAGTCTTGACGCCGGCGCTTTGAAAAACCGGTTGTCCGGCCTGAAAGACAAGAATGGACGGGACGCTGGCGATTCCGTACCGGGCGGACAGCTCCGCGTTGTCATCCACATCTATTTTAACGACGCGGATGACGTCATCTAGCTCCCGCGCCAATTCTTCGAGAATCGGATTCTGCATCCGGCATGGCGCGCACCACGGCGCCCAAAAATCGACGAGCACCGGCCTGTCCGCGTTAAGAACGGCATCGTTAAAATTCTGATTTGTGACTCGTGTAACGGTTGGGTTCATAAGGTACCTCCTGTGAATTATTCAAGACCGAGGATCGTATTGATCTCGGTTGATGATGCCCCGAACTCCCGGGCGAATCGGATGATCTCCGGCATCTGTTCGTAATCCTCATTACGCCCCGCTTCAACAAGATACATCAGGGCCGTAAATTTGAGGGTCTCCAGATTGAGTAAGTCAGTTTTGGGTTGAATGGGTTGTCGTGATTGTGGGTTAAAGGTTTGTGCCGTCATTTCCCACCTCCTTTATTTGACCGATTGGTCAATTTTGTGGACAAAAAATTTTAGAATCAGGCCGCTTGGGCCGCGAGCATACGTTTTACATCCCGCTTGAGACACTTGACGTACGAAAGGTCATTGTAAACCCGGGCCTGTGTGAACGCCCCGAGGTAATAAGAAAATATATCCTGTGTGGTCTGCCGCACATTCTTGACGGGGATGTCACCGGCCTCAGCGGCATCGCGTACCGCACTGTAAAGATATCTCCGGGTCTGGTCCAGCAAGCGTTCAACGGTCTGGCGGATCCCTTCGCTCTGCGCGCATTTCTCCAGCCCTACGGTTGTGTATGGACATCCGCAGACAAAACCGGCCTTTTTAAGACGCTGCTCCTGTATCTCAACAACCAGATCGCAATAGTCCAGGATCCGCTGCAATGGTGGTCTCTGTGCCGAAAAGATCTGATCCAACTGCGGCTGCAGATCCTGCCAACTGGCCTGCAGTGCTTCCACAGCGAGGATCTCCTTGGATTTAAAGAAATGATAAAAACTGCCCTTGTTGACCTTGGCCCGCAGACATATCTCGCTGACCCCAACCGCGTCGTAACCGCTGCGCCATATCAGGTCCATCGCTGTGTCCATAATCCGCTGTCGTGTCTGGCAATCCTTCATAGCCCTAATTTAACAAATTTTGACCGTTCGGTCAAGTTTTATTTGAAAATAATGCCGGACCCACGGCCATAGGAAGGCCGCTACGATCCGGAATGATCCATTTATTGATCAACGGCGATGGCCATTATCCGATTGCGTCTGCCGGTATTAGGAGGACTTGATTAGTCGGATGAAGATCTCACCGTACTTCTTGAGCTTTTGATCACCGACGCCGAATACCTGCGCAAACTCACGCAAATTCTTGGGACGGCGCTCGCACATATCCAACAGCGACTTATCTGAAAAGATAACATAGGGCGGAACTCCTCGGCGATCGGCCAGCTCTTTACGCTTGCTGCGCAAAACCTCAAATAGTGCGGTGTCAGCGGCTCCTCCTCTGAGCCCCCCTCCTTCATTGCGTTGCGGGGACCGGGAACGCGGCTTTTCCAACGGTGGAGTAAAACCCTGAAACTTGGCCTTACCCGCGAGGATATCCAGTGACCGGCTGTTCAATGTCAGCACACCGTACTTGGGTTCTTTGTCCATGACCTTTTGCACGAGCATCTGCCGGACGATGTTCTGCCACTGACGGACGGTGTACTTGGTTCCCACGCCGTACGTATCACACAAATCATGTTCGTAACTCAGGACCTTATCGGCCTTGCTGCCGCGCAGGACATTTATAATGTGCAGGGCGCCGAACATCTCATCCGTTTCACTGAGACACTTGAGAAACTGGACCACTTCGTCCGTGAGATCATCGGTCTCTTTTTTGGGATTCCGGCAGGTGTCACACATCCCGCAATTCTCCACGGCATACGGCTCGCCAAAATAAGTGATCAACGGAATCCGCCGGCACACCGGGCTTTCGGCAAACCCCACAATCGCGTTCAGATGACCTTTGGCTACGTTCTGCTGGTCCAAACTGTCTTTCTGTTCGATAAAATAATTGATCTTGCCGATATCTGACGGACTGTACAGCAACAGACAATGCGCCGGTAACCCGTCCCGTCCGGCCCGTCCGGTTTCCTGGTAATAAGATTCGATATTTTTGGGGAGGTCATGATGGATCACAAACCGGACATTGGGTTTATTGATCCCCATGCCAAAGGCGATCGTCGCCACTATGATCGGCACGTCGTCACGGATAAACAGCTCCTGATTGCGCTGACGTTCCTCCGTCGTTAAACCGGCATGATACGGCAGGGCCTTGTGACCAAATTCATTGAGGTCGCTGGCCAGCACATCCACTTGTCGACGGGAAAAACAATAAATGATTCCGCTTTGATTTTTATTCTTGGCCAGGAAATCCAGGATCTGATCGGTGGAACGGTTTTTGTCGATCACTTCATAAAATAGATTGGTCCGGTTGAAACTCGCCTGAAGCTGCAGCGGATCACGTAATCCCAGGTTGGCAATAATGTCACGCTGAACCCGCTTCGTCGCGGTCGCCGTCACGGCCAGATAGACGGCACTGGAAAAATGCTGACGTAGATTCTTGATCTGCCGGTACTCCGGCCGAAAATCATGCCCCCACTCAGAGATGCAATGCGCCTCATCAATAGCCACGCAATCAATCTGACACCCCTGAAAAAAATCCATAATATCGGGTTTGAATAAAGTCTCCGGGGCGAGAAATACCATTTTGGTCCGTCCTGACCGGATCCGGTTCTTGTTGGCCCCATATTCCTCGTAGGTCAGCGAACTGTTGAGGACTTCAGCCTCAACACCGACCGCCTTGAGCTGGCTGACCTGGTCTTTCATGAGCGAGATCAGCGGTGAAATCACGATGGTTAATCCATCAAACATCATCGCCGGAATCTGATAACAGAGCGACTTGCCGCCTCCGGTCGGCATGATCATAATCGTGTCGCGTTTACTCAGGATCGCGTCGATACACTCCTCCTGATACGGACGAAATTCTGTATATCCGAAAACGGACTTTAAAAGCCCGAGCTTGTCTTGAACCGCTTGAGTCATAAATGGGACCGCCTTGATGTTGGAAATTTGATATGGCTTCGAACGAGTCCTCATATTACCCAACAAAACCGCCTTTGGCAACACACAAATCAATTTCTTCACGTCGAATTTCGGCTATCCCGTCTTTAAAGACTTAGTCCTTGCATATTTCGCGTTCTCGAGATAGCCTGTAGGTTATGAATAATCACCTGATCGCCGCGATTTTGCCGGACACGACTGTCCAGCTCGAATGGACGACCCTCAAACGAAAAATTTACAAGAACACTCACCTGCTCCAGAAGGATATCTACAAGCGCTCCAAAGATGGATTTATCGCCAGCTTGATGTTCCTGGGATTTTGCGATGAGGACGTACCGCTTTCGCCCTCCCTGAATTTCTTCCGCAACTTCGCGCATCTGTTTTCCTACAAACTCAGTCACACACCTAACCTGGAGAACCTGCGTGATCAAGTAACCATTGCCTTGACCAATGAAGAACTTATGGACATGCTCCAGAAGGCACCGTTTATGGTGGGATCCGAACGTTTCAATAAAAAAGTCCTGAACCGGTTATGGGACCAGCTGAATCAGTATTTTCAGGAACAGGTCCGCCACCATGAAGGCAGCGTTGAAAGCTTTATCCAGACCTACAGCATGCACATTCACCTCGTCGGGCGCATGCGTTTTCATCTATGTGAGAATCCGTCCAACGAAGAATTTCCATTCGCTTTTATGGCCACCTATACCCCGCGCGAACAGGACAAAAAAATCTTTCAGCATATTTCCCTGTCCGACGCGATCCAGATGTTTGACCATAACGACCGCGAACTGCTCGATCTATTATGCACCATCCATTTTGCCGCGCGTGAATCCGAACTCATCGCCAGGCTTTTTGAATCGGGAGAACTATTTCATCCGTTGCCGTGGACTTCCACACAGGCCTTTGAATTTCTGCAGCAAGTGACGCTGCTGGAAAACTGCGGTATTCTCTGCCGGATCCCCGACTGGTGGAACCGCGAGGCGTCATCCATGAAGATCAACATCAGTATGCACGACACAGCTCCGTCGCTATTGGGCATGGACAGCATTATGAACTTTAACGCCGAGCTGATGCTGGGCGACGATATGATCAGCGAACAGGAGATTCAGCAGATCCTCAACGAATCGGAAGGATTGGCCCTGGTCAAGGGTAAATGGCTTAAGATCGACCGAAAGAAACTGGCGATGATGCTCAAGATGTTTGAACAGGCCAAAAAAGTGGAAAAACAGGGGCTTACGTTTAAGGAAGCGATGCGGCTGCAGATCGGCGCCAGCGATCTGCTTGATCATAAGGATGATGACATTGCCGTGGAATTCACACAAGGTGAGTGGCTGCGCACCACCCTCGACAAACTGCGCAACCCCGATATCATCAAAACGGCCGACGTCCCGCCCGAATTCAAGGGACAATTGCGACCATACCAGCAAGAAGGCTTGAACTGGTTAAACCTTCTGCACTCCCTGCAGTTCGGCGCCTGTCTGGCCGATGACATGGGACTGGGCAAGACGGTTCAGCTGCTCGCGTTCTTAAGCCGTGTTCAAAACCGCCAAAATCCGGCGAGTCTGCTGATCCTGCCGGCCTCGCTGATTTCCAACTGGCAAAATGAAATTCAGCGCTTCGCTCCCCAACTGCGTGTGTTTGTCGCGCATCCAGGCATCAATCCCGACACGCAGACAACGATCGATACCGTTCCGCTTACTGATAAATATGATCTGGTGATCACCACCTATAATCTGATTCAAAAGCTTGAACCGCTGCAGGACATCGACTGGTACTACGTTATTCTCGACGAGGCCCAGGCCATCAAGAATCCCAACACCAAGCAAAGCAAGGCCATCAAAAAACTATCCTCCTTCAACCGGATCATCCTGACCGGAACGCCGATTGAGAACCGTCTGGCTAATTTGTGGTCGCTCTTTGAATTTACAAACCCAGGCCTGTTGGGATCTTCCAAAGAATTTTCCAGCTACACCCGCAGCCTGGACGATCATCCCAATAAATACGGGCAGCTCAAACGGGTTATTCAGCCGTATTTGCTGCGTCGTCTGAAGACGGACCCAAAAATCATCACCGACCTGCCGGACAAGATCGAGATGAAGACCTATGCCCATCTGTCGCGCAAACAAGTGGTGTTGTATAAAGATCTGATCAAGACCACCGAGGAATCGCTCAAATCCAGCACCGGCATTCAGAAAAAAGGGATTATTCTCGCATCGCTGATGAAGTTCAAGCAGATCTGTAATCATCCTAGTCAATACACCGGCAACCGGCATTTCAGTGAAAATGACAGCGGCAAGTTTCAACGGCTTCGCGAAATCTGCGAGGTGATTTTTCAGGAACGGGAAAAGGTGCTGATCTTTACTCAGTTCAAGGCCATCATCGAACCATTGCATGATTTTTTGCGCTCCATCTTCAACCGCGAAGGCCTGATTCTCCACGGCAGCATCCCGACCGCCCAGCGTAAAAAACTGATCGAACGGTTTCAGAGCGAAGAGTACATCCCTTACTTCATCCTCTCGCTCAAAGCCGGCGGAGTCGGACTCAATCTGACTGAGGCCAATCACGTGATCCATTTTGACCGCTGGTGGAATCCGGCCATCGAAAATCAGGCGACCGACAGGGCCTTTCGAATCGGTCAAAACCGTAAGGTGGTGGTGCACAAATTTATCACGCAGGGCACCATTGAAGAAAAGATCGATCTGTTGATCGAGGAAAAATCCGGCCTGGCCAAGAATATTATTGAAAAATCGCAGGAAAACTGGATCACCGAAATGGATGATGAAACGCTGATCAATATGTTTAAGTTAACCTTATAGGACATTCATCACATGCGCTCAAACTACTGGCACAGCCGGCTCAATCTCGACTATCGTCTTAAGAATAAATTCCGGCGCAAGATTGCCACTCTCAAGAAGAAGATGCCTGCAATTCAGCCTTTTACCGTCGAGAGCAAGACGTTGGCCAATAATTGGTGGGGCAAGGCCTGGAACGCGAATCTGCGGGAATTTACCACCAAGAACATGCAGCTTGAAAAGGGCAAACTATATCTACGCTGCGAGGCGGTGGCCGATCTGAAGATCGACGGGCACCAGGTGAACGCGCGTGTCCTCGGCTCCCGGGTCGAGCCGTACACAGTGTCCGTCCAATTCAAACCCTTGGCCAAGACCCGCTGGAATAAATTGCAGAAACAGTACCGCGACCATCTCGACGCGTTTGAAAAAATCCTCGATCATGACTTCCCCAAAGATATGCAGGACATCTTTGCCAAAAGTCCGGTCGGCCTGTTGCCTGCGCCCAAAGAAACGCAGTTTGAATGTAATTGTTCCGACAGTATGAAACTCTGCAAACATGTGGCGGCGGTCTTATTCGCGCTGGGCGTTCAGATTGATACGGATGCCAATGCGCTGCTGCAGCTGCGCGGCGTTGACATCAACCAGCTGATCTCGTCGGCCATTCAATCCGAACGCGCCGATATTCTTAAACGCATAAACGCCAAAAATATCAAACGACTGGATCATGAGAATCTGGGGGAACTTTTTGATATTGATCTGCAGGAGATCCTGGAAGGTCAATAATGCGGTGGGGGTTCTTCATCTTCAATCGGTTTGACAAATTCTTCGGTCGACATCCGGTACTCTAACACCTTGATCTGTGCCTTCAGCGCGTCGATGCGCTTGTTCTGGTCCAGAATCATTTGATTGAGATCCTCAATGGTGTTTTCCTGAAAGGCAAGTTTCTTCTCCACTTCAATCAGTCGGTCTTCCATCCTGTCCTCCTTACTCAGTTGATCGATAATTCCGGCAATAACGGCGATGGCCGTCCGGTGTGCGTCAACGTCAGGCGATGCATCGCGCGCGTGCAGGCCACGTAAAGCATGCTGCGATCGATCTCGGAATGATAATTTTTATCCGTCACTTGCGGAACGATCACGTGATCAAATTCCAGCCCCTTCGACATATGCGCCGTACAAACGATAATTCCCTGGATAAATGATTCGCTGGTCGCTGAGATCAAATAAGCCTTACAGTCCAGACTCTTAATCCGCTGCTGCAACGCGCGGGCCTGCTCCTGGGTGCGGCAAATGATCCCCAGTGAATGATACCCGGACGTCGGAAAGTCCAGCGCCAGCCGACGAATATATTCAATTTCCTGTTCCTCGTCGGCATGCGGTACCACCTGCGGCCGTTCCCCGTGACGTTCAATCACTTCCAGATCCTGATTGGATGAAATTTGCTGGGCAAAATCCGTAATTTCATAGGTTGATCGATAACTCTTGTTGAGCTGAACACAATCGGCCTCCGTGAAGACCTGCCGGATCCCTGACGCGGACGAGGAACTAAACGGGTTCACCGACTGATTGGCGTCACCGAGAATCGTCTTTTTACAATCAAACAGGCGTGACAACACGGCGTACTGCACCGGTGTGTAATCCTGCATTTCGTCGACCAGCAGATGTTTGACATCCCCGAACGGCTGGATCCCATCCCAACGCATTTTCATGTAGATCAGCGGAAACACATCCGAATACTCAAGCGATCCGTCCCTTTGAAAACGGCACATGGACGGACACTCCAGCCACGCATAAAAATCTTTGTACAGACTGCGTAGCGTACTAAATCGGAACATCTTTCGAACAGCCGCCTTGATCTCGCTGCGCTCTTTGGGCGTCACATCATGATGATAATAAATCCCGACATTGGTCTCGATATCACGGGCGATCTTGGCGAGCCGGCGGACGATCGGCATGTGTTTGTAAGCCGCGAACTTCTCCGCCATAAACCATTCGGGGACGAGTTTCCCGTTAATGGACAGGTCATGTGACTTGAAGTAGTTTTCGTCCGCGTAATCGAGATATCGATCCAATTGTCCCAGAAAATCAAATGACGCCTTAAACTTAATACGATCGCGAAAGCCTGGATCATTTTTATCCAGCAGATAGCTCACCTGCTCATAAAACGTCTGAAATTTGAATTCACGTTGGAGCAATTCCGTCGCCAGCTGTTCAATCCCCATCTCGGGAATGGTTTCTTCACCGAGCTCCGGCAAGACATTGGAAATAAAATCCGCGAACACTTTATTGGGAGAGATGATCAGGATATCACTCGAACGAATGCTATCCTTAAATCGGTACAGTAAGAACGCGATGCGGTGCAGGGCGATCGACGTCTTTCCCGATCCGGCCACCCCCTGAATGATAAGGACATCTGACGCTTCATTGCGGATGATGGCATTCTGGTCACGCTGAATCGTGGCCACAATGTTTTTCATTTTGTCGTCTGAGGCGAGGCTTAATTCCTTCTGCAGGACATCGTCATGGATATTCAAGTCGCTTTCGAGCATGAAATCCATTTGACCTTTGCGGATGCGGTATTGACGTTTGAGATGAATTGAACCGTGTACCACTCCATCCGGCGCGACAAATTGTGCTGGGCCGGTCTCATAATCATAAAACATCGTGGAGATCGGTGCGCGCCAGTCGTGGATCAAGTTCTTCTGGTCCACCTCATCAAAAAAAGCGTACACACCGACGTAAACCTGACGAACATCCTTGGCATCTGACGCCTGAAAATCAAACCGCCCAAAGTAGGGCGAGGCCAAAAGCTTGCGAATGCGTTTGCCCTTGTCCTGGACGGCATCGGCGGTCGACACAAACTGATCGACCGATTGACGCACCGAAATCTTTTCCACATGGTCCATCCCGGTCTTGTTTTCCCAAAGATACTCCTTTTGCTCCCGGATCTCTTTGGCGTAACGCGCCACCTTCGAATTGATCTCCTCCAGCACATGCTGAAGCCGCTGCTTGACATGCTCCAGATGTTGACGTTCGAGTTGTTCCGCTGATTGGATATCCGACATCGATGTTTTCTCTAGGCGATTGGTTTGCGTAACTTCAACGGTTTTTGACGGTTGGACCGCATCTTCATATTCAGTAGTTCGACCATCATTGAAAAGGCCATCGCAAAATAGATGTACCCCTTCGGCACATGAACTTCGAAACCTTCGACAATCAGGGTTACACCGATCATAATCAGAAAAGACAGCGCGAGAATCTTGACCGTCGGGTGACGATCGACAAACTCACTGATTGAACGTGCCGCCAGCATCATCACCGATATCGCCGAAATGATCGCGATCACCATAATGGAAATCTGATCAGCCAATCCAACGGCGGTGATCACGGAGTCCAGTGAAAACACCAGATCCAGGATAGCAATTTGCAGCAGGACCATCCCCATGGTCGCGCCCTTGTGGGTGTCTCCGTGGGACTCTTCACCTTCAAGGCTCACATGAATCTCATGCGTGGATTTGGCTAACAGAAACAGACCTCCCACGATCAGGATCACGTCCCGTCCGGAAATCTCGTGCCCAAACAGATGAAACCATGACGAAGTCAAACCCATGACCCAGCTGATACAAAACAGCAGAATCAAACGCGCCACCATCGCCAACAACAATCCCAGCTTTCGGGCCATGTCACGCTGCTGCTCAGGCAATCGCCCCACCAATATGGAAATGAAAATGATATTGTCAATTCCAAGAACGATCTCCAGCGCGGTCAGCGTACCCAGAGCAATCCAGGCCTCAATCGAGGCAATCCATTCAAACATATATTTATCTCCTGATTACGATTTTATCGTGCTATTGACAGGTATTGTAACGTAAGGCCACTGGGCAGGCAAGCCGCGGGGTGAATTAAGTCGATAATCCGTGAATCCAGATGACGGAGACATTATCCTCACCGCCAGCCTCATTGGCGGCGTCCACCAGATTTTGTCCGACCCTTTGATCCGCTGACGCGTGGATGATCGAGGCGATCTTTGTATCTGAGAGCATTCCGGTGAGTCCATCGCTGCACAACAAAAACCGGTCGTTGCTTTCAAGGGCAAGTAAATCCACATCGGCCGGTTCATAGTCGGCCGAACCCATGGCCCGCGTCAGCACATGCGAGTCCGGTCCACTCACATGATCCCGCGTTAGAAGCTCCAACTGCCCCTGCCGCCAACGATACGCCCGGCTGTCACCTTGATGCGCCACAAACCCCAGACGATCCTTGAGATACAGCGTGACCAGGGTTGACCCCATACCCGAGAGTTGTAGGGCCTGTCCCTGTCGGTATACCAGATCATTGACGGTGTGAATATCCTCCTGAAGAAGAGCCTGACAGGCTGTCTTTTCAAAGGTCCGAAACCGGCGCCAGGTACGTCGAAACATCGACGGCAGTTCATGCACGACGATCGAAGCGGCTTCGGCGCCGCCTTCAACACCGCCCATCCCGTCCGCGACGATGTACAATCCGCTGCGGTTGTCGGTGAAACAACGATCCTGATTGTTCTCCCGGATCCGGCCAACACTGGTGACCCCATATCCCCGCCATCGAATTCGTCTGGATGAACTAATGGGTCACCTCACTGGATAAGGCCATCTTCTCGAGATGCTCTTTCAGGATAGAGATATGCGGAAACTTCTTGATGATGAGTGAAGACTTAAGCCCGCAACAGATCTGCCTGATTTCCGCGGGCAACTGCGCATAATGGGCGGCACCACCCAGGCATTCGTGGAAAAGCCGAATGATCGACAGGATATCATATTGTCGGTTGGCCTTGGTCGGCGCACCCCAATGAAACAGGTCGAGAAACTTGAGATCAAACGTCAGACCAAAACGATTGACGATCACATTGTCCGTGTGAATGTCACCGTGATATTCTTTTAGAAGATGAATCTCCTCAATCCCCCGCACCAGCGCGTGCAGTAAATGCAGTGCCATATACGGTCTGAGTCGTTTGCCGCGAAAGCCTTTGACAAATTCGCTTAACAATTCTCCCTCCACATATTCGGAGATCAACACCGTGATCGGCGTGCCATCGATATATATCAATTCTTCATTGTGATACTGAATCAGCATCTGGCACTGCCGCAGTTTGTGCAGCTTCTCGGCGTAAAACAAAGCCGATCGGTTTTTGAGATTCCGGTGCGGAAAAAACAGTTTAGCCGCGCGTTCAATTCCCGTCGATAATTCCCGAATCTTGTAAACCTCGCCTTCCCAACCGGAACCCAACTTCTCCAAAAAAACATATTTGGCGGTCAGTTGATCACCCTGTTTGAAATCAAAGTCGGTAATTTTCTGCATCGTATTTCTTCTCCTGGGTAAACCGCTATTTTTTATGAACAATTGTACGGTGCGGAAATGGAATTTCAATTCCCGACTGGTCAAACCGTTTTTTAATCCGTTCGTTGAGATCGCAGGCCAATACAAACGCGGTCGGCTGATCCTTGGCCCAGACCCAGGCCCGCAGATTGACCGAGGAGTCACCAAAACCCAATACCCTGACAACAACAACCGGATCACCCTTGCTTTTCTGCTCATCATCCCGGACATCGATCGTGTCCGGATGCGCCAGGGCCTCCTCCCGCATAATCTTCATCGCCAGATCCATATCGGAATCATAACTGATACCAAACTCCACAAACCGGCAGATCTTTTCATCTATCAAATTCGCGTTTTCGACGATCTCCGAACTAATGAGTGAATTGGGAATTACGATCCTTTTACTCTCGAAAGTCCGCAGAACGGTATGACGTAAGGTGATATCTTCCACAATCCCGGCCACATCCTTGCCCATCATCCGTACCCTGTCGCCTACACGAAACGGACGAAAGATCGTGATAAAAATTCCTGATACCAGATTGGCCAGGGCATGCTGCGACGCAAACCCGACAACTACCGCGATGATACCCGAACTGGCAAACATCGACAACGAAAGGTTCCGCCAACCCGGCACACTGTACACCGCCAGCGCAAAACCGCCGAAGTAGATCAGCCCGGTGATCAGATGTTTGAGAAATGTGAACTGGGTCACATTCAGGCCGGAATCCTCATTATCACCGTCAAAGTGACGGTCCAGAAAGCGCTTGACGATACGTGCGACCAGAAAGGTCCCCATCACGATCACCGCAAAAATCGCTGCATGTTTTACCCATCCGTATATCGGTGACAATTCCAAGTTGAGCATTTTCAACAATCCTTTCTTAGGTTGTGTGGATCCAAGAGACGGGGCGCCCCGCTCAATCCATATTCTATCCCAAATCATCCGCTCCAATGCATGGATTCTTGATTTTTTGGCCATTTCTTCAATTGACCAATATCTGACTTTTTGTATCTTCCTACTATCATTATTCATCCTCAATAGAGCGTCATTACGTTATCCAAAAAAAATAATTTTCGACCTCTTCTCGACGGAGAGATGTCATTTTTGACACATTAAGGACTGTCATATTTGCCACTATGTGGTATATTTGAGGTGTAGGAGAACTGGATGAAAATCGAACAATTAAGCTATACGCCGGAGGCAGGCTGGACCAATTTATCGTCAAATGACCTGGCTCAGCAAGCGCAATTGGTCTTGTGCTTCGGGGCCACAGCCCTGATCAAAGACCCCGCTGTTTATCAGGAGCTCAAGGACCGCTATCCCCAGGCCCATCTGGTGGGATGCTCCAGCGCCGGTGAAATCCTGGATACCGAGGTTCGTGACGACTCGGTGGCCGTAACCGCAATATATTTTGAAAAGACGCAGGTGCGGCTGGTCAAGGCGCAGATTGAGTCGATGAATGACAGCTTCAGTATCGGTCATCAGCTGGCCGAAAGTCTTCCGAAAAAGGACCTCACCCATATTTTCGTTTTGTCGGATGGGCTGCAAATCAATGGCAGCGAGCTGGTGCACGGAATCACTCAGTCTCTGCCCAATAATGTATCCGTGACCGGAGGACTGTCCGCGGACGGTTCCGATTTCAAGGAGACCTATGTCATCGCCGAAGAACCCGGTCAGCAAAATCGCGTGGCCCTTGTCGGATTCTATGGATCGCACTTACGTATCGGCTACAGCTCCTTGGGCGGATGGGATATATTAGGTGAGGATCACGTGATCACTAAATCGGAAGGAAATATCCTCTACGAACTCGATGGACGGCCGGCCCTCGAACTCTACAAGTGGTACGTGGGTGACAAGGCCAAAGATCTACCCGGATCCGGATTACTGTATCCGCTGAGCATCCGGGCCGAAGAAGGCGATGAGTGGGTCGTACGAACCATCCTCGGTATCGATGAAGAAAAAAACGCGTTGATCTTTGCCGGCGACATGAATCAGGGATACGCTGCGAGACTGATGCGGGCCGATTTTGAACGTCTCATTGAAGGCGCCCAGCAAGCGGCCAATATCACGCGTAAAAGCCTGAACTCCCCGGATCCTGACTTGGCCATTCTAATTAGTTGTGTGGGACGAAAGCTGGTGCTGCAGGACAGGATCGCTGAGGAAGTGGCCGGTGTCCGACATGTGTACGGCCTGAATACACCGCTGTGCGGATTTTACTCCTACGGTGAGATCTCGCCCTTTACCCCCAACGCCAAGTGTGAATTGCACAATCAAACCATGACCATTACCACGATGCGTGAAAAACTCTAATCGATAGGTGATGAGTTATCTGTTTCCAGCCGTTTTCGTTTGTCGAGAAAAGATCGAACCGCCACCACACTGCAAACAATAAACAGTATCAATGTCAGTAGTCCGAAATAACCAAAGGCCCGACAACTGTTGGCCGGCCGGCTGGTCCTGAAAAATCCAAATGAAAAACTGCTGGTGCATTCACGCTCGCCCGGTCCGAATCCGATGTAGATAAACATCCCGGCAAAGATCAGCATAATCATCGGACCGAAGATGTTCCCCACCCAATGCAACCCAAGGGCTTGACCGATCAGACACAAACCGCCCAAAATAAAAACCGAGCACGCCACCGGTATCATCCACTCCGGGACGCCCTTTGATGGTTCGGCCCCAACCGACATCGGGATCAAGCCGACAGCTATCACTAACAAACCCATCCAGAACGGCGGCCTGGTCTCTGTGTGATTTGACATGCAGATCCTGACGTTAAAGGTTATCGCTTACTCGTTCAAATTGACGACAAACATCTTCTCGACGGTCATATCGCGCATCGCGTGAATGATCCCTCCCATCCCGAGACCGGATTGCTTGCGACCGCCGAACGGCATCCAATCCACCCGGAACGCGGTATGATCGTTCACCAAGACCGTGACGGCCTCCAGCCGTTTGACAGTATCAAACGCGACGTTGATGTCTTTGGTAAAAATTGCCGATTGAAATGAAAATGGCAAAGCATTGGCCCGCTCGATGGCCTCATCGCGCGATTTATATCCGTAGACACAGATAACAGGACCGAATATTTCCTGGGTGGACACATCCGCGTCCTCCGGTGGATCTAATAATATCGTCGGCTCATAACATGTCTCGCCGATCCGCTTACCGCCGGTCAATACTTTGGCCCCGGCCTTGACGGCATCCTGCACCCAATGATCCACACGCTCGACTTCCGACGGCGAGATCAATGGCCCGATCTCGGTATCTTCATGAAGCGGATCTCCCACCTTCATTTCTTCGGCCAGCTTGACCAGTCCATCTGATACCTCCTGGACGAGCGACTCGTGGACATACACGCGTTGCACCGATACACAGACCTGTCCGGCATGATACAAACCGCCCTTGGCCAACAACGGCAACATTCGTTTGATGTCGGCATCCGGTTCAACGATCACCGGAGCGACACCTCCGTGTTCCATCGCGCAATGCACGCCTGGATAAACTTTAGACCGCAGACTCCAGCCGACCTCGGCTGAACCGATAAAGGTAAGAAACGACACGCGCGCGTCTGTCACCAGCTTTTCAGCCTCATCCCGACGACAAATCACCAACTGCGCCCATTCCTCGGGCAGGCCCGCTTCATACAGACAATCCAGCACATTCAGACAAGACAACGGCGTATTGGCGGCCGGTTTCACAATCACCGGACATCCCGTGGCGACCGCTGGAATGACCTGATGCACAATCAGATTAAAAGGATGATTGAACGCGCTGATCGCCACGACCACCCCGATCGGTTCGCGTAACGTGTACGCCATGCGTCCGCTTGACGCTGCGTTCATATTCATCGGAATCTCTTCGCCCGTTAATTGACCGATCGATTGGGCGGCCTCGCGAATCCCATTGACCGCGCGTTTAAGCTCGGCCTGAGAATCCATCAACGGCTTACCGCCTTCTTCCGCGGCCTGTCGGGCATACTCATCAGCACGTTCGGTCACAAGCTCGGCTGTCCGTTCAAGGATTTCGATCCGTTGGGCGATCGGCAGACACTGACGCCGGTCCGCCGCCAACTTTTTGGCCACGTCGAGCTTTTGGTCGATGTCCGTCCATGTCATTAAATCCAATTCACGGATTAGATGACCGTCGTAAGGAGATTTAACCTGTAATTTTTCCGCCATGATTGCCTCCTCTATTCTCGAAACGAACATGTACGTTCGTTGAGTTCTTTGTTCAATACCCGATCATTCTCTGAGTAATCGACAGGGACATCAATCAAATGAACGCCTTCCTGACTCAGACTTTTCTCGATCGTGGGGGCCAGCTCATTAATCGACTTGACCCGATGGCCAATCGCCCCGTAGCTTTCGGCATACATCACAAAATCCGGGTTACCGTAGTCCAGTCCGAATTCCTCAAAACCCATGCCCTTTTGTTTCCACTTGATCATTCCATACGCGTCATCGCGCAGTATCAAAATGCTCATGTTTAGCTTCATCCGGACCGCCGTCTCCAGCTCCTGCGAATTCATCATGAATCCGCCGTCGCCGCAGATCGCCATGACCTTGCGTTTGGGATCCACCAGACGGGCGCACATGGCGGACGGCAAACCGGCACCCATTGATGCCAGGGCATTGTCGAGCAATACCGTATTCGCTTCGTGGGCCGGATAATTGCGGGCAAACCAAATCTTGTAAATACCATTATCAAGCGCGATGACCCCATCCGACGGCATGGCCTTTCGAACTTCGGTGACCAGCCGTTGCGGGATAACCGGGAACCGATCATCGTCAATCCCCACCAGCAGGTGCTTGTCGAGTTCCGCCTTGATCTCCATAACCTGGTCAAAGCTCCAATGCGCTTGTCGGGTCAATCCTCCCATAATCTGATCGATACTATTAGCGATATCACCAACCACCTCGACCTGCGGAAAATAAACCGGATCAACTGAGGCACTCAAGAAGTTAATATGAATTACCTTGATCCCGCCATGATGCATAAAGAACGGCGGCTTCTCGACGACGTCGTGTCCGACATTAATGATCAGATCCGCACGGTCCAATGCGCAATGTACAAAATCCTTGTCCGACAACGAGGCGTTACCCAGATACAGCGGATGCCGTTCATCAATCACCCCCTTACCCATCTGGGTGGTGACAAAGGGAATTTCAAATTTATCCACAAATCGTTTGAGACTCTTGGACGTGAGTTTACGGTTGGCGCCGGCTCCAATCAGCAACAAGGGGGTGTGCGCTTTCTCCAGTAATTTGACCGCGCGTTTCACCGCCAGCTCCTCGGCAATCGGTCGACGGACGAAACTCTCGGTGAACAGGGCTTCTTCCGTATTCTCAGCGGCCACATCCTCCGGCAGTTCCAGATGCACAGCGCCGGGCCGTTCTTCCTTGGCTAGACGAAAGGCCTCGCGGACGCGCGACGGAATGTTGTTCCCATCGACAATCTGTTTGGTGTATTTGGTGAGCGGCCGCATCATGTCAACAATGTCGACGATTTGAAACTGGCCCTGCTTGCTGGTCTTAATGGGCTTTTGTCCGGTGATCATCAGCATCGGCATCGCGCCTAGCTGGGCATAAGCCGCCGCGGTCACGAGATTGGTCGCGCCCGGCCCCAAGGTGGACAGACACACGCCCACTTCACCGGTCAACCGGCCGTACGTCGCGGCCATAAACCCCGCGGCCTGTTCGTGGCGGGTGATCACCAATTTGATGCTAGATGCACGGATAGAGTCCAAAAAATCCAGATTCTCCTCGCCCGGGATTCCAAAAATATATTTTACACCTTCTTTTTCTAAAGCCTTAACGAACAGGTCTGATGCCTTCATACACACTCCTTAACACATTGAATTGACTATTGAGATGACTATTCCGGGAGGCGAGCACACCGATGCGCATGCCGACAGGCAGTATACACCAATTTGAAGCGTTACGCTATACCTGTTCTGGTCTAGGTACCTAGACTTTGCCCTGATAGCCGAACAAAATCTTGGTCAACTTCCTGGTCCAGGCGGGAATCGTCGAAACCATGTAATTGACACTGGCATTTTTATTGATTTCCGACATGGTGGGATACGGATGGATCGCGTCGGTGATGGTCGAGAGTTTGATATTGCCGTTGAGGATCGGAATCCACTCCGCGATCAGGTCACCCGCGTGATAACCGACAATCTGAACCCCGATCACCCGTCCTTTTTTATTGAGCAGGATTTTGATCAGCCCGCGATTCTCTCCCTCAGCAAGGGCCCGATCATTGTGCGTGAGCTCTTCGACATGCTTAACGTACTCCACACCGTCGGCCTGAGCCCGGCGTTCGTTGTATCCGATCGAGGCCACTTCGGGATCGATGTAAGTCACCCACGGGGTGTTGCTGTAGTCGGCCTTTTTGGGGATCTTGAGAATGCAATTATAGATCGCGACCACCGCCTCGTAGCTGGCCACGTGCGTAAATTGATAACCGCCGGCCACATCACCGACGGCATAAATATGTTTTTGCGACGTCTGCATCCGGGCATTCACCTTGATGTGCCGGTCAAAGTCCACACCAGCCTTCGCCAAATCCATGCCGTCGACATTGGCCCTTCGCCCCGTCGCCACCAGCAGCTGATCCCCCTCGGTTGTCACGACCTGACCGGATTCATTGCATGTGTAGGTAATCGCGACCTTCTCCCCGCGCTTTTCAATCTTCTGCGTCTCAAAGTTCATCACAAAGGTGATCCCTTCTGCTTCCAGCTGCTGCTTCACAAAGTCCGCGACGTCATCGTCCTCTTTGGGTAAAAAATGTTGGCTACGTTCTAGAACTGTCACCTTGGATCCTAACCGGTGAAATGACTGCGCCATTTCCAACCCGATCGGACCGCCGCCGAGCACAAGCAGAGCCTCCGGCAGTTTTTTAAGGGAAAATATCTCTAGATTGGTGATGTAAGGCACTTCATTGATGCCGTCAATCGGCGGGATGAATGGTGAGGAACCCGTGGCGATCACAAAGTAACGTGAGGATATTTTTTGCCCGTTAAGATCGATGGTGTGTTCATCCAAAAACTTAGGCTCCCCGAACTGAGTATCCACGTTGTATTTATCTTTGATGTAGTCGGGTTCGTCATGCGGTTGAATGGTCCCGATAATCCGGTGAATGCGTTCGCTGACCTTCGCGTAATCCACGGCTTCCATTTGCGCGGCGGGCAGACCATACTTCTGTGAATGGCGGATAACATTGGCCACATAGGCGGATTTGATCAGGGACTTGGACGGTACGCAACCGTAATGCAGACAATCACCGCCGAGTTTCGCCTCTTTTTCAATGAGCAGCGTCTTGGCCGCACTCTGACCGGCAAACGTCGACGAGGTTAGCCCTCCCGCGCCTCCACCGATCACGATTAGATCATAATCATATTTGGCCATAGATTCTCCTTCCTGCCTCTTCTGTCCCGCTCTAGTTCACGGGTTGATTGCTAATGATTGACTTCATTGGATTGACCATCACTGATTGTTCAAACCCCAATCATATTTGAGTTTCTTGACCTTAATTTGATCCAGGTTGGGCTGGACATAAGCCCGGTCACTTTTGTTCATGTACGGAATAATGTAGGATAGGATATCGGGATGCGTCGCCAGAAAATCTTCTTCGAACCAGTCAAAAATCGCGGAGTGATAGAAAACGTTCTTGGCCCGATCCAAGCGGTTTCGTTCGGGATCATTGACAAACTCCACCGCGGCTTGATCAAGCTGTTCGTCCAGCCGGGCCGGATCAAAGTGAGTCTTCTGCAGCTTGGGACAACTGATCGACGCGCAATTGATCGCAAAATGAATACGCGCGTCAATCGGATCCCATTTACGCAGGATCTCATGCTCAATTTCACCAAGGGTCAGTGACTGGCCTGCCGCCGTCATCTTGATATCCCACGGACGCCCCCAATTAATGGTTCGAATCCCGCCGAAGCGCAACGGATAATGATCGATGATCAGCTGCAGCGTCAACGCGTTGTAGGCATTGATCCAAAACGCCATTTGCTCGTCATTGCCGAGTTGTGAAATATCCGCCGCTTTGATTTGCGTGTTGATGAAACTATCCAGACCCCCACGCTGCTGTTTTAGGCTCTCGTAATTGACAAATCCATCATCGGACACAAATGTATTGAGCACCTGTTCCCATTGGGTGTAGTCAATCGACGAGGCCGAGGCCTGTTGGCCAGTCGTAATTAATCCGCCGCAAAGTATAACAAGTACAGCAATGACCCTTGAGACGACTTTGATGGGCATATAATCTCCTTTATTGTGATGAGTAGTCCGGACATAATGTCCGATCATCCTTTTATAACCACAAAGGCGACGGATTTATTTATTTTCTTTGACTTTTTTTGAGATCGGCAACTTATAACAAAATTATGGCAGATTCTTTTTCAAGATCGGATTACCTTTGGTGGCCTTGCCGGAGACCCATTTATTTATCGGCGTGTTGTTGCCCCCGGATGAAAAATTCTTGGCCGTGATCCACCAGATATACCAGGTATCACTGTCGGGTTCCTTCAGCGGTACGGCAAATTTGAATTCCTTCCATTTATATGTCCAGGTGGTTTCCGTTCCGGACATTTTCAGATCACCCCCCAACGTAATCTCCGCGTCGTCGATTTCGATCTCGCTGTCTTTGCGTTCACGATCCACAATAGAATCGGTCGTCAACACGATCTTGCCGTGTTGTCCGAACTCGTATTTGGGATTCTCCACGACCTCTTTGGCTATCGCCAGCATCTTCTTGTCTTTGGACGCGGGTTCCGGCATGCGTGACGTATTCAGCGCGATCTCACTCTTTTTCAGGAAATCGGCCTTAGCGGTTTCAACGAGAGTGATCACATCGTCGGCCGACTTGGTGCTCCGTCCCAGTGCTGATTCAATTGCGCGGGATGATTGCGCCACCGCCAGGTGCTGTTCGAAAACCTTGAACGCCTCCTCTTTTCGACCTTCCCCGATAAAGGTCCAGCGTTTGTCGGTGTTGGGATCTTCTTGCCATCGCGTTGAGAGTTCTTGACGGATCGATTCAAACCGGCGATTGAAATCGTCGGCCATCGTCTGATACCCGGCTTCAACCGCCTTGAGCTTTGCGGCCGCGTTATTCTGCAGCCGTTTGACATCATCCGCGTCATAGGCCGCTCCGGTTTGCGGCGTTCCCCGGGTCTGAGGAAGATACGCCAGCGGCGCGATCTGCGCCAGTTCCTTGAGATTATGCTCAGCCACGGTTCGGGCAGCGCTGGCCGCCTGCACCCAGGCCTTGGCCTGCTCGGCCGTGAACGGCGGTGTCAACACATCCGGTGCGCGATACGTCTGCGCGTTCTGCTCGATCGTCTGTAATCGTGTCTGCACATCACCTAATTGCTGCAACTGTTGACGCGAGCGTTGAAACTCATTTGAATACGCCGTCTTCAGCTCGTTAAAGGCCTTTTGAGCCGCCTGTACGTCGGGATCATTGACCTGCGGATACCGGGTCAAGGCCTCTTCAAATTGCTTGAGCCGTTTCTGACGGGCCGTGACTTCATCCGGACTTTGAAACGTCGACGGACCGGTCGTGACCAAATCGTTAAGGATGTTTGTCATGTCCGTGACCATCTTTTTGACACGCACACGTTGTCCTGAAACCAGATCAGGAACACCTGAGCTGTTAGACGATGCGCTGGACACCGAACGTGTCGGGGCTGCCGATTGTGTCGGGACTGGTGACGCTGATGCCGAAGCCGCCGGATCCAGCAACGACTCAAGCTGCCCCTTGAGACTATCGTAGCGCTGATTCACGGCCTGCCAGGACGGATCAGACTGATTGGATGAACCGTTCAGGCGTTCCTGCGACAGATTTAAAAGCTTGAGAATACGCCGGGCGTTCGACGCGCGTTGGGGCGTCAATCCACTCGCCTGCTGCTCGAAACGTTCAATATCGGCCAAGGCATTTTTGATCACCGAATCGGCCGGCTCAATCGCCGATGCCGCCGTTGCGATCGTCACAGAGATGAGTACGGTGAGGACAATTTTCAATAGATGCATAACAACTCCTTTTCACAGTTAAGGGTCCCGCGGCATCTCCCCTCAGGGGGTTCGCACAGCGGGTTCTAAGGTACGAGTACATGTAATTTCTGCGGAATCACCCGGGCATCAATCGACGTGGATTTACACACCTCGCCGTCACAATGCATGGTCTGTTCCGGTGTTGCCTGAACCTTGACCGATTCGGCAAACCAGTGTTTGAGCAATCCGTTCTTATCGGATTGAAACACATGCCGGAACCAGGCCTTGAAATAAAAAAAGCGGGTGATCCTCGGGACCACTATCACATCCAGTTTCGAGTCCGTGACACTGGACTGCGACAACAGGTTCACTGACGGCAGCCCGACATTGCTGCTGTTGGCGACAAAACAGGCCAATCCTTTGATCCGATACTCCAGCCCGTCGATCGTGATCACATATTCGGAGACGCGGACTTTACGCAAGGCCTTAAGTGTTGCCAGACCGTACGCCAGCATGCCGATCCGGTTCTGCCAGACGCGGTCGGTGGCCTCCACCACCTCGGCCTCAAAACCCATGCAGATGCGTGTTAAAAAATATTCACCATTGAACTCGCCCACATCGACGGACTGCGTTTGCGGATGTTCGCCGCATAAAAACTGGCAGGCCTTCTTGAGATTCAGGGGAATACCTAATGTCTTGGCGAGAATATTCCCGCTGCCGCCCGGCAGAATCGCCAGGCGAATATCCGTCTCGAGGATCGAGCGTACCACGCGTAAAATCGTTCCGTCTCCGCCGTAAACAGCAATCACATCCACTCCGTCGTTTTGTGCCTGCTGAATGATGTCCGGGATATCCGCCGCGTCCCGCGAAATCTTAATATCCCACTGAAACGGCGCATCCTTGAACTGCGCGAACAGCGTTTGGACAATCGGTTCCCGACGACCGGCCATGGGATTGATCACCGCCCGCAGGTGCTTGATGCCCTCACTCATCAAAAACCCCATCCTCAATCAGCTGAATGCGTCCGCGCGCGCCATCGGCCACCGTCCAGAACCACCCCCGCGGATCCCAGCACTGGGCGTAGGGATACTGATCGATGACAACCTGATAGGCCTCAACAGCCTCAGACATCTGATGCCGCAACCGGAAAATCTCGCCCCGGATAAAATACGCCGTGGCTACGTCGTTGAGCGCCCAGAATGAGTTAATATATTCATTGGATCCTTTGGGCTTCTTATGCAGTTCGGCCTGCATCCGTTGGGCATCAGTCTCATACAGTTGAATACATTTGTCCGTCGTGCGCCGGGCGCCGTCAAAATCTTCTTCGTCGAGAGCATTCCAGGCCTTCACCATCAAGGTCATCGACCGATAATCGCCGTAGTCAAAAAAATCACCGGACTCGATCATCGACAACTTCTCCCGCGCCGCGACCGCGGGTTTCCAGAACCAACCGCGCTGATCCCAACACTGACCAAATGAGTAGGTGTCCAGAATCGTCTGATAAATCGCCACCGCCTCGTCAATACGGCTCAGGGCGTACAATGATTCAGCCTTAATGTAATGCGCCGTGGCTACATCATTCAGCGCGTAATAGCGGTGGATTTCCTCGTGTGAACCCCGTGGATAATCGGTCAGCTCTGATTGCATACGTACTGCCTTGGCTGAATGACGACGGATACATTCGTCCGCCTGCTCAATCGCAGATTCGTAGTCCTGATCGTTAAAGGCGTTCCAGGCCTTGATCGTCAATGCCGCGGAACCGGTGGAAGGGATTTCCTCGATGGGATTCGCTTGTATCACCGGTGTGGACATGAAACATACAACTGTCATGGTGATAAAAATGATGAGATGTGGATATCTGTACCGCATGATCATAGATCGACCTTCATAATAAGTTCAACCAATAACCGCCTCTTTGTTCCGGGAAGACGGACAGCGTTATTAACCGGCCGCAACATACAACATCAACCCGTCTTGCCGCACAACGCGAACCCGGGCGCCGCGGGTCAGCGGATCCCCTTTGTCGGACTGTGCGTTCCAGATCTCGGCCCCCATCTGTACCTTGCCGACCGGATCGCAATCGGTATGCACCTCAGCGCGGCGTCCGACGATCTCATTCGGCCCCGGCGGGGCATATTCCTCATGCGGAGCGATCGCCCCGCTGGCCCGTTCATACTGACGAGACACAAACCAAAGAAACAATTGCCGGCTCAAACACAAGCCAGATACGGCGCACATCAAATACGACACGCCGGTAAAGCGCAGCCATAAATATCCGAGCACCATCAGCCCGGCCACATGCGCCACGCCTACGCACTGCAGATGAAAACGGCTGGAGAAGAGCAGATTCTCCAGAAAGTAATACTTGAACCGACGCTCACCATCCAGCGTTTTGATAATTTTCTGCCACGACCATTGCGCGGCAACGATCCCCCCGATCAGACCGATGCCACCCAGGAGCAGCTTGTGTGAGGTCGGCACCACCGTCACGCTGTACGAGACGACAGTGAGAATGGCAAAATAGATGATATCCAGATGTTGCTGTTGGTAAAAGTACAGTGGTTTTTGATTCATAAGACGGATTGAGGTGATGTGATCAATTGGTCACGCGCGTGACTTTTCTTTTCGCATCAACAAAAACAGCGTCGGGACCATAGGATCCCGACGCTATTTTGTTTTCGGCCTAAACAGGCCAGTCTCTTAATATCCGCTCGGTCTCTTCGGCATGACCGCTTTCATCGCGGACCATATCCTCCAACTGAACGGCCAATCCTTTATCGCCCAGCTCATCGGCTTCCTTGGCGCGCTTGGTGTAATTGACCACCGCCCCTTTTTCGGCGGCCAGCACCGCCTCCAGCATCTCCCAATTATTGGTCACCTTTGGAAGCGGGTTGACCTTTGTGGTCGGTGTTCCGCCGAGAGCCACAATCTTGTTGGCCAGAAATTGAGCGTGCATTTGTTCATCTGTCACTTCGGCCAGAAAAAACTGCGATAACTGCGGCCGGTACGGACCAGTGGCCATCGCCGCGTACGTTATATATTGGATGATGGCCGTGTACTCATTCGCTAAATCTTCGTTGAGATTTTTAATGAGAGTCTCTTTGTCCATGATAGCTCCTTTCGTCCCGGTTTGAATCTCTGTCTTTACTTTATCACAATACAAATTTCACTGCAAAGGGCGTCTGATATGTTGAGCAGCCATGTATCTTATTCACGCCAAAACCCAAACGCGCCCAGCCAGGTCGTCAAAATAAACAGCAGTAAACTGATCCCCGAGGCAATCTTGACCGGCGCCGGAACCGACTCTCCCAGGAGACCAAAACAAATACCCAGAACGACACCAGAGACCAAAATAAAACCGCCTACACCCCCGTACAGACGCCGGCCTTTGGGATGATCGTTCTTAAATGTCACCGCAAACGGAATCGTCGACAGGATCATGGCCACGCCGATGGCCTTCATCGGCGTGAAACCTGCCACAAAGCCGATCACACCGACAATGAGCCCCGCCAGAAAATTAGCCCCGACAAAAATCGCATCCAGCCGCTCATTGCGGTTCAGGGCATAACGCGCCACCTTGTCTTTGAGCACCAATAAATTTCCGATGCCGCTGGCCAGCCACGACCAGAAGAAAAACAGGTAAAAGAAAATGATGATGCCG
>JAUIER010000015.1 GCA_030429765.1 bacterium | reverse complement strand
CCCAAATTCTGGATATTCCACACTACGTCCTGGATTTTGCCAAGGTCATCAATGAACATATTATCGATAATTTTACCGACGAGTACATCAACGGCCGGACACCGAATCCGTGTGTGCGGTGTAATCAGCATCTGAAATTTGGAACGCTGTATAAAAAGGTGATGAGCCTCGGCGCGGATTATCTGGCGACCGGACATTATGCCAAGATCCATTACAACGAAGACGCCAAACGTTTCGAAATGAAAAAGGCCGAAGATCAACGCAAATGTCAGTCGTATTTTCTGTACAGCATGAAGAAAGAGACTCTGCCGCACGTGCTGTTCCCGCTGGGGGATTTGACCAAGCAGGAAGTCCGGGAGCTCGCGGAGAAGTACGGATTAAATACCGCCAATAAGCCGGAAAGTCAGGACATTTGTTTTGTACCTGACGCGGGATATAAGGAATTTATCCGACAGCGTCTGGGGGATGACGTCTTTGTGCCGGGAAATTTTGTCGACCAGGACGGCAAGATCGTCGGGGAACACAAAGGGATTATCAATTACACCATCGGTCAGCGTGACAAGTTGGGGATTGCCCTGGGGCATCCGGTTTACGTCTACAAGATCGACAAGCATGCCAACACCGTTCATGTCGGGCCGCAATCCATGCTTTATGCGCGAGGGCTGTATGCGAATCAATTTAATCCGGTTAGCATGAATATTCCTTACGGAACTATCGAGGTGATGGCCCGTATCCGCTACAATGCCCCGGAGATTCCGGCGTATTTGACTTATCTGGAAGGGGATCACATCAAGGTGGAATTTGAAACGCCGCAAAAATCGGTCACTCCCGGTCAATCAGTTGTCTTTTATCGGGACGATGTGGTCTTGGGCGGCGCGATTATTGAACGCCCTATCCGCTGCGAAGAGGCTGATATGGAAAAGTTGGCGGCGCGTTAGCGACAACGGAGGAGTTATGTATAAGGTCATCCTGTATTACAATTTTCATACGATTGAAGATCCCGAGGCGTTTTGCCGCGCGCACAAAAAGGCGTGTCAGGCCTTAAACCTGTTTGGACGGGTGTACATCGCCGCCGAAGGAATTAACGGTACCCTGGCCGGAACGGCTGAGCAGGTCGACGCGTATAAACAATACCTTTGGGACATTCCGGGATTCGCGCCAACTGAATTCAAGGAAGATCAAACCGATTATGTACCGTTTGTAAAATTGATCGTCAAGACGCGTGAAGAGATTGTCAGCCTCAAGACACGTGAGACTTATGATGTCAACAAAGAGGGCGGACGGCATTTGTCACCCGAGCAATGGAAAGCAGTGCTGGATTCCGACGAGGATATCATTCTGATTGATGTCCGTAATGATTACGAAACCCGTATCGGTCATTTTGAAGGCGCGATTCGTCCCGAGCGGGAAAATTTCTATGACTTTCCCGAATGGCTGGATGAAGCGGGGCTGGATAAGAATAAAAAGGTGCTGATGTATTGCACCGGCGGCATCCGTTGCGAGAAATTTTCAGTTTTAATGAAAAAGAAGGGTTTTAAGGACGTGAATCAACTGCAAGGCGGGATTATCAACTATGCCAAGACCGTGGGCGACGCGCATTACAAGGGCAAATGTTTTGTCTTTGACGATCGTTTGACCGTGCCGATTGAAGAAAATCAGGAGCAGCCGCTAACCAATTGTGAGATTACCGGAGAGCCGTGCGATACGTACCTGAATTGCGCGAATCCGGATTGTAATCGTCTGTTTATTTGCAGTGTGGAAGGGGCCAAGAAGTACGATGGATGCTGTTGTGAGGACTGCATGAAGTCGCCGCGCAAACGTCCGCTGGACCCGGACAATATTTATATGCCCACCCGAAAGTGGTATCAGTATTTTGACGAAAAGCGATAATCAAAGAAAGGAACGTAATGAGTATTTATCTAGATCGGGATCATCTTAAAGGATTTGTTGAACAAAAGGATATTGAGAAGATCTCGAAACATATAGAAAAGGCCCACCAGGATCTGGAAAGTAAGGCCGGTGCGGGAGCGGAGTATACCGGTTGGTGTGACCTGCCGAGCCGGGTGGAAGATTCATTTATCGCTGAACTTGAACAATTGGGTCGGGATGTCCGGAACGATTCGGATTGTATCGTGAGTATCGGTATCGGCGGATCGTATTTGGGGATCCGCGCCGTTGAGGAATTTTTGCGCGGTACCGAATTGCCGATCTTTTATGCCGGGCTCAACATGAGCGCCGATTATCATCACAATCTTCTTAAAAAACTGGAAGGACGAAAGCCGACGGTTGTCGTGATTTCCAAATCCGGGACGACGACGGAACCAGCCATTGCGTTTCGAATTATCAAGAATTTCTTAAAGGATAAGTTTTCAGAAGCGGAATTGAAGTCGCGCGTAATTTGTGTGACCGACCAGTCTAAAGGGGCGTTGCGCAAAGTGGCCGATCAGAATGGCTACCGGTCGTACGTGATCCCTGATGACGTAGGCGGACGTTTCTCGGTGCTGACACCCGTTGGCTTGGTTCCTTTGGCCTTGGCCGGAGCGGATATCCGCGGTTTGATTGAAGGCGCCCGGGCCGGTGAAAAAATATATTCCCAGTTTAATCTGGATGAGAACATTTCCTATCTATACGCGGCGACTCGATATCTGCTATATAAAAAAGGCAAGGTCATTGAGGTCACGGCGTCGTTCTACGATAATCTGTTCTACGTCCTCGAATGGTGGAAGCAGTTATACGGAGAGAGTGAGGCCAAAGACGGCAAGGGAATCTTTCCGTCATCACTGATCCTTTCGACGGATCTGCACTCGATGGGGCAGCTGATGCAGGACGGTGTCCGCAATGTGTTTGAGACATTTGTCGATATCAAACAGCCGGATCATACGCTGGAAATTCCAATGGAAGACGAAGATCTGGACGGATTTAACATCGTGGCCGGTAAGGATTTGGATTACGTGAATACGCAGGCCCACATTGCGACCGCGTCGGCGCATTTTGACGGTAAGGTCCCGAACATGACAATATCGTTGTGTAAAGGCGACGCGTATCATCTGGGTCAGTTATTTTATTTTTATGAACGCGCGGTGGCGATCTCCGGATATTTGCTCGGGGTTAATCCATTTAATCAGCCGGGTGTTGAAGCGTACAAGAAGAAGATGTTTGCGTTGCTAGGCAAGGCCTAGAGCGGCTGTCAGTTGTCAGAGTTGTTAGAGCGGAATGGTTTGAGCGAGACGGATTATGCGATTTAGATGGTTATTGATATTTGTGTTTCTATGCAGTGTCCAACCGGCGTTCGGGATGGGACACGACCTGCATGGTCATCAGCACAACTGGATTGATATCAGTGAGCTGAATGATCGTCAGCCTGAATTCGGGGTTTACACCGTGGTGGGATATGTGGTCAAGATTTACGAATGTCCGCCGTGTCCACCAGATGCTTACTGCAAGCCGTGCATGCCGCCGAATATTGTCATCTCTGAACGTAATTCTGAGCTGGCGCAATACGCACTGACCAATCAGGAGTTGCTCGTGTTTACCACGCAGGAGCAGTCGGATGAGTTACGGATGGACCGTCCGTATCGATTTTTGTTACAGGTTCTGGATGTCAAGACGACGGATCAGGCCATCAACAATGTTAAATTGATCCACTTTGAGCGTCAGTAGGTAGCATCTCTTCGTGGTTTAGCTGGGTACACATGTTTGATTTTTTCGAAAAATTTCGCAACCAAGTATTGAGCTCTATGGGTGAAGAGCCGGACCGATCGATTGAATCCGGAGAGACGGACCGCTTGATCGCCCTGGGCGTGTTGATGTGGGCGGTCTCTGAAGCCGACGAGCAGTTTTTACCGGAAGAGCGGCAGCTGATAGAACAGGTACTTCAGAAACACGGACGACTGGACACCGATCGGATATCGATTGTGATGGAGTCCGTGAGGCAGGCGGCGGGGGAACGGATCGATCTATATTCGTTCGCCGATAAGGCAACGCAGAATATCGAACGTGAGCAAAAGGTGGCGATGCTGGAGCATCTGTTTCGAGTGGCATGTATCGATGAACATTTGGACACACGCGAACACGAAACGATTCGTCAGATCTATCAGCTGTTCCGTTTGGATCATCAGGATTTTATCGAGGCGAAGATCAAGGTTAAGAAGGAGTTCGGCATGGACACGGCCGGGCTATAAAGGGAGGTTGTTATGGGACGATTAGGTGCACCCGAGATAGTATTTATTGTGTTGGCGATTGTGATCCTGTTTGGGGCCAAGAAGCTGCCGGAGATCGGTCAATCGCTCGGCAAGGCGATTCGCGAGTTCAAGAAGGCCGGTAAAGAGCTTGAGAATGACATCAATGATGTAACCAAGGAATAGGATGAGCAGTGCGCCTGCTCATCTTAAACCCATATGGGACCATGTGGGTGAACTTCGAACGTGTTTGGTTAAATCGCTGCTCGCGGTCGTCCTCGGCTGCGGGGTCGTGTATCACTACATCGATACGATCATGTTCTGGATCATCAAACCGGTCGGCCAGGTGATCTTTACATCGCCGGCGGACGCCTTTGTGGCCCGACTGACCCTTTCCATCCTCGGAGGATTCATTCTGGGTCTTCCGGTTATCCTGCATCAGCTATGGAGTTTTGTCGCTCTGGCGCTTAAAGATAATGAGCGCCGGTACATCTTAATGTTCGGTCCGCTGTCGCTGTTGTTTTTCATTGCTGGTATTCTGTTTGCCTACTTCATTGCCTTGCCATTTTCGGTTCGTTTTCTGTTGGGTTTTGCCAATGAATGGATGGCGCCGATGATCACGATTCGAAACTATATTTCATTTTTTGTGACCTTGGTGGTGGCGTTCGGAGTTATCTTCGAATTGCCGATTATTTTGGTTTTCTTGACGGCGATCGGTGTGGCGACGCCGGCTTTTCTCAGTCAAAAACGCCGTCATGCCATCGTTTTGATCTTGTTTGTAAGCGCGGTAATCACACCGCCCGATCTCGTTACGCTACTTATCATGACATGTCCGCTCCTTGTGTTATACGAACTGGGTGTAATCGCGTCGAAAATTACATATCGACAGAAGTATTCGTTAGACAGTTAATATGAGCACAAGACGATTCAGTACATTTGAAGGTGTTTTTACGCCGTGCCTCCTAAGCATCCTCGGCGTCATCATGTACCTGCGCCTCGGCTGGGTGGTGGGGCAATCCGGGCTGGCCGGTGCGATCCTGATTATCGTCCTTGCCAATCTGATCACGCTGGCCACGGCGTTGAGCATGTCGAGCGTTGTCACCAATATCCGCATCGGTGCCGGCGGGGCCTATTCTATTATCACCAAATCTTTGGGCATCGAGATGGGCGGGGCCATCGGGATCCCGCTTTATATTTCCCAGGCCATCTCGGTCGCGTTTTACATCGCCGGTTTCACAGAATGCTGGATCTATGTGTTTCCGGATCAACCCGGTCTGCTGATTTCGTTGGGCTTATGGTTGGCTTTATTGACGGTCACGTGTCTGAGTACCAAATTGGCCTTTAAGATTCAGTACGTCATCATGGCCATTATTGGCGCCTCGTTTGTATCGATTTTTGGAAATACCGGCATGCTGTCCGCGGATTTCTTTGCGCAGTGGCAGTCCTCGACAGCGGGTGAGACGTCGTTGGAAGGTTTTTGGCAGGTCTTTGCCGTATTCTTCCCGGCGGTTACGGGGATTATGGCAGGGGCTTCATTGTCGGGCGAGTTGAAGGATCCCAAGCGCAGTATTCCCCGGGGGACATTATCGGCGATCGGCGTGAGCTTTGTGATCTATATTGTCCTGGCCTGGTGGTTTGCCCAGAAGGTGCCGCAGGATGTGCTGCTCAACAATAACTATGTAGCGATTAGTATCGGATTGTGGCCCAAGCTGGTGATCGCCGGGATCATGGGCGCGACTTTGTCCTCGGCCTTGAGTACCGCGGTGGGATCTCCACGGGTGCTGATGGCCTTGGGAAAGAATTCAATCCTGCCGTTTTCCAGATCGCTGGCCCGTGTCAACGCGAACGGCGAGCCGACAACGGCCATCCTGTTCACATTCCTGATCGCGCTGGCAACGATCCTTCTGGGATCATTGAACCAGATCGCCACATTGCTGACGATGTTTTTCCTGGTTACCTACGGTATGATTAACCTGACGGTCTTTATTGAGCAGACCATCGGGATTGTCAGTTTCCGTCCGACCTTTAAAGTGCCGCGGATTGTTTCGCTTTCAGGAAGCCTGGGTTGTTTGATCGTGATGTTCATTATCGATTTCAAGTTCAGTTTGGTGGCGTTCGCGGTGATCATCCTGATCTATTACATTTTGCTTAAGCGCGGTGTGACCGGTTATTCGCCGGATATCCGCAGTGGAACGCTTGTGTTCATGGCCGAACAGTTTGCCAAGGCGGCAAACCGGCTCCCGTATTATCCCAAGATATGGAAGCCGAATGTGCTGGTGATTGACAGCGGTCATAAGAGCTTTGAACGGGTTGTTCCGTTTATCCGTAATATCGTTTATCCGGCAGGGCGATTGTGCGTTGTGAAGTTGGCGCATCAAGCCGATTCAAAAGATCAGGATGAACGGGCCCTTGCCGAGCAGCTGAACCCGTTGGAAGGGGAAGGGGTTTTTGTGGAAATGACGGCCATAGAGGCCGAAAGCAAAGAGTGCAGTGCGGTCGCGGCGATTCAGACCCTTAAGGGGATGTTCTTCCCGCCGAACACACTATTCCAGATTCTCGACGAGGATTCATCGACCAGAGAATATACAGAGCTGGTGTTGAGCAAGTCTGTCGAGGTCGGGATGGGGGTGGTGATTCTGGGGCTGCATCAGAAGTTGGGATTTAGTCAGGAGTCGATCATTAATCTTTGGATCAGACGTGAAAGCCCGAATATCAATCTGGCAATATTGGTGGCCCTTCAGCTCGAGCGGAATTGGGACGGTCGGATTCGTTTGATCCAGGTGGCCGAAGCCGGGGAAGAGGCGGAGGATTCCCGGGCGTATCTGCTCAAACTCAAGGACCTGATGAGATTGTCTCAAACGGTTGAGGTCGAGGTGATGCAGGGTGATTTCAAGACGGTGTTGCAGGACGCACCTATGGCAGATATCAACATATTCGGAATGCAGGAGACACTTAACATGGAGTCAATCCGTTTTATTCACCAACATATGCCGACATCGGTATTGTTTATCAAGGATTCTAAACATGAAAGCGCGCTTGCTTAACAAGTATCAATATCTAATCATTATACTGGTCTTCGTTGGCTTGGCCGTGTGCGGTTTGTCGGACTCTGATGCGCAGCCGCAGCTCTTAACGCGTAAAGAGGCGTTGCTGATCGCGGAGAGTTCGCTGGAGGCCGAGTTGTTCTACAAGCTCAATGATGGTCGTTTACAAAACTGCGTGAATAAGGAAGTGATCAAGCCGTGCGAAAGCGATTGGGTGACCTGTGTGGAGGACGCGTGGGTCGTTCAGTTTACGGTGGGTGATATCTGTCCGATCATTCATGACGGGCGTCTGGGGATTACCTTTCTGATTGATGCCATTACCGGCCGAATTATTTCCCGTTTTCCGGAGGCCGAGTATTTGGCGGAACCCGGATATTGCCTGGAAGACTATGATTGTGTGAGTGTTGTCGAAGGTGAGACTGAAGCGGAGAGCTGTCAGAATTTTATCTTTGGGCAGCTGAGCCTGCCTGTGGAGGGTGCTGGTATTTCGTGCAAATGTGTTCAGAATGCCTGTCAAGGCGGTTAGATTATTTAAGTTTATAAAAATAAAGGAGTTACATAATATGAATGATTTAAGATGGTTGTTAGAGGATAAAAGGGTTATAGAGGAGATCAATAAACATCTTTGGATCGAGAGTCAGAAAGCCGGTTATAGCATAGGGTTAGAACGGGCTACCGATGACTGGCTGGCCCAGCATGGTCTGGAATGGACGAAGTACAATCTGCCTGAAAAATATGCAAAAATAACCCGAAAACACAAAAAGAAGTAAGACGGGAAGGGTAAGAATTGAGCAATTGGGAGAGTTGAACCCAAATAAAAACCCTGTGGAAATTTTCCACAGGGTTTTTATTTTGCTTATCTGGAAGCGACTATCGTTTTGACTTTCTCTTTGTTTTGCGTTTCGCAGTCTTACGTTTTGTCGCCTTTTTCTTAGTTGCTTTCTTCTTAGCTGCTTTTTTCTTAGTCGCTTTTTTCTTAGCGGCTTTTTTCTTTGTTGCTTTTTTCTTAGCAGCTTTTTTCTTTGTTGCTTTCTTCTTAGCTGCTTTTTTCTTTGTTGCTTTTTTCTTTGCTACTTTTCTTTTTGTTGCTTTTTTCTTTGTTGCTTTTTTCTTAGTTACTTTCTTCTTTGTTGCTTTCTTCTTAGCAGCTTTTCTTTTAGTTGTTTTCTTCTTAGCTGCCTTTCTCTTCTTTACGGCCATTATCAACCCTCCTTTATAAGAGATTATTAGCCAACAAATTATAATTTAATGATAGCATATCGGGTTTCTTATGCAAAAATTAAATCATTTATTTTAAAAAAATAAAAAAAATAAGTCTTTACAATAATGAATCGTATTGATCGGTAAACATTTAATTTCTCGACGAGAAAAACATTAAAATAAAAATCTGTGCTAGAATGGAGAAAAAGACTAAAATCAGTCGATCATTAAAAATATCAGATTTATCTGAAATATAACTTAAATATGTCACAAAAAACTACTTTATATATTCACATTCCGTTTTGTTCCCGTAAGTGTTATTACTGTTCTTTTGTCATTGTTGTAGGACAGGAGGCCAAGGCGGATGACTATCTTGAAGTATTGGCTATCGAAGCGGATCAGTATGCCGGGTATGACATCGAACATGTATACATCGGAGGCGGCACGCCCTCGCTGTTAAGTCCGCGACAGATTGAGGTCTTGTTCAGCATGATTCACCGATCCTTTACGATCTCGGCGGAAGCTGAGATCACGCTGGAGGCTAACCCGGAAGGGTTGGATTGTGACCGGCTGGCGGCCATGCGTTCGGCCGGCGTCACGCGCTTGAGTCTGGGGGTTCAAACCTTGAATGATGATTATCTCAAACAGCTGGGGCGCATCCACCGTTCGGCCAAAGTCCCTGAAGCCCTGGCCGCGATACGCCGGTCGGGATTCAATAACGTTAATTGTGATCTGATGTTCGGCTTTCCCGGACAGACCGAGGACCAATTACGGCAGGACATCCAGGGGATGCTGGCATTCCAAACAGAGCACATTTCACTATACTCGCTGACTATTGATCCACGCAGCCGATTTCATACCGATCAAGTCCGGATCGATGCCCATCAGCAGGCCCGGCAATATGAACTCATTATGGAGGCCATGACCTCGGCCGGATACAGGCACTACGAGGTTAGCAATTTTGCCAGGCCGGGCTATGAATCGCGTCACAATCTGCATTACTGGGAGATGGGCGCTTATATTGGATTGGGCGTCGGAGCGCATTCCTTCGTGGATGGTATTCGCTTCTCCAATCCGGCCAGTTTGGGGTCATATATTAAAGGTGTGCAGGCCGACAAGCTAGAGCGCGAAGAGATCAATCGTCTTGATGACGCGTCGCAGCTGGCGGAGGCGATCGCCTTTGGATTGCGTATGATCAAGGGCGTGGATGTGGGGCGTCTCGAACAACGCTATGCCGTTCAACTGGACGATGAACGTCAGAGTGCGCTGGATCAATTGGTACGGCAAAAATTACTGGAAGTGGACGGTCAACACTATCGGGTGACGCGGGCGGGACTGATGGTTCTTGATGAAATAAGCGCGAGGCTGATATAGGGATTATTTTCGATAGAATTTCATGGAAATATCGTATTGCTCGGCAATACGATTCGAGTGCTTGAAGAGTTGGTAGATGGCATCTTCAATGACCAGACGATATTTCTCCTGCATCTTGAGGCTGCGGAGTTTCTTGAATGTCTTCTGGATGCGTGTATCGACCTGATCTACACAATACTGCAGGCTGCCGGCGTCCACAAAGATTTTACGAACGGCCATTAGGTCGCTGTAGGTTTTTTTACGCTTATCAAAGTACTTAAGAAACAACTTCCGCTTGGCCGGCGACAGGGTCTCATTGGCATGACACACCAGCAGGGTCTTCTTGGACTCATCAAGATCGCTTAGAATTGACTTGCCGATATTTTTCTCTGTTTCAAAAATGCCGATGATATCGTCCTGGATCTGAAAAGCCTGCCCGATCATGATCCCCAATTCAGAAAGTTTTTTGATATCCCTATTGTCCGCTCCGGCCAAAATAGCTCCGGTCACCAAAGGACAATCAAAGGTGTAGCGCGCCGTCTTTAACGTGTAATTAAGGAAGACATCCTTCTCTTTGACCTTATTCAGTTGCTCCACACCATGAACGGTATCAATAAATTCACCCATCGCGGTAAACGCGGCGGTCTGAATGAAATATTTGAGCGCGCGCTCTTTGCGGGATGGTGATTCTTTGACGGAAAGAAAGGCGTCAATGGCCAATGCGTATACAATGTCACCGGCAACAATGCCCAGATCATAACCCAATTTCTTGGGATCATTAGTCTTAGCGGTTTTACCCAATAGTCGGTGCAATGTGGGTTTGCCGCGGCGCAGGTCGGATCGGTCGATGATATCATCGTGGATCAGCATAAAGCTGTGTAATAACTCGATACACGTGGAGGCATTATATATAGAAGGCGAGATGCGTTTGCCCTTGGGCGAAAAACCCTTGTAGCTCAGAATCAGCAGCAGCGGCCGGATACGTTTGCCTTCGCGCAACGAAAATTCACGTATACTCTGATAGAGGACCGGGCTGACGAGGTGAAGTTTATAGTCTTTTTCGACCTGATCCATGAAGGAGGCCAGGCTTTTATCGATTTGTTTGCGAATGTGAGGGATCATAAGTTCCACATACTAGCATAGAAAAAGTTGGCGTTCAACCAAAAAGCCGGACATTCTGAAAAATTATTGTTCAAGGGGGTGTTTTATATTGACGATAATGTTATATTTACCTAGAATGAAGGTGCAGATGTCATATCAGGAAAGGAAGGCGTTATGAAAAAGTTGATTCTATTTGCTTTAGTCGCCCTTATGGGGACAAGTACGGCGCATGCCGAGACGGTTATTATGAAGGATGGACGTATTATCAAGGGCCAGATTGTCGAAAACGGTCATTATTACATCAAGATTATGGAGCCGGGCAAGCTTCCCTACCAGATATATAAGGAACAGATCCAGCAGATTATGGAGGACGTGGATCCGCTTGAATGGAACCCTGACCTAATCAATGCGAATGGGTTTGAAGGGATCTCAGCAGCGAAAGTCCTACTCATTATTGAGCATATGGAGGCCAACGGTGCGCGTGTCAATATTCAGCGTAATATGGAGGCCGTGTTGGGCCGGGCCGAAGGGGCGGAAAAAGAACGATTGGTTGAATTGCTGCAGATTCATGAGATTGTGTCGGCCCTGATTCCCATATACGACGATGTTTACAGCGAGAGCGAGCTGCGGGAGTTAAACACCTTCCTCAAGACGCCGACCGGTTCCAAACTTATTTCGGTGACCCCCGAGATCATGAAGGCGTCCGTCGGAGTTGTCAGTGATTATTTTCGCAGTCAACTGGGCGGTCAGCTTAAGCTGTAAGTCTAGCAGCGACAGTAACTACTCAATATCTCTAGTTTTTTCAGTTGATCCCGGCAAATGCAAGGGGATGTTGTAACTATTTGTCGGAACCTTCAAAAATTGTCATGTTTGTAAGTTGTTATTATAAATGAACTTATGAGCGTGAATTACCAAAAAATCTCCTCAAATCACGGATTTTGATTGACCCCGAAATTGATCTCTGTTATATTACCATCTTCGGGGAGGCTGCATGCCGTACTTCACATTGCTGTTTCCAATCAATTTTGACCAATCCATGTGAGTTTTCACAAGTATCCAATACAAAAGGAGTATGAGGTATGATTGAACGTTACACATTGTCGAAGATGGGCAATATTTGGTCCGAAAAGCATAAGATGGAAATTATGCTGAAGATCGAAGTGCTGGCCTGCGAGGCCATGTGTAAGCTCGGCCTGATCCCGAAAAAATCACTGGAGACCATCAAGAAGAGCGCAAAGTTTGATATTGATGAAGTTAAGAAGCTGGAAGAAAAGACCAAGCACGATGTTGTCGCCTTTATCAACAACGTCGGTCAGTACATCGGGGGTGAGGCCAAATACCTTCATATGGGGCTGACATCGTCGGATTTGCTGGATACATCCCTGTCCGTCCAGTGTATGGAAGCCTGTGATATTCTTCTTGGGGACACAAAAAAAATGCTCGCCGTCCTCAAACAAAAAGCCAAAAAATATAAAGACACCCCATGCATCGCACGTACACATGGTGTGCATGCCGAGCCGATGACATTCGGACTCAAGATCGCGGTCTGGTATGACGAAATGAAACGTAATCAAACCCGGCTGGAGCAGGCCAAGGAAATTATGGCCTACGGAAAATTGTCGGGTTCCGTCGGAACTTTTGCGAATATTGATCCATTTGTCGAGGAATATGTCTGCGAAAAGCTGGGGCTTAGTCCGGCGAATATCGCCACACAGGTCATTCAGCGTGACAATCATTGTCAATTCATGACGACACTGGCCCTGGTCGGTTCTACTCTAGATAAGATCGCTACAGAAATCCGACTGTTGCAGAAGACAGAAGTTCTTGAGGTCGAAGAGCCGTTCTTCAAAGGTCAGATTGGATCTTCAGCGATGCCTCACAAGCGAAATCCAGTGGCGTGTGAACGCATTTCAGGTCTGTCACGGCTGCTGAGAGCCAACTCGCAGGCTTCGTTCGAAAATATTTGTCTCTGGCATGAGCGTGACATCAGCCATTCATCTGTGGAGCGCGTGATTATCCCTGACAGCTGTATCGCTTTGAATTATATGTTCCACAAAATCATTCCTATTCTCGACGGACTGCTTGTCTATCCAAAGAACATGATCGCCTCGCTCTCCAAGACCAAGGGACTTATCTATTCACAACGGGTCTTACTTGAGTTAATGAAGAAAGGTCTGACGCGGGAAGCCGCATACGATATTATCCAGCGTTGTGCGATGCAGGTATGGCAGGAAACGTCCGACTTCAAGGAAATCCTCAACCGTGACCGTAAGGTTCGCAAATATCTCAAGCCAAGCGAGATCGATAAGTGTTTCGATATCAAATATTACACACGTCACAATGACAAGATCTTTAAAAAAGCGGGACTCAAGTAATGGTTCAGAAGGTCGAGAAGGTCTACGAAGGCAAGGCCAAGATACTGTATACGACAGATGATCCGGATTTGGTGATTCAGTATTTCAAGGACGACGCGACGGCATTTAATGCGGCAAAAAAGGGAACGGTCGGCCAAAAGGGGATCATGAACAATAAGATCTCAACCAAGATCTTTGAATTTCTGGCCTCGAAAGGGATTCCCAATCACTTTGAGAAACATCTCTCGGATCGGGAGATGCTCGTCAAGAAAGTCGAGATTGTGGGAGTCGAGGTGATCATCCGTAATCGCGCGGCCGGATCATTATGCCGGCTGCTGGGTGTTGAGGAAGGCCGTAAAATCGACACGCCGATCCTGGAATTCTGCTACAAGCGGGATGACCTGGGCGATCCGCTGATCAATGAAGGACATATCCAGATGTTGGGAATCGCGACGCCGGAAGAGGTCGCGACAATTAAAAAATATACGTTGGCGATCAATGATCTCATGGGAAAGTTTTTTGATAACCTGGGATTGGAACTCATTGATTTTAAACTTGAGTTCGGTCGTTACAAAGGTGAAATCATCCTCGCCGATGAAATTTCGCCTGACACATGCCGTTTATGGGAAAAAGGGACTGGAAAGAAGTTAGACAAGGATCGTTTTAGACACGATTTAGGAAATATCGCAGAAGCCTACCAAGAAGTTTTAGATCGCGTGAGTACATAGCTAGTCCGTTAAATCCTTCAAAACCAACCCGAACGAAAAATAATGACCTGGCGAATTGAAATTAAAAACAAGGCCGGAGTGTTTGACGCACACGCCGAAGGTGTGTCCCGATCCATTCATGATCTGGGAATTGCGAGTGTCGAGAGTGTCTCCGTTGATCGAGTTTATAACCTGGAAGGCAATCTTTCACCGGAATGTGTAGAGCACATCTGCAAGAATCTGCTCACGGATCCGGTGACACAGACCTACTCATATATTCCGGCCGAATCATTCAAGCACGCCAAAACCAAAAAAGATACCCATACTGTCGAGATCGCCTTTAATCCAGGTGTGATGGATCCCGTCGAGGAATCCACCATCAAGGGGATCAAAGATTTGGACGTGGGCGGGATTCAGTCTGTTTCTACGGCTCGAAAATATACCCTTCGTGGAAAACTTTCGAACAACAAGCTAGAGACCATTGTTGATAAAATATTAGCCAACAAAATTATTCAGCATGCCGCTGATCCCGCTCACCCCAAATCTGTTCCTTCCGGATCGGCAACGAAAAGTGTGGACCTGATCATGGTTGATCTGCTGTCGGCCTCTTCCAAGAAGCTGATGGAGATCAGTCAGCAAGGCCAGCTGTTTTTGAGCCTGCCGGAAATGCAGGTGATCCAGGATTTTTATAAGTCCATCGACCGCAATCCCACTGATTGCGAGCTGGAAACCATCGCCCAAACCTGGAGTGAGCACTGTTATCACAAAACGTTCCGTGGCAACATTGAATTCACGCACACAGAAGGCGGTAAGACCAAATCTAAAAAGATCAAAAACCTCCTGAAGTCGACCATCGTCAAGGCGACGGAAGAGATCAATAAATCATGGTGTGTGTCGGTGTTTCATGACAATGCAGGAGTCATCAAATTCGATAAAGACTCATGCGTGTGTTTCAAGGTCGAAACCCATAATCATCCGTCAGCCCTGGAACCGTTCGGCGGGGCGAATACGGGGATTGGCGGTGTGCTGCGCGATATACTCGGCACAGGTCTTGGCGCCAAACCGATCTGCAATACCGATGTGTTTTGCTTTGCCTCACCGGAAACGCCGTTTGACGCGCTTCCGCCGGGGACGCTGCATCCCAAGCGGGTGATGAAAGGGGTTGTCGACGGGGTACGTGATTATGGGAACAAGATGGGGATCCCGACGGTGAATGGCGCGATCCTGTTTGATCCGCATTACATCGGCAACCCGCTGGTCTATTGCGGCTCAGTCGGGATTATGCCCAAGGATAAGGTCAACAAGCGTGTGCATGTCGGAGATATGATCGTGGTCGCGGGCGGAAAGACCGGACGTGACGGCATTCATGGCGCGACATTTTCATCCGGTGAACTCACGACGGAGTCGGAGACGGTGTCATCCGGCGCGGTTCAGATCGGCGACCCGATCCAGGAGAAAAAGGTCCTCGACGCGCTGCTTAAAGCGCGCGATCTTAATTTGTATACGGCCGTCACTGATTGCGGGGCCGGCGGACTTTCTAGCGCTGTCGGAGAAATGGGAGAAGCAACCGGCGCACGGGTGGATTTGGAACGAGTACCGCTTAAGTACAGCGGGCTGAAATATATGGAAATCTGGATTTCCGAATCACAAGAACGGATGGTTTTTTCCGTGCCGCCCGAGAATGTGGATGAATTTCTGAAAGTCTTTGCCGACGAGAATGTCGAGACGGCGGTGATCGGAGAGTTCAGCGGCAGCAAGCGGTTAGAATTGTATTATCACGGAATCCAGGTGTGTGATCTGGATATGCATTTTCTGCATGACGGCAATCCGCGTATTACCAAACAAGCGGTCTGGAAGGCCCCGAAGATCAAGAAAACCCGGTTTCCCAAACGTCCGGATTTTAATCAGTCGCTGATCGACTGTTTGTCGCATTACAATGTCTGTTCGAAGGAGTGGGTGATCCGTCAGTATGATCACGAGGTGCAGGGCGGCAGTGTGATTAAACCATTGGTCGGGGTGGATTGTGACGGGCCAAGCGACGCAAGTGTGATCCGTCCTAAGTTGGACTCGAACAAAGGGATTGCTGTTTCAAACGGGATCAATATCCGTTATGGGATGATCGATCCGTATTGGATGGCTGTCGCGTGTATTGATGAGGCGATTCGTCAGATTGTCAGTGTCGGCGGCAACGTCGATAAGATCGCGATCCTCGACAACTTCTGCTGGGGCAACCCGGATAAGCCTGACCGGCTGGGATCGATGGTCCGGGCCGCCCAGGGCTGTTACAAGGCGGCCGTGGGATTTCAGACACCGTTTATTTCCGGTAAAGACAGCTTGTATAACGAGTACACGGAAGGCAAGAAGTCGATTGCTATTCCGGGAACATTATTGATCTCGGCGATCGGTATTGTAGAGGATATCCGCAAGACCGTGACAATGGATGTCAAATCACCTGGGAATTTGATTTATGTAGTGGGCAAGACCCGTGACGAGCTCGGCGGATCCATCTATCTGGATACGCTGGGATACCTCGGTGAGCATGTTCCTAAATCGAATATTAAAAGTGCGCTCAAGACATTTACGGCATTGTCCGGCGCGATCAAAAAAGGGTTGGTGGCCTCCAGTCATGATTGTTCGGAGGGTGGATTGGCCGTCGCGTTGGCCGAAATGGCCTTTGCCGGCGGATTGGGAATCAGCGCGCATCTCAAGAAGGTTCCATATCAGGGAACGGATAAACGTGATGATATCCTGCTATTTTCTGAAAGCACCAGCCGGTTTGCCGTCGAGGTCAGCCCCAAACATCAGAAAAAATTTGAGGCCGCGATGAAAGGTGTTCCGGTTGGTCTGATCGGGATCGTGGAAGAGTATCCGGACTTTCTGGTTACCGGTCTCGATGGCGAGTTGTGTATTCACAAAGATATCTACGAGCTCAAAGAGGCGTGGAAGGCCCCGTTGCGTTGGTAATTAAACATTAAGTAATCCAAATACAGTTATAAGATATGTCCAAGTCAAAACCCCGAGTCCTGGTCCTGAGAACCGCCGGCACCAATTGCGACGAAGAGACGGCATTTGCTTTCGCCCATTTTGGTGCGGAGGTCGATCGTGTGCACATCGAACAATTGTACAAGAAGAATATCCACCTCAAGGACTACCATATTCTGGCGTTACCGGGCGGATTTACATATGGAGACGACATAGAGTCGGGCAGGATTTTGGCCAATGAGTTGCGGCTGCATTTGGGAGAGGATTTATGTCAGTTTATCGGCGACGGCAAGTTGATCATCGGGATTTGTAATGGATTTCAGGTGCTGATCAAGGCCGGATTGTTGCCGGGGCCGCTGGATCACCAGTCGGAGGCCGCACATGATTCGCATCAGATCGCGACGCTGACCAATAATGATTCCGGAAAGTTTGAAGATCGCTGGTCGTATCTCAAAGTTGAAGGGCACAGTGTGTGGACGCGAGGGCTTGATGAGGTGGTGTATTTTCCTGTCGCGCATGCCGAAGGTAAATTTATGTTGGCGGCTGATGATCTCAAAAAACTCGAAGGCCATCAGCAAGTCGCCTTTCGGTACTGCACATTTGAAGGTAACAGTCCCGCGTATCCAGATAATCCCAACGGATCGGTGGCGGACATCGCCGGCATTACGGATCGGACCGGGCGTATCCTGGGATTGATGCCGCATCCGGAACGGCATTTTTTTCATACACAGCATCCGTTTTGGACGCGGGTTTCCAACGGGAGTACGTATGGATCCGGCGCGAAAATTTTTGAGAACGGTGTCGAGTATGTGTTGGAGCACCTTCTCTAAACGTAGATAACACAATAATCTTTTATGGCGAGTAAAACCTATAAGTCCAGCGGCGTTGATATCGACAAGGCCAACAAGTTTGTAGACGCGATCAAGGGCGACATCAAGAAAACCATGTCGGCCGGCGTACTCAAACGTGACGGCGCGTTTGGCGGGTTATTTGAGCTGGCCAAAGGGCAATACAAGAATCCCGTCATCGTCTCATCAACCGACGGAGTTGGTACGAAATTACTGCTCGCACAGAAACATGGTATTCACCACACGGTCGGTATTGATCTGGTCGCGATGAACGTCAATGATATCTTGTGTGTCGGCGCCAAGCCGCTGTTTTTTCTGGATTATATCGCCTGCGGTAAGCTCGATCCTAAGGTGCTGAAGGCCGTTGTCAAAGGGATTGCCAAGGGATGTCAGCAATCCGGCTGCAGTCTGATCGGCGGTGAAACGGCAGAAATGCCCGGCATGTACAAGGCAGACGAATATGACCTGGCCGGCTTTGCGGTGGGTGTGGTTGAGAAGAAGGCGATAATTGACGGAGCCGGCATCAAGAGCGGTGATGTCCTGATCGGATTTCCGTCGAATGGGATCCATTCCAACGGATATTCGCTGGTCCGGTCGGTGCTGTCACCCGCGATGCAGAAAAAGCATATCAAGGACCTGCTGGCCCCGACGAGGATTTACGCCGATGAAATCGCTTTATTGACACAAAATGTCAAAGTCCGGGGGATTGCACATATTACCGGCGGAGCCTATTATGAAAAACTGACCAAAGTCCTTCCCAAAGGCAAATGTTTTGCTATAAATAAGGGAAGCTGGCCGGTTCCGAAAATTTTCCAAATCATTCAGAAAAAAGGTAAAATAGATGATTCGGAGATGTACCGCACGTTTAATATGGGGATCGGATTGGCGGCGGTGATCGCTCAGCGGGATGTTTCCCGGGTGGAAAGTCTGCTGACCCGCAAACAGGTCAACTACTCGATTATTGGACAGGTCGTGGATCACAAATCCAGGCGTGTCGTGTTTCAATAGTCTCACATTATCCAAATATTCATCATGAACAGACTAATCAGTGAAGGAGTTTTATGAAGATTCTAATCGTTGGTTCTGGAGGTCGAGAGCACGCATTGGCTTGGAAAATCAAACAGAGTCCATTGGTTAAGGATTTATACTGCGCGCCGGGCAACGGCGGCATCGCGGAGATTGCCGAATGCGTGGATATTCAGCCAAACGACACGGAGCGTCTGGTCAATTTCGCGTTGGAGAAAAGGATTGATCTGACCATCATCGGTCCGGAAGCGCCATTGGTCGACGGGATTGTCGACCACTTTCAGGTCAACAAGCTGAAAGTTTTCGGGCCGAGCAAGTCGGCGGCCCGTCTGGAGGCGAGTAAGGTTTTCTCCAAGGAGTTCATGCATAAATGCAATATCCCCACGGCGGCATTTAAGACGTTTGACGATTTTCAGACAGCGCTGGATTTTATCGAGCAGGCTCAGTTTCCGTTAGTGGTCAAAGCCGATGGTTTGGCCGCGGGTAAAGGGGTCATTATTTGTAAAGATAAAGACGCCGCGCAGAAGGCGCTGACGCAGATCATGCAGGACAAGGTATTCAAGGATGCCGGCAACAAGGTTGTCATTGAGGAATGTCTGGAAGGTGAAGAAGTTTCTATCCTGGCGATTTGTGATGGTCAGGATTATATCCTGCTGGAATCATCACAGGATCACAAACGTATCTTCGACGAGGATCTGGGGCCGAACACGGGCGGTATGGGGGCCTATTCACCGGCGCCGATTTTGACGTCCGAGCTGATCAATAAGATCGAGGCACGGATCATCGAACCGACCATTCGCGGGATGAACCGTGAGGGCGCGCCGTTTAAAGGGGTGTTGTACGCGGGTTTGATGATCACTAAGGAAGGACCGTTGGTGCTGGAATACAATGTGCGTTTCGGCGATCCGGAAGCACAGGCTGTACTGCCGCGCTTAAAGAATGATCTGGTCCCGATACTACTGGCCAGTTGTGAAGAGCGATTAAATGAATTTGAGCTGGACTGGGATAAGAAGTCTTGTGTTTGCGTGGTGATGAGTTCGGGAGGTTATCCGGGTGAATATAAAACCGGGTACGAAATCACCGGGCTGGATGCCGCCGCGGAAAATGAGAGCGTCGTTTTTCACGCGGGAACCAAACTGGAGGATGGCAAGATCGTAACCAGCGGAGGACGTGTTCTGGGTGTCACGGCCCTGGGCAAGGGGCTTCAGGCCGCTATAGATTCCGCGTACAAGGCCGTTGAAAAAATACATTTTGAAAGTTGTTTCTTCCGTCGGGATATCGGCGCCAAGGCCTTTATCCATATCAGCCAGGCTTCAACGCAACGATAAGCCGGCTTTAAGATTCAAATCAAACCGGCATTTATATGTGACGAATTGATCGATTGTTCAGGACGTGGGTAGCGCTTTGTCCAGACGATAAGGATACCATTGAAAACAGATGTCATAACACTTCATCCTGAATTTCCTGATTTGCAAAGCATTCATCGATGCGCCAACGTGATCCGGAATGGGGGGTTGGTTATTTTTCCGACGGAAACGGTCTATGGAATTGCCGCGGATGCCTCGCGTTCAGATGCCATGGAACGTCTCAGATCAATTAAAGAGCGTTCGGATAAGCCATTTTCGACGGTAATTTCGCAAAAAGAACTGATTTCCAATTACACCGCATCGCAAAGTCCGTTTCTTTATAAACTGATCGACCGGTATTGGCCAGGTCCTTTGACGGTTGTGGTCGATTCCAAGGAGAAGGGCAAGACCATCGGTCTGCGGGTCCCGGACAATATGATCGCGCGCCGTTTGATCGCCGAGATTCCAGGGCAAGTGGTTGCGCCATCGGCAAATTTGGCGGGTAAGAAACCGCCGCAGACGGTCCAGGAGGCCCTCGAGGACCTTGACGGGTATGTTGATTTAGCGATTGACGGCGGACCGGCTGAGTTTGGACAAGGGTCGACGGTTGTTGATCTGACTCAGGATCAGCCTAAAGTTCTCAGGGAAGGCGTGATTGCGACAGAGGACATCGAATCTTTAGCGAAGCGAAAAACCATTTTATTTGTCTGCACGGGCAACAGTTGCCGATCGGTTATGGCGCATTTTCTGCTGGCCCATAAGGTCCAGGATCGTGACGACATTGAGGTCTGCTCGGCGGGAACAAGTGTGTTTTTGCAGGCCAAGGCGAGCGCCGAAACGATGGCGGTTCTGGGCAATAAAGGCATCGACGCAACCGAACATTTATCCCAGCCGATCAACACCGTGTTGCTGAAGAAGGCTGATCTGATTTTTGTGATGACTCGCGGTCATCGCCAGCAGGTATTGTCACGGATCCCTGAGGTTGAAAAAAAGATTTATCTGCTGAAAGAATTTGCGGCAGAGGCCGGAAGTCTTTTAGCGGATCTAGACATTCCCGATCCGATCGGGCGGGATCGAGACGAGTATCAACGTTGTCTGGGTGTCATTGAGCAGGCGATTGACAAGATTGTCGGTCTGATTTAATTAGCCTTCAGACGGGAAGATAAAGGAGCAGTAGGTGAAGATTTATATCGGAGCGGACCATCGCGGACTGCAAACCAAAGATGCAGTTAAGGCGATTGTCAGCCAGTTAGGTTATTCAATTGAAGACGTGGGGACGTATTCGGAGTCGAGTTGTGACTATCCGAAGATTGCGTATAAGGTCGGTACGGCCGTGGCCGGTCATCCGGAGAACCGCGGAATACTGATTTGCATGTCGGGTATCGGCCAGGCAATCGCGGCCAACAAGATAGACGGTGTCCTGGCGGCGTTGTGTTACAATGCCGAGGCGGCGGCCTTGTCACGTCAGCACAATAACGCGAACGTGCTGGTGCTGAGCACCAAGTTTATAAAGTCGGAAGATCTTGAGGAAATAGTTAAAGTGTGGCTGTCCACTGAATTTGAAGGCGGTCGGCATCAGCGTCGGGTGGATTTGATCCGGCAGATGGAGACCGGCGCGGATATTAGTCAGAATGATTGAAACCCAGCTAGAAAAGAGGAAGTCGATGAAATATTTACAAGATTCTGATCCTGAAGTGTATCAGGCGATTTGTGATGAGCTTAAACGTCAGCAAGATAATCTGGAATTGATTGCGTCCGAAAATATCGTCACCCAGGCGGTGATGGAGGCTCAGGGTTCCGTCATGACCAACAAGTATGCCGAGGGATATCCGGGCAAACGCTATTATGATGGATGCGAGTATGTTGATCAGGTGGAAAACCTGGCCATTGAGCGGGCCAAGCGAATCTTCGGCGGGGATCATGTCAATGTGCAGCCCCACTCGGGATCACAGGCCAACGCGGCGGTTTATCTGGCGGCGCTGCAGTACGGCGATACGATTCTGGCATTGGACCTGGCCAGCGGCGGACATTTGACGCACGGGCTTAAGATTAACTTTTCCGGCTTGTCCTACAATTTTGTTTCGTATCAAGTCGATGCCGAGACCGAGAGATTTGATTATGAAGAAATCAACCGGTTGGCCCAGGAGCACAAACCCAAGATGATCGTGGCCGGTGCTTCGGCGTATCCACGAATTATCGATTTTAAAAAGTTTCGGGAAATTGCCGACTCAGTTGGTGCGTATCTGTTCGTGGACATGGCGCACATCGCCGGACTGGTCGCGGCCGGGATTCACCCGAGCCCAGTCCCTTACGCGGACTTCGTCACAACGACGACCCACAAAACATTGCGCGGACCTCGAGGCGGATTAATCATCTGCAAGGAAGAGTGGGCCAAGAAGATTAATTCGCGGATCTTTCCGGGGACGCAGGGCGGACCGTTGATGCATGTGATCGCCGCCAAGGCCGTGGCCTTTAAGGAAGCATTAAGTCCTGATTTCAAGGCGTATCAGCAGCAAGTCGTGGATAACGCGGCAGCGTTTGCGGACGAGTTGTCGTCATTGGGATATCGAATTGTCTCGGGCGGGACGGATAATCACCTGTTTCTCGTCGACCTTCGTCCCAAAAATGTCAAGGGGAACGAGGCGGCCACGGTGCTGGATGAGGTGCGTATAACTGTGAACAAGAATTTGATTCCGTTTGATCCGGAAAAGCCGATGGTGACCAGCGGCTTGCGGATCGGAACGCCATCGGTCACGACGCGCGGCATGAAGGCCGATGACATGCGGACAATCGCTCAGCTGATTGATCGGGCGATTATGAACCGTGATAACAGCCAAGAGCTCAAGGCCGTGTCGGCCGGGGTGGATGAGCTGACCAAAAAGTTTCCCATCTACAGCGATCTGTAGTATGCTGTGACGGACGGATACACTTATGCGAGCTAAACCATGAAATGTCCATCATGCAATTACAAAGAAACCAAGGTCGTTGATTCACGTTTGAGCGGTGAAGGAAATTCGGTCAGACGCCGGCGGGAATGTTTGAAGTGTCAGCATCGGTTCACCACCTACGAATATGTCGAGCAGGTTCCGTTAATGGTGATTAAACGGGACGGGCGGCGTCAGCCGTTTGACCGTAAGCGTATCATCGCCGGGCTTTTGAAGGCCTGTGAAAAACGTCCGGTCAGTATCGATACGATCGAGGATGTCACTAACGGGGTCGAACGATTCGTTCAGAAAAATTATGAGCGGGAAGTCGACACGCGTGATGTCGGTGAGGTCGTCATGGAACGGTTGGCTGGTATTGATGAAGTGGCCTACGTTCGGTTTGCTTCGGTATACCGTCAATTCAAGGACGTCTCTCAGTTTATGAACGAGCTCAAAGGAATGCTCGATAAGGAGAAGATTAAAAAGTGATTCAAGTAGAACTCAGCAAGATTATTATCGACGAAAAACGCCAGGACCAGATTATCGTCCTCAAGGAAAAGGAAGGCGATCGCCAGTTTCCGATTGTGATTGGATTTCTGGAGGCGTCCAGTATCAAAATGAAACTGTCTGGGGTGGAGCCGCCGCGTCCGATGACGCACGACCTGCTTGTCTCGACGATTGAAAGTCTGGGGGCGAAACTCAAGAATTTGATCATCGATAAGATGCAGAACAACACGTTTCACGCCAAGCTTGAGCTTGAGATGAAGAATGGTAAGAAGATCCTGGTTGATGCCCGGCCGTCCGACGGTGTGGCATTGGCGGTGCGAACGGGGTCTGATATTTTCGTGGCCGAGGAAGTGATCGATCAGGCCTCGGTTTTTAAGACATCTTAATTTTAAATCTGATTATGTGAGCAGTTTGCGAAATTCTATCCGTTAGGGTTAGTGTTCAGGCTGCTCATTTTATTGTTTATGGAATTGTTAACGGAACATCCGGTTTTAATCGACATTCAGAAGCTCGCGAAGCGTAAGCGGATCAAGGTTTACCTTGTCGGCGGTTGTCTGCGGGATCATATCATCGGACGTCCTCTCAGTGATTTTGATTTTGCCGTCAGCTGCGGTGCGTTGAAACTGGCAGAGGCATTGGCCGATGAGATTCGCGGGGCGTATATCGTCCTGGATGAGGACAGAGGCTGTGCGCGGGTGGCCAAGAAGGTGAAGGGACAGTTGTGGACGTATGACTTTGCGGAATTTCGTGCGGCTACCCTTGAAGAGGATTTAGCGCTGCGTGATTTTACGATCAATACATTGACTCTCGATCTCAACGATATTCGGCCCGGCATGGATCTCAACGCGGCGATACGTGATTTCAAATCAGCGCTTAAGGACATCCGCGCCGGTGTCATCCGGCGCGTTTCCGCTCGTTCGTTCCGGGATGATCCGCTTAGAATGATGCGGGCGTTTGGTTTGCAGGCTAATTTGGGTTTTGAGATCGAGCCGCGGACGCTTGAGCAGATTGCGCGGGAGAAGGATTCAATCCGTGACGTATCCTACGAACGGATTCGGGAAGAGCTCTTTAAGGTCCTCGAGTCCGAGAAGACGGCCGCGATCCTGCGCTCGATGGACAAGCACGAGCTGCTGGATCGGGTGATTCCTCAAGTATCGGTGATGTATAACTGCAAACAGGGCGGGTATCACCATCTGGATGTCTGGGAGCACTCGCTGGAGGTGGTCCATCAATTGGATTTGATTTTAAGCGATGAAACAGATCCGGAGATTGTAAAATATCTGGACGCGGTCATCGGGGGAGGACATTCCCGACGATCACTAATGAAGCTGGCGGCTTTGTTCCACGACATCGGCAAGCCGGACACGCGTCAAAAGAAGGGTGAACGGTTGTCGTTTCATGGACATGAAAATGTCGGGCGGTATATCGTTAAAGGAATCTCGAAAATGTTACGGATTTCTACCCGGGAGCGGCATTTGCTGGAAGACATGGTGCAGATGCATCTGCGTCCGGGATATTTATCAAACTATAAAACCCCCAGCGAACGAATGGTGTACCGTTACTTTCGTGATGCGGGTGATGAGGTGATCAGTATTTTGCTGTTGTCCCTGGCTGATCAACGCTCAACGCGCGGTCCGCTAACGACCGAGGCCGATCAAGCCCATCATGAGACCATTTGCCGTCAGCTTATCGAGCGCTATCTCGAGCAAAAGCGGCAAAAGCCGTATGTTCCATTGGTCAATGGACGTGATATCATGAAGGCCCTGAAGACGGAAGGATCACCGCTGATTGGTCAGATCCTGGATGAAATTCAGGAACAGCATGTGTTGGGCAAGATCAAGTCCAAGGCGCAGGCCCTCGAGCTGGCCCGAAAGATGGCAGGAGCGTAGATGAAGATTCAGTCGATCAATGTTGTTTTCCAAAGTCCGTCTGCAACGCCGGATAGCCCCGCGCGGCAACAGGAAGAGTCGACGGAAAAATTGGCCGCGATGCAGGATCAGTTTCGTGAACGGATTCGCTTGATGTTGGACCGGGCGGTCAGCCGTCAGATTGAGGAGTTTGAGATGGCGGGGCTTGATAATCGTTATCCCGACTTTCCCGTGATTGGCGCGGCAAAGATCGCGGCGCAGGAATTAATGAAGGTCGTTAAGGCTGGTCAATATTCATTCCGGGAGATCTTGATTTACATTTCAGATCGCCGTGTTCTTGAGACATATCAGTCCACGTTTGAAGGATATGTCCGGCATATGGAAAATGGACTGGGGCAGGAGCCTTTCCCGACGGTGGACGTGATCATTGAGCTCGAGCACGGGATCATCCTGATCGAGCGATCCAATCCGCCATATGGATGGGCCCTGCCGGGCGGGTTTATTGATGCTGGTGAGCCAACGCAGGTTGCCGCTATCCGCGAGGCTAAAGAAGAGACCAATATGGACTTGGCTGACGTCCGACAGTTCCGGGTGTATGACACACCGGGACGTGATCCGCGGTTTCAGACTAGTTCCACGGTATTTATCGGGCGGGGGATCGGACAGCCGCAGTTCGGGGATGATGCTCGGGGACTCAAGATCATTCCTTACACGGAGCTGTTGAACCGTTCATATGCCTTTGACCATAAAGCGATCATCAGAGATTATTTAACTGAGAGGCAAATGTCGTGAGCGAAAATTTTTTTGCTTACTTTGTACTCTTTTTTTACCTGATTCCGATTATGCTGGTGGTGCCGATTATCCGAAAGCGGCGGCGGTTCGTCAATACACTGTTGGAGCATCAGCGCATGAAGCGTAATGGAACGGTTAAAAAAATTCTGGGGATACCTTACTATCTGGAGTTTCCGATGGATGGTCAGACGGTGACATTGTCATTGTCACATGGCAGCCGGAACAGCCCGGAGTGCAGCCTGTTTCGGGTGAATATGTCCTCAGCCAGTGATTTTGTTGTAACGGTCCGGTTCGAAGACGCGGTGACCAAGTTTGGTAAGAAGTTTGGCCTTAAAGATATTCAGGTCATGTCGCCGGAATTTGATGAAGCCTTTTTGGTAGGTGGACTCGACGAACATCGGGTTCGCGCCTTTCTGGATACAGATGTTCAGCACACATTAATGGATTGGAAAGCGCTTAAACCGAGTTTGACCGTGTCCAACAAATCGCTTGAGTTTCGCGTCTATCAATTGATCAAGGACGACGAGACGCTGGATCGGTTTATTGACGCCGGACAAAAGCTGCTGGTCAAACGGCGGGAATTTATTTAAGCAAAACTAAACGGGGGAAGACAGTCATGAAGATTGCATTAGTCACTGGAGCGAATCGAGGGATCGGAATGGAAATTTGCCGGCAGTTGGCCCAACAGGACGATGTCAAGGTCGTGGCCACCAGTCGTGATGTCGCAAAAGGTCAGGCGGCGGTCAAACAGCTGGAGTCTGAAGGTCTGAAAGTGGGCTATCATCAATTGGATGTCACTGATCCGGTGAGTATCGAACAGTGTGTTCGGGCAGTTGCCGATGAACACGGGCGGATTGATATTCTAGTGAATAACGCAGGGATCTTTCCTGATAAAGACGCTGCGTCGTCGTGGCCGAGTGTGTTTGATGCCGATGTGGAGACCATGATTCGAGGGATGCGCACCAATGTATATGGACCGATGATGTTGATTCAGCAGGTTGTACCGATGATGCGTAAGAACAAGTACGGCCGGATTGTCAATTTGTCATCGGGCATGGGACAGCTGACGCATATGAATGGCGGTTGTCCGTCGTACCGATTATCAAAGACCAGCTTAAACGCGTTAACACGGATTCTGGCAGATGAATTGTCGGGAACGAATATTCTGGTTAACACAATGTGTCCGGGCTGGGTCAAGACCGAGATGGGCGGACCGGGCGCCACGCGGGAGCTTCCCGAAGGCGCTGATACAGCGATCTTCCTGGCAACCTTACCGGATGGAGGCCCATCGGGTCAATTTTATCGGGACCGGCAACCATTTGCCTGGTAAGGAAGGCTGAAAATTATGCGTCTGTACCAGACCTCAAAAAGTGTGTTGTCATTCCGCAAGGAAGGCGTCAAGTCATTTCTAAACGGCCTAACATCGAATACCATGGACGCCCCCCGCAATGCCTTTCTCACGATACACGGACGGATCGTGGCCACGTTTGACCAGCTGTCGATCAGCGACGATGAAGTGCTGATTATAGTTGAAAAAAATTTTTCGGATGATATTTTAGAGCATATTGATCGATACATAAAACTCGGGGGAGTCAAGGTTGAACCGCGTGAGCTGAACGTCTATTTTGATCTAGACGGAGGATACACGCCGTTGCCTGGTGAGTATGCTGTTGAGCAAAAATGCGGACAGCTGATCCTAACGGCTCAGGCGCTGGATACAAACGTCTCGGATGAACAATTTATCTGGTTTCGTCTCGCGCATAACATTCCGCTGCAAGGAATGGATTATGCGGATGAGATGATCCTGAATGTCAGTCTCGACGAGTTTGTATCGTTCACCAAAGGTTGTTTTCTCGGGCAGGAACCGGTGGCCAAGGTCTATAATCGGTCCAAGCCTACCTGGCGGCTGGTGGTTAAACGTCTTGATCAATGTTCCGAGGAAGAACAGCTAAAGCTTACCTCGAAGGCGGCGGATCCTGATACGGGATTGGAATCCGGATTTGTCTTCGAACGCAATCAATCTTGAGGGGTATTGTTAGATAAACCTAATTCACAACGAGGAAAGAAAGGACAGACATGAAAAAAGTAGTTGTTTTATTGTTGCTCTTGGGAGTTGCCTTCACAACGGAAGTCAGGGCTGAGTCCGACGAAGAGTGGGTGCGGCGCATCACAGCCGGGATTTCAACATCCGGGGGAAACACTGAACAAGGATCGGGAAACGCAGAATTGTTTATCAATCGCAAACGCGAAGATGATGAAGCGCTATTCCGATGGACCGCCTACGCGGGTACAAGCGACAGTAAATTGGATTCGAAAAAGTTTTACGGGTTGCTGCGCTACGACAATAAGTTTGGTGAAGAACGAAACTGGTATCAATTCGGAAAATTCGAAGGGATGCAGGATGTCTTTGCTGATATCAATTATCGACTGACACCGGGTTACGGGGTTGGACGATGGTTTTATGATGAAGATGATTACAAGCTCAAGACTGAAATCGCGATTGGTTATCAGTATACGGATTATCGTAATCCAGCCAAGAAGGACGAAGGCGAAGTGGTCTTGATTCCTCGACTTTACCTTGAAAAGCAATTGCTGGAAAATCTTCGATTAATCGAAGATCTGACGCTTTATCCGTCACTGGAAGGCGGGGCGTTCCGATTGAGAAATGAGACCAGCCTTGTGAGTAAAATGAGTGACCAAATGTCCTGGAAATTGACGTATGTGGATGATTACAATTCAGATCCGTCGCCGGGAACCAAGAAAAATGACTACACGATTACAGCGGGAGTTGATTATAATTTCTAGTCCGTTGGTCGACCTTAATTCGATCCTCCTTGCCCGGCATGTTACCGTCGGGCGGGGAGGATATTTTTTTGACAGCAATGTCGTGAAAGTGAGGATGATATGTCACATTGGATGTATTTGATTGTTGCCGTTTGTGCGGGTATGGCCCTGCCTTTTCAGGCCGGTATTAATGCGTCTTTGGCCAAGCAGCTGGGATCGGCGCCGCAGTCGGCCTGGGTTTCTTTCTTGGGCGGATTGTTGATGATGTCGTTTTTTTGTTGGGTGAAGGGCGCGGGGGTTCCGTCGCTGCGGGTACTGCAGCAGGCGCCGCCGCACCTGCTGACCGGCGGCTTTCTGGGCGGAACGATGGTGATCACGGTTATCCTGCTGGCCCCGAAGATCGGCGCGGTGGCGGTGGTCGCGTGTTTAGTTGTCGGACAATTGCTGGTTTCTGTTATAATAGATCATTATGGATGGGTGGGATTTCATGTCCGTCCGATTTCAGCGATGCGTTTGTTAGGTGTGGCGATGCTGATCGCCGGTGTATTTATCATTCAAAGATATTAATATAGTGAAGCCTTTCATTCTCACAATTCTATTGACCACCTTGTACGTGCCGTTGGCCGCCGCACAGGCCGTGCATTGCCCCGATTCGCTGCGCGACTATGTTGCCAGCGGACCCAAATTCACTACCGATATCTATGGCCGTTCCAAGGTCACCTGCCGGTATTACGACCGCGGACGAGTTCGCGGGACCATAGAAGTTTTCTTTTTCCGGGATTTTAATAAACGAAAGTCATGCGACAGCCGAGTTTTTCGGGATGCCGACGCCCGCAGCCGCAAGTATCAGGTCTATGGGTATTTTACCGATGAAAATCGGCGGGACGATGAGGACGAAGAGTATTGGCTTGACCGTCTGCATGTCCTGATCGGCGAAGCCGAAGACTGGGCCCTGCCCTGTGATGTGGAGCGCCGGACGATCCGCCGTCCGTTCGATATCCGCCCGGCGTCGGAATAATTTCAAAAATTTTGTAACTTTTTGGCGTGTGAGCCGTTTAACCAGAAACAGCCAAGAACCGTTTAACGGAGGTAAATGATGGTATTTAAGAGACTTACAGCGATTTTAATCATAGGGGCCATGGTGTTGGGGGCCTCGCTGTCTTCGGCGCAGAATCCCGCAATGAACAAGGCCAATCAGCTGCATCAGGAAAAATCCTACCGATTGGCGGCCGACCAATTCGCCAAGATCCTGGAAACAGCTGAACTGACACCCGAGGCCTCACGCGAGTATTTATTCAAATTCGCGGATGCGTCGTGGCGCACCAAAGAAAGTCGCCGATATGAAGAAGCCGTAAAAAGTCTCAAGGAATTGGTCGAGGGCGATCAAAAGGACCGCTGGTGGGCGGAGGCCAATGAATCACTCGCGGAACATTATCTCGAAGTGAATCAATGGCAGCATACGGAAAAGATCAAGGAATATCTGCAGGACGCCCGTGCTTATTGGGCCGGATCCAAAGATATTGATAACGCCCGGCCGCGGTTCATTAAAGCCACGTTTACCCTGGGCGATTTTGTTTCACGGAATTGGGGGTGGGGATTTAACGGGATCAAGCCGCTGGCTGTGGATGGTCAACGGATCCTGCCGGACAAACCCGAAAACAACGGATTGCACGTATTGTATGAGGAATTGCTCAAAGTAACCAAGTCCGATGCGGACCGGGCCAAGGTCTATTACTCGTTGGCGATGAGCTATTACCATCAGTATTATAACCAGCAAAAGAAAAAAGAGGCGGTCAAATATTTCAATAAGGTGATCAAGGAATTTTCGGATAGCGAGTGGGTCGATGATTCTTACTATTATCTGGCCCAATATTATCAGCAACAAAACAAACTGGATGACGCGTTGGATACATATCGCGAGTTCTTAACGAAGTTCCGCAAGGGTGAGTCGCAGTGGGTCAACAACGCGCAAAATCAAATCAAATCGATCACCCAGCCTCAAATCAATATTGGGATCGGCTATACATTCCTGCCCGGTTCCGAGATCCAATTCAATATCGGATGGAAGAATATCAAAAACTCAACGCTTTCGCTTTATAAAGTGGATTTGGTGAATGAACTGAAATTTGATCCGCGTAAGAAACCGAGTGACTATCAGCACGGTGTTAATAACTACCAGGAGATCACCCGTCGTCTCGTCGAGAGTCGTAATTATGAACGTTTGCCGCAGGTGTTTTCCGTGCCGCTGAATCTCAAGAACCAGGGCAAGTATCAATGGTACAGTGAAAACAAGGGGCTGGCCGAGTGGCGTATGGATGCCGGTCAGGATGAGGTGATCCCTGAAGATGGCGTACTGGAACCGGGTGCTTATCTGGCCTTGATAACAGCCAATGGGGTCAAGGCCTATGACCTGATTGTCGTGACGGATATCGGCATGGTGAGCAAGGTCGGCGGCAGTTCCGGTTTGATCTATGTGTTTGATGCGTTGACCGGCGAACCAAAGCCCGATGCCGATGTCAAATATCAGTACCGCTATTACAACAATCAGGGCTACTGGGCCTGGGATCAGCAGCAGGGGAAGACGGATGCGGATGGATTGCTGAAGTTTCCGCTGAAAAAGACCACCAATAAAAATTACAACAATCAGCACGAACTCTTTGCCGTTGCCGTCGATAACGGAAAGCCAACATTTTCACAAGGCCGCAACTACTCTTATAACAGTCATACCAAATGGTGGCTTTACGCTTACAGTGATCGACCGGCTTACCGCCCAAATGAAAAAGTGTCATTCAAAGTCACCGTGCGTGACTATGACGATTCAGCCTTCAAAACACCGGCAGGGCTGACAGTCCAGGCGCGGATCTATGATGAACGCGGCAATAAGGTCCATGAAAAAGATTATCGGCTGAATGATTTCGGGACGTTTCATGACGCATTGACCCTGGATGAAAAGGCGTCATTAGGACAGTACCGTCTGGAGCTTTACACCGATAAATGGCGCACGCATATGGGATCATCGCCGATCTTTCGGCTGGAAGAATATAAGCTGCCTGAATTTATCGTCAATATCAAACCCGAACCCAATGCCGACGGACAAACGGTCTATCAATTAGGGGACGAGGTCCGTGTGGCCGTGGACGCGCAGTACTATTTCGGGGGTGGTGTCGCGGATGCGGATGTCGAATATCTAGTATATCAGAAACAATATCATCACTATTATCGGCCGCCGCACAAGTATCCATGGTATTTCGAAGATACCAATATGTACGGACATAATTTTTATGGCCGGCATCACTATAACCAGGGGCAATTGATCAAGAAAGAAACCATCAAGACCGATGCCGCGGGCAAGGCGACATTCGCATTTGAAACGCCTGAAAATAGTGATGTCGATTATGAGTACCGGATCGAGGTCCGGGTGGTGGACCAGAGCCGTCGGGAGATTTCGTCAACGTCAACGGTGAAGGTGACGCGCCATTCTTTCTACGCCTATTTGAACCCGAAGAACCAGATTTATCGTCCGGGTGACAAGGCTTTAGTGGATATCAAGACGGTTACGGCGAACAATGAGGCCGTCTCGGTTGACGGCAAGATTACCGTCTCGCGCAACTGGTGGCGCGATCAGCGAATCGTTAATGGCCGGGCCGTTCAACCAGCGGGTTACGACAGCAATGAACTCTTCAACCGGTTTATCAAGACGGATGAAAAGGGCGAGTCGCAATTCGAATTTCAGCCCGAACAGGACGGCTACTATGTTGTCATGTTTACGGGATTTGATGACAAGGGCAATGAAATCACCTCGCAAACACATGTCTATGTGTGTGATAAGGCCAGTCAAAATATCGGTTATCAATACAGCGGGATTCAGATTATTCCGGAAAAGGATACATATTCGATCGGTGATGTCGCCCGTGTGATGATCGTCGCCAACAAGCCGGAAACGTGGGTGTTGTTCTCTCAGGAGGCCGATGAAATTTTTGGTTCGTCGCTCCATTTTCTCGAGGGAACGGTGAAATTGCTCGAATTTGAAGTCAAAGATACATTCACTCCGAATATCTTTCTGCATGCCTTATCCATAGAGAACTATCAGGCCAAGATGCATAACCTTCAACTAATTGTCCCGCCGGATGAAAAGTTCCTGAACGTCAAGGTCATGTCGGATAAGGAAACTTACCGTCCGCAGGAAGAAGGATTGTTTGATATCGAAGTAACGGACCACAATGGCGAACCTGTCGTCGGCGAGATTTCGTTGGGGCTGGTTGATGCCAGTGTGTACTACATTCAAAGTGAGTTTGTGAAGGATATCCGTGAGTTCTTCTACGGGACAAAACGGCAGCAATCGGTCCAGACACAATCCAGCTTTAATCAGAAACAGTATCAGATATTTGTCCGCAATGATGAATTGCAGTTAATGACAGAGGATCAGCTCAAGCTGATGAAAGTTCAGGAGAAGCAAAAGCGTGAAGAGCCTGAACTTTACGATGACCGGATGGATGGATTAAAAAAGGACAAGGGTTTTCGGGCTAATGCCCAGGTAGCGGCATTGGGAATGGTTGCGGCCGATGCCGTGATGGAGTCCGAGGTTAGCTCGAATTTTGCGGGGGCGGCTGCGCCGATGCGGGCGCGCCGTGGCGGATTTCAGGAATCAAAAATGATGGCGGGCAAAGAAGCCAGAATGGCGGATGCGGATATGGTCATGGAAGAATCACTGTCCGGCGGTGGTGCCGGTGGGGATCTTAAATCTCCAACCGTCCGTCAGGATTTTCGCTCCACCGCTTACTGGCAACCGACCATTGTGACCGGAGCCGACGGTAAGGCTCAGATTAAGGTCAAGTTTCCGGATTCACTGACGACGTGGCGGGCGACCGCACGGACGATTTCAACACAGACGGCCGTGGGGAATGTCACATATGATACCAAAACCAACAAGGATGTGATTGTACGGTTGCAGGCGCCACGTTTTTTCACTGAACGTGATGAAGTTGTCCTGTCAGCCAACGTCCATAACTACACGGACAGTCCGCTGAAGATTCGGGTCGTGCTTGATGCTCAAGGTCTCGAAGTCCTGGATGATGTAGAGACATGGGTGACAATTGACGCGCATGGTGAGCAACGCGTTGATTGGCGCGCGCGGGCGCTGGAACAGGGGCAGGCGAAAATATCGGTCTCGGCCCAGGCCTCAGAAGATGCCGACGCGATGGTCAAGACGTATCCGATCATTCCTCATGGGATCGAGAAATTTATCGCCAAATCGCTGGCCGTCAAGAATGCGGGCACGGAAACTGTCCAGCAATTGTTTTTACTGGATATTCCGAGCGAACGTATTAAGGAATCAACCTCATTGAAATTGATGTTATCCCCGTCGGTGGCCGCGACCATGCTGGACGCGTTACCATATTTGGCCCAGTTTCCATATGGATGTGTCGAGCAGACGATGAGCCGTTTTTTACCGGCCGTGATTGTCAAAAAGACGCTGACCGATTTGGGTCTCTCCGAGGAGGATGTGGCCGATTATCTCAACAATGTTCTGATCCCGAGAGAGGATCCGGGGCATCCCAAACGGAAGGATCACACCACTGTCGAGCGTTTGGACGAGATGACGGCAGCCGGACTGAATCGATTGTATGACTTCCAGCATTCCGACGGCGGTTGGGGATGGTGGAAACAGGGAAATTCCGATCGGTTTATGACCGCCTATGTCGTATGGGGGATGAGTCTGGCCAAACAGGCCGGGCTGGATGTCCGGAATGATGTGCTCAGCCGCGGTGTGCGCTACCTACAGACCGAGTTGGTTGAAGTGGAAAATCAACCCGACATGCTGGCGTGGATGTTACACGCTCTGGCGGCGGCCCGATCTAACAGCAAGTTTGAATCCATTCAAACCCAGCGTCTGTGGGAGATGCGTGACGAACTGAATCCGTACACACGGGCCTTGTTTGCCCTGGCGCAGCATTATCGTGGACAACATCAGCAGGCGCAGACATTAGCACGCAATCTGATCAATGGCATGATCGAAGAAAAAACCAACAATACGGTGCATTGGGGTGAATCAGGGATTTATTATCGATTCAGCGAAGGCGGCGTGGAAGCCACGGCCTTTGTGGTTAAGGCGCTTGCCAACATTGATCCGCAAAGTCCCTATCTAGAGCCAGCGGTTAAATGGTTGGCGCTCAATCGTCGCGGCGGACGGTGGAAGAACACGCGTGATACGGCGATCACTATTCTGGGGTTGGCCGATTATCTGCGCACGACCAATGAATTGTCACCGGACTTTGAGTATGAGGTCCTGGTCAACGGCAAAGTTGTCCGTCAGGATCGAGTGAATACGTCCAATGTCTTCCGCTTTGACCGCATCATCGATCTATCGAACGAAGCCGTGACCGACGGTGAAAACCAAGTTGAAGTTCGGTTGACCGGTCGCGGATCATTGTATGTGTCCGGATATCTCAAGTACTTTACCCTGGAAGAAAATATCACACCAGAGGGTAATGAGGTTTTTGTGACCCGACAATACTTTATCGAAGATACAGCTGAAACATTGCTGGCCGGCTATGATACCGACTGGCGCTTGTTGGAAAACGGGGCCGACGTGCGGAGCGGGGACAGGATCAAAGTGGAGATCACACTTGATTCCAAAAATCACTATGAGTATCTGGTGGTTGAAGATTACAAGCCGGCGGGGCTGGAGGCGGTCGCGCTTAAAAGCGGTTCAGGCTACGCTCAGCAGCTCGATCACAAGGGTAAACCAGCGGGGCATTCTACCTGGATCCATCAGGAATTCCGCGACCAAAAAGCGGCCTTCTTTGTGGACAAACTCAAACAGGGACAGCACCGGATTACCTATGAACTTCGGGCCGAGGTTCCCGGGACATTCCACGGGATGCCGAATCAGACGCACGCGATGTACGTGCCGGAGATTCGTTCCAACAGCTCGGAAATGGTCATCACGGTAAACGATCGCGAGTAACACTCAGGTATTATTATGGGGCCATTCCAGCGGATGGCCCCATTTTTTATGGGAATACGTTGATTATCAATCGGCGGGTTGATAAAATATCAGTCAAGCTAATAATCGAATTTTATATCTTCTGGGGGAATCATGCGGTACATTATTATATTTCTCGTCGGATTTTTTCTCGGCGGTTTCTTTAAAGGTAATCTTATTGAACTCGGTGTAAAGGCCAAGGAAATGGTCTTGCAGGATCGATCCGAACGGCAGCCGGTGGCGGAGGATGAATTTATTGTCACTACGTCTCAGTCGGAACGTGAACCTCGACGTGAGACAGTGGTAACACGCCGCCAGCCTGTTGAGCCGGTTCCTGAGCGTCAGTATAAGGCGGTCTCCAAGCCGCAACCCACGCGCCAAAAGGTCTATACAGTCCAGGTGGCTTCTTTCAAACAGGTCAAACAGGCCAAGAAATTGGTCGATCAGCTGACAAACCAGGAATATAACGCGTATATCGCGCCCAAGAAGGCCGACCGGCCGGATGATCTGTATCGTGTTTGCGTGGGCGAGTCCGCGAGTCTTGATCAGGCCAAATCCATGAACCGCAAACTCAAATCCCGGTTTAAAGACAGTTTTGTTTATTCCTTCTGAACAGCTTCCTGACGAACTTCATTCCATCTTCTGGGGATTCCGGATATTTTTTGCGTTGCATATCGTATGGTTCGCTTTGTTGCTGATGTATGTGTATCGATACATCAAGGCCTTGGGACACCTGCGGGATTACCTATCACAACAACATCCACAGACATGGGAGGAGCTTGGACAACCGGTTCTATGGGCGTATCAAAAGGGTTTTGATGTCCGTAAGCTCAGGGGGCTTATCAAGTTTCTCAAGACTGACGAACGCATCAGCGATTCATCCTACCCGGATTTGAAAGCGAGGGTGCTGACCAATATGGACCGGGCCATGAAGACGCTCTACATCGGACTGGGCGTTTTTACCTGTGCGCTGGTGGTCATCTACATGTATTTACGGCGTTTATTGGCGGGCAGTGGGTAACGAATCTTCATCCACGCAGATTTTTTTGACAAATCCCGTGTTTTTCATGATAATACGTGGTCGGGTTTAGCCATATCATTGGACCTGACAAACATAGATTCTATCAAGCCAGACAAGATTTCATTTTCGGGAGATTCTCATGGATATTCGAACCAAAGCCGTTCACACAGGCGTTTACAAAGACAAAAGCTATAATTCGGTGACCACACCGATTTATCCTTCATCAACATTTTATTTTGACGCCCTTGGCAAAAACAAGGGGTATGACTATACGCGATCGGGCAATCCAACACGGACCGCGTTGGAAGAAAATTTGGCCGATCTGGAAGGCGGTGTCGGCGCCTCGGCCACGTGTACCGGTATGGCCGCGGTGACGGCTGTGTTATTCTTCCTTAAAAACGGGGATCACCTGATCGCCGGAGACGACATTTACGGCGGGACGTATCGATTGTTCAGCCAGGTGCTGCCGAATATGGGCGTTGAGGTTTCATTCATTAATATGCGGGACCTCGAGGCGGTCAAATCAGCAGTGAATGAGCGGACGCGGATGATCTGGATCGAGACGCCATCCAATCCGCTTCTGAACATTGTGGATCTCAAATCGGTCATTGAGATTGCCAAGGACAATAAATGTCTTTCGGTCGTCGACAACACATTTCTCTCGCCTTATTTTCAGCGCCCGTTTGAATTCGGAGCGGACATGATCATTCACTCAACAACCAAATATTTGAACGGGCATAGTGACGTTGTCGGCGGGGCGGTCATGTATGCTAACAAGGAGGTTGAAGAACGCGGTCGGTTTTTGGTGAACGCGTTGGGAATCTCTGAAGCACCATTTGATGCATGGCTGGTATTGCGGGGCGTAAAGACATTGGGCCCGCGAATGGAGGCGCATCAGCAAAATGCGTTGGCTGTGGCGGAATTTCTGGAGAAACATCCGAATGTTAAACGGGTCTACTATCCGGGGCTGGCCAGTCATCCGCAGCAGGATTTGATCAAGCAGCAGATGCGGGGATTCGGTGGCATGCTGTCGTTTGAATTGGATACAGCGCAGGTCTCACCGGACCAGCTGTTTCAAAAACTCAAGTATTTTTGTCTGGCCGAATCGCTCGGCGGTGTTGAATCGCTGATTGAACATCCCTGGCTGATGAGCCATTCGTCAATGGGGCCTGAAGGGCTTAAAAAATCAGGCATCACGGAAGAAACCATCCGTGTATCGCTGGGCATCGAAGGCACACAGGATTTGATCGACGATTTGGATCAGGCCCTGAAGTCTTAATCTACCGGGCCGGCGGGTAACTCCGTCGGCCTGAACCATCCACTATATGCTATTTACGGAAATTATCTTTGCTCCGTTTTTATGCCTCACCTTCTTAGGTTTTTATCTTTGTCGACATTATTCACGGCTCCAAATCCTGTTTCTTCTGACGGCCAGCTATGTTTTTTACGGCTGGTGGGACGTCCGTTTTTTGGGGTTGATTGTTTTTTCCTCAGGACTCGACTATTGGGCCGGACATCGCATTGCCGCCGCTGATACGACGGCTCATCGAAAATTCTACTTGAGCTTAAGCCTGATCGGAAATCTGGGGCTGCTCGGGTATTTTAAGTACGCCGGTTTTTTTCAGCAAAGTCTGATCGACTTGTTGACGGCTATGGGAATGCAGCCCGAATGGGCGGCGCTCGATATTGTTCTGCCGGTCGGCATATCATTCTATACCTTTCAAAGTCTGAGCTATTCGCTCGATATTTACAGTCGACGCATTGAACCCGAGCGCTCGCTGATTCGGTTTTTATTTTACGTTTCGGCCTTTCCGCAATTGGTGGCCGGACCGATCGTTAGGGCCCGTGAATTTCTACCACAACTGCGTCAGGATCTATTTGCCAATAGCAGTTCCCGGGGGATTTTCTTTGTGATGTACGGCTTGGCCAAAAAGATCTGGCTGGCTGATCCGCTGGGCGCTCGACTGGTGGATCCGGTGTTCGCCCAGCCAGCCGGATATACGTCGCTGGAATTGCTGCTGGCAGTATATGGATATGCCTTTCAGATCTTTTTTGATTTCTCGGCCTATTCGGATATCGCCATCGGATTGGGACTGATCTTCGGATTGACGATTCCGGTCAATTTTTTGAGGCCTTATTTGTCGGCCAGTCCGTCGGAGTTCTGGCGACGGTGGCATATCACGCTTTCATCATGGTTGAGGGATTATTTATATATCCCGCTAGGCGGAAACCGCGTCGCACCGTTGCGTCATATGGCCAATTTGATGATCGTTATGCTGCTGGGAGGTCTGTGGCACGGGGCCAACTGGATGTTCATCTTTTGGGGCGGGTTGCATGGATTGTATTTGATACTGTACCGCATGGCCGGTGTGGACAGTCATCAACCGCGGGCCCGGGGATTTTCAACATGGATATCCATCGGAATATTCTTTCATCTGACGTGTCTGGCCTGGATCTTCTTTCGAAGTCCGGATATCCGTTCCGCGTTTATGTATTTGCATCATATGTTTTCGTCCTTTGGAGGATTTCAGGGGCTTGATCCGTTGGTCATCAGCGGCACGTTGATCGCGGGTGTGATCGTGCATGGTTGGTGCGAAAAAATGATTAAGGACTGGTCCGAGGCGTTCACGGCGTGGCCGTGGTGGATTCAGTCGGTTCTGGTTTATCTGACGCTTGTCGCGTTTTCCATCTGGTTTCAAAGTGGAGTGGCCCGACAGGCTTTTATCTATTTTCAATTTTAACGATGAAAACACTTAAAGTTTTATGGGGAGTTTTGGGGTTGGGATTGATATCCACCGTCTGCGTATATTTGTTCGGGCTAGGACGAATGGATATGAATGACGCCAAGTGGCAGTGGATACAGTCCAAGATTTATGATGAGCCGCGTCAGACCATCGACTATGTGTTTGTCGGCAGTTCCCGGACCTGGTGCGCGGTGCGCTCGCGGCAATTGGAAGAGGGATTGAATCTCAAGCGGGTGTGGAATTTTGGACGGCATTGGACCGGCCGTGATATGGACTATGTGATCATCCGGGCGCTGCTGGAACGGCATGATGTCAGGCATTTGATGATCGAGACGATCGGACAGGAGCGGTTTACGCCGCATATGTATGCCCGGTACGTAATGTCCGCCGACGATATGTGGGCGGAGGTATGGTATCATCTAAACGGGCTGACATGGCGGGATTATCTGACGTATAGCGATCCTTTGAAGCAGCGGCTCAAGCATATGGCCGGATACGGCACAGAGTTATCCGTGCGGGCGGGGCGCATGTGGTTGTCTCGCGTGATTTATCGGTTGAAATATCATCGTGAAGTCCAGGCCGAGATTGCGGCCAATGATCAGACCGGAGGATTTTATGTGAATGATGCGCAATTATTGCCTAATCCGGATTTTGTAGAAAAATTTAAAAACTTTAAACCAATTTATCCGATCTGGAAAAGTCGGGTGCTTTTGCCGCCGGATTCATTTGCCGACTTTTATCTGCAGCGGATCGCTTCGGTCAGCGATCAACACGGTACGGACGTAAATTTTGTATTCATTTCTGACTATGCCTCAGTGCTGCCCAGTGGACAGATGTTCCGCCGTCTTCGACAATGGGGGCCGGTGTACATTCCCAACCTGGCGGATATTTATAAGATGGCGTACTGGCGTGATCAAAATCATATTTATCAGCAAGGAGCCGTCGTGATGACGGATCTGATCCAACAGTTAATCAAACAGGGGCCGTTAAGTTCCGACAGCGGGAAACAGTATGAGTGATCATGATTATACGACGGATCCGGATGTTCAGCTGATGCTGGACTTTCAGGCCGGTGACAAGCAGGCGTTTGAGACGCTGATGCGCAAGTATTTTCCGCGGGTCCTGAACTTTATTTATCGTTATGTCGGTCAGCGTGAACTGGCCGAGGAGCTGACGCAGGAAGTTTTTATCAAGGTGTACAAGACGGCGCACAAGTACACGGTCAAATCCAAGCTGCAGACTTGGCTTTTTACAATTGCCAAGAATGCCAGTCTCAACGAGTTGCGGCGTCATCATCATCGAGATTATTCATTGGACGCTTCGGTTGAAGGTGATGAAGGATCCATGTCAGGGCAGCACATGGATCAGCGGGCGGTGGATCCTTCTCAAGCCCTGTTGGACAAGGAGCGTAGTTTGCAGATTCGTGAGGCCATTCTGTCATTGCCGGACAATCAGCGCGCGGCGGTGCTGCTGAGACGTTACGAGCAGATGAGTTACGATGAGATTGCGGCGGCGCTGAAAATCGGTCCCAAGGCCGTGAAGTCGCTGCTCAATCGGGCCAAGGAGAATCTACGTGAACGTCTCAAACATTTGCTGATGGAATAAACGAGCTAAAATGACCGAAACTTTCGGGTGATAGATGTGTTTAAATAGATGGAGGAATTTATGTCAGCTAAAGACATTAGAAAATTGATCCCTCTTTACTTGGAGGGAGAGCTGGAAGGTGCTGAAAAAGAAGAGGTTAGGCGTGCCATCGCCGCGGATCCCGAATTGAAGCGCTACGCACAGCAACTGCAGGCGTCGTGGGATATGCTTGATGAGGTCGAGGTCATTGAGCCGCCGGCCAATTATGTCTCGAATTTCTGGACCCGGCTAGCCGCCGAGACTCCGTGGTATCAAAAGCTCTTTGATGCCCTTGGATTATCGGGGTATAATAGCAGGCGGGCGGCCGCATTTGGATGCGCATGTGTTATACTTCTAGTTGGTGTTCTTGCAGTTAGGCCATTCTTTAGCCCGGCCCCTGTGGGATTGGAATCCCTGGTGGCCCTAGACGATGAGGATTTGGAGATGCTGGAACACATCGAGCTGGTTGAAAATTTGGACCTGATAGAAGAAATCGAATTTCTGGAAGAGATGGAATTGATTGATGAACTGGACGTCTTGGAAATGTCGAGGGCCACTTAATTCGGTCATTGTGTTGTGTTTGTGTTTGCTGATCCACGCGTCACCGGTATACAGCGCGGAGGATGAGTTGACCGAAGAAGATATTGAGGTTATCGAAAATCTGGATTTTCTTGAAATACTAGAGATTCTGGAGGAAGATTCGCAATGGGAGGCCGAAGATTCAGATCGGTCGGAGTGAGTATGATGAAGAAATACACGTTTACATTTTTGCTGGTTATGTTGCTGGGATTGAGTTATATTCCAGCCGGTCTGGCTCAAGATGCGTCTGATACAATCAACCAGTCGGAGCGGCTCGAAAAGGCCCGGGAGAAATGGGACGGTTTGTCGGCGGAGCAGAAAGAGCGCTATCGAAAACGTCTCAAACGCTGGAAACGGATGGACGCACGCAAGCGTGAGCGGTTGAAATCACGTTACGAGGCGTTTATGCAGTTGCCCGCCGATGATAAGGCCAAGATCCGGAAGAATTGGCGTCGGTACAAACAACTTCCACGTGAGCAAAAGGCGGAGTTGCGAAAAAAATTAAAGCGCTGGCAGAATCTTGATCCGGAACACAAACAACGTATTCTTGAGCGCCGCAAAAAGTTTCGGGATTTGTCACCGGAACAGCAGGAAAACTGGCGCAAGCGCCGTAATAAATGGCGCAATATGAGTCAGGATGAAAGGCGAAGATTTCGACAGCAGTTCAGAAAAAAGAGATGGCAAAACAACAATCGGGAGTAGCTCTATGATGATCAAAAGACCTCAGCTTCTACTATATACAATTTTGGCAGGCGTTGTTTTCAGCGTGCAGCCGGCTCATGCGCAAACCAAAGCCGAAGTTGAAAAGTATCTGCATGAAGAATTGTCTTATGAAGAATTTGAGATGATGCGGGATATTCGTAAGGAGACCAAGCAGGACTATTCGGATATTTTTGAAACGCGAATTGAGCCGATTCGATTTGAACGGCAGCAGGAGGCGGATCGTCAGAAGCTGCGTAAGTTTGGCTACCAAATTCCAGATCGTAAGGAAGTCGATGTGATGTCCAAGCCCGAGGTGTTTCGGCCGACGTCGGCCGTAGATACACGTCCGGTGACCGTCAAGGATGCCGGTCCTGCTGAGCGGTCCAAGCCGGTGGAAAAAGCGGTGCCGGTCACAGTGAAGGAAGAAGCATCCAAGACCGAAGCTCAAAAGACCAAGTCATCCATCAGAGAGAAGCTCAAAGAGGCCCGTGAATATGAAGGAAAGCTCAAGAAACGGCGGCCGGTGATCGACCGTAAAGTCGCGACCAGCCGGGCCCGGGATAAACGGAATACGATTAAGGACTACAACCGGACCAAAAAGAAAAAACGTTTTGGAACCAAGTACATTGAACAGGATGAGAATGGTATGCCGATTGACAATAAGGATGACGGGTTTTACAGTGAAGGTTTCAAGGAAAAGCCATTCGGATCAAAAAAGATCAAAGGACTTTACCAGAAAGATAATGAGTCTTCATCCTTTGGTGATTTTCCGGAGCGGACCAGCGAAAGCAAATTTCGTAAGAAGCTCAATCGGAAAAAGACCCTGGGCACGCGGCAGGACAAAAAGATGTTCAACCGTCCGGATTCCGGGAAATAGATGCGAGAAGTTTCAGGCCCCAGCCATACCGGCTGGGGCTTTTTTTGTGGAAAAATGCCTGTCCGGCCGATCTTTTTAGTGGTAATCAAAAAATATTTTTGATAGGATATCAGCATGAGAACAAAATGGCTGTTAATAGTCGCAATCTTGGTCGGTAGCATTGCCGTTCAGGCGCATGCGTCAATTGTGGATCTGGAGGCGTCCTTCATGCGGAAGGATTACACACAGACGCAGCAGATCGGTGAGTCCATGCTGTCATCCGGTGAGTTGACCGAACCCGAGCGGCTTGAGGTTGAGTATTTCTTGGGTATGAGCGAATTTCGCCTGGGCGAAATCTCACCGGCTATCAAGCGGTTTCAGCGCATTATTAAATCCGAACCGGAGGTCGATCTGCGTGATAAGGCCTACATTGGATTGTTCGATGCCTATTACCACCAGGAACGGTATCGAAAGGCCTGGAAGACCATTAAAGAACTGATTAACGAAAGTCCTCGATCACATTATTCCAGCTTGATCTATTTGAAGGCCGGGCGGGTCAATATTAAGCTATCCAACTGGAAATTGGCGAAATATTATCTGAACGAGATTGTTGATCGTTTTCCAAATAGTTTTGAGTATCATACCGCCAAGCAGTTACTAGAAGAAAAGCAGTATTTTGCGGTGCAGGTCGGCGCGTTTGTCGAACGTGACCGGGCCGAGCAGGTGATGCAGGCCCTGCAGCAACGCGGTGAGTACGCGTATATTGTGGAGACCATGGACCGGGACAATACGCGGTTTTATCGCGTGCGTGTCGGTCAAATGGGCTTGTTGAGAAAAGCCGAACGGCTAAAATCAAAATTATCCAAGTTAGGATATCCCACCCGAATCTATCCTTAATCGATCTGGGGATTGTACAGATCTAGCGCATGCCGTTACAGAAAATTATATTAATCGTTGGCCCCACCGCAGTGGGGAAATCAGATCTGGCTTACGATTTAGCGGGCCGTGTTCCCGCTCAGATCGTGTCTTGTGACTCCGCTCAAGTTTATAAGGAATTGAATATTGTCACCAACAAACCGTCCATCGCGATTCAGCAGCGAATTCCGCATCATGTGATCGATGAGGTTTCTGTGACGGATTCTTTTAATGTGTCACAATATAATGATTTGGCGAATGCGGCGATCCGCGCCATCTTGAAACAAGATCAAGTCCCGATTGTCGTCGGAGGAACAGGCTTGTATGTCAAGGTGCTGCTCGATGGGTTATTTGAGAGTGGAGATCCCGATATCGAGTATCGAGAAAATTTGAGAAAAGAGCAGGAACAATTCGGCGCAGATCATCTGCATCGACGGCTCGCCGAGGTGGATGCTGTGTCAGCCGAGGCGATTCATCCCAATGATATCAAAAAGATCATTCGGGCGTTGGAGGTATATCATCAGGAAGGTCGTCCGATGTCTGAATTAAAAAAGGAATGCCGCGGTCTTTGCGATGAGTATGATGTTCGGGTGTTTGGAGTTCATTGTTCACGCGATCGGCTCTATGAACGGATTAATGCCCGGGTCGTTGAAATGGTCGAGGCGGGAGCGCTTGAGGAGATTCGGGCCGTTCGGGATCTCAAGATTAGTTCCAGTGCGTCAGGGATCATTGGTTTACGTGAGATGCTTGGTCACCTAAATGGGGAGCACGATCTTGAGCGTGCAATTTATCTCATGCAGCTCAATACCCGGCATTTCGCTAAACGTCAATTCACCTGGTTTAACGCGGAACGTCGACTCACATGGCTGAATCGTGAAGACTATCATTCATTGACGTTGATGACCGATGAAATATTGAGGAAGATAAATTTATGAAACACGAATACCTTACAAATGAAGAAGCCGTGGAGCGTGTCCTGGCCGTGGCGGTTGACTTAAAGTCTGAATCCACGCCGTGGACCAGCCAGGATCTGCTCGAGGAAATGGTCGAGCTGGTTAAGGCCTCGGGGGGTGAGGTGGTGGCCGAGTTTATCTGCCGCGTGTCGAAGACCTCTCCCAAGAACTTGATTGGCGACAGCAAGCTCGATGATATTGTCGCGCTGTGTGATCTGCATCAAGTGGATACGGTTGTTTTTAGTCATGAGCTCAAAGGCAATCAGCAACGCAATCTGGAAGACAAGATTCAGGTCAAGACCATCGACCGGACGCAATTGATCCTGGATATCTTTGCCCGGCATGCCAGTAGTAAAGAGGGTAAAATGCAGGTTGAGCTCGCGCAGTTGGAGTATTTGTTACCGCGGCTCGTTGGAAAAGGGATTGAACTTTCCCGTCTGGGTGGTGGGATCGGAACACTTGGGCCGGGGGAAACCAAACTCGAGCTGGATCGGCGTCGCATTGCCCAGCGGATCAGCCGGTTGAAGTCGGGTCTCAAGCAGGTCGTTCGTAATCGTCAGCTGACCCGAAAGAAGCGCGAAGAAAAAGGTGTCCCGACCGTATCGCTGGTCGGATACACGAACGCCGGTAAATCAACACTGTTGAACATGCTGACCGAGGCCGGGCAGACCACACGTGATGGGATGTTCACGACGCTGGATTCCTTGTCTCGGCAACTGGTCTTGCCGAACCATCAGAAGATTGTATTGTCGGACACGGTAGGATTCATGCATGACCTACCGCATGACTTGATCGAATCGTTTAAGGCGACACTTGAGGAGGTTCAGCACGCGGATTTATTACTGCACGTGTTGGATATCAGTCATGCCAATTTCAGACTGCTATATGAATCGGTCCAGGTGGTCCTGGATGAACTCAAGGTATTGGAGAAGCCGGTCATAATTGTGCTGAACAAGGTGGATCGGATCGAGGATGCGGCCTGGGTTGAGAGTTTTAAGGATAACTTTGATCACGCCGTGATCATTTCTGCATTGACCGGTCAGGGGATAGATGATCTTCAGCACAAGATCGTTGAGCTGCTATCGGATCTATTTGTTGAAATCAATCTCGATGTGCCGATCCAGCGGATGGACCTGGTGAATCTGGCCCATGAGGAGGGTGAGGTCTACTCTATAAAATACTATAACGATCGGGTCAACATTCGCGCTTCAGTGCCCAGTCGATTGGCCGGGAAATTTGAGAAATACAAAATTAAATGATTCTTAAATTACTGAAATTAAATGATTTAGATTTACAAGCTTGATTAATATAGTCAAAAAAATTAGATAAACTAACTAAAAAAATTAAAATAACTTGACAAAAACGTTAAAATTTTGTATACTTTTGATGAAGCATAGGAGTGCGGTATGGAAAACAAACCCGAGTATCAATTTGATTTTGACATCTATCCTGATGCTCCGCTGTTCGTCATAGGTGTTGTCAGCGAGATGGTCAAGATGCCCGTCTGGACGCTGCGGAAATTGGATGAACTAGGCGTGATCCAGCCCAAGCGTATGGGAGGGCGGACGCGCTGCTACTCAAAGCAGCAGATCAAGATGCTGATACATGTTCGTTATCTGATGAAGGTCAAGAACGTCAACATTAGCGGGGTGAAGGTCATCATAGATATGGAATATAAGGAAAAAGGAGGCAAAGATGATGTATGATTTTATCGATTATGTGCGGGCGCTTTTTTTTAGCGATAAATTAGCACTCGCCTACACAAACTGCCAAAATAAGTTTCGTTAAATCATGGGTCGGTATCAATCGATCCTAAATTTTAAGGGGGTATATATGAGTTTTGGTCGAAATAAACGACAACATTCGTGTAACAAAGACAATTATGATTTTGAAAGTCCGTTTTTTGGTCTAACGCTCTTTCCGGAAGTCCGGTCTTTTGCCGAGGCCATCGCCGGTAGGGGATTTCCGGATCTGGATATTCGAGAAGACGCCGAGGGATACACCATATCAGTTGATGTGCCCGGTGTGGCTAAAAAGGACATCACCGTTAAAGTCGACGGGTCTATCCTAACCATCAGCGGAAAGCGCGAATTGGTGAATGATGATAAACAGGTGAATGTTCATCGGACCGAAAGGTTTACCGGAGAGTTCTCGAGACAACTTGATCTGGGACACATTATCGATCAGAAGAATGTCTCAGCTAAGTTTGTCGATGGAGTACTGGACATTCATATCAAGAAGACAGAATCCGCCAATGAAACAACGATTGACATTGATGGATAATAATGGATGGGCCGGGTTTAGGCAATCACATGTGTGAGGCCTAGACCCGAGCCCGTGACAGGAGATTAACGATGGTCAGAATAGAAAAGTTTACTCAAAAAAATCAGGAGATGATCCAGAAGGCCTTTGAATTGGCCGGCGAGTTGCAGCATTCCCAGATCGATACGCCGCATTTGACATTGGCCTTGGTCAAGGATGACAGCGGCATAGTGCCTGATATCCTGAAAAAAATCAATGTCAATCCTGACGAGCTGATTGATCGGATTGACGCAGATCTATCTGGCCGGCCGACGGTGGAAGGCGGGGCTCAGCCGAGTTTATCGTCACGTCTCAACAAGATTTTATTGAACAGCCAGTCATTGGCCAAACAGATGAAAGACGAGTATGTCGCTCAGGAGCATGTGCTGCTTTCGTTGTACAATGACACAACGACGATTTTGCATGATGTGCTGGCCAAACATGGTGTTCAGAACAAGCAACTGAAAACAATTATTGATCAAATGCGGGGAGGACAAAAAGTTATGGATAACAATCCCGAGGCCAAGTATCAGGCCTTAGAAAAGTATGGGCGGGACCTGACGGCACTGGCGTCAAAGAGTAAGCTCGATCCGGTGATTGGACGTGATGAGGAAATCCGACGGGTCATTCAAGTTTTGTCGCGGAGGACCAAAAACAATCCGGTCTTGATCGGGGAGCCCGGTGTTGGAAAGACAGCGATCGCCGAGGGATTGGCGTTACGGATCAGTTCGGGAGATGTTCCGGAAGGTCTGAAAAATAAACGCGTGTTATCGCTCGATATCGGTGCGCTGATAGCCGGAGCCAAATACCGCGGCGAATTTGAGGATCGTCTCAAGGCGGTCCTTAAGGAAGTGGAAGCGCGGGCTGGCGAGATTATCCTGTTTATTGACGAGCTGCACACAATTGTGGGGGCCGGTAAGACCGAAGGGTCCTTGGATGCCTCCAATATGTTAAAGCCGGCGTTGGCCCGCGGACAGTTGCATTGTGTCGGCGCTACAACGCTGGATGAGTATCGAAAATATATCGAGAAGGACGCGGCGCTGGAGCGACGCTTTCAGCCGGTCATGGTGCTTGAACCGTCTGTCGAGGATACGATCACGATCCTCCGCGGACTAAAGGAGAAGTATGAAGTCCATCATGGGGTGAGGATTCAAGATTCAGCCATTATTGCGGCAGCGACGATGTCGCATCGATATATTTCCGACCGATTTCTGCCGGATAAGGCGATTGACTTGATTGATGAGTCGGCTTCACGGTTACGCATCGAGATCGACAGTATGCCGCAGGAGCTGGATATCAACGAACGCAAGATCCGTCAACTGGAAATTGAACGGCAGGCCTTGAAAAAAGAAAAGGACGAGGCCTCCAAAGAAAAATTGGCCAAGATTGATGCTGAACTTGGACAGCTCAAAGATGAAAACAAGAAAATGCGGTTGCGATGGCAGTCAGAAAAAGAGGTCATCGAGAAGATTCGCGCGATCAAGGCCCGGATTGAACAGGTCAAGATCGAGGCGGACCAATTGGAGAAAGAGGGTAATCTCGATAAAGTCGCGGCCATTCGCTATGGAACGCTCATCGAACTCGAGCAGGACCTTAAGAAACAGAATGAGGAACTGGCAAAGATCCAGAAGGATGGATCGCTCTTAAAGGAGGAAGTCGATGATCAGGATATCGCGGAGGTGATCTCCAAATGGACCAAGATCCCGATTTCAAAATTGCTTCAGGGTGAGACAGAAAAGCTCATTCAGATCGAGGACAGTTTAAAGTCGCGGGTGATTGGTCAGGACGCGGCGATCGATTTGATTGCCAGCTGTATTCGCCGGTCCCGCACCGGGCTGAGCGATCCGCATCGTCCCTTGGGATCGTTCATCTTTGTCGGTCCCACCGGCGTGGGAAAGACCGAGTTGGCCAAGTCGCTGGCGTGGTTTCTGTTTGACGATGAAACCGCGATGGTGCGGATTGACATGAGCGAGTATATGGAGAAGCACAGTGTTTCCCGATTGATCGGTGCGCCGCCGGGGTATGTCGGTTACGATGAAGGCGGTCAGCTCACCGAGGCGGTTCGACGTAAACCCTATGCCGTGGTCCTTTTTGACGAGATCGAGAAGGCGCATGGAGATGTGTTTAACGCGCTGCTGCAAATACTAGATGACGGACGGCTGACGGACGGCCAAGGCCGGGTGGTGAACTTCAGGAACACCATTATCATCATGACGTCCAATATTGGTTCAGATGTCATTCTGGATTTGACTGACGCCAAACAGATTGAATCGCGTATAGATTCGGCCTTGAAGAATCATTTTCGTCCGGAATTCTTGAACCGGATTGACGAAACCATTATCTTCAATCGGCTGGATCAAAAAGACATCCATCGTATTGTGGATATTCAGATCAATATTCTCAAGGCCCGATTGCAGGACAAGGAGATTGAGCTGGAATTGACCGATGCGGCCAAGGATTATCTGGGGCAACGCGGATACGATCCGGTGTACGGAGCCCGACCGCTGAAACGGGTCGTTCAGAAGCTGGTTCAGGATCCGATCGCGATGCGTTTGCTCAAAGGTGAGATCAAGGAGAAGGATTGTGTTCAGGTCGATTATTTCGACACCGATGAACTGACTTTCCAGGTCAAATAGATCGTCCAAAAATTATCGCTTAATTATGATCCCAATTTTTTTTGGTGATATAATTAAGCGATAATTTAGGATACTGATATGATGCGTCAAAAATTGATACCGATCTTGGTATGTGTGTTAATGTGGCCGGCAGCGCGAGCGATGGCCCAGGATTTCCCCAGCAACGTGCCCGACGGACTGTACGAGGAGTTTTACAGTACTGGTGAGTTGAGACGTTTACTGACCTACAAAAATGGTAAGCCCAACGGGCCGTTCAATCTGTATTTTAAGAACGGGAATTTGATGGGTGAGGGGTTATACGTTAATGGGATCATTGATCACATCGCCCGGGGATACTACTCCGACGGATCTCCTAAAGTGGAGGTCGAGTACAATATGGGCGTTCTGGATGGTCCGACACGCGCCTTCAGCGAGGACGGTAAGCTGGTCAGCATTGCGCCGTACAAGAACGGCAAGCTCGATGGTGAAGTCATTGAGTATCGCCCTAACGGCGTGGCTTTGTTCAGCAAAACATACCGTAACGGCGTCGAGGAGGGAGTGGCTCGCCGATATTCTGAAGACGGTGTCGTCGTGCAGGAGGCCAATTTTGAAAACGGTGTCCAGCGTGGTATAATTCGAGTGTTTGATAATAACGGCAAGCTCATGAAGGCCGCCGAGGCTGAGAATGGTGTTATGAACGGATTGGTCAAGAATTACTATCCGACCGGCGAGCTGAAGAGCGAAATGGTGCTGAGAGATGGTCAGCTCATCGACAGCTTCTATTATGAGTACTACAAATCGGGAAGTATGAAGCAGCAGGCCAATATCGAAAGCGGGCTGCGTCAGGGGCTGTTTCAAGAGTTTCATGAGAACGGCGAGCTCAAGACGGTCGGACGGTTTCAATCCAATCGTCGCGAAGGAATTTTTAAGATGTATGATGAGGAAGGCCGAATTTTAACCGAGGTCAATTACGAGCGGGGTCAAAAAGTGTTGAGCAAAGTATATGATACGAATGGTGACGTGATCTCCCGAATCGAGGGTGAATAATGAATTGGATTTTTGTAGCGGTTGTGGCCTTATTCGCGGCGGGTATTGCCTATCTTGGCGCAACTTCCTCGTCGAGTAAACGTCCCCGGAAGGATTTGCTTGATGATCTGACAAAGCTCGTGGACGGTGTCATGGAGCCGATTGAAGGGTTCGAAAACTCTTTTCGAATCCGGTTTGATTTTGAAGGGCATGATTTTTACTACGAAGATTTTGAAACACAGGGATTCAATGAGAAGGTCTTCAAATCCTATCTCAAGACCGATACCAAGGAAAATTTTACCTTGGTGTTTGGGGAAAAGCACGGGAAGAAATTGCTGAATCACACCGGCGATAAAGCGCAGGCCTACATTAAGATTCCCGATGCCCTTAAGGATTTCGGGGTGGACAGCAACAAACCCAAGGTGGCTGAGGAATTGCTGCAGAACGCCAAGGTGGTCAAGCTGTTTAAGTCGTATCGCAATGTGGATGCGCGCGGCCGGGCCTTCATTCCGCTTAAATATGCCAGCGGGACGATTGTTCTGGAATTCGATCACACCGGAAAGTTTAATCCCAAGCCGCTTCAGTATGCCACGGAAGCGGTCACGATCGAAGGTTTTTTGGATCAGCTGATTTTACTCAAAGAGGCGTTGGAGTCGGTAACCGACTGAAAGCTCTCAGTTTAAGCGCTCGCGTTTCAATGGGCCTGCGGGGATCCCCGGGGCCGTAATCATCAATAATTTTGACCAGATGAAGAGGTTGACAACACCAACAAATTTGTTATAATACGCGCTTAGCATTCCACTGCTATGAGTGCTAATTTTGGTTAAAGTTGGACGTTAATACCTAGTAAATACGGGAGATACGCAGTCTATGGTACTTTCGCGGGAAGAAATTCAACAACGGAAAAATATCATTTTGGCCATGACCATCGATCATTACGTTCAGACGGTTTCGCCGGTGAGTTCGGGATATATTTCCAAACGATTTCCCACGGGATTGAGTTCAGCCACGGTCCGTAACATTTTTGCCGAACTGGAACAGGAAGGTTTCCTGACTCATCCCCACACGTCGGCCGGTCGAGTCCCGACCCAAAAGGGATACCGTTATTACGTCGATCATCTCATGAACCAAATCCATTTGCTGGAAGCCGAACAAAAGCGAATCCGGGAGGAGTATCAGCAGCAGTCCATGGAATTGGAACGGTTGCTGGACAAGACATCGCGTGATTTGTCGGAGATGACGAGCTACACCAGTATCGTGTCGGTCGACGGGCGGGATTATCAGATTTTTCTGCGCGGGGCCAACAATGTGGTCCAGTATCCGGATTATCAGGATTTGGAAAAGATTCGCAATATTTTATCAGCGCTGGATGAGAAGGAACAGCTGCTGAAACTGATCAATCAAAAATTGGTCGAGCGGGTCAATATTTACATCGGTCATGAGATCGCTATGGCCGAGATCGACAGTTGTTCGCTGGTGATCTCCAAATATAAAACCCGCAACGGTCCGTCGGGCCGAATGGCCATTCTGGGGCCAACCCGGATGAACTACGAACGGGTAGTCTCGACACTAGACTACTTCACTAACTTAATCGAAGAAATTTACAGGTAACGCAGATGACCAAGCAAACAGAAACTCAGGATCAAGAAGATCTAAATCCGAGCGAAGCGCCAAAGGCTGAGTCGGTTGAGCCGTCTAAGCCCGATGCTGAACAGCCCAAGGCCGAAAAGCCTAAAAAGGACAAGACGATCAAAATCAAGCAGTCGGAGTACCAAAAACTCGTCGACGAGGCCGCCGAAAACAAAGACAAGTACGTGCGTTTGTTCGCCGAGTTTGATAACGCGCGAAAACGAATGGACCGCGAAAAGATCGAGTTTGTCAAATATGCCAATGAAGAGCTGTTGATGGAGTTCATCGGATTGTTTGACAATCTGGAGCTTTCGCTCAACGCCGTCAAAAACCAGGACCAGAAGACAGACTCGGTTATCAAGGGCATTGAAATGGTTCTGATTCAGGCCCAGGAAATTCTTAAGAAAAACGGTGTGACGGTTATCGAAGCCAAAGGCAAACCGTTTGATCCGCATATGCATGAAGTTCTCATGCAGGAACCAACGGACGAATGCGAAGAAGGTATCGTTCTGGAGGAATTTCAGAAAGGATATCTGCTCGGCGAGAAAGTCATCCGAACGGTCAAAGTCAAAGTATCGGCCGCCAAGGCCTAAACATATAAATACCATCGAAGAGATCCAAGGAGGATACAAACATGGCAAAAGCAATTGGAATTGATTTAGGAACATCCAATTCAGCGGCAGCGGTTATGGAAGGTGGTCGTCCAACGATCATTCCTTCAGCCGAGGGCGCAGGAGTGGCATCCGGAAAGGCGTTTCCATCATTTGTCGCCTTTACCAAAGACGGACAAAAACTTGTAGGTGAACCGGCCCGTCGGCAAGCGCCGGTCAACTCACAAGGAACAATCTACGCGGCCAAGCGGAAAATGGGAACCGACCACAAGTTTGAAGTGGACGGTAAGCAATTTACTCCGCAGCAAATCAGCGCGTTTATCCTACAGAAAATCAAAGCCGACGCGGAGAAGTTTCTCGGCGACAAAGTTGAAGAAGCTGTCATCACCGTACCGGCCTACTTTAATGACAATCAGCGACAGGCAACCAAAGACGCCGGAGAAATCGCCGGTCTAAAGGTGTTGCGGATTATCAACGAACCTACCGCCGCATGTCTGGCCTATGGTCTGGACAAAGCCGGAAAAGAGCAAAAAATCATGGTCTTCGACCTAGGGGGCGGAACCCTCGACGTAACGATCCTTGAAATGGGATGGGACGAAGAGCACAAAGCGGCAACCTTTGAAGTATTGGCGACCAGTGGTGACAATCACCTGGGCGGGACCGATATGGACAATGCGTTGATCGAATATATCGTTGACGAATTCAAAAAAGAATCCGGCGTTGACCTAACCAATGACAAAATGGCGTTTCAGCGTCTGCGTGAAGGCGCCGAAAAAGCCAAGGTCGAGCTTTCAAGCACCATCTCTACCGATATCAATCTGCCATTTATTACGGCGGATGAGTCTGGTCCCAAGCATTTGAATATGACTATCGATCGCGCCAAGCTGGAAAGTCTGGTTTCTTCGATCGTTGAAAAATGCCGTGGACCGATTCAGCAGGCGATCAAGGACGCGAGCGACAAACTCGGCGAATCAGTCAATGTTGATAAAGTGATTCTCGTTGGCGGTCCGACGCGTATGCCGATCATTCAGGAATTTGTGGAAAAAGAAATCGGTCAGAAGATCGAGCGCGGGATTGATCCGATGGAATGTGTGGCCTTAGGCGCTTCCGTCCAGGCTGGAATCGTCAAGGGCGAAGCCAAGGAAGTTCTGCTTCTTGACGTTACGCCGCTGACTCTCGGAATTGAGACGATGGGCGGGGTCATGACCAAGCTCATTGAACGTAATACGACCATTCCAGTGAAGAAATCGCAGGTGTTCTCCACGGCTGAAGACAATCAGTCGGCCGTAACCATCCGTGTTCTGCAGGGTGAGCGTCAAATGGCCAATGACAATACCGAATTAGGTAAGTTTAACCTGGAGGAAATTCCTCCGGCTCCACGGGGTGTTCCGCAGATTGAGGTTACATTCGATATCGACACTGACGGTATCGTGCATGTTTCGGCCAAGGACAAGGGAACCGGTAAGGAGCAGTCGATTAAGATCACAGCTTCTACAAAATTGTCTGATGATGATATTGAAAAGATGGTGAAAGAAGCTGAAAAATACGCGGAAGAAGACGCGAAGAAAAAACAGGAAGTTGAAACCATCAATGAAGCCAATGTGCTGGTGTACTCGACGGAGAAATCACTTAAAGACTACGGCGATAAGGTTTCGGCGGATGAAAAGAAAAATATCGAGACAGAGCTCGACGCTTTGAAAAAGGCCATCGAATCCAAGGATCTCGATAAGGTCAAGTCGGCCCAGGAAAGCCTAACCAAGGCCAGTCACAAGCTGGCGGAGGAAGTCTATAAGTCCACAGCCCAAGCCAAGCAAACCGCCGGCGCTGGCGCAGCGCAAGGCGGAGCAGACGCGGGCGCGGCCGGTGGAGGTTCTTCGCAGGGCGGATCATCCGCAGGTTCAGACAATAAAGACGACGTCATCGACGCTGATTTTAAGGCCGAAGACGACAAATAAATCAAGGAAGAGGCAGTGGATTCACGAATCTGTGAGGTTCGTCGAATCCGCTGTCATCGTCCTGACTAGGGGACCATGAAAAAAGACTACTACGAAATATTGGGCGTGCCCAAAGAATCGACGCTGCAGCAGATCAAGAAGAAGTATCGCTCTTTGGCGTTGAGATACCATCCCGACCGGGTTGAAGAGTCAAAAAAGGCCGAGGCCGAGGAAAAGTTTAAGGAAATTTCTGAGGCGTATGGGGTTCTCTCCGATCCCAAGAAGCGTGAGCTGTATGACCAATACGGTCATGCCGGGATCGATCAGAACTACTCGGCGGAAGACATCTTCCGCGGCGCCGATTTTGGCGACCTAGGCGATATTTTTAGTCAATTCTTCGGCGGTGGCGGCGGAGGATTCGGTGACATTTTTGGCGGCGGTCGAGGCGGGCGCAGTTTTGACCGCGGGGCCGACATCCAGTATGAAGTCGATATCACGCTTGATGAGGCCTTCAAAGGGGTCAAGAAGAATATCAAAGTGCCGCGTCATGAACATTGTTCGTCGTGTCGTGGGACAGGGGCCAAAGACGGCACCAGTTTGAACACCTGCCAGACGTGTAAGGGGCAGGGACATATTTTGGTCTCCAGCGGATTTTTCCGCATGCAGCAGCCTTGTCAGCAATGCCGGGGACGCGGACAGATTATTACGGAAAATTGTTCCGAGTGCCAGGGACAAGGCCGTAAACGCGTGGTGCGAAAGATCGATATCAACATTCCGGCCGGTGTCGACAATTCGTCACGTCTGCGGGTTCAGGGTGAAGGGGAGTCCGGGGCCGACGGTCAGGGCGATCTGTATCTGTACATCCATGTGTTGCCGCATGATCAATTCCAAAGGGATCACAATGATCTCTATATGGATCTGCCTGTCAGCTTTGTCAAGGCGGCATTGGGGGCGGAAGTATCCGTGCCAACGCTGGAGGGAAGTGTATCGATGAAGATCCCGGCGGGTACTCAGAGCGGTAAAGTTTTCCGCCTCAAGGGCAAGGGAATGCCTGATTTGCGCGGTCATGGACAGGGGGATCAGTATGTTAAGGTCATGCTACAGGTCCCGACCAAGCTGAATCCGGAACAACGAAAACTTCTCGAGCAGTTCGCTCACGTCAGCGGAGAGGAAGTGCTCAAGACCAAGTCGATCAAGGATAAAATCAAGAAGGTCTTTAAATAAGGTGGAGAACTATGCCGACATATGAGTATGAGTGTGGCGCGTGCGAATTTGCGTTTGAGAAATTGCAATCGATGACAGACAAGAAGCTTAGAAAATGCCCTAAATGCGGAAAAATGAAGCTGAACCGGCTGATTGGAACCGGGGGCGGAATTATTTTCAAGGGGACAGGCTTCTATGAGACCGATTTCAAGACCCGTCCGGAAGCTCCCAAGTCGGAATCCGCGGCCAGTTCGTCGGATTCGTCAGAATAGGACCTGGGGCCGGCAATTCGGGGTGTTTTTATGATATTTCTTAGATTTTGGTTTCCTGTCATTGTTTATTCTGGTATCATCTTCTATGTATCATCACTGTCTTCAGTGAGCACTCCGCAATCGATACCGCATCTTGACAAGGTTTATCACCTGGCTGAGTATGCCCTTTACGGCTTTCTACTGGCCAGGGCCCTGTTGCACTCGTTTGACCGTCTAACGCCAAGTAGACTAATTTTGTTCAGTGCGCTCGGGGCGGGACTATATGGAGTTACAGACGAAATACATCAGTCTTTTGTGCCGGGACGGGATGCCTCGTTCGGCGATATCGTGGCCGACACAATCGGCGGACTCATAGGGGTATTAACATACATTTGGTTACACAACTTAAAACGAAAGAAAAGTAGATAATTATGCCAGGTATAAAACCATTCCAAGCGTTACATTACAACAGCGAAGTCGTAGGGGATGTACACAATGTGATGGCCCCGCCATACGATGTTATTTCCGAAGAACAGCAAAATGAACTGCACAATCGCAGTCCCTATAACTTTACTCATATCGATTTGGCCAAAATTGAAGGCTCGGATGACGAAAGCAACAATCGTTATACGCGCTCCAAAAAAGTCTTCGACGAGTGGCTATCTAAACAGGTGATGGTTAAATCACCGGAGCCGTCGATTTATTTCTACAAACAAGAATACAAGATTTTAGGTGAACGTCATTCCCGTCTGGGATTCGTCGCCTTAATGGAATTGGAAAATGACGAAGATTCTAAGGTCCACCCGCACGAAAATACGCATGCCGATGCCGTCGACGACCGTTTCGAGCTGACCAAGGCGCTCAATTCCAACCTCAGTCCAATCTTTGTGTGCTACTCGGACACGCAGCGTAAAGTTGAAAAGATTTTCACCAAACATATTCTGACGAACGATCCTCTATTCGAATTGGAAGACGGCGACGGTGTTCGCCACCGCATGTGGACGTTTAGCGACGAGGCGCTGATTGCCGAGATACAAGAGTCGATTATGGATCAGAATTTGTTTATTGCCGATGGGCATCATCGCTATAAGGTGGCCTGTGAGTACCGTAAAACGCAACTGCAGAATGTCAGTAATCCGACCGGGAAAGAGCCATTTAACTATGTGATGACGTACTTCACCAATCTTGATTCCAAAGATCTGCAAATCTTTCCAATGCATCGGATTGTTACAAAAACCACAAAGAAACTGGACTTCCTGGAAGACTTCTTCCGGATTGACAAGGTCAAAAATAAGGATGATCTGCAGATTTTACTGGCCAAGGCCGGGATCAATGAGCATGCGTTCGGGTTGTACACCCGTGACGGCATCAAGCTGCTTCGTCTGAAAAACAAGACGCTGATTGATAAATACGTCAAGAAAGGTTCGAAAGAGCTCAAGAGTCTGGACGCCAATATTCTCAAGTGTTTCATTTTGGATAAAGTTGGTGTAAAATCAGATAGTATTATCTATACCAAGGACATCAATGAAGTTACGGATATGGTGGACGCCGGCGATGCCGAGCTCGGATTTGTGATGAATGCGGTCAAGATCTCTCAGCTCAAAGATATCGCCCTGAATGGCGAGCGTATGCCGCCCAAGACCACTTACTTTTATCCGAAAGTTTTGTCCGGACTGACAGTTTACAACATGGATTAATCACGAACGACCGGATACCGGCATGGCCCATGCGCCGGTATCATCGTTGAAAGACGGACTCTCGGCTCGCGCCGATGGCAAAAACAAATTTATGGCCTTATTCGGACGTAAAAAATTCAATATCATCAACGTCAAGAAAAAAGATATTCCCGCCGGACTCTGGGTGCAGTGCAAAGAGTGCTCGTCCACGATCTATAAAAAAGAATTACAGAACAATCAGAATGTCTGTCCCAAATGTGAATTTCATTTCTCGTTGACCGCGAAGGAACGGATTGATCACTTGCTGGATCTGGGGAGTTTCAAGGAACATGATTCGGATTTGGTTTCCGTCGATCCATTGAAGTTCAAGGGACCTAAGACATACAAAGAAAAGCTTTCATCGGACCAGAAGCTGACCGGTCTTCGTGATGCTGTTATTTCTGGAGAGGGGACCATCAACGGTTGGCCGGTGATGGTGGCCGTGACGGACTCGCGTTTCATTATGGGATCGATGGGGTCTGTGGTCGGTGAGCGAATTACCCGGGCCATCGAAATGGCCACCCAGCGACGTATTCCGGTTATCATTGTGTCGGGATCAGGAGGGGGAGCCCGTATGTATGAGGGCGTTTTTTCATTAATGCAAATGGCCAAGACATGTTCAGCGCTGGCACGTCACAATGAAGCGGGATTGCTGCATATCTCAGTTTTGACAAACCCGACAATGGCCGGGATTATGGCCTCGTTTGCTGGCGTGGGGGATATTATCATGGCGGAACCCAAGGCTTTAATTGGTTTTACCGGTCCGCGCGTGATCGAACAGACGATCCGGCAGAAGCTGCCGGAGGGTTTTCAGCGTTCGGAGTTCCTCCTCGAGCATGGATTGATCGATATGATTGTGGAACGCAAGGAAATGAAAGACCGGATGGCCAAGATCATCGAATTTACGACGTCCGGATCGTCTGACAATCCGGACAGTAGTGCTGCTCCTGCCGATGTTTCGCCGGTTGAGACATCTTAGGTTCATGACCCGCCCTTATTCCAGAGATTATTTATTTGCATATTCCGAGCTTTTTCTATAGAATAGGCTCTTAAATTACTATCAATCCTTATGATAAGAAATATACGCTATGGCTCAAATATCAATAAAAAACGTTTCAAAAATTTATAAAGGCGGCGTCAAAGCTGTTGATGATGTTAACTTAGGAATTGAAAATAAAGAGTTTATGGTTCTAGTTGGGCCGTCCGGTTGCGGGAAATCGACCACCCTTCGGATGGTCGCGGGGCTTGAAGAGATCTCGGAAGGGAGTATCTGGATCGGCGATCGGCTGGTTAATGATGTGCCGGCCAAGGATCGCGACATCGCCATGGTATTTCAGAATTACGCCCTGTATCCGCACATGACTGTGTACGAAAATATGTCATTTGGGCTGAAGCTTCGCAAGTATCCCAAGGCCGAAATTGAAAAACGTGTAAATGAGGCCGCCGAAATCCTGGGGATCAAAAAAATGCTGGCCCGTCGTCCCAAACAACTTTCCGGGGGGGAACGTCAGCGGGTCGCCCTGGGCCGTGCCATCGTCCGAAAGCCGATGGTTTTTTTATTTGATGAGCCTTTGAGTAATCTGGATGCCAAGCTTCGCGTGCAGATGCGTACCGAAATCCACAAACTACGGTTACGGTTACAAACAACGTTCATCTACGTAACCCACGATCAGACCGAGGCATTGACGCTGGGCGACCGAATCTGTGTCATGAAAGACGGAAAAGTCCAGCAATGCGCGGATCCGATGACAATCTATGATAAACCGGCGAATAAATTTGTATCCAGTTTTATCGGCTCGCCTCCGATTAGCTTCATGAACGGACGAATCATCAAGAAAGAGCGAAAGTATTTCTTTGACGAAGGAAAATTCAAGGTGAAGCTCGTCGAGGAAATGTATAAATCGATTGCCCCGTATGAAGGCAAAGACATTGTGTTTGGTATTCGTGCGGAAGATGTTTATGACAAGCTGTTTGTTTCGGAATCGTCTCCGGACAATACAGTTCGAGCCGCCTGTGAAGTTGTGGAGCCGCTGGGTTCTGAAGTGTATTTGTATCTCAACTCTGGTAAGCATACGTTCACGGCTCGGGTCGGCGCGCACAACAGGCCGGGAGTCAATCGTGATATGGATGTCGTTTTTGATATGAGTAAGGTACACTTCTTTGACCCAAAAACCGAAGAACGAATATCATAGCGGTTCGTTTCCGCTGGTCTTAAAACTTCTCATTCCACTGGCCGGTCTTTTTATGGTGGCATTACTGACCGAGCCGTCCTATTTTTTTGTCATTGCGGCCGGTCTTTTCGGAATACTGGCCATTCTCATCCCTTTACAAATCCGGCTCAACCGCAGCCGTTCCGCCTTTGAATTGCAATCCCAGGATATCCGGGAGCGGATCAATCTGATTGATTTTTCACTCCAGAAAGAAGATCTGAGTATACGTACTTTTCAGGAAAAGATTGTCGACTTCTCCAAGCTCAAGGAATTGACCGACCGTTTGATCCTGTCCTTGACCTTGGATGAGACCACCGACACGCTGTCCGATGCTGTGCGTGAATTATTGGGTGACGAGGACTCGACGGTGATTTTGTATCTATTGCATTCCAAGACCGGCGAATTGGGTATTTCGAAATCACACACCGGACAGATGAAAATTAATATCAAGATGAAACAGGGGGATGGCTTTGACCATTACATGGCCAAGACCATGCGGCCGCTGTTGATCGGTGATGTCAAGAGCGACTACCGTTTTGACATCGATAAGCTCGACATCGGTAAGGATCGGGTGGTACAGTCGCTGATCAGTGTGCCGGTGACCATTGGTCGAAAGGCGCTGGGTATTTTACGCGTCGACAGTCCGCATGCCGAACGGTTCTCCACACAGGACCTGCGATTTTTAACGACGATTGGAGATCTGGGCGCGATTGCGATTGAAAACGCGCAACTATACAATCATGTCCAGCAGTTGGCGATCAAGGACAGCCTGACGGATCTGTATCTGCGACGTTATTTGATGGAGCGCATGGCGAGTGAGTTGACGCGGCATCTGGATAATGGCGGCAAGCTGTCCTTTCTGATGATCGATATCGATAAATTTAAGGGGTACAACGATAAGTTTGGTCATATTGCGGGAGATATTGTCCTGAAAACAGTCGGCGCCCTGCTGGGGGATTATTTTTCCGAAGCGGGCCAGCTGGTTTGCCGATACGGCGGTGAGGAGTTTGCGGTGATGCTGCCGGATACGCCCAAAGACAAGGCCGTCGAGATGGCGGAGGAATTACGGGGGCTGGTCGAGCAGAAGATGGTGATTCTCCGTCGGGAAAAAACCAAGATTACAATTTCCGTCGGTGTGGCCACGTTCCCGGACGATGCCAAAGTCAGAGACACTTTAATCAATCAGGCCGATCAGGCGCTGTATCAGGCCAAGAATTCCGGACGCAATTGTGTGCGGTCCGCGCAACCCTAGGAACATATGTTTTACGTTATTATTCTAGCCACACTATTATATGTTGCTTTCATTGCGGTGCATTTACGACGGCTGCAGGAACGGACGGAGCGGGAATATGCCGATCAGCTCAAACAGATGAATGAGTTGTACTTTCGATTGGCTGAGCAGCGGGACAAGCTGATCAAGGATAAGGTCGACGCGGAGGGAGAGGCGATTCGTGTTTTTACATTGTATGAGATGACCAAGGAGATTACGCGTACGCTGAATGAGCAGGACGCGTTTATGATTTTCCGTAATAAACTGAACGATCACATCCAGTTTGACGACTGCCGCTATTTGCCGGTACCGTCGGAGGATATCGACCGATTCAAGGAATCGGAAGAACATTTTGTCTTTGATTTAATCAATGAAAATCGTCACATCGGATCGGTGAGTATCAAAGGCTTGCTGGCAGAAGACGAGGAAAAGGCGATTATTCTTTGCCACCAGTTCGCGCTGGCCCTGCGTCGGGTCAAGCTGTATCAGAAGATTGAGCGTACAGCGATCACGGATAGTCTGACCGAGTTATATACCCGTGGGTATACCCTTCGCCGGCTGGAGGAAGAATTAGAGCGTTCACGCAGCCGCAAGATTTATATGTCCCTGTTGATGATTGACGTGGATCATTTCAAGAACTGTAATGACACGTACGGGCATCTGGTGGGGGATCATATTTTGCGTGTTATGGGCAGCATTATCAAAGAGAGTATTCGTGAGATTGATATCCCCGGTCGCTACGGCGGAGAAGAATTTTGCGTGGTGTTGCCGGATACGGATCTGGTCGGGGCGAGTCAGGTGGCGGAACGTATCCGCGAAACATGTGAAAAACGGGTGATCAAGGCCTATGATGCCTCATTATCGGTCACCGTCAGTATCGGAATTGCCGTGTATCCCAAGGATGCCAAGCGAAGCGGGGAGCTGATTGACAAGGCCGACTGGACACTCTACAAGGCCAAGAAGCAGGGCCGCAATCGCGTCTGCATTTTTGGTGAATAATTCGCAAAGCTCTCCAAATAAATACGTTTACGACCAAAGTAATTCTCAAAATCTCCAAAACAATGGTTGAATCCCGCCAGGCCTTCATGTACAATGAAACCATTCTAAGTAAGAATATCTCATCTTAATACTATTATTAATACTTCAAACAGACATTCATCGTCACGATCGTCTTTATGAAAAAATATATTGTTGGAATTGATGTGGGCGGGACCAATGTCAAATTGGGATTGGTGAACGCCGCGGGCCATATTGTCGCCCGCCGTCATTTGCCGACTAAAACATATTCCAGAAATAAAACAAAGCTCATTGATGCCATTATCAACGCTGTCGACGAGCTTTTGGTCGATATGAAGCTCACACGCAAGAATGTGGAGGGTGTGGGTATCGGTCTGCCGGGGTTGATTGATCCCATCCAGGGAATAGTGCGCTATCTGCCAAACATTCCCGGCTGGCGCAATGTGCCGTTGCAGAAAATTATGCAGGACCGCCTCGGAGTGCCGGTGTTTCTGGAGAATGATGTCAACATGATCACGCTGGCCGAGTGGAAATACGGGGCGGGACAGGGCCAGGATAATTTTATGTGCATCACGCTGGGAACCGGTGTCGGCGGCGGGCTGATACTTAACGGATCTATTTACCGGGGAGAGGGATTTGTCGCTGGTGAAATCGGGCATATGCCGCTGGAGGACCGGACGCTTGAGATGTTCGTCGGCAACGCGCATTTACAGGAGCGGGCCGGCCGGATCTTTAAGAATAAGAACATTCGGCTTGAAGATGTCTTTGATCTGGCCAAGGTCGGGAACGCCCGGGCGATCGAGTTCTGGGATGAGGCCGGGACATATATCGGTACGACGCTCGCCGGAGTGATCAATTTGTTGAATCTGAGAATGATTGTGATCGGCGGCGGGGTGTCGGCTAACTTTAGATTTCTGGCCCCGGCGATTAAAAAGACGATCAAACAGCGGGCGATGAAGGTTCAGTCGTCGATGGTGAAGGTGGTCCGGACCAAACTGCTTAACGATGCCGGTATCATCGGTGCTCAAATTCTGGTAAAGGAGCTGGGTGTTAAGAAATAGACGATCCAATTTCAGGCAGGTATTATTGTCCGGATGTATGAGTTTGCTATTCATCATGACCGGATCTTTCGGTGTTGCCGTCATGCCGTCTTTCGCCCAGGAGAAGAAGGAAAAAGTAGAGCTCTCGGGCGATCAGCTCGAATATGACCGTGAGACTAGCCAGGTCAGGGTTGTCGGTAATGTCGAGATCAAGTACAAAGATACCACCCTTCTGTGTGACCGTGCGGATTTTTCTCAAACCACTCAAATAGCGAATGCCTACGGCAATGTGAGGCTCAAGACACCCCAGGGTGAACTCAAGGGGGACGAGCTGACGTTTGATTACAATACGATGACCGGTGATTTTATGGGGGCGAAGATCCTGGCCCATCCGTACTACGGCGGGGGTGAAAAGGTTCGTCTGGAAGAGGGCAATAAGGTTGTCATGACCGACGGATACGTCACCACGAGTGATTATGACAAGCCTGAGTACCGTGTCGCTTCCAAACGTATTGATGTCTATCCAGGTGATAAAGTCGTGGCCAGCGGGGTCAAGCTCAAGCTCAAAGATGTATCGCTGATGTATTTGCCGAAATATTGGCACCGCATCGATGACATGAAGCCCAAGCTCACCTTTACCCCGGGGATCGATAGTGACTGGGGGGCCTTCCTGCTGACGCAATACCGATTTTATGCCAGTGATCACGTCAGAGGGGTTTTGCATGTGGACTATCGCGAATTACTCGACGTGGGGACCGGCGCAGATTTCGAGTACAAGACTGACGGTTACGGGAGCGGGTTGCTTAAGACATACTTCACGCATGAACGCAAGATTAATGCCGATCGCATTTGGGATGACCGCATCACGCCAACGACCGAGCGTGATCGTTACAAAATCGAATGGCGTCACAAATGGGTGCTGGATGAGCGCACCACGGCGATCGCTCAGTACTACCAACTCAGCGACCGTACGTTTCTCAAAGACTTTTTTGAGCGTGAGTTTGAGGAAGATTCGTTTCCCGACACCTTCTTTTTGCTGACGCATTCACTGCCCAAAGGAACCCTGAGTCTTCGGTCGGATGTCCGCATCAATCGATTTGTCGAGGATGTCGAACGTCTGCCTGAATTGCGTTATGACCTGAATAATACAGAGATTTTCAATACTGGGTTCTATTTCCGCAACATCACCTCATTTGCCAGCCTGGTCAAAAAAGGCGCTTCGCCCAGCGATCGGCGTGACAGCACCAAACGCTTTGACACGGATTACGAAATTTCTTATCCCAAAAAACTGGGATTTGTCGAGGTTAAGCCGTTTGTGGGTGGACGCAACACGTTCTACACAAGGACCAATGACGCCTCGGTTACCGATGAAATGCGGGAGGTCTACCGGGCCGGGGCCAGCCTGAGCACGAAGTTTTACAAGATTTATGACCTGGAAACCGATGCCCTGGGCTTGGACATCAGCCGGTTGCGGCATATCATCACACCTTCCATCAATTACGAGTACACCACCGAACCAACCGTGTTGCGCCGCGAACTCAATGAATTCGACAGCATCGATACTATTGAGCAGATGCACAATATCAATTTCTCGGTGGAGAACAAATTACAGACCAAGCGGGATGGTCAGACAGTCGAGCTGCTCCGAACGGTTTTCGGGGTGGATTACCGGCTGGATGAAGACTATCGAGACAGCGGATTTGACACCATCACCGCCGATATCGATTTCCGCCCGACCAAATGGATGACCTTGTATTTTGACTCGGAATATGATACAAGAGAGGATTATCTGAGGACGGCCAATTTCGATATGTACGTCAACGGAGGCTCCAAATGGACGTTTGGGCTCGGAAAACGCTATAATCGGGACGCGGATGACCAGATTACAGCCGATTTCTGGTACAAATTCAACCAGAAATGGGCATTTCGCGGATTTGGCCGGATCGACGTTGAAGAGGGACGTCTGAAAGAACAGCAATATATTTTGACCAGGGACTTGCACGCCTGGGAAATGGATTTTAAACTTAACGATACGCGTGGGGACGGCACAGAGTTCCTTATGCTATTCCGGCTGAAGGCTTTTCCGGAAATGGGATTTGATTTCGGAACGACATTTGAGCGCAAGCGTAGTGGTTCGGAAACGCTCAATTAAGATTTCAAGAGTTCAAGAAAGGAGCAGTAAACGTGAAAATTGCAATTGTAGGATCCGGGTATGTTGGATTGGTGACTGGGGTTTGTCTGGCGGAAATTGGACATGATGTGACCTGTATCGATGTTGACAAAACCAAGATCAATAAGCTTAAAAAAGGGTTGGTTCCGATATACGAGCCGGGCCTCGATGTGTTACTCAAGAAGAATATTAAAAATGGACGGATGTCATTCAGTTATTCCATCAAAGACGGTGCCAAGGAAGCGACGGCCATCTTTATCGCCGTTGGAACGCCTTCCAAGAAAAACGGTGATGCCGATCTCACATATGTTGAAAATGTTGCGCGCGAAATCGCCGAAAGTATGACGGACTACAAATTGGTGATCGAGAAGTCCACGGTTCCGGCCGAGACCGGAAAGAAGGTTGCCCAGACCATCCGCAAGTATCTTCCCAAAAAATACCGTAAAGGCAACAAGCTCACGCTTGATTTTGACGTGGCATCGAACCCTGAATTTTTGCGTGAAGGTTCTGCCGTCGAGGATTTCATGAATCCGGATCGGGTTGTCATCGGTGTTGAAAGTAAAAAAGCTGAGAAATTATTACGCGAAATTTATCGGCCGCTCAAACCAAAAATGGTCGTGACCAATATCAATTCGGCCGAGCTGATCAAGCACGCCTCCAATTCATTTCTAGCCACTAAAATTTCCTTTATCAATGCGATCTCACAGATTTGTGAGCAGCTGGGGGCGGATGTTCTCAAGGTCGCTGAGGGGATGGGATATGACAAGCGGATCGGTCGTCAATTCCTGAACGCCGGGATCGGTTACGGCGGAAGCTGTTTTCCCAAGGATGTGGACGCGTTTATCCGGCTGAGTGAGAAGAGCGGATACAAATTCCAGATGCTCGAGGAAGTCCGTCAGATCAACCGCGATCAGATCAATTCTTTTGTAAAACTGATTGAAGACAAGATGTGGATCGTGAAGAACAAGACTATTGGTCTTTTGGGATTGGCGTTTAAACCGGATACGGACGACATGCGAAATGCTCCGTCGATTGATATCATTCATATGCTCCAAAAGGAAGGGGCCAAGATCAAGGCCTACGATCCCGAAGGAATGCCGAATACCAAGGCCATGACGACCGGTGTGACATTCAGCAAGGATCCATATGACCTGGCCAAAGGATGCGATTGTCTCTTGTTGGTTACTGAATGGGCACAATTCAAGGATCTGGATTTCGAGAAGATTAAAAAGGCTATGAATCACCCGGTCCTTTTCGATGGTCGAAATTTCTATCACGATAAAAAATTAGATAAGTTGGGCTTTGAGTACTACGGTATCGGCCGACCAGCTGCGTAATATAAGGAAACGATATGTCTACAGTTTTAAAAAATAAAATCAGTAAAAAGTCAGCCAAGGTCGCCGTCATTGGTTTGGGTTATGTCGGACTGCCGCTTGCTGTTAATTTTGCCAAGGCCGGATATCAGGTGTTCGGTTTGGATATGGATCAGGACCGGGTGGATCAGGTTAATCGAAAGGTTAGTTACATCTCTGATATTCCCACGTCGACGTTGGCCAAGGCCGTGCGCTCGGGGAAATTGCAGGCCAGTACCGATTTTACACTCATCAAAGAGATGGACGTATTAATCATCTGTGTGCCGACACCGCTCAAACGGAAATATACCCCCGACATTACGTATATTCTCAGTGCGGTTCGCACGATCCGGAAACATTTTAAACGCAATTCATTGGTGATCCTGGAGAGTACGACTTATCCCGGAACGACAAATGAATTGATCCTGCCCGAGTTGCAAAAGGGCGGACGAAAGGTCGGTAAAGATTTCTTCCTGTCATTTTCGCCTGAACGGATTGATCCCGGCAACAAGCAATATGATGTCACACGTATTCCGAAAGTTGTCGGAGGGATGACACCCAAGTGCGGGGCATTGACCGAATCGTTGTACAAAAAGATCATCAAGGAAATCCATGTGGTCTCCTCGCCGCGGGCGGCTGAGATGACCAAGCTCTTGGAAAATTCATTTAGGATCATCAACATCGGCTGGATCAATGAAGTGGCCATGATGTGCCACAAACTGGATATCGATATCTGGGAAGTGATCGAGGCCGCCAAGACCAAACCCTTCGGATTTATGCCGTTTTATCCGGGGTTGGGGGTTGGAGGTCATTGTATTCCGGATGATCCGTTATACCTTTATTGGAAGGCCAAACACCATGGGTTCAGTTCCAAGTACATCAAGCTGTCGGCGGACACGAATTCCAATATGCCGGCCTACGCGATCGAATATCTCAAATCGGAGATGAAGAAACGTAAAAAGCGTTTTGCCGGGGCTAAAATTCTCGTGATCGGGGCGACATATAAGAAGGATGTCAAGGATCTTCGAAAATCGCCGCCATTGAAACTGATCGAATTGCTACAGGAAAAGAAATGCAAGGTCGATTACTATGATCCGATCATTCCTTATTTGAATATCGGTCAAATCGATTTGACCAGTGTCAAGTTAAGCAAGGATGTCCTCAAGAAATTCGACTGCGTGATCACAGCGACGGATCATACGGATGTTAATTGGAATTTTGTACTGAATAATTCGCGGTTGATCTTTGACGTCAAGAATATTTACGCCAAGAAAGATCGAAAAAATATTATACGGTTCTAGATATCGATCGTCGATATTGTGAAGATGAAAGTGCACTCAGGCGAGATATCACATTCGTGTTGAGTCAGTGATAAATATAAAGGAGAGGTTTTTATGGCTAAGCGAAAGAAAATAGTGGTGATTACAGGTGGAGCGGGGTTTTTAGGAAGTCATTTATCCGACCGATTTTTGAAGGATGGATGCAAGGTTCACTGTATTGATAACCTGATTACAGGGAACATGAACAATATCAAGCATCTTCGAAAGAACAAAGATTTCACATTCAAGAAACACGACGTTTCCAAGGAAATCAAGATCACAGGACCGGTGGACTATGTTTTGCATTTTGCTTCACCGGCTTCGCCTGTTGACTACCTGAACTATCCGATTCAGACCATGAAGGTGGGATCTCTGGGAACATTAAACACATTGGGGCTGGCCAAACTGAAGAAGGCCCGTTATCTGATCGCGTCGACGTCCGAAGTTTACGGTGATCCGCAGGTTCATCCGCAAAAGGAAGATTATTGGGGGCACGTCAATCCGATTGGTCCGCGCGGAGTGTATGATGAGGCCAAACGATTCGCCGAAGCGATGACAATGGCCTACCGCCGTTATCATAAGGTTGATGCCAAGATCATCCGAATTTTCAACACCTATGGTCCGCGTATGCGGATCAAGGACGGACGTGTCGTTCCGAATTTTATTGATCAGGCATTGAACGGTAAGAATTTGACTGTGTATGGCAACGGCAAGCAAACCCGTTCATTCTGTTATTATTCTGATCTTGTCGACGGGATCGCGCGGATGATCAGATCACGCTATTCGGGGCCGGTCAATCTGGGTAATCCGGATGAATTCACCATCCTTCAGTTCGCCAAGCTCGTGCTGAAGATGGCGGACACAAAAAGCAAGATCGTTTACAAATCATTGCCTGTCGACGATCCGAAAACACGCCAGCCGAATATTGCGTTGGCCAAGAAACTGTTGAGATGGCAGCCGAAGGTCAAACTTGAGCAGGGTTTGGCGGACACCATTGAGTGGTTTCAGGATCAGTATCCCGCGAAAAAGAAATAAGATCTATGGGGAAACCGGTTTACATATTGGGGATATCGGCCTTCTATCATGACAGCGCCGCCTGCCTGATCAAAGATGGAGACATCCTGGCCGCGGCTCAGGAGGAAAGATTTACCCGGAAGAAACATGACGATGAGTTTCCCCGTCAGTCTATCGACTATTGTTTATCAGAAGCCGGCATAACCATTGATGACGTGGATTATGTCGGCTTTTATGATAAACCCTTCCTTAAGTTTGAGCGGTTGCTCTTAACCTATCTCAACTATGCGCCATTCGGGCTACGGTCATTTCTCAAGGCCATGCCTGTCTGGCTTAAACAAAAAATATTTCTCAAAGATTTTGTCCTCAATGAACTGGGGTATGAAGGAGAGATCCTTTTTACGGAGCATCACGAATCGCACGCGGCGTCGGCCTTTTTTCCGTCACCGTTTGACAAAGCGGCGATCCTGACGATGGACGGTGTGGGGGAATGGGCCACGACCAGTTTCGGCGTCGGTGAGGGGAATAAGATCGAGCTTCAGTCCGAGATTAACTTTCCGCATTCGCTGGGATTATTGTATTCGGCGATGACGTACTATCTAGGCTTCCGTGTAAACTCCGGGGAGTACAAGGTCATGGGGCTGGCCCCTTATGGTGAACCCAAATATGTGGATTTAATCAAACAGCATCTGATTGATATCAAACCGGACGGATCCTTCAAGTTGAACATGAAGTACTTCAACTACTGCACCGGTTTGACCATGACGAATAAGAAATTTGATCAGTTGTTCGGACATCCGCCGCGAAAACCGGAGACAGAGATCTCGCAACGCGATATGGATATGGCCCGTTCGATTCAGGAAGTCACCGAGGAGGTTATGCTCAAGATGGCCGACCATGTCCATCAACAGACCGGATTGGACAATTTGTGTCTGGCCGGCGGGGTAGCGTTGAACTGTGTCGGTAACGGAAAAATTCTCAAGCGTAGTCCGTTTAAGAATATATGGATTCAGCCGGCGGCAGGTGACGCGGGCGGCGCGCTCGGCGTCGCTTCGTTTATCTGGTATCAGGTCCTGCAAAATCAGCGGCCAAGTGATAACAAGACCGACTTACAGCATGGAACGTACCTGGGGCCCAAGTTTGACGTCGACGGGATCGAGAGATATTTGAATTCCGAGAAGCTGCCGTACACAAAATACACATCCGACGAACTGCCCGAACGGGTCGCGGAATTGATTGCCGATGAAAATGTGATTGGATTATTTTTGGGACGGATGGAGTTTGGACCACGCGCGCTGGGGGCCCGCAGCATCATTGGAGATCCGCGCTCGGCGAAGATGCAGTCGACGATCAATCTCAAGATCAAATTTCGGGAGTCATTCCGGCCGTTTGCGCCGAGTGTGCTGGAGGAACGCGTGTCGGACTTTTTTGATCTGAACTCGCAAAGTCCGTACATGCTGCTCGTGGCGGATGTTCATCCCGATAAGGTTATCAAAGACGCGCTGAAAAGCGAGGCCAGGGGGTTGGACAAGCTCAAGGTTATCCGATCAGAGATCCCGGCGATCACTCACGTGGACTGCTCGGCTCGGGTGCAGACGGTGAACGAACAGACGCATCCGATCTACTACCGGATTATCAAGGCCTTTGGCGAAAAAACCGGCTGCCCGGTCATCATCAACACATCCTTTAATATCCGCGGTGAACCCATCGTTTGTACACCTCAGGATGCATACCGCTGCTTTATGTGTACCGATATGGACTATCTGGTGCTCGAAAATTGTGTCCTGGAAAAGAGTAAACAGCCGAAAAATGATAAGTATAAAAAAGAAAATATGTCGTTAATCCTGGATTAATTATGCAAGCCGATCGTAAAGAATTAGCTGTCTTTGGCTGCGGGTTGGCGTTGATCATCCCGTATTTAATATTTTTTCATAGCCTTTCGCTGGGATTTAGTTTAAAATCCGTATGTATTCTGTTAGGCGGGTTCATCACGGTTCTCTGGGTGATTACCAAGATATCCGAGTGGCCGATTGCGGCCAACAGCTGGATATTCGCCGTGCAAGGGGCCGTGTACTGGTTTGTGATGCGGGAGCACGGTACGCCGTTAAAATGGTTGTTTTTTACCGTTGCGGTGGGGATGCTGGTTGTCGCGCTGATCAATCTGGATTGGTTGCGGCCGCTCTACAAGGTTTGGATGAAGGCGGCGCATTTTATCAGCCATGTCATCACCAATGCCACAATGGTCCTGATGTTTTACGGCGTATTCGCGCCGATTGGTATCTTTTTTAGAATTATTGGTAAGGATCATTTGAATCGAAAGCTCGAGCCGGAGAAAAAGAGTTACTGGCAAATTCGGAAGTCGGTACCATTTGATCCCGAGCGCTACAAACAACAATTCTAGTTATGTCTAAATCAAATATTTTAAAAGAATTCTGGGATTTCCTGAAAGTCCGTAAACGTTTCTGGCTGGCGCCGATCATTTTTGTGCTGGTGCTGCTCAGTATGTTAATTGTCTTCGCGCAAACCTCGGCGGTGACACCGTTTATTTACACCCTGTTTTAATGCGAACCCGGAGGAAATCCCGTGAGCCTATTGGGACTAGTTTTGGTCATCGTGATCGTTTGGATCATTGTTGCGTCAAGGTCTTAACGGCGTCAGATACATCGAACTACAAATGAGGATATATGGCTAAACAATTCACCAAAGAAGATCTATCTAGTTTTGAGAAAGAGATCGCGGATATTTTTGCAGAAGGGAAGATCCGCGCGCCGGTTCATCTGCGGGCCGGACGAGAAGAACAATTAATTAAGATTTTTGAAGACGAACAGATTGGGGACGATGATTTCGTCTATGGATTCTGGGATGCGCATGAGTTGGCCCTGCTCAAAGGGGTGCCGCGCGAAGAGGTCAAACAGTCCATACTCGACGGAAACAGCATCGCGCTATGCTTTCCAAAATACAATGTGCTATGTTCAGGTATTGTCGGCAGCTTGATGGGAACAGCGGTCGGAACGGCATGGAGCCTTAAGAATCAAAATAAGCCCGGCCGGTCATTTTTGTTCTGTGGGGATATGTCTTCAGAAACGGGCGTGTTTCATGAGGCCGTCAAATATGCCACTCATTTTGATCTGCCGGTGAAGTTTATTGTGAGTGACAACGGTCTGAGCGTGATGACCGATACCCGCGAAACCTGGGGATCATCCGATCCGTGGTTCACAGGGACCAGGTACGCGGAAAAAATCATTTATTTCAAATACAAAAACGCATATCCCCACTCGGGATTAGGATGGAAGATAAAATTCTGATGACTTATTTTGACGAACTCAAACGAACCATGGAGTGGATGGCTGAACATCCCAAAACATTATTTGTCGGACAAACGGTAGCGGGTCCGGGGACATTTATGTACCAGACATTAAGGGATCTGCCGGCCGAGAAAACGTTGGAAATGCCGATCAACGAAAGTTTTCAGATGCAGTTCACGATCGGTATGGCCCTGGCGGGCTATATTCCGGTATCGGTCTATCCGCGGCAGAATTTTCTGCTGTTGGCCACGTCCGACATGGTCAATATGCTGGATAAGATTCCGGCTATCAGCGACGGACAGCTGATTCCAAAAATCATAATCCGTGTAGCGGCCGGTCCGTATGAGCCGGTTCATCCGGGCCATCAGCATATCGGAAATTATGCCGACGCCTTTCGAAAGATGTTCACGTCGATCAATGTGGTTGAGTTGGAAGAACCGGAAGACATTTTTCCCGCCTATAAACTCGCGCTTGAGCGTGATGACAATCAGCCGACGCTGTTAATCGAGCACGGAAATTATTACAATAGTAAATAATGAACAAAGATTCCACCATCCTGATCGTCGGACATGATGACATCATGGAAAATGCGCTGTATCAGGGGCTGACGGACGCCGGTTACAGCCATGTCCACAGCAGCACGCGTCTCGGTTTGAATGCCACGATACAGGCCCCGGTGTATGAGTATTTTCAGGAGCATCGCCCCGAGTATGTTTTTCTGGGTTCCACGCAATCCGGAGGGATTGTGGCAAATCAGGAGCATCCGGCCGATTTTATTTACCATAATATTCAGAGTTCGAGTAACATAATGTATGCGGCGCATAATTTCGGCGCGAAAAAGGTTTTGTACTACGCCAGTTCATGTGTTTATCCGCGCGAATGCCGGCAGCCGATGACGGAAGATTTGATTTTATCCGCGCCGATGGAACCGACCAGTCTGCCATATTCGATGGCCAAGGCCTCGGGGCTAGTCATGGCGCAAAGCTTTCGTCGGCAATATAACCTGAACGCGATCGTGATGATTCCAGCGACGGTCTACGGACCTGGTTTTGATAAAGAGCTTAAGACAGCCCATGTGATCGGGGCCAAGATTCATGAATGCGTCATGGCGGTCCGGGACAACTTGCCGGACATCACGATTTGGGGAAGCGGTAAACCTCGACGCGAATTTCTTTATGTGGATGACTTTGTCGACGCGAGCCTGTTTCTCATGCAGAATTACGACAGCGCCGATGTCGTTAATGTGGGGGTGGGGGCGGATGTCAGTATTACGGAATTAACCGAACAGATCGCCCGAATCGCCGGTTTCTCGGGTGAGATTCTTTTTGACGGCAATAAGCCCGATGGTACGCCCCAAAAACTCCTGGATCATTACCGCATTAAAAGTCTGGGCTGGTCTCCGCGAACCACGCTGGAGCAGGGCCTGAAACGAACGATAGATTGGTATCAACGAAAGGTGTCATCATGAAAGTCTTAATTACCGGAGGAGCCGGATACTTGGGATCGGTTATGGTCCCGCGATTGCTGCAGGAAGGATTTGAGGTGGTCGTCCTCGATAATTTTATGTACAACCAGACATCGCTGCTGGAATGCTGTCACTCCAAAAAATTTACGGTGGTGCATGGAGACACACGGGATGTAGAGTTATTGAAAAAGTGGGTTCCGCAGGTCGATGCGATCTTTCCGCTAGCCTGCCTGACCGGAGCGCCGATCTGCGATAAGCATCCCGAAGACGCGCGCGCGATTGTCGTTGACGCGCTTAAGGAAATCTTGAAACTGCGACGACCGGATCAGCCGATTGTATATCCGACCACCAATAGCGGGTACGGTATCGGTGAAAAGGGCAAGCATTGCACCGAAGAGACGCCGTTGAATCCCATCTCGTTGTACGGACGGGTCAAAGTTGAGGCGGAGCGGATGGTGTTGGATGCGGGCAACGGGATCACACTGCGCTTGGCAACGGCGTTCGGCGTCTCGCCCCGTATGCGGCTGGACCTGCTGGTCAATGATTTTACCCATAAGGCCTTTTTTGACGGACGCATCGAACTGTTTGAGGCCCACTTTATGCGTAATTTTATTCACGTCCGTGACATTGCCAAAGCCTTTATCCACGCGCTCAACAATTTTGACAAAATGAAAGATCAACCGTATAATGTAGGTCTTAGTGACGCAAACTTAAGCAAGCTAGGGCTTTGCGAAGAAATACAAAAGCAGATCCCGTCGTTTGAATTCACGGAATCAATGGACGGGAAAGACCCGGACAAACGGGATTACATTGTCAGTAATGAAAAAATTGAAGCCACGGGATTTGTGCCCGATGTCACGCTGGCCGACGGTATCGGCGAGCTGATCAAAGGCTTCACAATCATATCCAAACAAAAAGTTGTGACAACGCAGTTGAGCAACGTATAGACATTTCATGAAGCAACTCGATATACTCTTTATCCATCCCAATGCGGCCAAGCGGATCTATCAGGATTTAAGCAAGGATTTTTCGGCCATCGAACCGCCGATCTGGGCGGGCATGCTGGCCAATCATTGCCTAACGCGTGGTTTTGGCGCGGAGATTCTGGACTGTGAGGCGCTGCACCTCACGCCGGAGCAAGCGGCGCAGCAAGTCAAAGAACTCAATCCGCGAGTCGCGTGCTTTGTGGTTTACGGGCAACAGCCGTCAGCCAGTTCACAGAATATGGACGGTGCGGTTGAGTTGGCGGATCACGTGAAGGCCTTGGTTCCCGATGCCAAAATTTTATTTGTCGGCGGTCATGTCGCGGCCCTGTCGCGGGAGGTGATGGACAAGCATCCGGCGATTGATTTTGTGTGTCAAAACGAAGGGGTCTACACCATTTCCAATCTGCTGCAGACCAATCTGGTTGATAAGCTCGATCAGGTGTTGGGACTGGGATACCGAAGCGGAGGTGAGACCATCCTGAACGCGCCGTCGCCGATTGTCAGTAAGGCCGACCTTCCGGTTGATCTGCCGGGCATCCCATGGGATCGTTTACCGATGGACAACTATCGGACGAGTTTATGGCACGCGTATCCCAACAATTCGGAACGTCAGCCGTTTGCCGCGTTGTACACGAGCCTCGGCTGCCCGATGAAGTGTTCCTTCTGTATGATCAATATCATCAACCGGCAGGAAAACGAATATTCAGATGGAAGCGCGGTGTTTCGGTATTGGGATCCGGAGTTTATCATCAAACAGTTTGATGAGTTTGCCCGTCGGGGTATCAAGAATATCAAGATTGCGGATGAGTTATTCGTCTTAAATGCCAATCACTTTGTGCGGCTCTGCGAAATGATTATTGAGCGCGGTTACGATTTTAACATCTGGTGCTATTCACGTATTGATACGGTTAAAGAGCGACACCTGGAAGTGTTGAAAAAGGCCGGGGTCAATTGGCTGGCTCTGGGGATCGAAAGCGGGAATACGCGTGTGCGCAAAGATGTTACCAAAGGGCGTTTTGAAGATGTCGATATTCGGGATATCGTGCAGAAAATTCGCGATTATGATATTAACGTGATTGCCAATTATATTTTTGGTCTGCCGGAAGACGATCACGCGAGTATGCAGACGACGCTGGACCTGGCGCTGGAGATGAATACCGAGGAGGCCAATTTTTATTCGGCCATGGCTTATCCGGGCAGTCCTTTATATGGGATGGCGCTTCAGAACGGCTGGAAATTACCATCGACCTATGCCGGATATTCGCAGCATTCGTATTACCAACAGCCGCTGCCGACGAAGTATCTTTCTGCCGAAGATGTCTTGGCCTTCCGTGATCAGGCCTGGATGACGTATCATACCAATCCGGCCTTCTTAAAGCTGCTAAAAGACAAATTTGGTGATGTGGCGCACGATGAAACGCTTCGCTCAACCAAGATTATTCTTAAACGTAAGATCCTTGAAGAAAGAGACGCCGCATGATTATCAGCCGGACCCCATTTCGTATGTCGTTTTTTGGCGGAGGTACAGACTACCCGACGTGGTTCGAAGAAAACCGCGGCGCGGTTTTGGCAACGTCTATCAACAAGTATTGCTACATTTCCTGCCGTTATCTGCCGCCATTTTTTGAACACAAATCGCGGATCATCTATTCCAAGATGGAACACGTCCATACCATAGATGAAATCGATCACCCGGCGGTACGTGAGGTGCTCCGGTATGTGGGTATTGAAAAGGGCGTGGAGATCCATCATGATGGTGACCTGCCGGCACGGACGGGATTGGGGTCGAGTTCATCGTTCACCGTCGGGCTTCTTAATAGTTTATATGCGTTGTTGGGCAGAATGTCGAGCAAGTCGCAGCTGGCGCGTGAGGCCATTCACGTCGAACAGAACATGTGTAAAGAAAATGTGGGATGTCAGGATCAGGCGCTGGCGGCCTATGGGGGACTGAATTTTGTGGAGTTTGGCGGTGCTGAACATTTGCAGGTCAATCGGGTGACACTGCCGCCGGAACGCATTCGCCGTTTTCAGGATCACCTGATGTTATACTTTACCGGATTTTCACGCACCGCGTCAAAGATAGCGGAGCATCAGATCAAGAATATCCCCAAAAAGAAACCTGAGCTGAGCCGGATGCATGAGATGGCGACTCAAGGGTTAGAGCTTTTGAAGGCCGATGAACTGATCAAGTTCGGGAAGCTATTGGATGAAGGTTGGCGTATCAAGCGTGAATTGTCAGACAAAATCACAACACCATTTATCGACGAGATTTACACCACCGCGATGGCGTCCGGAGCGGTGGGCGGCAAGTTGCTTGGGGCCGGTGGCGGAGGTTTTGTATTGCTGCTGGTACCGCCGGAAAAACAACCGGCCGTTCGTGAAGCGCTCAAGAAGTTACTGATGATCCCGTTCAAGTTTGAAAGTTTGGGCAGTCAGATTATCGTCTATCAGCCCAACGGGGAGACGGTGAATGCTTGAGGAAATTGATGTTGTTATCCTTTGCGGCGGCCTGGGTAAAAGATTGCGGACGGTCGATGAATCAACGCCCAAGGTGATGATGGCGTTTGAAGACCGCCCATTTCTTGATATCGTTATTGAACGGATGGCCGATCAGGGGTTTCAACGGTTTGTGCTGTGCACCGGGTACAAGGCAGATTGGGTTGAAAATTATTATCGGAATTATGAAACCGATGTCATCATCGATTTTTCCCGTGAGGAAGAGCCTTTAGGCACTGGCGGGGCCGTCATGAACGCGCGCCCGATTGTAGACAGCGATCCATTTATCGTCCTGAATGGGGATTGTTATTGCGAGGTCGATTATCAAAAATTTGTCGACTATCATCATCAGGTGGAAGCGACGGCTTCCATTGTCGCGGCGGAGGTGCCGGATAGTAAGGATTATGGCAGTCTGGTGATGGATGATGACAGCCGGATCCTGCAATTTCTGGAAAAGCAGGACAAAGGCGGACAGTTTATCAACGCGGGCCGTTATTGTTTCAGTCAGGATGTCTTTGATGTGATGCCGGATACGCCTAAATTTTCAATGGAGTATGATGTCTTTCCGGCGTTGATCGAGGAAGGCCTCTACGGATTTAAAACGCAGGGAGAGTTCTTCGATATCGGAACTCCCGAACGATACCAAAAAGCGATGGAGTTTTTTCAGCATGGAAAATAGTTCAAATTTATCGGCCAAAAAAGATTTTAAAGTTCCCTTCGGGACGGTTTCCTTGACGGACAAGGCCTGCGGATTGATTGACACGGCCCTCAAATCAAAATGGGTCACACGCGGGAAATACGTGCAGGAGTTTGAAGAGAAATTTGCCGAGCTGTTCGGGGTCAAGTATGCCGTGGCCGTTAGCAGCGGTACCGATGCCGACGCCATCTGCTGCGCGACATTGTACGACTACGGGGCCAAGCGGGGGGATGAGGTTATCATTCCTGCCTTGACTTTTGTGGCCACCGCGAATTCGGTGTTGCAGGCCGGACTGATGCCCAAGTTTGTCGACGTTGAGCGTCACACCTTGAATATTGATCCAGCCAAGATCGAAGCGGCGGTCACCGACAAGACCCGGGCGATAATGCCGGTGCATTTGATGGGAAAACCGGCAGCAATGGATGCGATCAACGCGATTGCCAAAAAGTACAATCTCAAAGTGATCGAAGACGCGGCTGAGGCCCATGGAGCGGAATACCGCGGTCAAAAAATCGGATCCATCGGCGACATGGCGGCCTTCAGTCTCTACGCCGCGCACATCGTGACCACGATTGAAGGCGGGATTATCATTACGGATGATCCGCAATTGGCCGAGTCGATGCAGTCGTTGCGTAATCACGGGATGGTGAATAAATTTGAATTCAGCCGTATTGGATTTTCGGCGAAGATGAATGAAATTGAGGCGGCCGTCGGATTAGGTAATATCGAAATCTTTGACGATATTCTCGGCAAGCGTCGACGAAATCTGCTGTATTTGATCGACCTATTCAAGGCGTTTGAAGAATATTTTATCGTTCTGCACGAAGCGGAACACGAGAAGATCGGGCCGCACGCGTTTTCCATCGTGCTCAAGGAGAGTTGTCCGTTCAGTAAAAAAGAATTTGTCGACTATATCGAGGCGGCCGGTATTGACTCGCGTAATTTATTCTTTTCCATTCCAACCCAATGTCCGAGCTACGCGTTTATGCAGCATAAGCTGGGAGAATTCCCGGAATCTGAATATTGCGCGGATCATGGAACGCATATCGGGATCCATCAGGATATCGAATTGCCGCAGCTGGATTATGTGGCCGAGGTGGTTCGCGAATTTCTATCCCAAAAAGGCTGCCGCGTTTAGCTTTATCCCGCCGAGTTGTTTATGAGAGAGATATGAATCTATCAGATCAGCAACTCAACAAAGTCCTTATCGTTAATATTTTTGGCATCGGTGATGTCCTGTTTTCCACGCCGGTGATATCCGCTTTAAAAAGCGCTCACCCAAAGATCCAAATTGATTACATGGCCAACCGACGGGTCGCGCCCATTCTGGAGGATGACCCGGATATCCGGCAGGTATTTGTATACGAGCGCGATGAGTTCGTGCGGCTGTCTAAAAAATCCAAGCTGCAGATGTGGCGTCGCGGCCGGGAGTTTGTACAGCAGGTCAAGGCGGAGGGATACGACGCGGTCTTTGATTTTTCGATGAACCGGATGTTCAATTTATTTTCCCGCTATGCCGCCATTCCGATCCGGATCGGTTTCAATTATCGGAATCGAAGTCCTTATTTGACATATGCCAAGAAGATTGTTGGATTTGAAGGTCAGCACGTGGTTCAATTTTATCTGGATCTACTGATTGAATGCGGGTTGCCGGCCGATGAATTGCCGATGCGGATCTCGGTGAATGCCGACCATGCCGCGTGGGCGCAGGAATTTTGCCGGCAGGCCGGTGTCGCATCCGATCGTCCGCTGATCGCCGTTTTTCCGGGAGGCGGCTCGAGTTGGGGGAAATCTGCCCATCTCAAGCGCTGGCCGGGGCCCAATTACACCAAATTAATAGATAAAATCGTTGAAAATTCACAGGCTCAGATTATACTGATGGGTGACCCGGCAGAGGTCGATCTGTGTGAGGCCATTGCCTCCAATCATCCTAATATCGTTAAAGCCTTTGGACAGACGAGTTTAGGACAATTGATCGGATTGATGGATCGGTGTGACGGCGTCATCTGTAACGATGGAGGGCCGCTCCACATCGCCGTGGCCCTGGGGGTGAAAACAGTCAGTCTTTTTGGACCGGTGGACGAAGACGTCTATGGTCCCTGGCTGCCGCAAAACCAGCACTTCGTAGCCGCCCATGACATACCATGCCGGCCGTGCTATCGAAGATTTAGAATGACAGATTGTAAACATATTAGTTGTCTGCAGCAACTGGATGTTGAGACTGTTTTTCAGAAAGTAAGACAACTCTTATGAATGTAAATTTTATAGATTTCAGTGAACAGTACCAGCTCATCAAAGATGAGATTGACGTTGGTCTAAAGCAGGTCTTTGAGAAAGGTGATTTTATCCTGGGGGCGCGTCAGCGCGAATTTGAAGACACCTTTGCTAAATATTGCCAGGCGCGGTACGGAGTCGGTGTCAATTCCGGGACCGATGCCTTGTATCTATCGCTCGCGGCGCTTGATGTCACCGTCGGGGACGAGGTGATCCTGCCGTCGTACACATTTATCGCGACGGCCTTGTGTATCTCGTATACCGGCGCGACGCCTGTTTTTGTGGATATCGAGGAGCGGTCGTACAATATTGATCCGGTCAAGCTTGAAGCGGCGATCACCGAACGGACCAAGGCGGTGATCCTTGTCCATCTATACGGACAGCCGGCCAACATGGATGAGATCAACGCCATTTGTGAAAAACATCAGATTACCGTCGTTGAAGACGCGGCGCAGTCGCATGGAGCCGCGTATCAGGGGCAGCGCGTGGGTTCCTTAGGGGATGTGGCGTGTTTTAGTTTTTATCCCACGAAAAGTTTGGGCGCATTCGGCGACGGAGGTATGATCGTCACCAAGGATGAAGAGCTTTATAACAAGGTCAAGATGCTGCGCGATTACGGCCGGGTGAACCGCTACGATCACAAGATCAAAGGGTATAATTCACGGCTGGATACGGTCCAGGCGGTTGTCCTTTCAGCCAAGCTCAAACACCTGGACCAGTGGAACAAGATGCGCGCGGACAATGCCGCCCGCTACAATGAATTGTTGGCGGAATGTCCCCGGGTGATCACCCCGCAGGTGATGAATGATCGGACGCATGTGTATCAGACCTATGCCGTCCGCGTGCCCGAACGCAATCAAGTCATCGAGAAATTAAAGGAAGAGGGCGTCAGCGCCCTGATCCATTATCCTATCCCGGTCCACTTGCAGCAGGCCTATCAGGACGCGGGATATAAACGGGGGGATCTGCCGTTATCAGAGCAGATTTCCGACGAGATATTATCGCTGCCGATGTATCCGCATATGACCGATGAGCAGATCGTGTACGTCAGCGACACGCTAAAACGAATAATTAACGAGCTATAGAAAACAGGATGATTTATGAATACACAGGAAACGGTTCAGCCGCAGGAAAAGGATAAGACAGGTATGAAAAAGTTGGATTTGACGGTTGTGGTTCTGACCAAGAATGAAGAAGAAAATATCGAGAAGTGTCTGGAAAGCGTGCATGGTTGGGCGGATGAATTGATTGTGGTGGACGATCAAAGTTCGGATCGCACCGTCGAACTAGCCGAGAAGTACGCGCGTGTCCTGCACAAAAAAATGGAAAATGAAGGGAATCACCGGAATTGGGCACACGCTCAGGCGCAGACGGAGTGGGTGTTGATTCTGGATGCCGACGAGTATGCGACCAAGGAATTGACCGAAGAGATCAGCGCGGTCCTGCCGGGCACCGAACATTCCTGTTTTTCCATCCCGCTTAAAAATTATATCGGTAAGGAATGGATCCAGCATTCAGGTTGGTATCCGGCGAGCAAAGTGCGGCTATTTCGAAAGGCAGATTTTCATTACGAAGAAGTCGGCGTGCATCCCCGCGCCATTCTGGCTGAGGGTAAGACCGAAGGGCATTTGACCAAGGATATCGTGCACAAAGGATATCCCAATCTTGAACACTTTCTAGGAAGCCTGAACCGGCAGACCACTCTCGAGGCTGAGAAGTGGATTCAGACCGGACGCAAGATGTCGATGGGGAAGGCATTGTGGCGGACGTTTGATCGATTTCCCAGACGGTATATCCGAAAAAAAGGATATAAAGACGGCCTGTATGGTTTCGTGATCGCCTATTTTGATTCATTGTATCAATTTATCAGCTACCTTAAGTACCGGGAAATTAAAAAACGGGACGGTCTGAAATAATGAAGTTGGTATTTCTTGACAGAGATGGTGTGATCAACAAGTTTCCGGGAAATGGAAAGTATGTGACCAAGGTCAAGAATTTTCATTTTATACCCGGATCGCTCGAAGCGATCAAGAACATGACGGATGCCGGTTACACGATTTTTGTTGTTTCCAATCAGGCCGGCGTGGGTAAAGGGGTTTTTACTCAGACCAAGCTGGACCAAATTACGGCGAGGATGCTTCGGGACATTGAGAAATCCGGCGGCAAGATCCGGGAAGTGTTTTACAGCACGGCCCGATCAGATGCCGGCTGCCAGGACCGTAAGCCGAACATCGGCTCAATCCGCAAAGCGGTTCAGTTGCTTAAAAAAGATATGCATGTCGTCAAGAACGCGTTTTTTGTCGGCGATACCGTGACGGATATGGCGACGGGGCGAAATGCCGGCTGCCGAACCATATTTGTCTTATCCGGACGCAGCGATCGGGAACGGTTGCGCGAAAAGAAGATCAAACCGGATTATGTCGCGAAAAATTTGCTGGAAGCCTCCAAAATCATCCTCAACGGGTACGCGGAAGTAAAGAAGAAAAGATAGTTGAATAAGGCTGTTATCTGAAACAGATCATTCTAGTTCGGAGACACATACGGTTCAAAACATGAAAATTCTTCTCATCCATGCGTCGGCCGGAGCCGGACATCAAAAGGCCGCCGAGGCCGTCCATGACACGCTGATCCAGAATCCCGCCCACAACGTCACGCTTATTGACGCCCTGGACTATTCGTCCCCATGGTTTAAACAGATGTATAAAGGAAGCTATTCCTTTTTGATCACCAAGATCCCCGCGCTTTGGGGGGTTTTTTTTGCCGTCGCGGATGTGCCGATACTGCAGCCGCTGATCCGTGTGTTGCGCCGTGTTCAAAACGGATTGAATACACGGAAACTTCATCAGTATTTGATCGAGCAGCAGTTTGACGTGGTTATCTCCACGCACTTTATGCCCAATGAAGTGGTTTCCGCGCTCAAATCCCAAAAAAAGATAAGCTCTCAACTGATTTGCTGTGTCACAGATTATGACGTGCACCGGATTTGGCTGGCGCCGCATGTGGATCATTATTGCGCGGCCAGCGGACTGACCCAAAAAAAATTGCTGCAGTTGGGGGTGGAGCCGGCCAGGATTCATGTCACCGGCATCCCGTCGCATGCCAATTTCTCCAAGTCATTTGATGTCCCCCAACTCAAATCAGATATGGGGCTTGATCCCGATCAATTTACCGTCTTGGTGGCCACCGGATCGTTCGGGATCGGGCCGATCGAGGAGATTATCACGACGTTGACCGATTTTCAGATTATCGTCGTATGCGGCCACAACAAGTCGTTATTCGAACGATTGAATACCCGCGCGGCCGCGCATGTTAAAGTAATGGGGCTGGTTAATAACATGCATGAACTCATGGCGGTGTCGGACGCGATGGTGAGCAAGCCCGGCGGGCTGTCAATCACCGAGGCCTTAGTCAGTCACCTGCCGCTGGTGTTCTTTAATGCCATTCCGGGGCAGGAGACCAACAATATTCGTGTTCTCAAGGATTACGGCGTGGGAATAAGTCATTGCACAATTCCTGAAATGTCTGATAAACTAAACGAACTTAGAAATTCTCCGGAGCGATACCAAGATGCGGTGGCCAAGATCAAGGAAATCGCCAAACCCGATGCCGTCCAAAAGATTGCGGCCATCATTTCCTAAACATGACACGTAAACCTATTTACATAATCGCGGCATTGACCGTTGCCGGCTTGTGCTTTTCAGCATCTGTATCGGCTGAAGAGGTCAAGCGGCGGGTGATCCAGAATGAAGAGTTCATCTCTGTTGAAGAAGACTTCGGTCAGGACCGTTTTTTTGCCTTGCTGAATGAAGGGACGCATTACCGTTACGTCCAGTACAACGGCTACTACAATGAGGTTTTTACGATCAGCCGTCTGGAAGATCTCGGCGCGGTCATTCCGGGTGTTTCAGCCGTCGACACATTTTTCCGGCGCTATTTTTTTGTCAGCAAAAAAGGCAAGACGATGTTTTTCAACACCATCGGACTGGATACCGGAGAGGTGATTGCCCATGCCCCTTTGCTGTTCTTTATCGTCTCGATGGACTATGACATCGACACAGATGTGGTGTACGCGCTGGCCAATACCGGTGCCAAGAGCTATCTTTCGGCGAAGATCGATCCGATGTCAGGAGAAAGCTCAACGCTGTTCAATGTTCGCAATCTATTTTCCTTGATCCCGGAAACTTCATTTATCAATAAAGAAACCAGAGAGTTCTGGACGCTGGCCAAGACCTGGAACCGGAAACACATCCTGTCTTTTTCGCTGGACAAGGGACGTTCATCAGAAAAAAGGGCGATGGTCATTGAAGCGGGAGAACATAAAGGGTACAACTTTAACACCGAGCTTTACGGCCAAATCCTTTTCAGTGTCGGGACCAAGGATTCCATTATCCTGGCCGGACACAATGATACGCTGAAGATGGGATTTATCGCGCACTTCACCATCGAGTCCAAGAATGTCAAAGAGGTGATCGATCAATTGCAGAATGAGTTGCTTCAGGTGACGCTGGGCGGAATCGCCGATTTTGATGTGTATCTGACGGCGGCCAAGCCGTATGAAAATTTTCTGGCGTACACACGGACTTATGTGCTGGAACGGAAGCTGAGAGAAGATTATGGTGTGGAAGATATTGATAAAAAAGAATTTTTCGTCGGCAAACCCTACAGTGTTTTTCTTTCAGCCGACGGAGTCATGATCCAATAATCTCCAAACAACTGTGAACGATAATTCCCCCACAATCGCTGAAGTCGTCGTTGGACTGCCGGTCGACGGACCGTTTGACTATAAAATGGACCCGGCCCAATCCAGGACGGTCCAGCTCGGTGTTCGGGTTCGCGTATTGTTCAATCATCGCGAGTGTGTAGGCGTGGTTGTGGGCATCAAGTCCAGCAGTGAATTCCAACGGCTGAATGAAGTCATTGATGTGCTGGATTCGGTCCCCATTATCAGTCCAATGATGCTTGCGTTGACGCGTGAATCGTCGCGGGCATTCGGGTGTGCCTGGGGGGAGATGATTGAGTCGGCTCTGCCGCGGTATTTACGCAAACCTCATTTTACAGAGCTGGATGTGAACTTATCCGTCGATCAGCCCTTGAAAGCCAGTGGACCGGTATCGCTGATTCATGATGTAGAGTTTGATGAATTTTGGAAAACGGTTGTCACTAAAATTGAGTTGCAACGTGAACGTTCAAAGAACACGTTGATTCTAGTTCCCGAACGTACGTATCAATCGACCGTGGTTAAAATGTTGAAGAAGACTTTCGGGCTTGAGGCCATCGAATGCCGGAAAGCCGGGGCGGTCAAGAAAGAGTATGATCAATTCGTCGATTTTCTCAAACTCGATGACGCCATCGTTGTCGGGACACGCTCGGCGGTTTTCTGTCCGCTGCAAAATTTGGGGTTAATCATTGTCCTGCAGGAAGAAAGTGAAGCATATCGGCAGGAACAGTCTCCGCATTATGTGGCCGGTACCGTCGCCGAGTTTCGGGCGCGGCTGCAGGGCGCCGAACTCGTCTATGCGTCGGTCAATCCCCGGGTAGAGCTTCAGCATCGGGCTTCCCAGAACAAATGGGCCGTCACAAAGATAGAAGCAACCCGCACAGTTGATTTCCAGCTAGTGGATATGAACAACTACAATCCGCGAAAGACCTCGCCGGTATCGTTTCCGCTGCAAAATGCCCTGAAGGCCGTGATCGAGGCCAATGGAAGGGCGATCATATTTTTGAACCGCCGCGGATCGGGGACTTTTACGCAATGCAATCGTTGCCAGCATGTGATGAAATGCCGCCGTTGTGAAACGCCGCTGATTTCCATGGTCTCGAATTCCATGCTATTTTGCCGCAAATGTAATTTTAGGGAACGCATGCCCAAGGCCTGTCCGAATTGCCGCGGGGTAAACCTCAAGTCAACGGGACGCGGCGTCGAGCGATTACGAGATGACTTAAGCCGGATGTATCCGCAGGTCGATGTTGATGTGTATGACAAAGATACCCGCACATTTCCGATGAAGGCGCGAATCATCGTGGCCACATCCGCGCTTTTTCAGAAGCAATCTCAGATATCGGCGGAATTGATGGCGGTGCTGCGGTTTGATCAGGAATTAAACCGCGCGGATTTCCGCTCCGAGCACAAGGCGCTGACAATTTTGATGAACCTGCGCAGGATGACCACAGGGCGGTTACTAGTTCAAACCTACATGCCGGATACGATGTGTTTGGCGACGGCGCGGTCTCTGAAATTTGATGATTTTTATCAGCATGAACTCCAGACCCGGCAGGACATGCAATTGCCTCCGTTTAACGCCATGATCATCCTCATGCTTCGGGCGGAGGCAGAGGAAACGGTCATTGATGTCTGTAATGCCTTTCATGCCTGTCTGGATGCTCAACTCGATGACGTAGAAGTAATCCATCCCATGCCGGACGTCTATCCCAAATTGCGGGATCAGTACCGCTATAATATAATGGTCAAAGGCGAATCGGCGGAAAACATGTTAAACGATGTTCGCCGGATTTGGCGGGAATTTCCCCGACGCAAAAACGTGATCCTGTCGATCCGCGTTGACGGTTAGGGGCGTTTGGGGTTTGAGGAAAGATGGTGAAATATGAAAATTGTATTTTTTGGCAGTGATGATTTTGCGCTGGCGCATTTAAAGGCTTTATATGAATCCACGCATGAGGTTGTGATGTGTGTTACCCAGCCGGACCGGCCGCGTCACCGCGGACACAAGATGGTTGTGTCTCCGATCAAGGAGTATGCCATCGAAAAGGAGATTGATGTGTTCCAGCCGGAAGATTATCGTGATCCCGAGGTGATGGATCGGCTCAGACGTTGCACGGCTGATCTGTTCGTTGTGATTGCCTATGGACGGATACTGCCGCAGGCTGTGCTTGATATCCCGCGCATTTATTCGATCAATCTGCATGGTTCGATTCTGCCGGAATACCGCGGGGCCGCTCCGATAAACCGGGCGATCATAGATGGGCGAACGGAAACCGGGATGACCATCATCCGGATGAATGCGCGCATGGACGCCGGCGATATCATCGCCACCTATCCCATCCAGATCGGCGCGCTGGAGACGTCGCAGGACATACGCGAGCGGATGATGGCTGAGGGAGGGGCGTTTCTGATCCAGACCATTGCGGATATCGAAGCTGGCCAGGCTCGCCTGATACCGCAGGATGAATCGGCGGTGACCATCGCCGCCAAGCTGGATAAATCGATGGGGGTGATTGACTGGAACCGACCGGCCCGTGAACTGCATGATCTGATACGAGGGCTTCAGCCCTGGCCCGGGGCGTACACTCAATACAGCGGCAAACGGCTCAAGCTCTTCGTCACGTCCGTGGCAAAGACGGCTGATCCGGCCCAACCGGGCGTTCTGCTCAAGGTCGATGAAGGTGGATTATCCATCGGAACAGGTGAAGGTGTGCTGATCGTCGCCGAGGCCCAATTGGAGGGCGGCCGGCGGATGAAATCCGTTGATCTGGCCCGCGGCGCCAGACTTGAGCCCGGTTATCAGTTCTAAGTGCTTGGAATTATTTGTCCTTGACAATTCTGATCCCTCGCTTTATCTTATTAGTCTTATCTAATTCTATCCCAGAATTTGTTTTCAGTATATAGGTATTTATCAACACTTCTTTACGAGAGGAGACTTAAAATGGTAAAAGTTGGAATTAACGGATTTGGACGTATCGGGAGTTTAGTGTTCACGGCCGCGGCTGAGCGTGATGATATCGAGATTGTGGGAATCAATGACTTGGTCCCGACAGATTATCTAGCCTATCTACTTAAATACGATTCAACGCATGGAGCGTTTAAAGGTACAATCGCCGTCGAAGGTAATGACCTGGTTGTGAACGGCAAAAAAATCCGTGTCACGGCTGAGCGGGATCCCGCGAACTTGAAATGGGACGCGATCGGCGCCGATTACGTCGTCGAATCAACGGGATTATTCCTGACCAAAGAAACGGCCCGAGGCCACATGCAGGCAGGCGCTAAGAAGGTGGTCATGTCGGCTCCATCCAAAGACGAAACACCAATGTTCGTCATGGGTGTCAACCACGAAGACTACACGCCGGGAATGGATTTCGTTTCCAACGCGTCATGTACAACAAACTGTTTGGCTCCCATTGCCAAGGTTTTACACGATAACTACGGCATCATCGAAGGATTGATGACAACAGTTCACGCCGTAACAGCGACACAGCGAACCGTCGACGGTCCATCATTGAAAGATTGGCGCGGTGGACGCGGCGCTTACCAAAACATCATCCCTTCATCAACCGGGGCGGCCAAGGCTGTCGGTAAAGTTATTCCAGAGCTCAACGGAAAATTGACGGGAATGGCGTTCCGCGTGCCAACACCTGACGTTTCAGTTGTTGACTTGACATGCCGGTTGGAAAAAGCGGCCAGTTATGAAGACATCAAGAAAGCGATGAAGGCCGCTTCCGAAGGTCCTTTGAAAGGAATCCTGGGATATACGGAAGATCAGGTTGTTTCCAACGATTTCCGCGGCGACGCGCGCACGTCAATCTTTGACGCCGGCGCCGGAATCGCCTTGAATGATCACTTCGTTAAGGTTGTATCCTGGTATGATAACGAATGGGGTTACTCAAACAAAGTTGTTGATCTCATTCAGTACATTGCTTCAAAGAATACAGCAGCCGTATAATCGGCGGACTGTTTCAAATACTAAATAGCCATCTGCCAATCCGGCGGATGGCTATTTTTTTATCTCTTTATACCGCAGGCATTAATATGATATAGTAGCGGAATTACGTATGGATAAATTGGACCGATGACTATACAATAGTAGTTGCCATAGAGTCCACAACCGCTAAGAATCAATGGTGTTCGTGTGAAAAAGTTCAAGATGGATGAAGAGTGGCTGGAACGGATCCGCGGCTGGATGCCGATCCTTTACCAGGAATCTTCGTACGACAAATATCAGGCGAAAATTGCCAAGCATCAACGGGTCAACCGGGTTTTGGTGTATGTCGTCGGCGGGTTGGCGGCCTTTCTGTTGATCTACGGGATTGGGCTGGCTATTCGGTATGGGCGGTTTGATCTCAACAGATTTGAACCGGCTACCAGCACGCGGTCCGTCGGGCCTATACGTGGAGAGTCAACACCGCGGGCCATTGATATGGCGGTATTTAATCGTAGGGATATTTTTCAGCCGGCTGGGACGGCTGGCACGACGTCCCGTTCGGAACTTAAGAAATTAGCGCAGTTCAAGCAGGCCATTCGAGTGGTCGGGATCACATTCGATCGTGAATATCAGGCCATTGTCGAGAATATTTTCACCAAAGAAACCATATTTGTACAAACGGGTGATGAAGTCATGGGGGCCAGGGTTTCAGAAATCATGGATGACCGGGTGATTTTTGAAATGGATCAGGAAAAGATTGAAATTCAACCGTAAAGGATTTGATCGTGAATGTTAAAAAATATTTATTGATTGGAACTGTATTTTTGTCGGTGGTATTCATGCTGATGCCTTCGTTTGCTCAGGATAAATCGGTAGACCTCGACCGCGAGATCGGCCTGATTGAGTTTAAGGACCTGGACATGATGGCCGTGCTCAAATTTTTGTCGCAGCGCAGCGGCATTAATTTCTCGGCCACGCAAAGCGTGAACGGGCGGGTCAATTTATATCTCAAGGATGTCAGTGTCCGGGAGGTTTTGGACGTTCTGGCGGCGTCGCAGAATCTGGCCTATGTGGTGCAGAACGACATTGTTCTGCTGATGAAGGCCGAGGAGTTCGAAGCGGATTTTGGACATCCGTTCGGGGCCGAGCACCAAACCAACATCATTAACCTCACGCATATCAAGGTGGACTCCGCGTTGACGCTGCTCAATGAAGTCAAAAGTCCCAAAGGCCGCATCATGGCCGATAACTATTCCAATACTCTCATCATCAAGGACACGCCGCAGAAGCTCGCGGAGATCGATCAAATTGTCGAGGTGATGGATGTGCCGCTGGTCACGCAGGCCTTTCATGTGAAGTATGCCGAGGTGGATGTTCTGGGCTCAAAGCTGCTTAAATTGCTGACACCGACCGTCGGCACGATGGAATTTGATATCTATTCCAATCGGATTATGGTGACGGACCGTGAGGAGGTGGTCAACCGCATCCGGCACTTTATAGCCACCTTCGACAAGAGACAGTTGGCTGTATCCATCGAATCCAAGATCATTCAGGTCGCGCTCAGCGATGAGTTCAAGCTGGGTGTGAATTGGGAGGGGATCGTCCAGGATTTTCATGAACTCACGATATCGGAAGACCTCAGCGTGCTCAACGCGTCCGACAAATTCGGTCGGGTCAAGATTGGAACGCTGGCGGCCGACAATTATACCGCCATGATTGAAACGCTGGAGACAATCGGCGACACTAAAATCCTGTCCAATCCGCACATCACCGCTCTCAACAAACAAGAGGCCAAGATCCTGGTTGGATCTTCGGAGCCCTACGTCACATCTACGACGACCACACCGTCTTCAGGTCCAACCACTGTCTCTGAAACGGTAAATTTTATCGAGGTCGGGGTCAAGCTGTTTGCCACGCCGACAATCCATGATGATGGTTTTATTACGATGAAGATCAAGCCCGAGGTCAGTTCCGTGACCCGAAATCTAGTGACGTCCAACAACAACACCATTCCGATTGTCGAAACATCGGAGGCTGAGACAACCGTCATGGTCAAGGACGGCGCCACGATCGTGATCGGCGGACTGATTCGTGAAGAGCGAATCGATTCCAAAAAGCGCATCCCGATACTCGGGCAGATTCCGTTGATCGGGTTGGCCTTTCAAAGTCAGGATAATCTGGATCGGCTTACCGAGATTGTGATCTTTCTTACGCCCAACATTGTGACCGGAGAATCGCAGGACTTGGAACCTTATGATCATATCCTGAATACGGTGAAGAAATAAGGCGGGGCGCGGCAGAGGGTCATATTCGATGAAGTTTAAAAATATCAAAAAGCTTGAGCGGCTGGGCATTTTTACGCTGGGAGGAGGCATGATCAATATCCTTCTGGGGATTCTGATTGTATTTGTGGATGTCACCCGGCAGGATTTTAAACATATCCAGGTCGGTATATTTATCTTCGCGATCGGCTACGCGCTGATCAAGATCGGCGCTCAACTATCCCAAATTGCCGCCGAAGAAAAAAAGCTGTACAATTCCTCCTCGTCCTACTAATTGGTGAATTATCAAAAATTTGACAAATAATCAAACAAGTGTTATCCTTGAATCCACAGACAGCGATGCGAGGGTAACGGATGCGATTAACGGACAAACATACGAATGAACAGGGCACGTCTATAGCTTTAGACGAGGCGCAGAAGGCCGACTTTAGTCGCCGGCTGGCGGCGTCCGACGGTCAAGTTTACACACTCCTCAAATCCCGCCAGATCAATTCTTTTCACGCCTTAAGAACACAATTATTGTTTCGACAGTCAATGGTCCGGCGTCTGCGGATAGTCAACGGTGCATTTAAATTGGGTCTGATCTTCATGGCCGCCATATCCATTTTCTGCGGATTCTGGTTCTATCAAATCGAGTATCAGGCGCCGATGAAACAGTTACGGTCATGGTCAGAATCCATGAGTCAAATCAGGGGTGAAGACGTCAAACTACTGGTCCTTCCTCATCATCCGGATAAGTTTCATTTGAGTCGAAATATCTTTGAACCGGTGGTGATCAATCAAGTAAATACAGATCAGGTCTTTGAACGACAGCATCAACAGTTTTTGAGTTCGTTCAAGATTGTCGGGATAGTTCTGGATGAAGAACCGCGGATTATTGTTGAGGACGTCACCAATCAAACCACGCTATTTGTGGGCGTGGATGATCGACTGGGCGGCGCCACGGTGATTGCCATTGATGCCGGCCAAATCGTCTATGAGTTGTTGGGGCAGACAAGGACGATGAAGATATGAGAGTGATGGCGCGACAAAGGTTGTTGCTGGGGGGCTGTGTCATTCTGGTTATGATTCTATCGACGATCCCTGTACTGGCCGCGGAAGATGCTCATATGGATGTGGTGGACTTTAAGAATATCGATATTGTTGACGCGCTCAAGATATTGTCGCAAAAAAGCGGCATGAATATGGCCGTGGCGCCGAATGTCAATGGACGCGTCACTCTGCACCTCAAAGATGTCGGGGTTATGGAGGCGTTGGATTTGATGGCGGATATGTATGGACTCGCTTATCATCAGGAGATGGATGTAGTCCGGATATTTACGGCGGTTGACTATGAAAAACGCTTTGGTCATCCTTTTAACACAATGCATTTGACGCGCATCTTCTCGTCACAATTTGTCCCGATTGAACGGCTGTCCGGTTTCGCCAAGAGTATCAAATCAAATAGCGGGAGCATTTACATCGATCCAACAGCCAATCATATGATCATGACCGACGACGAAACGGTGCTCAACCGTGTGCAACAATTTTTAGCCCTGATAGATGTGCCGATGGCGACGAGGCGCTATCAGTTGAAATATGCCCAAGTCGCTGATCTCAAATCGGATCTGACGGCAATGACCTCGGCCACATCAGGATATATTCATTTCGATCAGCCGAGCAATCAATTGATTGTCGCGGATAGTGCGACACGGCTGGAGCGGATTCAGCGGCTGGTGGAGACATTTGATCAACGTCCCCAGGAAGTCTTGATCGAAGCCAAGATTCTTCAGGTGGTGCTGAATGATGAATTCAAGATGGGGATCAATTGGGAGGCGTTGGCCGATCCGGATCATCACCTGAATTTTGCGGCCAATCTGGATGTCCTAAATTCGGCGCAAAAATTTGGCCGTGCGTCAATCGGACAACTGGAGCAGGATCGGTATCAGGTGTTGCTCGAGGCGCTGGAAACGGCCGGGGAGACGCGTATCCTCTCCAATCCCCGCATCACGGCGATCAATCGTCAGGAGGCCAAGATCCTGGTGGGATCCACGGAGCCGTATGTGACGTCCACTACGACCACGCCATCCTCGGGCCCGACGACCACGGCGGAGAGTGTGAATTTCATCGAAGTGGGGGTCAAACTTTTCACCACGCCGACGATTCATCCGGATGGATTCATCACCTTGAAGATCAAGCCGGAGGTCAGTTCCGTGACGCGCACCGTTGTGACGGCCAACAACAATACCATTCCAGTCGTTGAGACGTCAGAGGCGGAGACGACAGTGCTGGTCGAAGACGGGGCAACGATTGTGATCGGCGGTTTGATCAAGCGGGAACGGATCCAATCGGTCCGCAAGATTCCGCTGATGGGTGAGGCACCGCTCGTCGGGACATTGTTCCGCAGTCGGGAAGAGCTCGACCGGACGACGGAAATCGTGATCCTGCTGACGCCGCGGATTGTGAGCGGTCAACGTGCATCGGAGCTGTCCGCTATGACGGCGATTGAGTAATCTTATCTACATGTGGAAGAAATCCTGCATTTCCTGTATAGTCGTACTATAATAGAGCCAAGAAGAGTGTGATACCCTTGATGGAGGAAATGTCATGAAGTTATTCAAACGATTGCTCGTTTTGATATTTATATTGTTGATTGTGTCGGTGTTCGCCCGGAATATGCTGGTCAAGTTTGCGGCCCAGCACATTGTTAAGAAATCCACGGGGCTTCCGCTGCACATCAAAGGATTGAAGATAGGTTTGAAGGAGCCTATCATCGATATCGATGATATGGTGTTGAACAACCCGGCGAATTTCCGCGATAAGGTCATGGCGGAAGTTCCGGATATCTACATCGATTATGATAAGGCGGAATTAATCAAAGGAAACCTTCACTTTAACCATGTGCGCTTTCATCTCAGTGAGTTTGTGGTGATCAAGAGCGGTGAAGGCGAGATCAACATTGACGCGCTCAAAGTGATGCGTCGGCAGCCGAGTGAACCGCCGGTCCCGGAAGACGCGCCGAAGCCGCAACGGTCGGTCCAGATGGACAAGCTTGAACTGAAAATTGATCGATTGGTCTACAAGGATTATTCTTCGGGTATTGATCCCAAGATTCAGTCCTTTAATCTGAATATTCATGAGACGTTCACGGATGTGGCCGACCTTGAATCACTTGTGCAGATTATTCTGGTTCGGTCGCTGAGCAAGGCCGGCATCAGCCGCTTGGTCGGTGTAAATCTGTCGCAGATCCGTGAGGGTGTTCAGGGAATCATCAGCACGTCGACGACTGTCGCGACAGAGACCATCAAAGAAGCGGTGGGTATCGTGGATGATACCACCGACGCCTTTATGGACAAGGCCCGTAAGATGAAGGATTTATTTAAGGACTAGACGGACCCGCATCGCCTCATGTCGGTTAGTAATCAAAATGAAATCACACTGCTCGATCTCGTAAAGTCTTCGACGAGAAAGTCTCATCCCAAATTCATGGTGCTTTGCGGCGCCGTGATCCTTCTGTATTTCTTTATCGCAGCAAAATTATTTGTTCCCGGACTGCAAAAGCGTGGTCTTAAGCAATTTCATCTCGCCAACAATTCATTTGCGGAATGGGCGGTCATGCAGCCGATTCCGGCGATGTACAACTACGGAAATCAGATCTGGATTGGAAATCGACCTTATCTTACGGAGTCAGCCGATGTCATGGTCCGTCCTAGCAAGTATTTTCATACGTGGCTGAATCATTACCCGCTGCGCCTGGCGACATTCACGTGGTATCGATCCAAGTTTCTGGAAGATGAGGAATATAGCTACATTACCCTGAAAAGCTCTTACCGGGGGCAGGAGCTGGTTTCCCATTACTATCTTGATGTGCAGAACCAGCATATTGAATTACAGAAGGTGACGGGCCAATGATGAAGTCCCACTTATCCGCACAAAATGTACTGGTCCTTCAGGTTGTGATGACCTTCTGGCTGATCGGCTGGTTTATAAAAGCGGTATTTCTGGGGCCGTATTTGCTGGATGTGGCGTTTGATGTGACCGCCGGTCACGCCATGTTTCCAGTGATTTTTCAGGACCCGAGAGTGTCGGCCTTTTTATACGTGCTGCCCGCTTTATCTTTGCCTTCGTTGATATCTCCCACTCAAGGACGCCTGCTGTTCGCTGCAATTATTATGATTTTATCATCGCTGGGTTTGATGCTTCATCTGAATACATATAATGATGCGACATTTGTGACCTCATTTTGGGTGGCGATATGGATATTTGGATTGGGCACTCAATTGAAACGTAAAAGTGAGGTGTTGGGATTGCAGGCCCGCTTGTTGGCACGGCTGATCGTAGGGTGTGTGTTCTTTGCTGGATTTATCGGCAAACTGACGCCCGAGTATTTCAGTGGCGAGGCCTTCTACAATATATTTTGGGTGCGCAATGATATTCAGCCGCATGCCTGGCTGATCGAGCAATATTCGGCCGATCAGCTTAAACAATTGAGCATCTATGTATCACATGCGATCATCGTGATTGAATTTCTGTTGGCGTGCCTGCCGATCTTTCCATGGCGGTGGATCTATATTGTTGCGCCCGTCGTGATGGCCGGTTTTGTGATTACGAACACGTGGGCCATCTTGTCCGTACTGAGCTGTATGATGGGGCTATTATGGGGATGCCTGTTGTTTGATCGATCCCGGACGGCTGGAGGACGATATGCGTAAGATTACTCATGCCGAGAATCAGGCCCGCCAGGCGCAGAAGATGAAAGAGGAACGGTTGCCGTTTCATGTGATTCTGAATGACATCCGCAGTCTGCACAACGTGGGCTCCATATTCCGCACGTGTGACGGTGTCGGCGTGGCCAAGCTGTGGATCTGCGGGATTACCGGATTTCCGCCTAATAATCAGATAGCCAAGACCGCGTTGGGGGCGGAAGATCATGTCGACTGGGAGTATGACGAGAATATTCAGTCTGTTGTATCCCGACTTAGAGATGAGGGGTTTCAGATCATCGGGCTGGAGCAAACCGTTGACAGTGTTTGGCATACGGATTGCCTCTTGAAGTCAAAGGTATGTTTGATTGTCGGGAATGAGGTCGAGGGGATCGACCAGAGTGTGGCCGATCTGTGTGATCAATGTGTCGAAATTGAAATGAGCGGTGTTAAGAATTCGTTGAATGTTTCGGTGGCCTTCGGTATCGCGGCGTATCACGTCAGATCTGTGTTGAAAGGTTGAAATTTATTTGGCAGGGGATTTCAATGTTCGCAACATCCGGAGGGAGTACTCGTCATTGGGTTCAACCTGAATCACCCGCTCCAATATGTGAATGGCCTCTCCCAGCCGATTTTGTGTGACATACAAGACGCTCAGATTCTTCATCGGTTCGATGAATTCGGTTTCCATCTCAAGCGCTTTGAGCAGATACTTCTCGGCTTTATCGAATTGATCAAGGTGGATGTAGACAGCGCCGATATTGTTGAGCAGGTCAACGGAATCCGGATTTAGCTGCTGAGCCGCCAAGTAGTATTTTAATTCTTCGTGTTTGCGATCGAGTTTTCCCGCGATGATGCCCAGATTTGTGAATGTCGTCCAATCTGAATAGGTTCCCTTAATCGTCTGCCGAAACTCTTCAGAGGCCTTGTCCAACGCGCCCGCCCGCATATACGCATTCGCCAGCCAAAACCGAATGAGCGTCATGTTGGGGGACATATCTAACATGTATTTGCAGTAGCGGATTTCATTGCCCCAAATAGTGTTGTAATGTCGTGAGGCGGTAACATACCATGTCAGCATCAGGCAGACGCCCACGATGCCGATCACCCGTTTTTTCGACTGAAGAAAGCTGTCTAGAAATAACGCGATCAACAGAAAAAATCCGATTGAGGAGATTAACAGCCAGTGAGGGGAGATGATGAACCCCATGGAACGTCTGGAGAAACAGGCCATGCTCACCGGCGCCAGTCCGATGAGGATCCACAAAAGGGCAAATGATTTGGGATCTTTGCCCCATATCTTAAATATCAAGCATACCAAACCCATCAAAACGGCCAAAAACGCCCCGTTCCACAGCCACAAATTTTCAGACAATACCGGCGAGCTCCACATTAAGGCAATATCTTCAAGAAGGATTAGATTCTTGAGATATAACAGCGATATATTGAAAAACATCGCTGTAAATTGCCAGATGGAGATATGAAACTCAGAAATTTGATCAATGACGCCGGCCTTCAGGCTGGCGTAGTTCATTCGAAAGATCAGATAAATCCCGATCAAGGTGATGAATGGGATCAGCATGAGTGCGATTCGTTTGAGTCTGAATGATCGGTAGAAAAACAGGATGGCGGCTAGATAGAACGGGTACATGACCGCCGTCTCGTGACATAAAAGGCTTAGAGAGAAGAGCAGGTAACTCAGGGCGAGAAACAGGCGGCGGCCTTTCTCTATATAGCGCAAGTGGCACAGGAAGCCGATCAGACTAAAGAAGATCAGCAGCAGGAATCCGGTGGTGGTTGTGTAGTTTATCAGGACGCCGTTGATCGGGTGAACAAGGAAGAAGGATGTAGTAATAAAGGCGACGTGTTCACGAAATCCGATGCGTTGTAAAAGTGTGTGAAGAATCACCCCGCAGATGAACAGGATGCACAGGTTCATCACGTGATACATGAATACGTCTTTCTTGAAAAGCAGATAAGACACCAGATCGAATAAATGCGTGACCGGCCGAAAATAGACATAGTTGGCGCCGCTAGAGCCTTCCTCAGACTTTTCAAAGATATTGAGTTGGAGATGTCCAATATCGGCGATGTCCCGGTTCTGCAGGATCAGCGCGTGATCATCCATCAAAAAAGGATTATGCAGGCTGTTTGAGTAGGCCAGCCAGCTCAGTAAGCCAAACGCGGCGACAATGAGCAGGTTCTTTATATTGAATTTCTTCATATATGACTCAAGTACTTAAATATTTTCCCCACGAAGGTAATTGTAACATATTTGACAGGAGGTACATACGCTATCATTGAAAATACCTCGCTCTTAATAGTTGACAAGTAAATAGTTGAATGGTAAACTAAAATTAGTTGAACAAAGGAGATGTTATGCGAGAGTCCAATCCATTCGGCATAGAAGAACGCAAAGAGCAATTTCACGAGCAATCCATCTACAGCATGGTGTTGCTTTACAATTCCATCCATTCCCAAATGACGTCTTTTCTCAAGACGTATCATCTCACCCCGGGAAAATTTAATATTCTCATGGTTATACAGCATCGCGGATCCGACCAGGGTATCAAGCAGGTCGATATCAGCAAGCATCTCATCGTGACACCTTCCAATATGACCAAACTCATCGATAAACTTGAACAAGACCAACTGGTCCAGCGCCTCGCGCAGGAGGGCGACCGGAGGGTTAATCTTATTGTGATCACCCAAAAGGGAGTGGATTTACTCGATGAGATTTGGAACAAATATTGTGCGCAACTCAAGCAGATGTCCGGCGAACTTTCCACAGCGGAACACCGGCAACTTGCCAAGCTGCTCACCAAGTGGTTAAGAACTTTCAGCGGAGGAAAATAAAATGGCTGGATATATGGAGCGTTTAGTCGATAAGTGGGAAAACAATTCAGTGGTAACGTCTGAACAGGCACAGATCATGCGTGCGGATATAGTGGAAGACAAGAAGGAACGAACATCTAGCAAACTAATATCGATTCTGTCGACGTTGGGAGCCCTGTCTCTTGGGATCGGGGCTTTTTTGTTTATCGCATCAAATTGGACATCGATGTCGTCTGTGTTCAAGGTGATACTACTGACGGTGTGCACCGCGATCTCTACCTACGCGGGTTATAGTTTGACATATGAACGGGCAAATTTTCCGCGGGTGGGACATTCGTTATTATTCCTGGGATCTTTGCTGTTCGGCGGAAGTATATTTCTGATCGCGCAGATCTATCACGTGAATGCCAATAATCATTCGTTGGTGTTGCTGTGGATGATCGGGATTCTGCCCCTGGTTTATGGATTGCGCAATAGGGCGGTGGCGTCGCTGTTTGGCGTTCTGTCCTATTTGTGGATCGGCCTGTTTGTGTTTCGAGGGTTCAACTTTTCGGTCGCCTCAAAAAACTTTGTGGCCTTTCCCGTACTTTATCTGGTATTCGCAGTACTGATGTTTGCGTTAGGATCGCTGCCGTTTCATTTGAATAAGTTTGACCGTGTATCGCGGATCTTTCGCCTGATGAGCGTGAAAGTGATTTTGGGCTCGCTGTTTTTGCTGTCCTTCGAGCTGTTTTCCGGTCATGTCAGCAGTTACACCAATATCGTAAAATTGTTCGCTAAAGTGACACCGCAATTTACCTTTGCCTTTATCGGCATCGCGGTGCTGGCGGCATTGGCCTGTGCCTACAATATTTGGATCGGAAAGCCTCAGGGCCGTTTTCGTCAGCTTGAACAGCAAATTGGTCTGACCCTTTGCGTGATTGGTTCCATCTTTTTCTTGTTTCCGGTGGAAAGTGGTATGTACACATTGATCTTTAATCTTATCCTGCTGGCCTTGATCCTGACAGTTTTGCTGGTTGGGCATCATCGTGAAGACATGAGTCTGATCAATATCGGGATGATGTATGTCGGTCTATTTATCCTCGTTCGATACTTCGACTTTTTCTGGGAATTGTTACCGCGGTCGATATTCTTCCTGGTGGGCGGATGTATTCTGGTGGTCGGCGGTATATTTTTTGAGAAAAAACGAAATGCCTTGCGACAGGAATTTCAAACACGAACTTCTGGAGGAGACGATCATGAATAAAAAGACGATTATGATGCTGATCGGCTGTTTTTGGCTGATCATTTTGGTAGCCTTCGTGGGGACAAAAGAATATACACTTCGAACCGGAACAACGGTATTATTAAAGACCATCCCGGTGGATCCGCGCGATCTGTTTCGGGGCGACTATGTGATTCTGAGATACGATATCAGCCGTTTGACAACCAAGTACTGGCCGCATAAGGATCACACGTTTAAAGATGGAGATCGGATTTATTTGATGCTGGAACGCGACGGCGAATACGCGGTGCCCAGCCGAGTCATGCTCGCTCAACCGAGTGGAGGATTGTTTGTTCGGGGTGAGGTGGTTCGAACCCGTTCAGGCAGTATCGAAGTCGAGTACGGGATTGAGAGTTACTTTGTGCCGGAGGGCGAGGGTAAACCGATTGAACATTCACGGAATAGAGGCAAAGTGTCCGTCCGTGTCGCCATCGACAAAAAAGGCCAAGCTGTCATCAAGGATCTGTTGATGGACGGAAAGGAAGTGAAATTTGAGTAAAGCCGGTATTAAAAGTCTGGGATTCAAATCGTTGATCGTGACCCAGTTTCTGGGCGCGCTCAATGATAATGCGTTCAAATTCCTGATCGCGGTTATCATTGTGGATACCATCGATCAGTCCAGCGGCGGTACGTTGTATCTCGCTCTGTGCGGAGCAGTATTCATTCTGCCGTTTTTGCTGTTCTCCATGTTCGCCGGATTTCTGGCCGACCGTTTTTCAAAGAAACATATTATAGTTGTCACCAAGGTGATGGAGGTGGTGATCATGATGTTGGGCCTTTGGGCGCTCATCGATGGAAGTATGGTCGCCATCCTGACGGTGCTTTTTGTGATGGGATTTCAGAGCGCGTTGTTCAGTCCGTCCAAGTACGGCATCCTCCCGGAGATTCTTGAGAAAAAGAAAATCTCCGAAGGGAATGGTGTGATTCAGATGTGGACATACATTGCCATTCTCGTCGGTCAGACCAGCGCCGGATTTTTGGGAGAGTGGACGGCGCCGGACTATTATCTGTCATCTTATCTTTTTATCGGCATTGCCGTTGTGGGTATGATTACCAGTTTTTCGGTGACTCGCGTGCCGATTGCCAATCGCGAGCGTAAGCTCGAGTTTAACTTTGTTAAGGAAGTCTATCATAATCTTAAATGGATTCGGCAGGACCGCGCCCTGTTTTTGTCGATCATGGGGTTGATGTACTTTGGCTTTTTAGGTGGATTGTTTCAGCCGAATGTCCTGCTGTACGCGCGAAAGGTCATGGAGATCGATCTGATCCAGACGGGATTCCTCGTTGCTTCACTCACAATGGGTATTGGGCTGGGCTGTATCCTCGCCGGAAAATTTTCATTAGACAAGGTTGAATTGGGGTTGGTTCCTCTGGGAGCGGTGGGATTGAGTACATTCTCCATCATCCTGGGTTTTGTCCATTATTCTTATCCACTGGCTATGATCATCATCTTCTTGTTGGGTATTTCTTCCGGATTTTTCATGATTCCGCTAAGCGCCCTTGTTCAGACAAACAGCCCGCCGGACCGATTGGGGCAAGTGATCGCGACCAATAATATCCTATCCTTTATCGGGATCCTGATCGGTTCATTGTGTATTTATGTTCTTAGAGATCTGCTGCACCTCAACGCGGCGCATATCTTTGTGGTGATCGGAGTGATGACCATCGTCGGAACCATCTATATCATCCGTTTGCTGCCGTATGCCTTTGTGCGATTTATTGTGTGGATCCTCGCGCATTCCATTTACAAGATTAAGGTGGTAGACCGTCAGCACGTACCGGCGAAGGGCGGGGCGCTGTTGGCATGCAATCATGTATCCTATATTGATGCGGTGCTCCTGGTGGTCACGATTCAGCGGCCGATCCGTTTTCTGATGTACCGGAATATCTACGAGATCAAGTGGCTCAAGCCGATATTCAAACTGGCTGGCGCCATTCCAATCTCGTACACGGATGGTCCCAAGCAGATCCTCAAGTCGCTGAATACAGCGACGGAGGCTATTCAGAATGGCGAGCTGGTTTGCATTTTTCCCGAGGGACAGCTGACCCGGACTGGCAATATGCTGCGTTTCAACAAGGGACTGGAGCGGATTATCCGGCACACCGACTGTCCGATCATTCCGGTCCATCTGGATCGGGTCTGGGGAAGTATATTCAGTTACGAACGCGGAAAATATTTCTATAAAAGTCCCCGCGCGCTGCCTTATCCTGTCACGGTCAATTATGGGGAGGCCTTGCCGTCGGATGCATCGACGTTTACCGTCCGCAATCATATCCGGGAGCTGGGGGCTAACTCGTTCCCACACCGCTTGGATCAAAGTCTGACCTTGCCGGAGAATTTCTGGAAGCAGGCCCGCAAGCATCCCAAGCGTCTTTGTATCGGCGATTCTTCGGGGCGGCAACTAACGTATCGTGAGACGTTGATCTCGGCCGTAATCCTCAAGGATAAACTGGAAGATCCACTCAAGGATCAGACCGAGGTCGGTATTTGTCTGCCGCCATCGGTCGGCGGAGTGCTGAGCAATCTGGCTGTATCCATGTCGGGGCGCGTGCCGGTTAATCTGAACTATACGACATCAGCCGAGGCCTTGGATTCTATCATCGAGCAGTGTCAAATGAGCACGGTGATATCATCGCGGTTGTTTATGGAGAAACTCAATCTCAAGATCGGTTGTGAGGTGATCTATATTGAAGACATTCTCAAGACGATTACCTCGCGAGATAAATTTACCGGATTCCTGACGGCCGTGGTTTGTCCGGGTTTCATCGCGCAACGGATGGTCTTTGGTCGATCCAAGGATAGGGATTTAAACCGCTTGGCGACCATCATGTTTACATCAGGCAGCACGGGACAACCCAAAGGAGTTAAGCTGACGCATGCCAATATCATGTCGAACCTCGAAGGGTTGTATCAGATTTTCCATGTTCAGAAAACCGACGTGATGATGGGGGTGTTGCCGTTCTTTCATTCATTTGGATTCACCGGAACGATGTGGTTTCCATTGGTCACGGGTGCGGGAGCTGTTTACCATGTCAATCCGCTTGATGCCAAGATGGTGGGGCGACTGACGCAGCAGCATCGGGCCACGATCCTGATGGCCACGCCGACTTTTCTCAATACTTATATCCGTCGGTGTACCGAGGAACAATTTGATTCCCTGCGGCTGGTGGTTGTGGGGGCCGAGAAGCTCAAGTCCTCGATCAGTCAGGCCTTTGAGGAAAAGTTTGGCATCGAACCGATGGAGGGATATGGATGCACGGAGTTGTCACCAATTGTGTCGATCAATCTGCCGGATTACCGGCAGGAAGGCGTTAGACAAAAGTCGCAGAAGCGCGGTAAGATCGGACTGCCATTGCCGGGGATCGCAGTGCGGATCCTGAATCCGGAAACATATGAACCGGTCGATGTCAATGAAGATGGACTGATGCAGGTCAAAGGACCGAACGTCATGCAGGGATACCTGGGGCGGGATGATTTGACGCATGAAGTGATTCAAGACGGATGGTACTCCACAGGAGACGTGGCCAATATTGATGAGGAAGGTTTTATTATGATCACAGATCGGTTGAGCCGTTTCAGCAAGATTGCCGGCGAGATGGTGCCGCATATCAAAGTGGAAGAGACAATCCACGCGGTTTGCAATGCCAGTGATCCGATGTGTGTAGTGACCAGTGTTCCCGACGACAAAAAGGGCGAACGACTGGTCGTTCTATACGCGGCTGATTTTGACCCGGTGGCGGTGGTGCAGCAGCTCAAGTCAACGGACCTGCCGAACTTATGGGTCCCCGACGCCAAGATGTTTTTTAAGATTGAATCCATTCCACTATTAGGAACGGGTAAGACTGATTTAAGCCGGATCAAGCAACTGGCCCGGCAGTACACGGAGCCGCAATGTCAAAGGGATTAAAAAAACATATCGTCTATCTGATCCACGGGATTAACGGTAACAAGACGCACTTTGGTCATATGGTGCCGGCCTTGCGTCGTGTCTTGAACGCGCGGGATCCGCAGACCAAATACATCATCCAGAATGTCGAGTATGAAACAGGGCATGATGAGAAGATACCGTACGATTTTGCCAAGGATCTGGCGGATGTGATCAACGCGCGGACGGCCCGGTTTCGGGACGACGATAAGATTTCGCTGGTTATGCATTCGCAGGGAGGTCTGGTTGGATCGATTTGGCTGTTCCAGTCGATGCTCGACGCGGAGGGGTACAGTCCGAAAAGGACGATCCAGCATCTCGACGCATTTATCACATTAGGAGCCCCGTTCTGGGGGGCCAAGATCGCACAGTGGGGTTATGAAATGAAGATGCTGGCCAAACGGTTCGGCGTTAAGATTCCTCTGCTGATTGGAGAGCAGGAGCTTTCACAAATGTCATTTGGCAGCGATACGATTTATGATTTTCGTCAGGCGATTGTGGATTCTCAGTATCGGGGCGTGATCCATGAACTGCGCGAAACGGTCCGTTTTTTAAATATCGTCGGAGTGGCAGATGTTTTGAACCCACTGGGTATATTTGTCTCGGGGGTCGATCAATACGAAGATGACGGGGCGGTTCCGCTGGCGAGTGCGCGGTTTAATTTTTTGTATAGTCAGTCGATCAAAAACAATTATTTGCCGGATGATCGGACGGGATTAGAGAATATCCGGGAGATTGACTGGGCGCCTTACCTGGTGGTCAACGCGCTGCATCGTTCACCGGTTCCCGAGGTGCCCAATTTTCCGGGGATCGCGCAGATTCCCAAAAAGTGTATTACCGCGGAGGATTATCCGCATCCGACGTTTGCTTATATATGGAAGCATATTTTAGGATTACCCGTCGAGCAGATGGATCATCGGCTGGGAAATTTCAAGACGTTTCTGATCGATATCAATCTTCAGTTTGAAAGTGCAGCAACGCTTGTGACCGAGGATCTTCAGGTGACCTTTGCCCAGTTGAATGGAGGCGCGCTGTCCGAGTCTAATGTGGAATTGTCGAAACCCATGGAGTTTTATTCGGAAGGGCGCCGTTTGTCCGAGCGGCATGATAATTGTATCCGTGTTTATTACACCGGGCATATCAAGAAATTTCTGGATAATCGACGTGAGACATTGTTGATGACCGTTTCCAAGCCGGGATACAAATCGCGTTCGGTTGAGATTCAGGTCAAGCCCACGTATTCAACC
>JAUIER010000034.1 GCA_030429765.1 bacterium | reverse complement strand
AGAACACTTAGTTGCGTTGTATTTGTAACATCTGGATACTCAAAATCCAGCCTACTAATACTTGACCAATCCATCCACGTGATGTCTAGATTTATTATCCAATCCTCAAATTTCTGACAACTATAACCCAATGCGACACTTTGAGGTAATTCAAACTTACCTACAGCTCGACTGGTAAATGCAGAACCTCCAAAGACTGTTTGTAAGAAATTTGGCGCAGCAGTGTTGAGGCCAGTCAAGTGGACTTCCCCATCAAATGTCAAGCTTGTACTACTTTTGTAAACAGCTCCAATCTGATGGTTTTCATCAATTCTATACATAGTAGATAGGTTGTACCCTACACCAACATCTTTTCCTTTTACTTGAGCTTGACCATCAGCACCTGCTTGCTGATTAATATTCTTGTTGAGGTTTATGCGAGAACTTACTACATCTAAACCTATTCCGACTGAAAAATTATCCGAAACTTGGTAAGCACCAGATATCAAATAGTCAATATTTTCTAATTCTGTCTTCGTTGCGATATATTTGGAAAAACTATCTGGAGCCCAGTCAGTCCCGGCACCAAAATTAGACTTTGCACCAACTCCTAATGTAAAGCGATCACTAGACAAATCTGACGTAACATAAACTGTGGGAATAATAAATTTATTCTCCCGCATAGCCACCTCATTACCTGAGCTGTCAGTGTAATCTACTAATGGCTTAATTAATGCCACACCAATTGAGACATTCGATCCCTCCAACTGCGTCATCCCCGCGGGATTAAAATGAACCGCACTTGGGTTGTCGGCTTCCCCGGTAAACGCATTCGCCTTCCCTAAGGCTTCCGCATCAGATCCAAAAATATTAAATGCCCCTGACGTTGAAGCTTCGGCTCCTGACACGCACAACATCATGATCCCAATGGTTAGCATGATTAGTTGTTTTTTTCTCATTCTGTTCCCCTCCTTGGTTATCTTCCAAAAAATAAAAAAGCCTATAATCTAGTTATAGGCTTAAATCAATACATTATGTTAAACGCAGGAGTTCTATACACTCATCCCCATTGTTTACATTTTGTGCGGTTTTTATCTGTTCATTTCGGATCTTCGCTATACACTGGCGGCCGTGTCCCGGTAGATCCGCATCTAGGCTGTCGATCATCTGCTCCCCCACTTCCAGCTTTGCCACAGTCAATCCAAGCAAGGCCGACAAAAAAATTTAGTTGCTTATTATTTAAGCAACCTGACCGTGCCAAGGCATAATTATACAAACCTCTCTGACTGTTGGATAACTAGTATATCTTTATAAATGATTGAGCGTCAAGATGTTTTGCTAATTTTTGCTCTATTGCATAAAAATAAGGCAAGCGCGGAAATAGACCATTTCCGCTCCAATTGAGGGGGCATGTCACCTTAGATCATATTTTGTTGAACTCAGGTCAGTTTTTCCAGATCTTCAGGCTTACGAATATTGTAGACCTTGAGTTCCGGATTGATTTTGCGGATCAATCCTTTCAAAACTGTCCCCGGCCCCACTTCCAGGAATGTGGTGACACCGGATTGAGCAATCGCTTCAATGGAATCGATCCACTGAACCGATGAGGTGATTTGTTTGGAAAGATTTTTGATGATATGCGCCGTGCTTTGGGTAGGCTTGGCATCGACATTACTCAGCATGGGGAATTCGGGCTTCATCAGCCGCACGTTGCGGAGTTTTTTCCGAAATCGTTCGGCGGCCGGTTTCATCAAGCTCGAATGAAACGCTCCACTGACGTCCAGCGGGATCACGCGCTTGGCGCCGGCCTCTTCAATCTTCGCTGAAGCGGCCTTGACCTTGTCAACTTCGCCGGTAATGACGATCTGATCCGGCGCGTTGAAATTGGCCACCTCGGCCCCGGTCTCTTGACAAATCGCGACCAGCTGATCTTTGTCAAACCCGATGATCGCCGCCATCGTGCCGGCCCGGGCCTGCGTCGCCTCTTCCATGTAGCTAGAGCGCGCCACCACGAGCTTCATGGTGTCACGAAACGACAATCCTCCCGTCGAACACAAGGCCGAATATTCACCCAGACTCAATCCGCAGGCGAACTTGGGCTGCAATGTCTTGTATACCGGATGAACCTGAAGCGCGCACAACGCGGCGATGCTGTAGGTGAATATCGCCGGCTGACAATACGCCGTTGAGGTTAAGGTTTCGGCCGGCCCCTCAAACATAACCTTGGAAAGCCCTTTGACAATTTCGTCGGCCTGCTGAAAAACCGCCTGTGATTCCGCTGAGGATTCGTAAAATTCCTTACCCATACCAACGGCTTGAGCGCCCTGGCCGGGAAAAATAAAAGCAACATCTTTCATAATATCTTCCTTTAAGCTATAGGAGTTTGGCTCCTGAAATTTAATGAGTCACGGAAACGCCTTACCACTTGACGATATTGGCCGCTGAAACCAATCCCGCGCCGAAGGTCACCAGCGCGACGGTATCGCCCGACTTTAACACCTTCTGGGCTTCAGCTTCGTACAAAGCCACCGCAATGGACGCGGCCGACATATTTCCGTATTTATGAATATTGATAAAAAATCGTTCTTTGGGAACATCCAATTTTTTGGCCACGGCCGAGATAATCCGGTCATTGGCCTGATGCGGAACCACCAGATCCACATCGGAGAGCTTCATATCGGCTTTTTCAAGAGCCTTTTCCACGGCGACGGCCATCGAGTTGACGGCAATCTTGAACAGCTCCTTGCCCTGCATCACCACATACGGCAGCGGCATAGTTCTTTGTTTCTGGTTCAT
>JAUIER010000014.1 GCA_030429765.1 bacterium | reverse complement strand
TCTTCTCGCTCTTCGACTGATAATCTTTGATACTTGGCCATTGGCAACTCCTTTGATCTAATATTCTATCAGATTGAAGTGTTGCACTAGCTACTTGAATTTACCCAGAACTCCGCAAAACCATTCCTTCCAATAGTTTAGAAGACAATTCCAATATTCCGATTTTTTCCGCCCAGAAATCAATCCATCCTGGTTTTTCTTCGGATGAGAATTATTCGTTAAGTATATGAAAATAAATAAGATGGGGATTTTTGATGCCAATATTTTTGAGCGGGTTGACTAACGCACAAATGTGTGGTATTAATGATGAATGCTTCGGGATGTTTGTCTCAAATTGTGGATTATCAGAATCATTCTATTACGAAAATATAGAAGAAAAGAGGGGTGATATGGCCTTAACGGCGGTGATCGGTAACCGGCGGCAGTTGAACCGGCAGTTATTGGATTACGCGGCGCAGCGTGCGCCGAGTTTGATTATCGACTGTGCGAATGTGGCTGATCCGCATAAATTGTATCCGCGGTTCTCACTCAATGTGCTGCAGAACATTTATGTGATTGAATTAGAATTGCTTTATAAATTCCGGGATGTGCTCCGATATATTGATGAGTATGCGATCGAGTGCGGGGTTAAAGATATCATTGTCACCACAACGGATCATCTCTTTCATTATCAGGATGAAGTGGAGAATGCGGATATTTATGAACATGCCTGGGAAATGCTCAAGCAGTTAGGGTGTCGGCATAATATTGTTACCGGTATTACACCGTCGTCATTGCAGGTGCAATTGGCCGGACGGTTTTGTGATCAAATAGGAGTCGGTCATGGGGCACACAGTTACTTCGCAACGGCACATGATTGATATCGTCTTAAGCGAGCTGGCCAGCTATGGTAAAGCCTTGCGTAAAGAAGATCGTCGTGTGTATGAAGATATGCTCAAAGAAACCATGGAGTATGTCGGGGCGATCTCATATACCAGCAGTATTGATGTCTGGGCGATGATTTTATTGTCGATCCTGTTGCAGCAGCAGAAACGCATAAAGGAGTTGGAGCAAAAATATGAAGGGGTGGTTGATTGATGCGTATCGATGTCGCAATGAATTGATATTATGGATTCAGTCCAAGGATCAAACCCCGCATCGAATGGTATATCCGTTTACGATGAATGTCTATGCGGACCCGTCCGGCCGCTCGTATTGTCAGAGCCAGTCCATTTCGTATCAATTGGTGGAGCGTAGCAATTATCTCAATCAGTTGATTCCCGTCCTGAAAATCCCTATTCCAGAACTGAGCCGCTTCGAATCATTCGTCAAAGATTTCGAACAGAAAACGCGTCACCGTGTGCCGCTCTACAACGCGGATATCAAACCGGAACAGATGTTTCTGTACGAGCATGATCTCAAGCCGTTTGATCGTGTTGAATTTGTTCCCGACGGTATACAGGTGATCAGTCGTGAGGATGACATTCCGCTCAAGGTGATTCGCATGAGTGTAGAGGCGGACGGTGATATTTATGACAAGTTCTACCGTCGTCTGCGTCGGGTTGTTGTCGATGGTTGTGTATTTGAAGGGCGGGAGCGCGATGTGCTTGAAGGTTTTGCGCGTCATTTTAAAGCGATTGATCCCGACGTGATCGTGATGGATTATGCCTATGTAAGGTTTCCTTATTTGGCGGAGAAGTTGGCGAAATATAAGATAGTCTGTCCATTGCATCGGTGGGACGCGATCCCGGTTCGTTATAGCGGCGGAAAATCGTTCTGGTCGTATGGTGAGGTCAAGTATCGGGATTATGCGGTGAAGTTACGCGGACGTTTTCTGGTCGACACCAACTCGTTTGTGGGGACGGAATGTGATGTGGAAGGTGTGATCGAGATGACACGTTTATCCGGAACATTGTTTCAGTCGACGGTCGCGCGCAGTTTCGGGGCGGTATTTCAGAATGCCTTGGTCCGTTTGATGGTTCGCAAAGGCATTTTGGTTCCTTATAAGGAAAAGCCGATTGAACGTCCATTGACGATGTTTCAAATGCTCAAGGCCGATCGAGGCGGGCACATTTATGATCCCAAGGTTGGGTTTCATACCAATGTGGCCGAGATTGACTTTACCAGTATGTTTCCGTGGTTGATTTACAATAATAATATTTCCGCGGACAGTATCTTGTCTGACGAAGGTCCGTTTGACGATGTTCCAGGTGTCCCGATCCGGACGACGAAGAAGTTTCGGGGTTTGATCCCGGAAGCGCTGAAGCCTTTTATCGATCGACGGATGTATTATAAAAATAATCCATCCGACATTAATCGGCGCCGATCCAAAGGGTTAAAGTGGGTGCTAGTGAGTTGTTATGGATATCTGCGGTTTCGTGAATTTAAGCTCGGAATTCCGACGAGTCATATGGCGATCTGTGCGTTTTCACGTGAGATGTTGCTGCAATCGGTGGAGTTGGCGCAGCAGCACGGGTTTGAGGTTGTGCATGCGATTGTGGATTCCCTATTTATTCGTAAGGATGGGATCACGGCCGAAGAGGTCGAAGCGTTTTGTCGGGAGTTGGAAAAATTAACACGGATACCATTGAGTTTTGAAGGGATTTTTAATTGGATTGTCTTTCTGCCCAGTGTGGTTGATCCCAAACGGGCGTTGCCATCCACATATTATGGTGTCTTTGGGGATGGGTCGATCAAGGCGCGTGGGATTGAGATTCGTCAGCGCAGCGCGCCGAATATTGTCAAGGAGTTTCAGCAAGCGGTCATTAACGCGCTCAAGGATTGCCGTTCACAAGAGGAAATCCATGTCCGAGTCACAGATATCATTGAACATGCCAGTCAGATGATTAAGGCATTACCTCAAAGCGCGCCAGAGCGTCTGACGGTGACGTTGCGGGTAGGGCGGACCAAATACAAGGCCAATGTCCCGCAGAAGATTATCGTTGAGCGTTTACAGCGCCGAGGTGTACGGGTGGTTCCCGGGAAGTTTATTCAGTTTATTTATGCGAAGAATGGACCGGTTCTCTTGGATGAGTATCAAGGTGATCCGGATGCGGATAAGTACGCGCGGTTATTGATCCGCGCGTTGTTTGTGCTGCTGCAACCGCTGGGTTACAGTCGAAAGGCGCTCGAGGATTGTCTCAAATATCACGTCGACACCGGGCGGATGGCGATGGTGAAGGGGTAGATCATAAATATAATCCGGATCATGCTGGTGTGTGGGGATGATGAGGTTAGGCGTTGATGGTTTTCCAGTCCAGTCCGAACTTGGCCAAATATTTGCGCAGACGATCGGCATCGTTGGCATTTTTCTTTTTCACGCGTGAAGCAGCGAAGAGTGTTCGGCCGGCCTCAGACAGACTGCGGGACGCGCGGCAAACGGTGATTACGTGGGCCAGCTGGACCTGATCGATCTGGTCCATTTTATTGATGTCGTTGTCGTTGATATATGAATGAAGTGTGTGCTCATAATCGGCAGTTCCCGTATCCTTCCACAAAAATTTCAACCGGGTGATTTCATCACGCACAATGCCGATATCAATGCGTCCCTGGTTGGACAGGGTGGCCATCCGGATGATGGCCGCGTTCAGGTCGCGGAAGTTGGCCTTCCATGTGGCTTGAGGTGAGCGGGCAAATTTTAGAAAGGCGGTCAGGGCCTCTTTATTGAACGTGATGCGCTTGCCGTGCTCCTGGGCGTATTTTGTGAGTTCATACTGGATATTGACCTCAATATCTTCCAAACGTTCCCGCAGCGCGGGCAGCGTAAAGGTCCAGAGATTGATGCGTGAAAGCAGGTCTTCGCGAAAAGTACCTGATCGTACCGACGTTCGCAGGTCGCGATTGCTTCCGGCGATGAGTGTAAAGTTGCTGTGGACCGGGCGGTCGGCGCCCAGGGGTAAAAATCTTTTTTCTTCAATGGCCTTCAGGAGCATGGCCTGCTCATCGAGGCCGAGCTCACCAATCTCATCCAGAAAAAGCAAGCCTTCGTGCGCTTCTTTTAACAATCCGGCGCGATCCTTCTGCGCCCCGGTAAACGACCCCTTCACATGCCCAAATAATGTTGACATCGCCATGTCGCCGGTGATTGTCGCGCAATTTACCTCAATAAATGGTCCGCTGATCTGGTTGCGCATACGTTTGAGTTCGTAAATGCGTTGAGCCAGGCTTGATTTACCCGCGCCGGTTGGTCCCATCAAGAGAAAAGGGGCGGTTGAGGCGATGGCCACGCGTTCAATTTGTTCGATGAGCTGATTAAATTGTTTATTGCGCGTTTCAATGCCTGCCTTGAGAAAGGACAGGCTTTCGGTTTGCTGGGTCTCAAAGCGCTTGGCGATCTGGTCATAATGCGATAGATCCAGATCAATGACGGAATATTCTCCCTGCGGAAGATTGGTGCCGCGGCGCTTAGAGGGGCGCGTCTGAATCAGTTTTGCCGGAAAGTAATGCGATTCCGTCAGCAGAAACTCACAGATCTGCGCCACATGGGTGCCGGTGGTGATATGGATCAGGTAGTTGTTCTTCTCTGTATTAAAGGAATAGTTTTGGGCGAAGTCCATCAGGCTTCCAAAGACATCCGGAAAGTTCCACGGGTCACGAAACTCAACGCGGTGCAGATTCACATGAGTTTCCGGGGCGACATGTTTGATGTCCTCAACGATGCGGTCGGCCAGCTTCTGGAATTTCTTCTGATAAATCAGTTCAAATGTATCGATGAGCAAGTCGTCTTGCTGGCATAGGGCCACGGATGGGCGCCACTTGTTCCAGCGCTCCTGGGAGTGTCCTTGATCGAGTGTCGGGCCTAAAAGGCCGATGCAGACGTATCGTTTATTCATATAAAAAAGTATAACATATTATAAAAATATATAAATAAATTAATATCCAAATTTATCTCTGATCAGGCTGAAAATTATTTATTTAACCGTAAGCTATTCAATTAGAACAACTAAAGATTTATCTGTTGTATTCAGGATTATGTTGGCACGCTCTTTGCTTTATTGTTAGGTAGAGCATGGCGGCAGACGCCGTCAACAAAGATCTTTTCAATGTCTGAAGAAAAATGTCGTTCGATTGACATCGTCAATTAAACGTTACTCATCGTTCTTTGGACTCTTGACAAAGCAAGGAAGCCTGGGTTCGACTCCCAAACCATCTGATTGCTCGGGGCGTATCGTTCATCGGCCGCCTTGAAAGGTTCGGCCTTCCGCGACCGCTGCGCGGCCCTGAGGATCAGATACAAACACAAAGGAGGAGCACAATGAAATTTTTAGCCATTACAGTTTTGAGTATCGCCTTGATTCAATTTTTATTGAGCCGGCGCGTGACTATTTTTGAATATGAACGGGGATTGAAATATCACAAAGGACAGTTTGTCAAAATTCTTGAACCAGGCAAGTACATTTTGTACTCTCCGAATGTGACCGTACAGAAAGTGGATATGCGTTCGCGAATGACCAGTATCACGGGTCAAGAAGTCTTAAGTTCAGATGGCGTGACGGTTAAAGTCACATTATCGGCCGAATATGAAATCGTGGATCCATATTTGGCCATCAATAAAGTTGAGAATTATATGCAGACCTTGTACACCATGATCCAATTAGTACTGCGTGAGATCATCGGTGAGCTTGATATTGAAGCCGTCTTGAGTTCGCGTAAGCAGATTAATGATGCGCTCAACGAACAAGCCTATGAAAAGGCGTTAGAGTTTGGTGTAAAAATTAATTCGGTCGGTGTCAAGGATATGATGTTTCCAGCCGATATCAAACGTATTTTTTCTCAAGTGGTTCAGGCCCGAAAAGAAGGTCTGGCTAAATTAGAAAAAACACGCGCCGAGACGGCCGCGTTAAGAAATCTGGCGAATGTATCCAAGGTGCTGGAAAGTAATCCATCGATCTTGAAACTCAGACTGCTTGAATCAACGGGCAACACCTTGGTTGTCGGATTACCAGAGCAATTTGGTGAATTGGGAAAGAAATAAAGAGGAGTTATTATGGAAAAATTAGAATCAAAAAAATCAGATATGATTCATGTCACAGGAGAGGCGACGGGATTTATTCCGGCCCGAAATGATCAGGGCAAACCCATTACGGTCATCGGGACCGAGGCGATCCGTCAGACCTTTGATGATATGTGTATCACGCAGGCCTTGAACTCAAGGTCTGCGCCGGGGGTGACGGATTTGGTGTTAAATCCAGATGCCCATTGCGGGTACGGGGCACCTGTTGGATGTGTGATGGCGTCTCCCACACATATTTATCCCGGACCGGTGGGTGTGGATATCAAATGTTCGATGAGTCTGTTACAATTAGATCTGCCGGAAAAAGCAATTGTAGATAAGGCGACACGTCGAGCGATCATCAACGCTATTCTAGAACGAACACCAACGGGAGCCGGACGTGGACAGCGTTCGGTGAAGAAGTCCCGATATGTCGACAATATGTTGGGAATAAAAGTTGTCACCCAAGGGGCATCCAAAGAAGTTTGTGATGAACTTGGAATTCCCCATGAGTGGGCTGCTCGATGTGAGGATGCGAGCCATGTGGCGCATGATCATACACGGGAAGGATTATGTCGACGATTGGATCAACTAACCGCTCATGGAAAGTCACAGAAATTAATCGATAAGATTCGACAGTTGGGTTCATACGGAAGTGGAAACCACTTTGGTGAATGTGAAGTTGTTCATGTTGATCCTTCGGATAAGGCCCAGCGCGTGGCCAAGACTTTTGGTCTAAAGGACAAGTCGGTGGCCTTTTTGTCACATTGCGGATCGCGTGGGTTTGGTTTCAATCTGGCCAAGCATCAATTCAAGAGTTTGCAGGATATGTTTGTCCAATGGGATATTCCGTTGCCTGGAGGTTCACGCGAATTGGTTTATGCGCCTTTGGGATCAGACGAGGCCAATGCGTACATTGATGACATGGCCTTAGCGGGCAACTTTGCCACCGTCAATCATCTTTTGATCAATGCATTAATCTTAGAAGCGTTTCAAGAGGTGATTCCGGGCGTCAAAGGCGAGTTGGTGTACTTCATCAGTCATAATATCGCGCGTAAGGAAATCATCAACGGGCGTGAGACATGGGTGCACCGAAAAGGGGCAACGCGAGCGTACCCGGGCGGACACTTTGCCTTGAAGGACACGCCGTTTGCTGAGACGGGGCATCCGATTCTGTTGCCGGGAAATCCGACCGCCGGCTCAGCCGTTATGGTAGCCGAGGCAGGCGCGGAAAAAAGCTGCTACTCGGTGAATCACGGCGCGGGGCGGATGATGTCTCGTACGCGAGCTATTCGTGAGTTGGATCAGGATGCCGTGAATGCTCAATTCTCGGACTCGGATATTTTGACAAACTGTCGACATTATCCAAAAGACGAGGCGCCTGCCGCCTACAAGGATTTCAATCAAGTGTTGGAATCTGTGAAAAAAGCAGAATTAGCTTCAGAGGTCGCCCGATTGCAGGCCAAGTTTGTGATCAAGGATCAGGATAAATCCTGGGGCGGGGCGGCTTAATTTAAAAGAAACAGGGCGGACGCCGGATTGGGAGCGTCCGCCTGAGGAGAATGATATGATCAAGATTGATGGGGCCATCGGTGAGGGCGGTGGACAGATTTTACGAAGCGCGATTGGTTTGTCGTTGGTCACGCAAACACCTGTTCGGATTGAGAATATCCGGGCCGGTCGTCGAAAGCCGGGGCTGTTGCGTCAGCATTTGACGGCCGTCAAAGCGGCCAAGCGTATTTCAAATGCCGATGTGCGTGGTGATGCCTTGGGTTCAACGCGTCTGGAATTTCGACCAGGCCGGGTGCAAGGCGGTGTCTTCGCCTTTGGTGTAGGGACCGCGGGTAGTACCACTTTGGTATTGCAGACAATTTTACCTGCCTTAATGACGGCGAACACATCTTCGACCATTACAATCGAGGGCGGCACGCATAATCCGTATGCGCCACCGTTCCCGTTTTTAAATGAGGTGTTTGTCCCGATGCTTCGACGCATGGGTGTTGAGATTTCATTGTCATTAGACAAATATGGTTTCTACCCGGCCGGAGGGGGATGTTTTAGAGTTGCGGTGAAACCGGTCGCCAGATTGATTCCGCTGACGTTGGAGCAGCGCGGCGTGTTGCAAGATGTGGAGGCTGTGTCGTATGTTTCAAATCTGGATGTCGGTATTGCGGAGCGCGAATTGCACTGTTTACAGCAGCATTTAACCATTTCGGAGTCTCAATGCCAAGCTGTTGCTGTTGAGCGGGCCCAGGGGCCGGGAAATATTATGACCGTCTTGATGAAATATCAGCACGGGGCGGATATGGTAACCGCCTTCGGTGAGCCGAATAAGAGGGCCGAGAAAGTGGCGGCTGAGGCGGCCACGGCGGCCAAGCGGTATATGTCGATCGATGCCCCTGTTGGTGTGTACTTGGCCGATCAGTTGATGGTCCCGTTCGCGATGGCGGGCGAGGGGGTGTACGTGACCGGTCCTTTGTCGCGGCATGCGCGGACCAACCTTGAGATCGTTCGAAAGTTCCGCCTCTCAAAAATTGATGTTGAACCGTTAGATGGTCGACGAGAGCGGTTGGTGTTCGGGAAGCTAAGATAGATAACTTACACTTCCCCGTTTATTCTTGTCATACCTTCCAATAAGTCCTGCCGCTCATCTTCCGGACGTATTTAATAGTAAAAATAGATGTATAACATGGAAATAATCTAGTATACAGATGTAATATTGTGGGATAAACTGCCGGGTGTTGGGGCAGGATTAAATTGTACAAATTCAGGCAATTTATCTCGCAATGACCGCAATTCCGTTTATCATAAGAAATACGGTACAGGAAAAATTTAGCAATCCGCCGATTTCAGGCGGTATAAAGATAAGCATCCTTATCCGGAAATTTCACACAGGAGGAGTTATCTATGGATTTGACACCAATTAAGCTAGTCACCATCATTGGTCCGAAGAAGATCAAGAAAGAGATTATGTATATTCTCAGGTCGGCGGGAATCAGCGGATATACCTACTACTACGTTTACGGCGGAGGTGAGCATCAGCTGAGGGGAGATGAGTTGGAAGAGGCAGAGAATGTCAAGTTCCGGGTTCTCGTGCCCAAATTGCTCGCCGTTACGCTTATGAAAGTTATATCGGAATCGTATTTCGGAAAGGAAAAGGTTGTGGCGTTTGAACACGATGCCAATGTAATCCGAACCGATAAGTTTAAACAGGTGGATTATGAGGCTACCTGAGAGGCTTATGATGTCCTTCGGCTTTCAGTATACGCTATACATTTATAGTATATTGTTGAAACCGAATGCTGGGTCAAGTATGTGAGGCTGGATTATTCTTTTGCTAAAGTTTAAAAGGCTGGATGACAATGTGTGAACTGCTGGGAATGAATGCGAACGTACCGACCGACATTTGCTTTAGCTTTACCGGATTGATACAACGAAGTGGTGTCACCGGGCAGCATCGCGACGGATGGGGGATTACGTTCTATGAAGGCAAAGGTGTCCGGACATTTAAGGATGCGGATCCCGGCGCTAAGTCCCGGGTGGCTCGACTCGTCGAGGATTATCCGATTAAGAGCTGTCTGGTGGTGAGCCACATCCGAAAAGCCAACCGCGGTCGTGTCTGTCTGGAGAATACGCATCCATTCGAACGCGAGCTCTGGGGTGAATCCTGGACGATGGCACATAATGGTCAGCTAAAGGGGATCAAGACCAAACGCCTGCAGTATTATCATCCGATTGGGACCACCGATAGTGAGTACGCCTTTTGCTGGTTGCTGGACCGGATGCGCCGGAGGCATCGGCATTCGCCGGTCAGGACTACAAATTTTTGGTTAAAGCTTCAAGCGGATATGAACACGCTCAGTCATATGGGCGTCTTTAACGCGCTGATGGGAGACGGACAATATCTGTACGCGTACAGTTCCAAGCAGTTATATTGGATTACCCGTCGGGCGCCGTTTGGCAAGGCCCGGCTGATCGACAAGGAAGTCACAGTCGATTTTAAGAAAGTAACAACAGATAAGGATGTGGTGACCGTAATCGCCACGCGACCATTAACGGATAATGAACAATGGACCCGCGTTGAACGCCATCAGCTGTATGTCTTCCGGCGGGGTGTCTTGATGTTTCCGAAAATCAAATGACGAACTATAACAGACAGGAAATGATATGGCAGAAAATTTTCTAGATCCGGTCATCCTATTTTTTGGGTTAGGGCTGCTGGCCGGAATTTTAAAAAGTGATTTACGTATCCCCGAACAGTTGTATGAAACCCTGACGATCTATATTTTGTTGGCCATTGGGCTCAAGGGAGGGATTAAGCTTTCGCATGCCACAGTTGGCAGCACGCTTACATCCATTGTGGCATCGATGGTGCTTGGCGCCATGATCCCATTGATCGCCTATCCGATTTTACGGCGACTCGGGAAATTCAACCGTTCAGACTCAGCCGCGCTTTCCGGTCATTTTGGGGCGGTGTCATCGGTGACATTCGCGGTGGCGCTGGATTATCTCATCAGCCGGGGGATTTACTTCGAAGAATTCGTCCCTGTGCTCTACATTACGCTTGAGGTGCCGGCTATTTTGGTTGCTATTGCCTTGGCACGGTTTAAGTCGGAAAAAAAGAACATTCCGATTCAAAAGCTGATGCGGGAAGTCCTCTTGTCCAAAAGTGTGTTCTTATTACTGGGCGGACTGTTGGTCGGTTATTTGGGGCTTTCATCCAAAATGGGTCCGATTGAGATGGTGTTTTTTGATCCGTTCAAGGGGGTTCTGGCGCTCTTTCTGCTGGAGATGGGACTTGTCACGTCCCGGCGGTTGAAGGACGTCCATAAATATGGTATCTTTTTGCTCGTCTTCGGTACATGTTTTCCCATATCGATGGCGGTGCTAGCGTGCTTTATGGGTAAATTGGCAGGTATGTCGGTAGGCGGATCGTTTATTCTAGCCACATTGGCGGCCAGCGCGTCCTACATCACCGCGCCGGTCACCATGCGTATGGCGATTCCCGAGGCCAATCCCTCGTTGTACCTGACATCGTCCCTGGGGATTGTGTTTCCTTTTAATATTATGTTGGGCGTTCCGTTGTATTATAAAATATCCACTTTGGTTCATCTGATTTAAGGAGATCATATATGTTTGCAAAAAAGAAACTTGTGGTTGTTATTTGTGAAGGCCAGCTCGAAAATACCTTGATTGACGATCTTCATGAGATGAAGGTCTATGGATACACGATTTGCGAGGCCAAGGGCGAAGGGAGCCGTGGGGTCAGGGCCGGTGACTGGGAGCAGAATCGGAATATCCGGCTGGAGATTGTCTGCAGCGAAAAAGAGGCCGAGCGTGTGTTCACGCATATCAAGAATGAATATTTTGAAAATTATGCTATGATCACATATATGTCGGAGGTTGAGGTTATCCGTGGGGATAAGTTCGTCTAATCGTGGCCACATCTATGCACAAAGTATTTGAAAAAGAAGTACGGTTAGGAATTCTAAAAGGTGGGCAATTGGCCCGCATGCTGCTCCAGCCGTGCATGAATTACGGGATTATTCCCCACATCATGGACAATGATCCCGAAGCGCCCGCCCAAAAGTATTGTCAAAAGTTTCAGCTCGGCGATGCCTCGTCATACGATGATGTCTACCGGTTCGGCAAGGATCTGGATGCCGTTACACTCGAGTTTGAGCACATCAATCTCAAGGCCTTAAAACAATTGAGAGGTGCCGGGGTGAATGTTTATCCATCACCGGAACTCGTCGAGATTGTTCAGGATAAGGGACGGCAGAAACAGTTTTATCGAGATCATGGTTTTCCCACTTCCGAGTTTTGGCTGGTAGATAACAGGTCGGGTGTGAGTTCGCATTTCACCGAACGGGGACTGGTTCAAAAGAAACGCGTGGCCGGTTACGACGGTCGAGGTGTGGTGGTTCTGAAAACCGCCGCGGACTTAGATCAGGCCTTTGATGAACCCAGTGTTCTTGAGGAACGCGTGTCGATCGATAAGGAGATCAGTGTGCTGGTGGCCCGCAATGTTTCCGGTCAGGTGGCGACGTATCCCTCGGTCGAGATGGTGGTGCATGCCGAGGCTAATATGCTGGACTATCTGGTATCGCCTGCGCGGATTTCGTCTGATCAAGAGGATGAAGCTGTCCGTCTGGCGTCACGACTGGCTGAGGAATTGGATCTCGTCGGCTTGCTGGCGGTTGAGATGTTTTTAACCAGCGACGGTCAGTTGCTGATCAATGAAATCGCGCCCCGTCCGCATAACAGCGGCCATCATAGTATTGAGGCCAATGTCACCTCGCAGTTTGAACAATTGGTCCGGGCTATTTTTGATCTACCGTTGGGCTCAACGGCGTTGTTGTCACCGGCGGCAATGGTCAATATTGTCGGGGCGGAGGGGTTTGAAGGTCCGGCGGTTTATCAGGGATTGGAACGTTTCCTGAACATGTCCGGGGTATATGTGCATTTGTATGGTAAGAAATATACGCGGCCGTATCGTAAGATGGGGCATGTAACCGTCGTCCGGGACAATCTCGCTGCGGCGATCGAAATTATCGAGCAAATCAAAGAGGAGGTTAAGACCGTATCATGTCAAACGTAAAAGTCGGAATCATTATGGGGAGTCAGTCGGATTTGTCGGTAATGAAATGCGCCGCCGAGGCGCTGAAGCAGTTTGGTATAGAGTATGAAATCACGATCGTGTCGGCACATCGCACACCCGACCGGATGGTCGAGTACGCGCGGTCGGCCGTGGAGCGGAATATCGGGATTATCATCGCGGGGGCCGGTGGTGCCGCGCATTTGCCGGGGATGGTTGCCTCACTGAGTGTCGTGCCTGTTATCGGCGTGCCGGTAAAATCGTCCAATTCACTGGATGGTTGGGATTCACTTTTATCGATCGCTCAAATGCCGCGCGGGATACCGGTTGCGACAGTCGCTGTCGATGGCGCCTATAATGCGGGAATTTTGGCGATAGAAATGTTGGCGGTGGCATCCAATGACTTGCGCTCCAAACTAATGGATTATAAAAAAGGGCTCGCGGATAAAGTCGAGCAGATGGTCCGAGAAGTGGAAAATAATCCTGATTTATAGGGCATCTGGCCGGATGGATGTGCCTGTGTTCGCAATGTCATCGTAAAATTCCTATCATTCACAATTCGACTCTGATAACATATCATCAAACTATCATTCATGTGAAACGTATTTGGGTGCTGATGATATGCTTTTTCATTCCTTTGAATTCATCGTTTTTTTTCTCTGTGTCTACACGGCGTATCGGATGTTGCCGCATCGGGCGCAAAATATTCTTCTGCTGATCGCCAGCTATGTGTTTTATGCCAGTTGGGATTGGCGTTTCCTATCACTCATCCTTATTTCAACCCTGGTCGATTATGTGTGCGGTCTTCGCATTGACTCCGCTCAGAATGCTCGAACCCGACGGCATTTTTTGTGCCTGAGCCTTGGTGTAAATCTTTCCCTGCTGGGCATTTTTAAATATTTCAACTTTTTCGCGGATAATCTGGCGGCCGTTGCCGGGTGGATGGGGTGGCATGTCAGTCCGGCGACATTGAATGTGGTCCTGCCGGTGGGGATATCATTTTATACGTTTCAGACGCTGAGTTATACAATTGATATCTATCGCGGACGGATGAAGCCGACGCGTGATTTTTGGAATTTTGCCTTGTTTGTGGCATTTTTTCCGCAGCTGGTGGCCGGTCCCATTGAGCGCGCGTCGCAGCTCCTGCCGCAGATTGAACGGCCGCGCCGTCCGACGCTGGACCAATTTTATGAGGGCTGCTACCTGTTTTTCTGGGGATTGTTTCTCAAGATGTTTGTGGCGGATAAGTTGGCCGTGCTCGTCGATCCGATCTTTGCCAATGAGGGGGCGCGTGATGCCGGGCAGGTCTGGATCGGGATGGTGGGATTTACGTTTCAGATCTTTGGAGACTTCGCCGGCTATTCCAATATGGCCCGTGGTGTGGCCCGTTTATTGGGGATTGATCTGGTTAATAATTTTCTGGCGCCCTTCTTTGCGGCTAACCCGCGTGAATTCTGGCATCGCTGGCATATCAGTTTGTCGACGTGGCTGCGTGATTATCTATATATACCGCTGGGTGGCAATCGGGGCGCGGAGTGGATGACACAGCGGAATCTGTGGCTGACCATGCTGCTGGGCGGATTGTGGCACGGGGCGGCCTGGACGTTTGTGATCTGGGGGATGTACCACGGTGCACTATTGATGGGACATCGCTGGTGGTCCCGGCGCATAAATTTACTATCGTCTGATTCCAGTTCCAGGACCCATCGGCTGGTAGAGTTCTGTAAGATCGCCGTCTTTTTTCAATTTACATGTCTCGGTTTTCTCATTTTTCGGGCGCAGTCGCTGGACCAATTGATCCGGATGTTTAGCGCGCTGATAAGGCCTTGGCGGGGAGTTGACATCCCGGCGTTCAAGTCGGGATTTTGGGAATTAGTCTTCTGTATTTTTGTGGTGAGTATCATTCAGCTCATTCAGTATTTGAAAAATGACGAGTTGGCTGTGATGAAGTTCGGTGTAATCGCACGGGCCATTGTGTATGTGGTGGTGTTTTATTTGATTCTGGTACATGGAGTGACGGGTGGAAAAGAATTCATCTACTTTCAATTTTAAGCGCTGGCCCAAGGCCTTTCTGATCGCGCTGATTGTCGTGTGTATCGTCGAGATGCTGGTGCTTCGGTATGATGAGTATTTTTACTATCCACCGTTTAACAATCTACGAATGAAGGTCAAGAACGACATTGCCTTGTCGCCGGCCCGGATCTTTGACGCGGTGATTCTCGGCGATAGTTACTTGTTAACCGGCTTGGATCCCCGACCAATCCAGGACCAGACAAATCTGCGTGTCTTTAACTATTCGACTTTTGCCGTTAATTCGATTTTATCTTCCTATCTGTTGTTCCGTAATCAGGTGTCTAAAGAAGCGAGTCGTCCGCAATATCTTATTTTGGGCTATCTAGACTATGTGCCGCAGTTTGATCGGGACACGATCCTGTCGAAGTATGGACACACGCTGTTTGATTTCAAACGCGGGAATATCGGATTATTATCACGCGAGTTTGGCATCGTGACGGGTCTGAAGCTGATGATCCCGTCGCTGAAACATCAGGGTTATTTTCTGGTGATGTCTAAACCCACACCGTTGTCCACGATTCGTCAGGTAGAACGGTCGGTGTATGATCAGCACGGCTATTACGAGTGGCATGTGGATCGGGCATTTGACGGTCATTACGGATATGAAAATGATCAGGTTGAGTTTGCCGTAACACCATTTTTTGATAAGCATGTTCGTCAAATATTAAGTCTCGCTCAGCAACATCAGATGCGAGTGCTGTATATCATTCCATCCGTGGTCCCGCAACTGGACGATCGCTTGAAAAAAGCCGGACGTCGGGCGGCGTACCGCGACTACATTTTGAGCTTGCAGCGTGATTTCCCGAATGTGGAGATCTATGAGGCTCAAAAAGATTTTTCAGAAGAAGGTCTGTACACGGATCAGGACCATCTTAATCAGCGTGGAGGGGAGAAGCTCGGTCGGATCGTTACCAGGTGGATCCTCTCGCACCCGGTGCGAGAAGAGTAGCTATTCGATTTGGAAACAAAAAAGCCGCCTGTTCGGATGAACAAGCGGCTTTTTATATTTCAAATGCGGAGCGATTACATGATGCGCGCGATCGGTCCCATTTTCTTTTCGTATTTGAGTTCCTGATCCACCGGTTTTCGCCCGAAGCAGACGCCCAGATGCTCGTAGAATGATACGGTTTCCAGGTCCACATAGCGCTGCTTGATGACTTCCTTGGTTTCCTGGTATTGAATAATACCTTTATTGACACCGACGACCGTGACACCGGATATATCATTGTTAAGCAAAACAACCGCTGATCCGCCGACTTCCTTTCCGAAGTTTACGTCATACACCGATGAGTGCCCGCAACGAACCAAGTGACCGGGGGACACGCTGCGAACTTCAGGGATTTCATAGAGGTCTTCAACGTACATCATTTCTTTCTGCATAAACGCCTTGATCGCCGGATCGTTTTTGAAGCGCGCCGTCAATTCGTTGGTCACATACTTGCCGGCACCGGCCAGCCGTTTGTGTCCGAACGCATCGGCCGGAGCGGTTTCATCCACGAGCTCGTTTCCGCTGACGTCCCGTAGACCTTCAGCGACAATTACAAGATAGGTTCCGGCCTTAACATCGCTGGTGGTCACACGGTTCATGAAGCGGGTTTTACAATGTTCATAGACCACGTCAAAATCGGCCGGGATTTCCGGGATTAGGATGGCATCGGCCTCCGCGGCGACACCCGCGCGAAAGGCGGTGTGTCCGGCATAGCGTCCGAATACGTCCATGATAATGATTCGATTATGTGTTCGACCGGTAGTTTTGATGTCCTCGGCGAAGGAGGCGATTCGATTGACGGTCGAGTCGAACCCTACCGAGTAAGACTGCAGATCGAGATCCATGGTTTTAGGCGCGTGGACGCATTTGATACCGTGTTCCGATAGGTCCACCATAACGCTTCCAGAATCGTCCCCGCCGCTGATGACCAATCCGTCGATGTCGAATTTGGCTAATCCGCGTTTGATGCGGTCATATTTTTCCGGATTGCTGATTTTTTTGATCTTTACCCGTGAGTGACCGGCTTCCGATCCGGCCAGGTTTGAGTTGACGAAGTCCACCCGGTTGGGGGTGAGTTCGACCAGGCTGTCAAATTGTTCCAGGTTGTACAAACCTGCGTATCCGTTAGGAATCACATAGGATTTGATATCAAAGCTGTGTGCCATTTGGGCGGCACCTTTAACGACTGCGTTGAGACCGCCGCAATCACCGCCGCTGGTTAAAATTCCGATCTTTTTCATCGCTGTTCTCCTTCACATAATATTGTCATAAATTCCAGAATAAGCTGATTAAGAGAGTTAAATTAGCATAGAACCCCTGAAAAATCAATGGGACAGATGATTAGCTCTTGGCGGCGTTGGCCAGCAGGTCGCGGGCGTGCTTGAGAGATATGGCGCTTTGGTCCTTGCCGCTCATCATCTGCGCGATTTCTTCCACCCGTTCCTTGGAGGAGAGATGCAGGACATCGGTGACGGTTTTGCGGTTACGGACGGATTTGACGACCTTGAAATGCCGATCGGCAAACGACGCGATCTGCGGAAGGTGGGTGATCAGGATCACCTGTCGCTCGCGTGAAATGTCCCGTAATTTCTGACCGGTAATCGTGCCCAGGCGTCCGCCGATTTGAGCATCGATCTCATCAAAGATGAGTGTGGGGATCGGATCCACTTTGATCAGGGCCTTCTTGAGGGCGAGCATGACGCGCGCCGCTTCTCCGGATGAGACGATCTCCGCCAGCGGCTTGAGGTCGAATCCTGCATTTGGAGAGATATAAAACACAATTTCATCCGTTCCGGTGGCGGTGATGTCAGCCGGTTGGATGCGGCATTCAAATTGAACATTGGCGATACCAAGTTCTGAAAGTTCTTTCTCGATGGTCTTTTTGAGCTGACCGGCCGCCCGTTTGCGTCGGGACGAGATTTGAGCGGCGGTTTTATGCAGCGCTTGCGTGATTTTTTCGATATCTTTCTTGAGTTGATCGTCATCTGACTCCAGATGGGTGAGCCGTTCGAGCTTGGCGCTGGCTTCCTGATAAAAATGGCTGGCGTCGTCAATCGAGGGGCCATATTTGCGCAGGATGTCATCGTAGATATCATATTTCCGGTGGATCTCGTCGGCCTCTTGCGGATCAAAGGCCAGACTGTCGGCGTAATCATTGAGTTCGGCTATGAGGTTTTCACTATCCGTTTGCAATTGATTCAGTAGTTCCATAAGGTGTTCGGATTGATGGTCAATGCCGTTGAGCGCGCGCATCGGCGCAAAGAGCTTTTGGATGGACGGCGTGATGCCGTGGTCGTCGCCTTCAAAGGTGTTGATGAGCTGATTGAGATGTGAGCTCAGGCGTTCAACATTGTCGATCTTCTCACGGTCACTTAAGAGTTTTTCATGAATGTCTTTATCGAGGGGGACCTGTTCGAGCTCCTGGACCTGATGGGTGAGCATATCCAATTCACGCTCACGATTTTGGCTGAGATTCTGCAGGTCGCGTAGTTGACGGTTCATGCGGGAATACTGCTCGTAATCACGAGTGTATTGTTCCATCAGGGGGCCGAAGTCGATGAGTCGATCAAGCATCAGCTGGTGTGATTCGCTCGACAGGAGCATTTGATGATCGTGCGCGCCATGAAAATCAATCAGATGACGCCCCATGGCCTTGAGCTGGGTGGCTGTGACATTAAGTCCGTTGACCGTGATTTTGCTGCGACCGTCCAGTCCAAACGTCCGCTGGAGGATCAGTTGCGGATCATCTTCCGTGAAAAAGTCCTGGATATCGGGTTCATGGATCAAATCGCTGCCGGTCAGATCGACCACGCCTTGGATAACACACTTTTTCTTGGGATCCCGAACGTGAGCGGAGGTGATTCGACCACCCAGGCCGACACGCAACGCCTCGATCAGGATCGACTTGCCCGCGCCGGTTTCACCGGTCAGGATGTTCAGACCTGGTCCAAATTCAATTGTCACCTCATCGATGAGTCCAAAATTTTTGATTGTAATACTGGCAAGCATCTTTAACGTGATGGGTTATCGGGTTTGGTTCGGAATGAAGCGCGCACTTGTTTCGCTCCATATTATAGCCAAAAGTTCCCAAAAAAATAGCCCTTTTCCGGCCAAAATATTGCTGGTCCGATCTATTGACACGCTCGCTGTGTTAATTTACACTAGTAGCGATATAGGATAAAATATATAAAGTATTGAAAAAAATAATGTTATGTTATGGTTGGAAACGAAGCGTTTGTGATTTTTTGATCTGAACGGGGTTGAGGTATGCGAAAAAATTTGGGCGGGATCACATCAATTGTTTATGTGCTTGTCTCGCTAACCGGCTGTGGTATTATGGGAAGTTCATCCGGCTCGGCGGTTCCAACCGGTTCGGCGGCTGTCGACGGGCGTACAGCGATATTGAAATCGTATCAGTCCGAGGTGGCCAAGCATGACGGGATCAATCAAAAGGAAGCCCTCTTGCTGGCGCAGAGCGAGGTGATTTTCCGCGGGTATGATGACGAATATCGTGTTGCCCATCCGCGACTCATGGACGATGACGGCGGCAGTCACTGGCGGGTGCTGTTCTATCCGGTCAATAAAACCATGCATGATGCGCTGCACAAACCCAATGTTATGGTCCGGGTTGATAAAGCCAACGGAGACGTTCACTGGGAACGGGTATTAAAATGAAACCATCGTATTTTATCTCAAAATCATTCATCCACTGTTGCATTATTGTGCTGGTTGCCGTGTCCCTGACGGCGTGTGAAAATAAACCTCCCAAAAACGGCGTCTACATCGAAAAACATCCGAATGGGTCTGTTCGCCTGGAAGAGCATTACCGTGATTCCAAAAAAGAAGGTCTGTCGACTGAGTATCTTTCTAATGGACAGGTCAGTCTGATCCAGCATTATGTTGAAGGGATGAAATTTGGACCGTTCAAGAAATACTTTGACAACGGTAATATCAAATATGAAGGACAGTATTCCAATGATCAGCTGGATGGCGAGATCAAAGAGTATTACGAGGAAGGCGGGATCAAAGAGATCATCGAAATGAAGGAGGGAAAGGCGCATGGAGACTACAAGGCGTTCTACCCAAGCGGCGCGCGTAAGGCCGTCGGACAGCATGTTGATGATAAAAAAGAGGGCAAGTTTGTCTACTTTTACGAAAAAGGCGCGGTGATGCGAGAAGAGGTGTATGTCAATAATCACCTCGATGGAATCGTCAAGAGTTATTACAGCGACGGAGAGACTCGTTCGATCCTGGGTTTTGCCAGCGGTTTGCCGCACGGGGCGCATCGGGAGTTTTATCGAAACGGTAAGATGGAAAAGTTGACCAATTACAAGAACGGAAAACTGCACGGTGTCAGCCGGGAATACTATAAAAACGGCGAATGGCAGTCCGTTCGGCATTACAAGGAAGGCAAGCTCGACGGATCGCTTAAGGAGTTTTATCCCACCAAGCAATTGAAGACCAAAGAGCATTATGTGAATGGGAATCGGGTCGGCGAGGTGTTGACGTATCATGAAAACGGACAGCTCAGAGGGATTGGGCGTTACGTCGACAACAAATTGCACGGGGAGACCAAGACGTACAGTAAGTCCGGTCAGCTGTTGGTTGAGGCGACGTTTGATAACAATATGCTCATTGGGACATCCAAAGAGTATTATGAGGACGGCAAGATTAAAAAACTGATCGAATATTCAGAGGACCGAAAGACCAGCACGGTTACCGAGTATTATCAAAACGGCAAGATGCGTACAAAAAGTATTTTCGATGACGGGGAGCTGACATTTAGCGAGGTCTACGACAAGATAGGGAATTTGATATTTAAGGACGACGTGGGCAAGTAAGCACTGTTAAAGAAGTCAAACCAAAAAAAAGGAGCTATGAAAATAGCTCCTTTTTTTTGTCTAGATGGAGCGGGCGATGAGAATCGAACTCACGTATCCAGCTTGGAAGGCTGGTGTTCTACCACTGAACTACGCCCGCGTAAAAATGTTGCCTTCGGCAAAATATATGGGCAGTGGAGGATTCGAACCCCCGAAGGTATAAACCAACAGATTTACAGTCTGTCCTCGTTGACCGCTTGAGTAACTGCCCGAAAAAAAAGAGCGGATAGGATATAGCGGTTAGGATTTAGAAGGAAATTACCCGGTTCGAAGGTGATGCTGATCGATCAAGTAACTGCTTCTAAATACTAACCGCTAAACGTTAATCCCTAAAATAAGCTGGCGAGAGGCCTCGAACCCCCGACCTGCTGATTACAAGTCAGCTGCTCTACCAACTGAGCTACGCCAGCAAAATCTTTCATTTGGAATCTCCAAATAGACTGAGAATATACCAAATTTTTTGGGGGATGTAAAGAAGCTTTTTTCAAAAAAAATCAGTGGATGTTTCCGAAATAAGGCTTTCGTAAAACGCAATACTCTGTATAATACTAGCATATTTATGAAAGTCACATTAGTTGTTCCAACACTGAATGAAATTGACGGGATGCGAGAGATCATGCCCCGTGTCAAGCGCGAATGGGTGGACCAGATCCTCGTCATCGACGGTCAGTCGACCGATGGGACGGTCGAGTACGCCCGGGAGCAAGGTTATGACGTTGTCATCCAGAAAAAAATGGGGATGCGTCACGCCTACATGGAGTGTCTGCCGTCGATTAAAGGCGACGTGATGCTCACCTTCAGCCCTGACGGTAATTCGATTCCCGAACTGATTCCTGAAGCGATTAAGAAATACAAAGAGGGCTATGATATGGTGATCGTCTCCCGCTACGCCCAGGGCGCGAAGAGTGAAGACGATACCCCGGTCACCGCGTTCGGTAACTGGATGTTCAGCACAAGTATCAGTCTGCTGCACGGTCATCGCTATCACGACGCGATGGTGATCTACCGGATCTACCGTAAAAGTCTCATACAGGAATTGGACCTCGACAAAGATGAGAGCTATGCCTTCGAAGAACGTCTGTTCCGAACGGTCGTTAGTTGGGAGCCATTGCTTTCGATCCGCGCGGCCAAGCGCAATCTCAAGATCGCCGAAATTCCGGGGGACGAACCCGCCCGCGAGGGAGGCGTGGCCAAACTTCAGGTCTTAAAATGGGGAGCGGCCTACATGTGGGAGAATATCCGTGAAGTCTTTGTATGGAAGTAGCGCGCCGCATCAACGTTAATCGTACCCTTTTGAATCCTTCCCTAGTCGTGCACCCTTCGAACAACGCCGTCCATCCGTACCAAATTGATCCAACGCCATGTTAAAACGAATCATCACGCATCCGGCTTTTATCGCGTTTATCCTGCTGGGATTGTTTCTGGCGACGAACCGGTATATCTACGGATGGGACGATCAGGCGCTGGAGATTCCGCTGTTAAAGCATCTCATTGATACAGAGCTTTATCCGGACGACTACTACGTAGCCAGTCTCAAGGAAAATTTCTCATCCTATTTGTATCCGATGTTGGCCAAGCTGATCAGTGTTGATCAAATTCCGGGTGTTTATCTGGCGTTGTATCTGCTGAGTCGGTACATCTTTTTATTATTCAGCTACAAATTGTGGCTGCATGTGTCGCAAAATCGTCTGGCCGCCCTGGCCGCCACGTGGATGTCATTTGTGATCGGCCGTACCGAAGAGTTTTTGTACCGGACCTTTTCCCATCAGGAGTTTGCGCTGGGGATTATCATGGCGGGGCTATACGCATTTTATCGAGGACGATATATTTGGACGGCGGTGCTGTTGGGGATTGCGGCGAACTTTAACGCGTTGTACGCATTGTTTCCTATGATCTACGTCTGTGTGTACCTCTTATGTGCGAGATCGTTTCGTCAGCTGCTGATGTCGGGATTTGCCTTCATGGCCGCGGCTCTGCCGTTTTTATGGTGGATGATTCCCCAAAAACTCAATGCCCCTGCTGTGACACCTGGTTTTTATGACGGGTGGGAAGAGCTCTTTATGCTTGCTTGTCCGCAGAATTATCTGTTTCAGGATCGAGCTTTAAGCGAAGTCTTTGCGACCGTTGGATCGTCGCTGACGGCACTGGGGCCGTATTTGTTTCTGATCGTGTTGTATGTGTTTAATTGTCTATTTAATCAATCGTTCCGACGCGATGGCAAAAATCACGCCGTCTGTCTGACCGCGCTGGGCTTGCTCTTGGTGAGTTTTGTGTTTAGTTATGTGATGCCTAGCCGGTTCTTTATCGATCTAAATCTCATTCGCAATACGCAGTACATGAATTTTTTGTTGATGGGGATGACAACGCTCTGGATTGTCCGCCAATTACAGACACGTCCGATGAATCTGCCGCTGGTGATGTCGGCCTTTTTAATGCTATTGGCATTTCGTGACCTGACTGGTGCGGTTGTCATTGGCCTCACCGGGCTGATGGTATATGTGAGTCCGAAAATAAAATCCAGCCGCTTGATGCTGGCCGGACAGGTGGCCGTCCTGATCGCAGGGGCCGTGGCACTGTACTTTTTCGTCGATATCAATGCCAAAAAATGGGTGTACATGCTCGCCGGTTTTCTGCTGATGTGTTTGTGGTTGATCTTGTCACGGTTAAAGTCGGTTCGTGTCAACGAGCGCTGGACAGCGTTGATCCCGTCCGGCTTTGTCATGATTCCATTGCTGATCATGACAGCATACTTTGTTTACCTGCACTACACCTTTGTTCAGGTGACCACGCGCGGAGGGGGTTTCTGGCAGATGCAGCGGAATTGGGAGGATATGCAGTATCACGTCCGGGACCATACGCCGAAAGAGGCGCGGTTGCTCGTGCCGCACAACATGGAGATGGGCGGATTCCGTATTGGTTCTGAGCGGACGATCGTCGTGTCGTATCGCGACTGTGGTATTGTGGGATTTGACTTTGGGGCCCTCAAGGAATGGCAGCGCCGACTGGAGGACGTTGGCGCGTTCAAGGTGTTTCCTACGGAATCGATTCAGCGTGCCATTGTCACCGCACTGGGTAAGTATCGTGTGGATTACATCGTTTTTACCCGCCTGAATGCCCCTCCCAGTAGTAATTCCACCTTGACCCAGATCTACGCCAACGAGGTTTTTGTCCTCTTTAAGGTCAATCGATAGGGCCGTGATACCGGCTTCTCATCATAATTTTTTGCAAAATATTCATTTTTTGGGTCGATTCAGCGTCTATTCCAAAGCCAATCTCGATTTTTCTGGAAATTCACTTTCATGAGTTTGAATGATGTGTATAATTTTAGGGAGATAGGGATCACTTGCCTAATTTTTAATCAACTTTGCTATGAAAAAACACAAAAAACGCGTTTTAAACAACCTGGACGAAAACAGACCGATGATCAAGATCAACACGATCAGTGTGATAGGCGATGGTGGATGGGGCACCACGCTGGCGGTTCATCTGGCGAATAACAACTATCCCGTAACCTTATGGGGCCCTTTTCCCGGCTATGTCCGGAAAATGAAAAAGACACGGGTCAACAGCAAGTTCCTTCCCGGGGTTCGCCTCAACAAACTCATCACGCCTGAACCCGATCTCAAAAAAGCGCTGCAGTATTGCGAGATTGTTGTTTTTGCGGTGCCTTCTAAATTTACAGCCAGTGTGCTCAAGGATATGCGGCGTACACGGGTGGATCTGTCTCGTAAGACAATTCTGAGTGTTACCAAGGGATTCGATCACGACAGTCTATTAAGAATTTCAGAGATCATTGAACGAGAACTCGGCAAGATCAATTTAGCCGTGCTTTCCGGTCCGACAATTGCGATCGAAGTCGCCAAAAAGATTCCGTCGACGGCGGTGATCGCGTCAAAGAACCGCACCACCTGCAAAAAGCTTCAGGCCATCTTCAATTCAGAGCACTTTCGAATCTATACCAACAATGATGTCATCGGCGTGGAGCTGGGCGGCAGTCTGAAAAATGTGATCGCGTTGGCGTGCGGAGTGTGTGATGGGTTGGGATACGGATCGAATACCAAGGCCGCGATCTTGACGCGTGGACTCAACGAGATGTCACGCCTTGGTCTGGCCATGGGAGCGCGGGCCAAGACTTTTACCGGATTAAGCGGCCTGGGTGACCTGGTCACGACATGTGTCAGCCCCAAAAGCCGTAATCGCACCGTCGGAGAGCAGCTTGGACAGGGGAAAAAGCTCAAGCGAATCCTCTCGTCTATGCAGATGGTCGCCGAGGGGGTGGAGACAGCCAAGAGCGTCTACAAACTGGCCCAGCGATACGAAATCCCCATGCCGATTACCGAGGAAGTCTACAACATCCTGTACAAGGACAAGGCCCCGGCCGATGCGGTTAAAGATCTGATGACCCGCGAACTCAAGAAAGAATGATCGGGCGGTTTATTAACCTGTTGATGGTTATGCTGCTGCTCACAGGCTGTTCCACCTTTCGGGCGTATGATCTGACATCCTCCCATCAAGTTGAAGTTCAGTCGTACTTATCCAACCTTCAATCTCAGCTTCCGCTGAAACATTCCTACCGGTTAAGGATTTTACCCAACTCGGATATGAAAGAAACACGCGGTGTGCCCGCGATCACCGGCACGACGATCTTGTTGCCCGAGGATTTTATCCGCTATGTATTTGCTGAATACTACACCGACCGGGCGACGATCTTGACCTGCGTGCTCGCGCACGAAATCTGTCATACCGAATACGGGCTGCCCAGTGAGCCGCCCCAGGTGCACACTCAGACCGACATCGCGGCAATCAAAGTGATGGGCGAGAATCATCAGACCGTCAATAATTACTATCATTCGTTACGGGTGGTGCAGCGGTATTGGTCGGCCTCACGCAGCAAGATTGGCAAGGCGGGAAATATTGCCTGGAATGTGGCCAGTGCCGCATCGATGGCCTACGGCGGACCGGGGATGTTTGTGAACTGGTACGCCACGGATTTGAAGGTTCGGTTAAAGCAATTGCGAAAACATTACGAGATTGATCGAAGGCAGGGGTTCAGGCCGTCGACGCCGCCAGAATTATCCCATCCCTAACTCAACCCAAATTAATCAGCAATTGTGGCTAGATTGTTGTTGACGAGTTCCGCGTTGAGATACTGACCGTTCTCGGCCACACGCGCGGGGACAGGCTCTGACGGGTCATAAAAAATGTCAGTGAGATAGCGGTCGTATTTATCGGACCGGTACGTCTTGACGATGATAAAGTCACAATCACGTAGGGCTCTCTGGACGAACAAGCGGGCTTTTTGACCGCGTTCAGTGTTGAGCTCGGGGCAATTTATCCGACGCAAACGCAGCCGCTGATGCGTGAACGTTTCAAATCCTACATCAATCCAGCACAACAGCGTGTCCCCGTCGACGATCCGGTCCACAACAGCCTTGTAGGTGTACAGGTTTCGTCGCGACGCGCGGGTTGCGGTGAACGCGTATCCTTGTCCATGCGGCTCACACATCACCTGGGTATTGTGTTTCATCTGGGTGCTTTTTTTGTAGCACATCTCTTTGAAGATTTGAAATCCGCAATCGATCATCAGTGATGACTGAATCGATTTGCCCACCGGCGCATCCTTGAGCATGTAATGGAATAATTGTCCGCGTTGAGTGGTCAATGTAGGTCTGCGGGACGGCTTGATCGGTGACGCGTTACCGTTGCGCCGTCGGGTGGACATGTGTTCACGTTCGACATTGTCGAGTTTTAGATATCGATCCAGATCCCGCGAGCTCCAGTTGTGCTCGCTGGCCTGCTTTTCATAGTAACCGCGCAGTTCCGGATCCTTGACCGTGAGCAGACTGCGGTAGTGGGTCCAGGGCAATTGGGCACGCGCGTGACCTTTTTTGTAGTTGAGGTAGAAGCGGCGCATGTATTTGAGATTGCTGACTGAAAATCCAGGACCTAATTGTTCGCTGAGATCCTTGGATAGTCGTTCGATCAGCTGATCACCGTATTCCGCGCGCAGCTTTTGTTTTTGCTCGACTTGCACGATATGCTGTCCGATTTTCCAGTTGGCCTGGGTGATGATCAGATTGACCGATTTTTGGGTCTGGGCCTTGGCCTGATGATAGGTATCGGCAATTTGCTCGATTAAGGCGTTGTAATGAGATTCTGCAAGTGTTTTCGGCATGATTTCTATTATAAATAAGATTGGTCCAAAAACTGCAAAAATATCCAGAAAATCCAACGCTGGGCGATAATCACCCTGGTTGAGGCGGATTCGGGGATAGAAAAAGATTGAGTGGATATTTGACAACAGGCCCTATATATAGTATTCTTATATATAGCGTTCAGAGGGATATCTGACCGCTCATTTCAATTCCCCAATCCAAAGATTCACTTTCCAAAATAACTTTAGTGTAGACCTATATCGTTTGACGGGTTTTTGATGCAAAATCTATCAATTCAAGGGGATATACTATGACATCTTTTGTGCGCAAACAGAAACAACACATCGTGTTCCGGATCCTGATCTGGGCGATGATGATCAGCTTTTCAAGCAGTCTGATCGCTCCGCAGTTGGCCTACGCCCGAACGGCGTTGCTGCCGGCCCCGGGAGTTCTCGTGACTCCGAGTCCGGTGTTCACGCCGCCGATTATGACCGGCATGCGTTTAGACCGGACCGATCCATTACACATCGACTTTTTGATCGACCGGGGAGACCAGTTGGTTTCCGGCGATCATTTTCAAGCCGAATCACAAAAGCTCATCAATTACTTTTTTGCCGCACTGACTGTCCCCGAAGATCAGATGTGGGTCAATTTATCCCCTTACGAACAAAATCGGATTATCGCCGAACCCCTTAGTTATACCGCGATGGGCCGCGACATGCTGGCTCAGGACTATCTCCTTAAACAATTAAGCGCCTCATTGATGTATCCCGAAGATGAACTCGGCCGTGAATTCTGGTCGCGGGTGCACCGCAAAGCTCACAGTGAATTCGGCACCACCGATATTCCCATGAATACATTTAACAAGATCTGGATCGTGCCTGACCAAGCGGTTGTTTTTGTCAACGAGGGGCATGTGTTTGTATCAGAGAGTCGATTGCGTGTCATGCTGGAAGAGGACTATTTGGCGCTCAAGCATCATTCCGCCCTCGAAGGGTCTGAAGCCGGTAAGGATATTGTATCCGGCGTCTCATCTGAAATTGTCAAAGAAGTACTGATCCCGGAGATCGAACGGGAAATCAATACCGGGGAAAATTTCGCGCCGCTTCGTCAGATGTATCATTCACTGATTCTCGCCGCGTGGTACAAGAAAAATCTCCGGCAAAGCATCTTGGGACAAGTATATGTCGATCAAAACAAGATCGACGGTGTGGAATCGGGCGATGTCGATGTCAAAGAGAAGATCTATGCGCAGTATATGTCCGCCTTCAAGAAAGGTGTTTTCAATTATATCCGTGAGGATGTGGATCCGGTAACCCGTCAATCGGTGCCGCGTAAATACTTCTCCGGTGGGTTGGATATGGCCCAGTTGTCGGATGAGAAGCTTCAGGAGGGATTATCTCCGGCCTTGATCGAGCAGGCGCGGACACGTTCATTTGCGGCGGTGTCCACGTATGCGGGACTTCGCGATACCGACGGCGCCATGGTTTCAGCTAAACCCGATCACTTACGGGTTGTGGTTGAAGATGGGGAGTCGGTGGCCAATCCGGTAGATCAAAGTCTCAGATTAGAGATTCAAACCCGGATCTTCCGTCAAGGCGGCGACACCGCGGCCGCGGATTGGGTGACCGATCAGAATGTCCTGGATGCCCGAAAATATACAGATGAAGTCGGTGGATACAGTGTGCGCGTCTCCTTCGATAATCAGTCGATTATTATTACACCCAGGGAGGTTGAGTCAATTCCCAGCCGGGAAGAAGTTCGGTTTGATATCGAACGCCGAATCGTCGAGCAAGGCGGCGATATGGGCTTGTTCAGTCAAATCGATGAAGAAGATATCACCATGGCGCAGTTTCTCCTCGAGACCTCTGGCGCGTATGCCGTCAAAGTCCATCATACCAATTTCACCGTCGATATCGTCGCGGTCGATGAGGCAATGCTCAGCGACTACATCGTACCAGCTGAGAATCTAGCTACATACGAACCCTTGCGGCCTATTGTCGGGATTGTCACTGAGATTGAGATCAGCGATGGTCAAGTTGCTGTAAAAGCCACAACCGCCAGGGTTCAGCATCAGGCGTGGGCTGATGAAATCAAGCGTCAGCTTGAGTTGGTGCTTGAACGACTGAGTATCAAGGACGATCCGCAACCGGGCTCCTACCAAATAAGGTTTAACCTCACGACCGATACAATTGACACTCGTAAGAAAATCACCACAACCAGTCTGCTGCTGTCCCCGGATGGAAATGTTCCGGTGGTTGATGCCAATCCTTATCGGAAGACACTTATCGTTCATCCTTACTTCTTTGATATGGAAAGTGATCAGGACAAACAAGTAGCGCTTGGACGGGAATTGGTCAAGGTCATCGCCAGTGATTTGATCGAGGATTCCGACGCTTACCAGGCCGCGGTCACATCGATGACGGCCCGGATCAATGATATCCAGTCCCCCGGTACACAGAGGTCAGATTCCTACGAAATACGACAGATACAAGCGGCGACGTTCGCGCGCGATATCCGATTCCAGCGCAATAGCCGCAGTGGGCTAGATGAGGCCTTGCCTAATGTGTCGGCCAGGGAAAAAGATTTACTGCTCGCTGTTACACAGTTCCTGGAAATATATTCCAGCAGCGAAGGTCGCACTCGCTTTGACGGGATCGAGGCCCGGCGTGAGCTGGCTGAAAATCCTGAGATCGCCGAGGCCTTTCTGAAGTATCTCAAAGACGATAAGAATGAGGAATATATCGACACCTTGATCCGTCAATCGGATACCAACTGGCTGAAAGTCTTGTTTGCGCGAGGGATCAAGCAAGTTCAGTCGACCACGGTCAACCTGGTGAATCCGGTTGATAATGATCCGGTGGGCGTAGTCTTTGACGGCTACGGACTGACCAGAGATTTTCAGGTCAAAGAGTTGGTATTTTTCTATCGTCCCGGTTATTTCTATGCGCTGACACAGATTGTGGACCATGAAGAGACCGTAACCGAAATGGTGCAGGGCGGGATTCGTTATAAGATTCCGCTGAGCATGGATGCCGACGGATTTGAAGAGCCTTCTGACACCGTCGCATTGGAGTTTTTTGAATCGGCCTTTGATGAGGTGGATTTGATCAGCCGTTCCAAATATGCGCGAAATGTCGCGGCCCAAACCTATGCCGGCGGGGCCAAGACGCTTATGGTTGTGCATCCCGGCGCGGAAGGAATCAAACCTGAGTTACTAGAAGGTTTAGCCCGTTCTATGGTCGATGTCGGGCTAGCTTCCAAGTACTTGATCGGGACGGAGTCTGGACTGTCATCATCCGAACAGGAACTCATTGCCCATACGATAGAGAAGCGTTACGTTCAGCACTTGCAGGCCGAACTCAATGCGATTAAACGACACACCGGAAATGAAGATCTGACTCAAATCAATCCGGTTGACTATGCCGGTTTGCTGTTTGAAATAGAGAGTGCCGATCCGGACAACCTCAGTTATATTCAAAACCCGTTGATCAATCATCTACGGGAACATGTGATTGCCTCGGCCTGGCTTGGTCAGCAAAACGGTGGAACATCGATTGTGCAGTTATTTGGATCGCGCCTCAAGGATGATATTTCACGCATTATCGGGGCATCAGCCACGGGAAGTTTGTCGCGGGGTGATGAAGTTTCGATTCAGGAATGGGCTTTGCCGGCCTTCAGTGCGGCGATGAGTATCGAGCGGATTATGCAGGAACTAGAATCCCGGCCTGACTTCAACGAAATGGATCGAAGTCAGATGAAAGTCGGTGTTATGGGGGCGGCTATGGGGGCCAATTTAGCCTTGCTTTTACGACGGGCCGGATATTCTGTCGTTGCCATCAAGGATATCAATGGAACGGTTTACAAGCCCGAAGGGTTTACCGTATCGGAACTGCAGGAGTTGAATGCCAGTGAATTGATCGGCCGCAATGTGTTGGAATGGTTGCCGGAAGAAGAGGGGGTTGTCTATCACTGGTCCGATGACGCGATTATGGACCAATCTGTCGTGGACTTGGATGTGCTGGTGTCGGCCGCCCGCGGGTTACAGCTGACGCAGGAGAATATTGAATCGTTACGGGGACGGGAGGATGCCAAAGATCGGAATCCTTTGGTCTTTATTGAGGCGGGATTTAATGCGTTTGAAGGGCTGGACGACGAGCTGGACGAGCGCGGCATCATGGCCTTTAAGGCAACCACCATCGGACTGGGGGGCGCTTACGCGACGTACCTCGAAGATTATATTCGTCATAAATTTACCGAAGACGAGCTCAAGAAAATTATCTTCCGTTCCAAAAACGAGCACATTGGTGATGTGGTCAGCAGCAGCGATACGCAGATCAATGAACGAATTGTCGTGACCAATCAGAACGGAACCCGACAAGTCGGAGAGATTGTCCTTTCAAACGGAAAGGTTGAATTTTCGAGCATCGACGATATTGCCTTGCGGCTTTCACTGACGATTAGCGGTAACGTCATTCATAGTCAGGGCATCGATATCGGTTATCGGGTTAAGTCGATGAAGCGGACGATTATGTGGGGGAATAAGACGGTCGTGATGAATCGTGAGGGCGAAATCCTCGAAAGCAATCATCCCGATTTACAGGTGGGAGAGACTTACGAATACATTAATCCGCTGGATGAATTGAAGACCACAGCCTACTCAGATATTTATGGTATAGCCTACCGAGTCAACACGATGGTCATGGAGCTGGTTAATCGCGGAATGACTCCAACGGAGGCGGCCCAGCGTGTCATCGACGTGATCAGTAATACCAAACATCGATTTGAATCGATGAATGAAGGGCCGATTGCCGAGGCGGTCGCCAGTATTGTCGATCATCTCAAGAACAAAGGTTTCTATTTTCCATCCTACATAGCCAAAAAGATTGCGGTGAAACGAATGGTCGCCGCGAGTGATCTACAGATCGAACTTGATGGTAAGACGTATGTCTTTAATAAGGAAGGGCGGCTTGAAGAGCGTATGCCGGCCACGGTGCGCTCGGAGTTAAATCGAATTGACATGAAGGCGGCAAGAACCGGTTCATTTGCCGGCGCCTTGAGTCAGCTGGACAGTGCTCGACGGGCCCGAAAAATTTTAAAGAGCAGTGACCTAGGCCAAAGATTTGATCGGCAGGAAGGCGATATGGTGATACCTGAGGCGGCTCCGGTTGCCCCTGAAACATCCTCCAAAGCCTCCCGCGGATCGATTGAAGAGGCAGGAATCAAACGCCAGCCCAAGAAAGTTTTGGAGGCCAGTCCGCAAGCAATGGAGTACTTAAAAGATCAGCGTTTTCAGAAGATGGAGCGTTCCGGTCTGTCCGAGGTTTTACCAGATGTTCCGCTTCAGAAGCTGGACATTCTTCTGGGTGTTTCGCAATTTCTGGAGATGCTGTCCCATTATGAAAAAAACCGGCTGGATGGTGAGCTGTTCAATGGGATTCAGGCGCGTGTCGAGTTGGTGCAGAATCCAGACATCGCCCGGGCGTTTATCGATTATCTAGAAGGCGACGTCGATGAGAAGAGTGTTCTGGAAATGATCGCGTCCGTGGAACAAGGCTGGCTGGAAGATTTCTTCAAGCGGGGGATTCAATCGGTTCGGCGGACCACAGCTGAAACGGTGCTGCGTCAAGACGGCGATCCGATTGGTATCTGGTTTGACGGTGCCCGTCTGACCGGATTCGAGATGCGAAAAGTGATTGTGTTTGTATATTCACCCGACCGGTTTTATGGGATTACACAGCTGGTTGACATTAGTACGGCCGAAGATAGCAAGGGTGGTGTACGGAATTCCAGTCCGCAGGCTCGCGGGGACAAGACGATCGATGATTCGGCGTATGAGATTTTTACGGGGGCCTATGAAGATGCCAACAACCTGTCGACATCACAGTATTCCAAAAACGTCCTCGCTGGTTTACACTTTGCCGGCGGTAAAACGGTAGTCGGGATCAGTCAGGATGCCCTTTCGTTGAAAGACGAGCATTTTGCCAAATGGGCGGAGGCCATTGTAGATATTCTGCTCATGGACAATTATGTGGCGGGACCGGATGTGGGCATGTCGCCGACCGATATGGAGCTTATCATCGGGCGTATTACTCAACGGTATGTTGATCATCTCAAGAATGAGATCAAGGAAATGCGCGCGTCTGGTGTCAAGGTTGAAAAATTAAGTTCATTAGCAGAGTATGGACGTGAACTGCGTAAAATCGAATCCCGCTTGGGTCGTAAATTTTTAAACGGCGCGTTGATCAATGAGATGCGCAAACGGCTATTATTGGCTTTGCCGCGGGGCGGGGTTAACGGATCATTCATTATCGAAAAGGTGTTTAATCAGAATCTGGTTGAGGAAATTCAAAAGATCATCGGATCCGGCGCGACTGGCGGATCTTCACGTGTCGGCGCCTTGTCGCACGTAGCCCTAGCCGTAACCGGTCACGGAGCGGTGATCAGTAATGAGACTCAGCTGGAGTACATGGGAATTGATCCGCAGGATGTAAGGGTTACGATTGTCGGTGCGGGCGACGTCGGCGGATCTCAGGCGCTGAAATTTGCCCGACGGGGATACAAGGTCGTGGCTATCTCGGATGTCAATGGAGGTGTTTATAAGCCGGAAGGTTTTAGCGTCAAGGAGCTGCTTGATCTCAACAATATTCAACCAGGTGATCGAAATGTTCTGGAATGGATGCCGGCCTCTGACGAGGTACAGCATATCGTGGCCAGGAAGGATCCTGGTGATACGGATCCGAATGTGATCGTTGGAAACATCATGGACTTTAGAATTGTACCCAGTGATCTGCTTGTTCCGGCGGCTATGGGCGGGTTGATCCATGGCGATAAATTTAATGCCGAAGGCGAGCGCATTCATGGCAGTATTTATATGCTCCCGATTCATCGTGGCGACCTGTTTGACGATTACACGGCTATCCCGGTGTCGGATTTAGGTCTTGATTTAGATGAGGATAATTTCGAAGAAGCCCTGCAGCTAGCGATCAGTCGGGCCGATCAAGAAAAAGCTAGAGGTGTACCATTCATGATCGATGAGGGAGGCAATAATGGATTCATCCACATGGAAGAATTACTTCATAAGTTGGGGATTTTTGCCGGCAGCGGCGCAGTGAACAACCCCGGTGGCGTAATTGCCTCAACAACAGAAGATTTATTGAAGCACAAGGCAACTGTCCGCGAACTGCGCGAGATTGTGCTGCGAAGCGGCGAGACAACTGTTTCGACAGATGTGAATGCCGAGGTCAATGAGGTCCTGGATCTGTACGACACAGATGGGGCCAATAAACTGGGTCGGGTCATCCTGCACAACGGTTTTGTCGTAGGGTCTGATGTGGATGATATCCGTGTCCGCGCCAATCTCGATCCGATTGATGGTAAGCTTTATCATCGCGGTGATGAATTGCCATACCGGGTGGGTCGAATTGAACGTCAGGTGTTGTGGGGCAATTATAGAGTTGTCCTAAACGAACAAGGGCGGGTTTTGTCGAGCAACCATCCAGAGGTTCCCTTTGATGGCGTGTTTGAATTTGCCGATCCACTGGACGAAATCAAAGTCGGTTTATATGAAACTATCGAGGAAAATATTCGCCGCAACAAAATCATGGTTATGGAGCTCTATACAGCGAAAGGACTGAACCCGACGGAGGCCGGCGTTATTTTGGCTAACGCGCGGGGGAACCGCAAAGCCGAGATTTATGAAGCGCGTGATAAGGCCGGTGTTGACAAAGATGAGCGTCAATTGGCGCGCGATCGAGACAGGTTGGTCCGTAAGATGCGCAAAGACGGGTACTTGATTGCCGAACATGTTGCCAAAAATATAGCGGCGATGAAGATCGCATTAGAGAGTGAGCTCAGTGTTGTGGTCGGTGACAAGCGCCTGACCTTTGGGCCTCAAGGGCGCATCATCCAGGAAGTTGATGCCGATCAAGCGATGGTTGCGGCATTGTCACAGCGGCTTATCGTAGCAAGTTATCAGGCCCTGATGCAGGCACGCCTGGCTGAGAAAGAGTGGATGACCCCGGCCCTGTCGACGCTGGCCAAAAGCCGTAAGAATTTATACTCATTCAAGAAGACCCGGGGGGAGGCCAAGGTTAAACAGGTGATCGTCTATGCGATGGACACAAGTACGTTCATGGAGACACCTCAGCACCGGGAAGATTTTGATTATCTCAGGAAGTTTCTTGAGCATTTCATAGAGGGTTTCAACGCGCAAAGCCAAGCCAAGTTTGAACTTCAAGTCGATACCGACATAACATTTTATGAAAAATCCGAAACCACGGGAGAGTGGACGGAAGGGGTTTATAATGTTATGTCATTGAAACCCGCACGGTCGGGATTCCTTAATTATCTGGCCGGTTTCGCTCTTGATACGTATCTAGAAGAAATTGATGCGGCCTTTGGGCTGGCCACTGAAGCGTACCGCGTATTTCATGCGATTCAAAAACAGTCCATTACGCCTCAGAATATCACATCGGAGCAAATTCAATCATTGGTGAAGTGGCTAACCAGTTATCCAGCGCCGCTCAGTAACATCAACTATCTGGAATGGATCGTCGCGCAGAACCCCAATGAAGACATTCGTCAGCAGGCGGCTGCGGCAATGGATACCGTTTATGAAAATTTGAATGCCCAGGGACGACAGGATGCGCTCAGTTATTATCAAAAGTCAGCCGACAAATTCAAGCGTGAAGGCAATGATGACATTGGTAATCGACTGCAGGGACATGTGGATCGATTTAAAGCGATTACATCGAAGCCAGGAAACAATTTGCTGCAGATCGATAAGGTTGTTGATGAGGCGATGGGGTCGGACTGGAAGAATATTACCGTGGACAGTGCGATGTCGGGTGAGGAAAATGCGAACAAAACAAAACGAAAATATTTGCCAAGGATGACGCGAAGGCGAGTAATTCTGATCGGGGGAGTAGGATTAGTAGTGCTTATGGCTCCTTGGCTTGTTAACGAGTTTACTGGCACGGATGAATTGGAGAAATATGGAGATCCTAGGGTTTCAACCGTACCCCCGCCTTTTATCATAAATCGATGGGAGCAGTATCAGACTTTTGTCGAAGAAGCATTAGCGGATCCGACTGTTAGTCAAGACGAAAGGTTGCGCCTAATGGTTTCTGAAGCTCGGCATATTCCGACGGATTCCTTTCTTGATTCAGATGAAGTCTCGCTATTCAATAGTAGTTCGGCTTTAAGAGCACGGATCTCCGGAGCTCATCTCAATGTTCAATTGGATATGGAGCTTATTGGTGATTTACGTGAATTGGAAGCTGTAGATCCTGGCTTCGGTTATCTAGCAAATGCGATTTTGCTCAGGTCGGCCTCTGTGTTTGAGGATATCAGCTTTAACCAAGATAGGCTAAGAATTGTTGCAGAGCTTGAAAGCAGAGTAGATCAATTGTCTGACGAAGATTTTACGCTATACATCGGGTTATTGGTTGATCTGGAGATGATAGCCATGTATCAGAAGCTGAAATACCTGAATGAAGTTTGGGAGGGGCAAGCAATTGAGGAATTGCAGCGATTGAATGCTCAGCTTAATTCTGAGAATTTTCAGTCGGTTAGAGCTGAAATAGAAGAGACAATGCGTTTTCTTGGGGTGTATAAAGTTCATGAAGGGTACGAGCTGGTGCACTCAGAATTGGGAGAACATGCCTCCTTACACGCATTAACTTTTGCCGCAGTTACCTCAGAAACTTTGGATCAGAGAAGTGTATCAAGATTGAATCAAGTGATTGTGGCTCGAGGTTGGAGTGGGCCGAATTTTACTCAAAAAATGCAAGTTGGGGAGTATCTAGATGAGCCTACACTGTTACGAGGGCTTCTCTTTCTTACGGATTCTAGAATTAGAAGTCCTGGTGCCTATTTTCAACAGCAGCGACGCGACCGCGCTATGATCAGCGACGATGAAGCGCTGGGGGGGATCGATTTCAACATGAATAATGCTGAGCTAACCGAGACAGGTTCACGCTTCGAGTTTGATGTCGCACCGGAAACGCTTCAAGGAATTCAGCCCGAGATGATTAAAGGTGTGGTGCCGGTGATTATAAATGTTCAGCCGTTGCCGACGTTGTTCCCGTTGCTGGGGCTCAACCGTGATGGGACTCTCAAGACCGTCGAAGGTCGTCCGGATTATGATGAAGGCGAAATTGATTTGTTGTCCGAAGCACGCAGTGAGTGGCTTTGGCATGAATCATTGGCGGCGTAATTACTCTTTGGAACCGCGTAATTTTTCTTCCATTTCTTTTTTAGCAAAATAATCGGCGCATGGGCTGTCGCCGGTTTTTTTCGCGCCAAACGCGTCGGAGGCCGCCCGGTATTCCGGCTCATAACCCCACGACATCACCAATCGATTGGCCTCACGTTCCATTTCACAATTGTGTTTCGGCGCGCGTAAATGTTTCAGGTAGTCATGCGCGATTTCATGCAGGATAACGCCTTCAATCGCCGAGACATCATCAAAATTGTTCATTTGATCGCCGAGGACGATCAAATAAAATCCATCTTGTAAGGCCGGTTTATCATCGGGGCGAAAGTGGAATTCCATCCCGTTGGCGTAGCGCGCGATGCCGCTGGTTACAGAGTTGATAAAGATAACCGGGCTGCGCCGGTCGGTCACCTCGGCAAACACATCCTCAGGAAGTTTATTCAGCGCGTTTTCCAATGCCTTTCCGATATTGGTGTAGTAGGAACGAAACGAGCCCGAGACAAATTCAGACATGTACGCCGCCGTCTGCTGCCGTCGCAGATCCGACATGGGTTCGGAGTATTGGCGGGTGGACGCGCAACCGGACATAAAGCCAAGGCAAAATAACAGCAGAAGAGCGTTTTTCATACTCACAACTATACCAGATACGATAAGAATTTACAGGAATAGTGAAAAAAATCGCAAATGTCCGGGTTTGTTCCACACAGTCATAGATTGTCATCTTGACGTAACTAATTATAGTAGTATTCTTGTACGACAGCGTCTAAAAGACCTTAAATCATACGCAGGTCGCATAGACATTCAAGGCATGGACGGTTTTGTTTGCGTAGAAGCTTACAAGTCTTAAATTCGAGCATACCTGTCAGCGAACCACACAACTTTTGGGGGAGAAAACATGAAGAGATTACTAAGTACACTTGCGATCGTTGGGCTCGCGTTAACTGTCCCAACCCAAGCTCAGGCGGTATTTATCGTAGATACCGGAACACCTACCAATTTTGTCAGTCGAAGTTTGCGCAATCAGTCCACTGGACAGCAATTTTTGGCGGGTCAGTTTACAACATCACAGAACTACACCATTAACAGCCTTGAGGGTTTTATACGGGCTGATCTAGGCGGGACAGCATCCACTGGTATGCTAGACGCCGTACTATATCTGGATAATGTCGGATCCGTGGATCCTGTGGGAGAGATTTTTCGAGCGGCCTTCAATATTCCCACCCCATCGCAGCCACTTGATTTTGACTGGCGAGGTGTTTACGGGTTGAATTTGAACCTGAATGCAGGTACGTACTGGCTAGCGTTTGAAGCGGCTGATGGGTCCGAGGTATCCTCAGCAATGGCAGATATGGTAACGAATCCGATGGACCAATATGCCTTTAACGGCGGTACCGGATGGATTAATCTTACGACCTCACCAGGTAATTTTGACCTTGGTATGCGAATAGATGCCACGGCTCAAAGTTCTAACGCCGTCCCTGAACCAGCGACGATGGCATTGTTTGCGACAGGACTCATTGGTGCGGGATTACGAAGGAAAGTCAAAGCTTAAGTTTGCTTCAGTCATTTTAGACTTCTGAAAAAGGCAATTGATCCTCCGGTCAATTGCCTTTTTTGTGTCCCTTGGAATAGAATGGAATGTCCTGGTGTGTCATATTGACCGTTGAGCGAAAATTTGACATAGTGGACCTTTAGTTTGGATTGAACATCAACATCGTGATGCAATCATCACAGGAGGAGACAATATGAAGAAATGGCTACTGATACTCGGGATCATTGGATTATCTCTCACGATGCCTGCTCAGGCCCAGGCGGTGTTTATTGTGGACACGGGGGCCGGACCTGCCGATGCCAATGGTGTGGAGATCGGTTTTAATTTTACCAATTGGGAGCGTATTGCCGGTCAATTTAGTATATCGGATAGTTACACGGTGAATTCCCTTGAAGGGTGGATTTCGACGCTATCAACGGCCAGAGATGGTGGATTGTCGGATATTGTGGTGTATGGAGACAATGCGGACAGCGTTGACGTCGGTAATGAATTATTTCGCGGATCATTCACGATCGCCAATAATACGGTAGGTTGGCAAGGTGTGAGCGGAGGCAGTCTCTTTTCAATTAATCCCGGCACATACTGGATTGCTGTAGAAATGAACGAAGCTTCGGCGGACGCGGCCGCCATGCCTCAACCTGTTGGCAATCCTCTGGCGTTGCATCGGCGGTCTGAGGCCTATGGGGTGCCCAATTACAGCAATATTGAAGATTATTCCGTTGGATTTCGAATCGATGCCGATTTAGTCAACCCCAATGCCGTCCCTGAACCAGCGACGATGGCATTGTTTGCCACCGGATTTGCCGGGGCGTTCTGGCGGCGAAGATCCGCCAAATAGGCGTATATTGCTCGAAATTTCCACTGAAGGCAGCTCCCCGGAGCTGCCTTTTTTGCGTTTTTGAGGCGTTTTTTCCCTTTTCAAGACCCGCCGGATCATGTATAATTAGCCTTCGATTTTGTATATATTATTAGTATATAGAGATTTAAGAGTATATACTTGAGGGGTACGTCCTTCGGCGGACGGCCCGCATTGACATTTATCGGGGCGTAGCGCAGTTGGTCAGCGTACAAGTCTGGGGGACTTGGGGTCGTGAGTTCAAATCTCACCGCTCCGATTATTTTTTGAGTGATCGGAATCTGAATGGAATCAAAAGCAAAGGAGCCTGTGAATGCTGCCTAAACGTAAAAAAGACGATTTTCATGATGAACGCCGTGCGCATCGTCGCGTCAAAAAACATTTTTTGCTGCGTTATTTCAAGGCGGAAACACCGAACGACAAGATTGACCTGACCCAAATGAAGAATATCAGCCGTGGCGGGATGTGTTTTATCACCGCTCAGGAATTTGAAGTCGGCACCAAAATGGGCGTTGAACTGAATACCCCATTTTTGACCAATGCCACGATTCTTGAGGGAACGGTGCGCGGTTCGGTTGAAAAGACCAAGAATCTGATCTACGAAACGCGTCTGGAATTTGATAATCTCAATACCGAAGCGCAGTTTATTCTCGATAAATTGATGGAGTTCTTCAACAATTCCGATAATCCCCACGACTAAACCGGATGGCGTTGGTTTGACACTTCAAGCACACAAGGGACGTATATGCAAAGTTTAAATATCGGGCTCATCGGCTACGGCACCGTCGGGCAGGGTGTAGCCAAAATCCTCAAAAAGAACCGGACTGTTTTCAAAAACAAGTATGAATGCGATTTCAAACTGAAAACCGTCTGCGACCGCAGCCTGGAGAAGAAGAATACCAAATTTCTGGGGCCGGTTAAGAAAACCAAAAACTACAAAGATATCATTGACGATCACGAGATCGATGTGGTCGTTGAGCTGATCGGCGGTAAAGATCTGGCCAAGGAGATTGTTGAAAAGGCGTTGCTCGCCGGCAAGGACGTGGTGACGGCCAACAAGGACCTGATCGCCAATCACGGGCTCGAGCTGTTCGCAATCGCTGAGTCGCAGGGACGACATTTGTACTACGAATCGGCCGTCGGGGCGGGTATCCCGATCATCAAGACCATTTCTGAAACCATCGCCGGTAATGCCTTTACCGGGCTGTACGGGATCATCAACGGGACGTGCAACTTTATTCTCGATGAGATGACCACCAAGAAATGCACATTTGAGGCCGCTCTCAAGGATGCGCAGAAAAAAGGATACGCCGAAGCGGATCCCACACTGGATGTCAACGGTATGGATTGCACGCACAAACTTGCGATTCTTACGCTGCTGGCCTTTGGAAAGTCGGTGCCCGTCAAAGATATATACACCGAGGGCATCGAGGACATCTCGGATATCGACATCGCTTATGCCGAAAGTCTGAACTTAAGCATCAAATTGTTGGCGATCGCCAAGGAGTCGCGCGGCAATCTGGAAATCCGCGTGCATCCGACGCTGATCCGAAAGACGCATCCGCTGGCGTCCATCAACAGTATTTACAATGCCGTGTATCTCAATGCTGTGCCGATGGGCGATGTGATGCTCTCCGGTGAAGGCGCCGGCCAGATGGCGGCGGCCAGCGGGGTTATCGCGGATTTGATTAACAGTTCCAACGCGCCGAATAATCCGATGTTCTGTAATCATTCACAACCGTCACGCAAACTCAATATCCGACGGATTGATCATATCGAGACCAAATTTTATATCCGTATCAACGCGTCCGACAAGCCGGGTGTGTTATCGCAGATCACCGGTATCCTTGGACGGGCCAATATCGGTATCAATTCTGTCAGTCAGCAGATGCATGACAATAAGATGGCCACCGTGCCGGTGATCATGCTGACAGAAAACACAACCGAGCGTCAATTGAGATCGGCGTTAAACAAGATTCAAAAGCTGGATAAAATAAAAGGCAAACCGGTGGCTATACGTATGGAGAAACTTTAACCGCCGCAGGGACTGAGGAGTTTGATTTGAGTTATCAAGGATTGATACATCACTACCGAAAATATCTTCCGCCAATCAAGGACGAAAATATTGTCACATTGCTTGAATGCAACACGCCGCTGATCCATTCAGAGGATTTGTCACAGCGGACCGGACTCAAAGTCTATTTAAAATATGAAGGGCTGAACCCGACCGGATCCTTTAAGGATCGGGGGATGACGATGGCGATCTCGATGGCCAAGGAAAAGCAGGCCAAGGTGGTGATGTGCGCCTCGACGGGAAATACATCCGCGTCGGCAGCGGCTTACGCGGCCAAGAGCGGAACGATGAAATGTGTGGTTATTATCCCGGAGGGAAATATCGCGTTGGGCAAGCTGGCCCAGGCGATGATCCATCAGGCCAAGGTCATTCAGATCCGGGGCAATTTTGACGACGCTTTGAATATTGTGAAGGAAGTCACGGACAATCATCCGGTGGAACTGGTTAATTCGTTGAACCCTTACCGGATTGAAGGTCAGAAAACCGCGGCTTTTGAGGTGTGTGATGTGTTAGGCGATGCACCGGTTTTTCATGCGATTCCTGTCGGTAATGCCGGCAATATTACCGCTTACTGGAAGGGGTACAATGAGTACAAGGCCGCGGGGCAATCGCAATCATTACCCAAGATGCTGGGATTTCAAGCCGCTGGAGCGGCGCCGATTGTCCATGGACATGTGATCGACAAACCCGAAACATTGGCCACCGCGATTCGCATTGGAAATCCGGCCAGCTGGAAGCAGGCGGAAACCGCTCGTGATGATTCCGGCGGGCTGATTGATCTGGTGACCGACGATGAAATTATCGAGGCCTATAAAATTTTAGCCGCCCATACCGGTGTCTTTTGTGAGCCGGCGTCCGCGGCCAGTGTCGCCGGGATGCTTAAGCTGAATCAACAGGGCTTCTTTAAAGATTCTCAAGGGGCGACGATCGTCTGCACATTGACCGGCCATGGACTCAAAGATCCGAATAATGCCATCAAAGTGATCGATCAACCGGTCACGGTCGATTCGACCATGGATGCGGTGCTCAAAGAGATTGGATTGTAAACGCATGGCGGAATCCCTTCAGAACAAAAAAATACTTATCACATCCGGGCCGACCTGGGTGCCGATTGACGATGTCAGGGTGATCAGCAATATCTCGACGGGTGAATTAGGTCAAACACTGGCGCGAAAGTCTCAGGGCCTCGGCGCCGATGTGACCATGCTTGAAGGGCCGGTCGAGAAACGGCTCGCGCTAGAAGGTGTCACGATCAAACCGTTTAAGTACTACAGCGAACTGATGACATTGCTGCGGGATGAACTGTCGCGAAACGATGTTCGTTACGACGCGATATTTCATGCGGCCGCAGTTTCCGATTATACGATCCAGAACCCGTCGACCACCAAGATGAAATCGGATGAGCCGACGATCCAGCTGGATTTGATTCCATTGCCGAAGTTGATTCGCTCAATACGTAAGCTCGCGCCCAAATCATTGATCATCGGTTTCAAACTGGAATCGGACATGAACGAAGAATTGGCCGTGAGTTCCACGACAAAGTTATTTTCCGACGCGTATTGCGATCTGGTTTTGGCCAATACGCTCAAAGAACAGAATTATCTCGGCTATGTGGTGGAGAATCAAACGATTCTCGCCAGTGCTGAAAGCCGCGCCGCCGTGGCGGATGCCCTGCTGGATGTCGTCAGCCGAAAACTAAACGCACAGGACAAGTAGACCAAGATGAAATATATTGTGATAGTCCCCGACGGCATGTTTGATCATCCGTTGGAAAGTCTGGGAAACCGAACGCCGCTGGATGTGGCGCGCACGCCGAATATGGACCATATGGCGAAAAACGGATTTTGCGGACTGGTCCAGACGATTCCGGAAGGATTGCCGCCGGGTTCCGACGTGGGCAACATGGCCATCCTGGGCTACGATCCCAAGACAACACTGACCGGCCGTTCCGCCTTGGAGGCCGCGAATATGAATATTGAGCTCAAGGACAACGAAGTTTCGTTCCGCTGCAACCTTGTTACCGAGCTTGACGGGAAGATGGCTGACTACAGCGCCGGTCATATCCGTACCGAAGAGGCGTCGATATTGATCGAGGCGCTCAACGACGAAATCAAAGATCCGGATATCAAGTTTTATCCCGGCAAGAGCTACCGCCACATCATGGTGGTCCAAACCGATGTGCCGCAGGAATGGATGTCATTGGTCACCGTTCCGCCGCATGATATTTTGGAACAGGGCATTGAAAAATATTTACCCAAAGGGACGCAGGCCAAGCGTTTGTTAGATTTAATGGAGCGTTCGCGCGATATTTTTGAAAATCAAAGTGTCAATCAGGTGCGGGTGGACCTCGGCGAGAATCCCGCCACGATGATCTGGCTGTGGGGGCAGGGAACGCGTCCTAAGCTGACGCCGTTTAAGGAAAAGTACGGACTGGACGGGTCAATTATCTCGGCCGTAGATTTGGTAAACGGGATAGGTCGTCTGGCCGGACTGGACGTCATCGATGTCCCGGGTGTCACGGGTTATATTGATACAAATTTTGCCGGTAAGGCCGAGTACGGATTGAATGCCTTGAAGAAGCACGATTACGTTTATATTCACGTCGAGGCGCCGGACGAAGCCGGTCATCAAGGCGATGTCAAGGCCAAGATTGAGGCGATTGAGCAGATTGATCGGCACGTCGTGGGAGCGGTGCTAAACCGGTACAGTGAGCACGATGACGTGCGAGTGCTCGTACTGCCTGACCATCCAACGCCCGTGGAATTACGGACACATACCCGCGAACCGGTTGGCTTTGTGATGTGGGGCCGTGGTATGCAGCCCAACGGCACCGACAGATACACCGAAGAGTCATCGCAGGAGTTAGGGCTTAAGTTTGAGAGCGGTGAGGCGATGATCGAACATTTTATACGCAAAAATTTGTAGGCAGAAAGGATTTATCAGAGTCATGAAGAAGCATATTGTCGTACAGAAATTCGGCGGATCTTCGGTCGCGAATATCGATCGGATTAAGGTGGTGGCCCAGCGGATTGTCGAATCCAAGAAACGCAACAACAATCTTGTCGTCGTTGTTTCGGCCCTGGGTGATACAACGGATGATCTGGAAACGATGGCCTTTAGTTTGAACAAGAATCCGCCGGACCGTGAAATGGATTTGCTGATGTCAACCGGCGAACAGATTTCATCGGCCTTGCTGGCCATGGCCATCAAAACGTTGGGGCACGATGCCATTGCGTTTACCGGGCCGCAGGTCGGCATCAAGACCGACAAGGCACACACCAAGGCCCGTGTGATCTCGATTGAATCGCCGCGGATCAAGAAGGCGCACCGGGACGGTAAGATTGTGATTGTCGCCGGTTATCAAGGGCTGACCGAGGATCAGGAGATTACAACCCTCGGCCGTGGCGGATCGGATTTGACGGCGGTGGCGCTGGCGGTGGCCTTGAAGGCCAAGGTCTGTGAGATTTACACGGATGTGACCGGGATTTTTACCACCGATCCGCGCAAAGTCAAGAACGCTCGAAAGATTAAAACGATTACATTTGAAGAGATGCTGGAGATGGCATCACTCGGCGCGCAGGTCATGCAGGCCCGCTCGATAGAAGTGGCCAAGCGATTCAATATGCCGATTCACGTACGCTCCAGTTTTTCTAAAGAGGAAGGAACCATGATTATGAAACGTTCATCGAAAATCGAAGATGTCGCGGTCCGAGGGATCACCAGCAACTCATCTGAAGCCAAGGTTACGATTACGTCGGTCCCGGATTTAGCAGGGGTGGCCGCGAAATTGTTTACCGAAGTCTCCAAAAAAGACGTTAATGTCGATTTGATCGTTCAAAACGTCTCGCATACCGGCTTGACCGATATTTCGTTTACGGTGCCGCAGAAAGAATTGTCCAAGGCGCTGAGCGCCACCAAAGAAGTGGCCCGGAAGATCAAGGCCGGTAAGGTGACGTCTGATAAAAACATCGCCCGCGTTTCGATCGTCGGGTCGGGTATGCGCTCGCATCACGGGATCGCCGCCAAGATGTTCGCGACACTGGCCAAGAATAAAGTCAACATTGATATGATATCGAGTTCGGAGATCAGCATTTCGTGTATTATTGACGAGAAACATGTGAAGAAGGCGACTGAGGCGTTGCACAAGGCGTTTCAACTCGATAAAATTAAATAGCAGTTTGCAGTGGCTGCCGTAGATCACGTATGGATGGTCATGCTGCAGCCCAACGAGGATAGTGAGATATGGAAAAGAAGATAACAATATACGATACAACTTTGCGGGATGGAAGCCAGACAGAGGGCGTAAGCTATACAGTTAACGACAAGATCAAGATCACCAAGAAGCTGGATGATCTGGGAGTGCATTATATCGAAGGCGGCTGGCCCGGATCGAATCCCAAAGACAAGGATTACTTTAAGCATTACAAAGGGAAAAAATTACGGACGGCCAAGATCACCGCGTTTGGTTCAACCCGGCGCGCGCGGATCAATACATCCGAAGACCCGAACATCAAGGCGTTGATTCAGTCAGGCGCGCAGACGATTTGTATCTTCGGGAAGACCTGGGACCTTCACGTGACAGATGTGATCAAGACCTCTCTTGAAGAGAATCTCAAGATGATCTATGATTCGGTCAAATATCTGAAACGCCGCAAGAAAGAAGTGTTTTATGACGCGGAGCATTTTTTCGACGGATTCAAGCGCAATCCTGACTATGCTCTCAAGACGATCCTGGCGGCGCAGGATGCGGGCGCCGATTGTATCATCTTTTGTGATACCAACGGCGGGACATTGCCGTCAGAGGTGTATAAAATCATTTCAGAAGTCCGTCACAGTATCCATATCGACATGGGGATCCATTGTCATCACGACCTGGAACTTGGCGTGGCCAATACCATCGCGGCCCTGGAGGCCGGCTGTGTGCATGTGCAGGGGACGTTTAACGGGCTCGGCGAACGTTGCGGGAATGCCAATCTGGCCACGATTATCGGTATCCTTCACACCAAGCTCAAGCTCAAATCGATCCCGGTCAAGAACGTTGAGAAATTGACGGAAACAGCCTTTTATATCAGCGAAATCTCGAACAGCGTCATCCCGAACAATGCCGCGTTTGTAGGGCACTCAGCCTTTGCGCACAAAGGCGGCGTGCATATCGACGCGATGATGAAGAATCCACTGGCCTATGAGCATGTGAATCCGCAGGAAGTTGGCAACAGCCGTCGCTTTATTACGTCGGAATTGGCGGGTAAGATGCCGATCGTCAAGAAGGCCGAACAACTGGACGTGAAGCTTGATAAGAAGTCGCCGAAGGCCAAGAAGCTGTTGAAGCAGTTGCAGGACAAGGAGCATGGCGGTTATCAATTTGAAGCCGCGGATGCGTCGTTTGAGCTGTTCCTCAAGCGTCAGCTAAAAAAATACAAGCCATTCTATAAACTGGAAAGCTTCCGGACATTTTCGGAAAAGCGCTTGGATGGCCGTGTTTTTGCCGAGGCGACTGTGCGGCTCAGCGTCGATGGTGAAGAGAAATTCTCGTCGGTGCAGGGGGACGGTCCGGTGGACGCTCTGGATAAGGCTTTGCGTGAAGCGTTAACTCCTTTTTATCCGAGTCTGAGTGAGATGCATCTGGCCGATTACAAGGTGCGGGTGCTGGACACCAAAGAGGGCGCGGGGGCCAAGGTTCGTGTGTTGATCGAGTCGCAGGATGAACACGAGGCGTGGACCACGGTCGGCGTGCATGAGAATATCATCGAGGCGTCCTGGGAGGCATTAACCGACGCCATTGAGTACAAACTCCTGAAGGACCAATAGCCGTTCCCGCGGTTTGGTTGCCCGTCAGGATATTTTAGTCAAAACAACCGACTTCATCGGATACGTACAGCCACTGATTTTGCCGACATGCAAGTTTCCCGAATGATGGACAAATTCGAGCGAAATGAATATTTCAAATGCGGTCAAAGGATTGATGGGGGTCATGCTGGTGATGACCTGTGCGACCTCGGCTGCCGCCGATCGGATATTTCTCAAGTCCGGTAAGATCATCAAGGGCGACATCGTTTCGGTTCAGGATGATTATGTCCGAATCGAAACCGGGATCGGCATTCCACTGACCTATTTTAAGGATCAAATTGAACGGCTCGACACGCGGGATTTCGAGATGAGTTTTCGGCGTCCGCCGACGGATGAAGAAATGACCGAGCGCGTGGCCGAACTGATTAAAGAGTGGCGCGCCGCCCGAGATCAGCGGGATCAACGGCTCAGATCCTGGGTGCGGGCCTACAAATGGTACGCTCAAGCGGACGGGAAGATCGTCGTTGAACGGTACTACCGTAATCCTCAGCTGGAACGGGAATCCGGCCGTAAGGTGTCCGGGACAGTGAAGCTGTATTTCCAGCCTGATGAGTTGTGGCAACCCTAGCATCGCCAGCTGATGTCAGATACCGACTGAGCTCGGGACTGATTTGAACCTATAATCGCGTCATCCCAACGAATTCCTTATGAGCGCAAAAGTCTCCACCAATCACAGTAAAATACATATCACCCTATTGATCGCGCTGGCCTGGGTGCTGACGACGTTTAAGGTCCGTACGTTCGACATCTGGATGATGTTGCTCAACGGACGCCGTTTTTTGTCAGATTTTAAGGTCTCACTGCTGGAGCAATTCTCGTATACTTCAATCGGGACTCCTTGGGTCAATCAGGAATGGTTGAGTGAGGTGCTGTTGGTGTTGAGCTTTTCAGCGGGCGGATATGTCGGGTTGATTGCGCTCAAGTCATTGTGTGTTATCGCGGCGCTGGTTTACCTGTACCGTCATATTACGTCGAATGAAGCGGATGGAGGTGTGACGTTTTGGGTGCTGGTGGTGTTGCTGTTCTTGGCGCGCTTTCATTTATCTGTCGGACCGCAGATGTTTTCGTTTGTCTTTCTGGCCGTTATCAGTTCGCTGTTGTTTGATTATAAGAACAATCGGCGAGATTCGTTATGGATCTGCGTCCCGATCTTCTGGTTGTGGACGAATGTGCATTACGCGAGCATATTGGGTTTGCTGTTGCTGAAATTTTATATGGTGGCGACGGTGCTGGCCATTGTGCTGCCCAAGTTTTTTGACGGTAATCTCAAACGTGAAGTGAATGGCGCGATGCTCGGACATCTGTTTGCTGTATATATTTGCTCGATGATCGTCTCACTGGCCAATCCGTCGACGACGGGATTCTTGACCGCGCCGGTGGAAACGGCGTATCTATCGGTCAAATACCATGTTCTTGAATCCATGCCGGTCCGGATATTTCCGTTCGCGTTGTTCCCGTTATTCTGGATCGCGCTGGCGGCCTACACGGTCATCCTGTTTCGCAGCATTAAGGCGCTGGATATATTTGATCTCCTCCTGTTTGTACTGTCGGCCGCATTGGCGTTTAAGATGATCCGGTTTATTCCTTTTTTTGCGATCGTGAGTGCGCCGGTGATCGCCTGTCAGTTGACAACGCTCATCAAGCGTCGCAAAGTGCCGGGGAAATTAATGTCGACGGTGCTGTCGCCGCGCACGATGGCCATCATTTGCGGCATTTGTGTGGTCGGCGTACTGTTGCTGCCGGTGGGCGCGCTGACCAATTATGAATTCGGATACGGTCGAAGCACGCGGTTGGTACCGGACGACGCGGTGAGTTTTCTAAAGAGGAACGGGATCCAGGGGCATATTTTCAATGAGGTGAACTGGGGTGGATATTTGCTTTTTGAACGGTATCCGGACAATGCCGTATTTATGTACCCGCGATACACCGTGTTCGGTGATTACATTTACGAGGCCTATTACCGGGTCCTGGTGGCTGATCCGCGGTGGCAGGAGATTCTCAATCAGTATCCGACGGACATTATCTTGTTAAGTCGGGCGATGGATGTGCGCGCGCCGCTGGCCAAGGCGCTTGAGGTTGCGCCTAACTGGACCAAGGTGTTCAGCGGCGAGAAATCGGTGGTTTATCTCAGGCACCGTCCGCAATTCAAAAATATTCTGAACAATATCAATCCAGTAAAGTAGACGAAAAGGCAACATAGAATGGAACTTGAAAAAAGATTTGATTTTAAAAACGTTGATGCCAAATGGGCCGATTATTGGGTTGAGGCCAATGTGTTTCATGCCGAACCCTCGGACAAACCGGCTTACGTGATCACAATTCCTCCGCCAAACGTGACGGGGATTCTTCACATGGGGCACGCGCTGAATAATACATTGCAGGATATTATAATCCGTTACAAACGGATGAGCGGGTTTGAAGTCTGCTGGATGCCGGGGACGGACCATGCCGGGATCGCGACGCAGAATGTTGTCGAAAAGCAATTGGCCAAGGAGGGAACCAACCGGCATGAGGTGGGCCGGGAGCCGATGCTGGAGCGATTATGGGCATGGAAGCAGGATTATGGTGACACGATCATAAATCAGCTGAAGAAGATCGGGGCCTCCTGTGACTGGCCGCGGACGGCGTTCACGATGGATGATAATTATTCTTTGGCGGTCCGCCGCGTTTTCGTTGATCTGTACCAAAAAGGATTGATCTATCAAGGGGAGCGGATCATCAATTGGTGTCCGCGTTGCCGGACGGCGCTGTCCGACGAGGAAAGTGAACATTCCGACAAACAGGGTTCTTTAACCCACATCCGCTATCCCTTGAAAGATGATCCGGACAAGAGTATTGTGGTGGCCACCACGCGTCCTGAGACGATGCTGGGTGACACCGCCGTTGCGGTCAATCCGGCGGATGAACGTTATGCCGATTTTATTGGTAAAGAAGTGGTTCTGCCTCTAATGCATCGAACGATTCCGATTGTTCCGGATGAATTTGTTGATCCGGCCTTTGGTACCGGGGCGGTCAAAGTTACGCCGGCCCATGATCCCAATGACTTTGAGATGGGGCGTCGTCATGATCTGCCGCTGATCAATATCATGAATGAAGACGGCGTGATGAACGAGCATGCCGGTAAGTATGAAGGTCGCGACCGGTTCGACGCGCGAAAGGCTGTGGTCGAGGATCTTAAGGCTAAGGGATTTTTTGTCAAACAGGAAGACCACACGCACGCGGTCGGGCATTGCTACCGTTGCCACAGCGTCGTGGAGCCATACCTGTCCAAGCAATGGTTCGTCAAGATGGAGCCGTTAGCGAAACCGGCGATAGAGGCGGTAAAGACAGGCAAGATCAAGTTTCATCCCGCCCGTTGGGAAAAAGTGTACATGAACTGGATGGAGAATATCCGTGACTGGTGTATCTCCCGGCAAATTTGGTGGGGGCATCGCATTCCGGTGTGGTATGACGCGGACGGAAATCCTTTTGCGGCGATGACCGAAGACGAGGCGCAGCAGATGGCCGGCACGACGGTGTTGCGGCAGGATGAGGATGTCCTTGATACCTGGTTCAGCTCGTGGCTGTGGCCGTTCGCGACATTCAACTGGCCCGAAGATAATGAAGATCTGAAATTTTTCTATCCAGGCGATGCGCTATTCACCGCGTCGGAGATTATTTTTTTCTGGGTCGCGCGGATGGTGATGGCCGGCTATGAATTTATGGGCGATCTGCCGTTCAAGGACGTGTTTATTCACGGAACGGTAAGGGATGCCAAGGGGCGTAAGATGTCCAAGTCGTTGGGTAACGCGCTGGATCCGTTGGAGATCGTCGACGAGTACGGCGCCGACGCGTTGCGTTTTTCATTGATTCATAATTCCGGGCAGGATCTATATATCTCCAAAGATAATTTTGAGGTCGGCCGTAATTTTGCCAATAAGATCTGGAACGCCTCGCGTCTCATTCTGATGAATGTGCCGGATGAGGTTCGACTGCGCGAAGATAAGTCGGTGGTGCCCGATACGGATGATCTGGCCGGTCAATGGATTATCTCACGCTTGTATTCGACGCTGAAGGCCGTGTCACATGCCATTGAGAACTACCGGTATTCCGAGGCGGAAAATTTGATCTACGACTTTTTCTGGAACAATCTATGTGATTGGTATCTGGAAATTATCAAGAATCAATGGAGTGAGGCCTCCACGCAGAAAGTTGCGGTCTGGGTGCTGGAAGAATCAGTCAAGATGATGCATCCGTTTATCCCGTTTGTCACGGAGGAAATCTGGTCGCATCTCAATCCTGACCAGGGACCTTTGTGCCGCCAAGAGTGGCCGAAGATGCATGAACAGTTGATCGCGCCCAAGATTGAGGAGCAAATGCAGACCGTTATCGATATCATTGTCGCGGTCCGTAATATCCGTGCGACATGGAATATCTCGCCCAAACAGGGACTGGATATCACCATAACCGCCGAAGAACGCGATCAGGCCGGGTTGACGGAGAATCTTGAGTTGATCCGTTCGCGCGCGAATATCGGCCGTTGTGATCTGACAGCCGAAGATGCGCCGGCGCAAAATTCAGCGACGGCCCTGATCGGCCGATTGAAACTCACGGTTCCATTAGGCGAGCACATTGATGTCGATGCCGAGAAGAAGCGTCTGACCAAAAAGGTGGATGAACTCAAGCGCAATCATGATTCGCTCGAGAAAAGACTCTCCAACGAAAACTTTCTGGCCAAGGCGCCGGCCGATGTAGTTGGTAAGGAACAAGAGCGGCTGCAGGCGTTGGCCCATGAGGTCAGGGAGCTTGAAAGCGTGCTCGATAATTTGGGGTAAAATGAAAGCCAAGACCATTCGTATAATTTTACGCTGGGTGCATATCGTCTGCGGACTGGCGATTATGTGTTATGTGTATTCACCCTTTCATGAAGAAGTGGTCTTTCAGTGGATCATGAAGGCCGGGATTATTCCCATCGTGACGTTCACCGGAATCTGGGTCTGGAAGTTTCAGAAATTTAATCGGATTTTCGGGATTAAATCATAGATGTCAGCCTTGTCAGATCGATCGGAGGATGCTCAATCGAAGTTGCCGCTGCTGGCGTCGATTCTCGTCGGACTGGGCGTGCTCTTTCGCCTGCATCATCTGACGACATTGCGGTCGCTGCGGTTGGATGAAGCGGCGCTGGCGGTTGAGCTGATCCGTCGCGACTACTGGGATATTCTCTTCGGATGGAGTTATAATACGCATATTCCCACCGCGCCGATCGGCTTTTTAAGTGTTTCGAAGTTTTTTCTGCATAGCTCTCACGGGCATGAGCTTGCCCTGCGTTTCCTGCCGTTTGTTATTTCACTGATCACCCTCTACGTCGTACTCAAACAAACGGTCCGATTGTTTTCGCCGACTTTGGCGCAAATAACGGCTATCATGTTGGCCCTATCAACGCCGGTGATATTTTTTGCCGCCGATCTCAAGCAATATTCAACGGATATTTTTTTTACGACGATCCTGCTGTTTGCGACGATACATTTTCAGCGGCACCGGGAGGGGCTGCGATCGCTGTTGGCGTATGGAGCCCTCGGGGTGATCGCGCTGATCTTTTCATTTACGGCCGTATTCATGCTGTTTTCCTGCGGCCTGGTTTTGATCCTGAAGGCATGGCGTGACCGGGATAAAAGTTTAGGGATCAGATCGGCGCTCGTGGGGATATTCTGGGCGATGATATTTATCGGGATATTTTCAAATTCCGCCGGCTTGGTGATGTCGAATGATCAACTCTTCCAGATGTACGAGGGGACCTATCTGCGCGACGTGATGGCCTCACCGTTATTGTCCGCGCAGATGTTGCTCAAGCTGATTCCCGCAAACTTCGGGATTGTGTGGATGCCTCTGTCCGTGACGGCATGCGTCCTGATGATGCTGGGGGCCGCCAAGTTGATTCAGGAGGATTGGTTCAAAGGGTTACTAATTGTGGTCCCGTTAATTTTGGTGATCGCGGCGTCATTGGCGGGGCGGTATCCCTTTTTTGACCGATTCCTGATTTTTCTCGTTCCGTGCACCGCGTTGATGCTTGCCCGCGGATGCATCGCGGTGGCATCCGTGAGTCATACGCGTCAGTGGGCGAAGGGCCTCGTGGTACTGTTGCTGATCAGTCAGCCATTGTGGAACAATCTCGCACATGTTCGGGATGGCTATAACCCTGAGCATACGCGCCCGGTGATGCGATATTTGTTCGACCACTATCAATCAGGTGACGCGATTTATTTGAACAACGCGGCGACGAACGCGTTCTTGTTTTACCAGTATCAGCAGAAGCATCGACCCAAGCTCAAGCAGATCGGACGTATCATGGACTACCACCGTTCGGGAATTGTTGATGTGATTCGCGAGGAGCATGTCTATGATGGGCCGGTGTTTCTGGGGATTGATATTCCACGTGATGATCGACCGCGTGAGTATGAACTCGATGCCAGCTACTGGGCCGCTATGGAAGACGCTCCACGGGTTTGGGTTATCTTTTCATACGGAAAACCTGACACCGACCAATTCACGCTGGCCAGCATGGAGCCTGTCTACGTCTTAAAAGACCAAGTTCGGCATCGGGATACTTTCCTTTATATGCTGGAAAGGCGCGAGAGTCCGTCGAGGCGATGATTTCAGGATAATATTTTGCGGTCGGCCTGATCTTGGTTATAATAAACAGGGTTTACGGATATAAACGTATTTTTTGCGCCGGCGCACCCGGCGATTCGATTATTTAAAATGAACCGGAACGATGATGATTTCGTCGTACCAGAAAGGACATGTATGAAGATGATTCAACATTCAATCAAACTAGCAGGGATTATGTGTATTGGGTTGGCCTTAAGCGCTTGTTCGCAAAACGCGGATGACGGGGTGCTGCTGGATTCATTTGAAGGCAAAGGCACGCAGCACACCATCGACTACGGATCATCCGGAGACACGCAGATCAAGGTGTCATTTTCCTCCGAGGAGAAAAAGTGCGGTCGTCAGTCTTTGAAGATCGACTACAACCTCGCCAAGGGCGGTTACATGTACTGCGCGCGCGGGCATGGGCTCGATGTCAAAGGGGCTGTATGGGAAGGGCCGGAACCGAATGCCGTGGATTGGAATGCTTATCCCAGTCTGAGCGTTCAGGTGTACGGTTCCAAGCGTGGGCTGCTCGCGTTTGATGTCAAGGATAGCGGCGGTGAGATGTGGCGTTTCCTGATCAATGATGATTTCACCGGCTGGAAGGAGATTGTCGTTCCTTTTGATATGTTCAAAGTCCGGGACGACTGGCAGCCGCAAACGGCGGACGGCAATCGGCAGCTGGATTTTCCGATCAAGGCATATCAGTTTGAGCCGAAAAATCCGGGTGAGGGAACCGTTCATTTTGACTGTGTGAAGCTGGTCAATAAATACAACCAATAGAATGATGATCAAACAATTTGTCCGGACATGGAGCGTAATCGTGATCGGGCTGATATTGGCTCAAGCGGTCGCGGCTTCGGAACAGTCAGTGCCGACTCTCGATCCGGAGCAGGCATTTGTCCCTCCATGGGGCAAGACACTGCTGATCGTGGGGCAGGACCGTCCGACGATCAACAACTACGTTGAGGCGATCGGCGTTGAACCCGGCGGGGTGATGGTCTACACATCCATTCAGGATTTATCAGGATTGGATTATCCGTTTGATAACGGCGCGGGAATTCATCACGCGTCGCACTTAATGGAGAAGTATCCCGACAGCGTGCTGCAGTTAGGTTTGTACATGGTCGGGGCGCTGCTGCAGATTAACGCCGGCGAGTATGATGACCATATCGATCAGTTGGCCGATTGGATCAAGGCGCTCGGTCGTCCAGTCTTTCTCAGGATCGGTTACGAATTTGATGAACCGACCAATGAATACGATACGACGCAATATATCTTTGCCTGGCGACGGATCGTCGATCGCTTCCGGGACAGGGACGTGCAAAACGTCGCCTTTGTCTGGCATTCGGCTGCCAAGCTTATCGATGATGACCCGATGATGTGGTACCCGGGTGATGAGTACGTGGATTGGCTGGCCGTGTCGTACTTCTCGCCAACTCAGTATGAGCGGATGATGACGCTGTATTGGGCCGCGTACTACAAAGGCAAGCCGTTCATGATTGCCGAGTCGTCACCGTTTGGGATGGTCAGCGAACGGGCCAAACGGAACTGGTACGAAAAGTATTTTGAGATGATCAAGGATGCCAAACCGCAGGCTGTGTGCTATATCAATACCTATTGGGACCGGCTGCCGGCCTACAAGGACGCGCGGTACGGTGACGCGCGTGTCCAGCAAATTCCGTCGATCAAAGAATATTGGCTGGAAAATATTCAGGATAAACAGTTTCTGCACGCCAAGGAATTAGCTGCCGGACGCGATGCCTTGTGGGACTTTGAGTCCGCCGAGTAAAGTTATGCCGAACACACGAACAGAAGTAACCTCAGTTTTGATGATGACAGCGCTCAGCGTCTTTATGGCGGTCGCTGGATTCTGCGGATTAAAGTCGATACGCAGCAGTGAAACATTAAGAGTTCATAGGGAGCGTGGAATACTTATTCAGCAATTACCGGAACTGGTGGGGCCCGCTTATGAAATCCTGGAGGCAGATCAGCGAATTAATGATGAAGTGTTGTCCAGGGTAAAGCCATTACAAGATAAAGTTGAGTTAAAAAATCAGGAACTAGAATCATATCCCAAAAACGATGCAGGATATAAGCAACGTGTTGAAGTTAATCGCGAAATAAGACGTATCAATCGTCAGATCAAGTCTATTCAAACGGAGATTGTCCGCAAGACAATAGAGCAGACCTCGGAGCCATTGCCATCTGAAGTCTTGGCTTATCATTCGGCGATAATGAAAATTCAGGAGTTAGATTCCCGAGGTTGGAAATATTCGCGTAAATTCGCAATTTTTTTACGAGTGACTCAAGTTGCGGCCGCGATTGTGATGTGCCTCGGCGCATTGGGAATATTTATGTTTGGAATCTGTGGAGCTATAACACTTATAGGTAGTACCTAATCAGTTTGGAGGGCTGTCAATGAATGTGAATTTTCAACCCAAAGGTTATACGTCGGTGATTCCATATTTGATTGTTCGCGGTGCCGATGAAGCCGTGAAATTTTATCAGCATATTTTTGGCGCCAAAGAAATTTTGCGAATTGACGCGCCAGGTGGTAAAGTTGGACATAGTGAGCTGGCCATCGGCGATATGAAGATTTTTCTTGCCGATGAATGTCCGGAGGGTGAGTTTCTCGGCCCATTGTCTATCGGAGGCACAGCGATTAGTTTGGTCGTTTACGTCGAGGATGTGGATACCGTTTTTGAACGTGCCGTCGAACATGGTTCCAAGGCGATTCGTCCGGTGGCTGACCAGTTTTACGGGGATCGGTCCGGATCGATCCAGGACCCGTTTGGTCATATCTGGAACATTGCCACGCATCAGCAAGATATGACGCATGATGAAATGCGTGACCGGGCCAAGGCCCTTTTTGGAGGATAGATTGCAACGAAGCCAGATTTGTATAATAGTCATAACAATCACGATCATGACGCTGTGGGGTGTCACGCCGGGTGCGGCGTCGGATGGGATTGTGATCGATGGTAAACGCTGCAAGTTCAAATCGGCGGCGCATATTTCACGTGATTTCGGGTCCACTAAAGTGACCCACCTGGAAAAGCGTGACAAAATGTGTGTGTTTCGCGTGACGGCTGAAGTCGACGGCCAATTTTCGGAGTCCATTTGCAAAGTCCCTTTGCAGCGCAAACCGATTATCGTGCGGGATGTGTCACCGGAACGCGGGGAGGCGTTGTCCACCTTCTATGACGCGTCATTTGATTTGAGGAATTGTAAGACGTTGCGATCGGGCACCGTGGCCGAGGAGCGGCAGCGTTATGAGCAGCAGGTCGCTGTCGATGCGTGCGAAGCTCTCATCGGAGACTCGATGTGTCCGGAAGGTTATATGGACTGGATGTGTTCCAATAAGGACTTGTGTTACCGTGAAGTCGTTAAAAAATTTTCTGATATCAGGCTGTGTATGCGGATGAACAATGCCGTCTTCAGACGGGAATGTATCGAGCCCATTGCGCTGAATGCCAAGAAGTATGATCAATGTCTGCTTTTGTCGTCTGAAGACGACCGGCCGTTTCGTAATCAATGTTTGGAATTGATTGTCGATCGAAAGCATCACATTGAAGGTGTATACTACACGGAGTCAAAAGGTGTTATTATCGCTGGTCAGGTATACTATGCCGGCGACAAATTTGATGACATTTTTACTGTTAAGGAAGTTCGCGGTGACCGTGTTATCTTTATGCTCTCTCCCGATGATCCCTCGGAAATTTACCTCTTTGCTAAATAAATTTTCATAATTCCTGCCACACGTATCTTGTCGTTACTATCACGCTTCAGTGATTTGTATTCACTTCGAATAAATCCAAAAAAATATTTACAAATCTTCTAAATTTCACTATAGTAAAAATGTTGTAAATACTTGAAAATAAAGAAGATAGAAAAAAGACAATAAATGTCACCAATTGTCATGGCCGCTATTTTAGGGCGCGTGACGACGAGCGGTGACACAAATCATTTAAAGCAGTACACCTGCCGAGGGATAGATTATGACGGACTTGAAGGTTTTGATCGTGGAAGACGAAGAAATTTTGCTGGAGTTTATGGCGCAGAAAATTACCGCCGAGGGGTACGTGGCGTACACATCCAACTCAGGTGAAAGCGGTTTACCGATGGCGCAGCGTTTGAAGCCGGACATCATCGTTACGGACCTGGACCTACCTGGCATGGACGGTCGTGAATTTATCAATGCCTATCTAAAGGGACTACAAAAGCATGAATATCCCGGCATCATTGTTGTGTCGGGAATTATGGAGACGATGGAGAGTGTCCGGTCGGTATTCTTCAAGGTTGATCACTTTCTAAAAAAGCCCTGCGGCATGGGCGACATCCTCAATGCCATTAACACACTGGCCATACGAAATCAACGTCACAAGCTGAAGAATCTGAAAGAGACAAAAGAGCATCGCCACATCCTGATTATTGATGACGACGAAGGCGATCGTAATCTAATGAAAAACGCGCTGGAATCGGCCGGGTATCAGAATATCAGTTTTGCCAGTCATGGCAGCGAGGGCATGATCAAGGTTAAACTTGAGAAGCCCGAGGTGGTGGTGATCGATACGGTGCTGCCGGACATTAACGGAATGGATCTATGTAAATGTATCCGGGACATACACGGATTGCAGACCTACCCGATTGTAATCACCGGCTCCGTAGAGGCGATTGACGTAGAAGGAGTCCGTGCGGCCGGCGGATTTGATTCTGTGGTCAAGACCCCTGACTATGGCTTTCTCCTTGAGGCCATCGAAAAAGTCGGCCAATAGATTTTACGTTGACAACCGATGACAAATAAAACAGACCAAGACAATTCAAACATTCTAAACGACTTGGAGCAACGGCGCGGACTCTTTGCTAAATACTGGATCGCCTGGTGTGTACTTTTATTTTGTATAGCGGCGACGCTGTACGCGTACGGTGTCTCTAGTCAGTTTATACGAGAAAGGGCTCATGACCGATTCCAATTTGAAGTTATAAGTACCCAGATGGCTATCAATGAACGACTCCATATTTATGAGCAGGCGCTACGTAGTGTCGTCTCGATGATATATGCTACGAATGAATTTGACCGTCATATTTTTGCTGATTATGTTGAGAGCTTGGATATTGAGTCTCACTGGCCGGGAATACAGGGGATCGGATTTAGTGTGCCGGTGTTGCCGGATGATAAAGAGATCCATGTGGCGACCATACAGGCCGAAGGGTTTCCCGAATACCACATCTATCCGGAGGGCGAACGTCCGATGTACACGGCCATCATTTATTTGGAGCCATTCGACTGGCGTAATCAACGCGCCTTTGGATACGATATGTGGTCCAATCCGGTTCGTCAAAACGCGATGCGTAGGGCTCGAGACGAGGGTATGCCCGCCACGTCAGGGGCAATCACATTGGTTCAGGAAACGGAAGAGGATGTGCAGAGGGGATTTTTAACTTATCTTCCAGTTTATCTAAACGGAGGTGTTCCGGGGACGATCGAACAACGTCGACAAGAACTGATTGGCTGGATTTACGCCCCATTTCGGGCAGGAAGGTTTATGAATGGAGTATTGGGACATGGTTCGGAGAATTTAGATTTGGAGGTGTATGATGGGACAGCACCAGTCGCCGAAAAATTGCTGTACGACAGTAATACGGATGTCTTGTTTTTAGATAAACCCAATCAGGGAGGCTTTTCTAAACGTATTCTGGTGACGAATCAGGGAAGAACCTGGACATTGCAGTTTAACACTATAGGACAATATCTTACCGATTTTGAAGTCGGACATCCGATACTTGTTCTCCTAGCCGGATTGCTTAGCAGTGGGGTTATGTTTCTGCTGTTGATGTTGCTGACGTATACGAGAAGTCAAGCGGAAGGATTAGCCCACGTTAAGTCACTTGAAGCTATAAAGCACAAGAATAAATGGAAGGATGCCTATGTAAAACTTGAAGCGCGGGCCGAAGAACTTTCACGGGTTAATCGTTTGATGGTCGGACGAGAGCTCCGTATGCAAGAACTCAAGGCCGAAAACCAGAAACTACGCAGCCGGGAGGTCAATAATGGTTAGTCAGCGCGACAAATGGACGCTACTTATCATCTGTTGTGTTGGAGTATCTATGTCGTTCGTGGGGTACTTGGTGATGCAACGTACTTACAAGACCGAACGGGTTCGAGAGCGCCAAGTAGAAGCGCAGCTATTTGTATCCAAAATCGAAGAGTTAATGCAGTCTAATTTGCAGCATTTAAATTCAATTAAGGCATTTTATGCTGCTTCGGATTATGTAACACGGGATGAATTTCGGATGTTTACACGTGTTATTCTTAAGGGAAACTCCTCTGTAAAGGCATTGGAGTGGATTCCGTATGTGCCAGCTGAAGAGGTTGATACCTATGAACAGTTAGCGCGAGATTATGGTTTCGAGTTTTTTACTATAACTGAAAAAGCAACGAGCGGGGAACTAGTTCCCGCTGCGAATCGGAGTCAGTATTTTCCGGTCTTTTACGTTGAGCCGCTTAAGGGAAATGAATTGGCGCTTGGTTATGATTTGGGAAGTCATCCTGATCGAAGGGGTAGCCTTCAGTCGGCTGTGGATTCGGGCGAGTTAACGGCTACCGATACAGTAACACTGATCCAGGAGCAGATCAAAGGATTCTTAGTTTTTAACCCAGTGTATAAAGTGGGAGCTTCGATTCAAACACCTGAGGAGCGACGAGAGAATCTGATCGGATTCATTGCAGGTGTTTACGGTGTGGAGGAAATGATTAACTTGTGCCTGAAATTTATCGATCAGAAAGCTTTTTCACTTTTTGTTTTTGATTCAGCAGAGGCAGATGAGGAAAATCTCATCTATGCTACAGGTGAATATTCATCATCCCGGCAGTTGGATGATTACTTTCATACGTCAAAGATCTCTGTAGCTGGGCGAGTATGGACCATCGCATTGAGCACGGATTCGATCGGTCCCAAAGTATTGCCACTACAGTCTGTGTTGACTTTGTTGTTAGGTGGGTTGCTGACTTCTATTGCATCGAGTCTGGTTTACGTCAGTGCACGCAAAAGTTATATCTCGGAACAAGCCATTCATAAGCGAACTTGGGAACTTGAGAATATTAATGTGGAAAGGAAGGCAGAGCAGCAAAAGTTAGAAACATTGTTAGCGGAGTCAGAGGAGACCAAGTCGGCCTTGCTGAACGTGATGGATGATCTTGACGTTGAACGGGAGAAACTAACCTATATTCAGCAGCGTCTCATCCTGGCCGCGGAGGCCGGCCAGGTTGGGATTTGGGATTGGGACGTCGTCGAAAACAACTTGATTTGGGATGAGCGGATGTATCAGTTGTATGGTATTTCCGGCGAGACATTTAAAGGCGCCTATGAGGCCTGGGAAGCGGGGGTTCATCCTGACGATCTAGAACATGTTCGGCAGGGGATTCAGGATGCCTTAAACGGCATCGCCGATTTTGATACAGAATTTCGGGTGGTCTGGCCGGAGGATCGATCCATTCACCTTATTCGGGCCAAGGCGATCGTGATTCGGGACGCGGATGGCAAGGCTGTACGCATGATCGGAACCAATTGGGATACTACCCAGGAGCGGGAAATGTCCCGCGAAACACAGATGATTCTCGACAACGTTCCTGCGTACATTTTTTACAAAGACTATAACAACAAGATTTTACGGCTGAACCAAAGTTCGGCAGATGTCATGGGGCTTCCTGTAAATCAAATTGAGGGGCATCAAACTGAAGAGTTTTATGATCCGGGAATGGCGGCCAAGTACTTAGCCGATGACCGTGAGGTGTTTGAATCCCGGAAGCCCAAGCTCGGTATCGTCGAGGAACTAATCTTGAAGGATGGCACACGCGGCTGGATGAAGACCGACAAGATTCCTATCGCCGATGACGACGGTCAGTTCAATAAGATTCTTGTTGTTGCCACCGATATCACGGCTCTAAAACGGGCGGAGGAGGATTTAGCGAATAGTCAACGGCGTTTAGATCTGGCGGTCAAAGGCGGAGGGGTGGGAATTTGGGATTGGGAGGATGTGCGGACAGGCGACCTTTGGTGGTCGGAGCGTGTGTATGAAATCCTAGGATTTGATCGGGATGAGATCGACCCGACGATCGAAAAGTTTCAGGAATTGATTTTTGCCGATGACCGAAAGCGTGTGATGGAGAAATTTGAGGCAGCCCTAAAGTCGGATGTGGCCTATGATTGCAAGTTTCGGATGATGACCAAGAATAGTACGCACCGTTGGTGTCAGGCCCAAGGGGAGGTCATCCGTAATGCCGCCAACGAACCCATACGCATGACCGGCACCATTGTGGATATTCATGACCAGGAGCTCGCCCGACAAGACTTAGAGCGATCCAACACGGAACTTGAGCAGTTTGCGTATGTGGCGTCACATGATCTTCAGGAGCCGGTGCGAAAGATTATCGGCTTCACCCAATTATTTGAAGATAAATACGAAGGCGCGGTGGATGCGGAAGGTCAGAGCTACATCAAATATATCGTTGATGGAGCCAATAGGATGCAGACATTGATTCAGGACCTGTTGCAGTATTCACGGACAGGTCAGCAGGAGTTGCATTTAGAGCGAGTGAACGTCGCCGACGTAGCCCGTGAAGCAATCTTCGACCTTCAGGACATTATTGAGAAGTTGGATGCAGAAGTCCATATCGGTGAATTGCCCGATATCGCCATACACCGATCGATGATTAGGCAACTGTTTCAGAATCTTATTGGTAATTCGCTGAAATATCACGGCGACGGCAAACCGCGCATCGAGGTTGAGGCCCAAAAGAATGGGCGGGCATGGATATTCAGTATTCACGATAATGGAATCGGAGTTGACGTTGAGTTTGCCGAACAGATTTTCAAAATATTTCAGCGATTGCATGGCCGCACGGAATACTCCGGAACCGGAATCGGATTGGCGTTGTGCCGGCGGATTATAGAAAAACATGGAGGACATATTTGGCTGGATTGTGAAAACGAATCGAAAGTCGGCGCAACATTCAAATTTACACTTCCCATAAACTGATTATGAAAGGATTGTATGATGCATAGAGCGGTTGAAGTTTTGCTTGTTGAAGATGACCCGGGAGATGTTAAGCTGACCAAGAAATCCTTTAGTGAATCCAGAATGCGGGTTAATCTCACGCATGTCCCGAACGGACTAAAAGCAATTGAGTACCTGAGGCAAAGTGGGGAATATGAACGGGCTGTTAGGCCGGATTTGATTATCATGGATCTAAATATGCCAATTAAAGATGGGCGAAAAACACTTGAAGAATTAAAGGGGGATAAGAATTTTAGAAAGATACCAATAGTGATTCTAACTACATCTGACGCTGACACAGATATTATAAAAACCTATGATTTGGGTGCTAATTGTTTTATCACTAAGCCGGTTGACTATAAACAGTTTCAAAAGACGGTAGATGAAATCTCTGATTTTTGGTTCAGCGTTGTTAAGTTGCCAAATCAAATGTAAATGTATGCATAACGACGAAATAAACTACTAAGGTATGACATGAAATCTCCCGCAAGTACACAGAATCGTGTTCGCGAAATTAGCATTCTGTTGGTTGAAGACGATCAAGGTGATGCCGTATTACTGCAGAATTTATTAAAGCGCAGCAAACAACTCCACGTGGGCATTACCCATGCTGAGTCGATTAAACAAGCAGAGTCGTTTCTTGACACAGGTTCGTATGACATCGTCGTTCTGGATCTTACCTTGGGTGACACAAAGGGGTTAGGGACCTTGCAACGACTGGGGTCCAGGATTTTGGAAATTCCAATCGTCGTGATGTCTGGGATCGATGACGAGACCGTTGCGATCAAGGCTGTTCAGAAGGGGGCGCAGGATTACTTGATTAAGGGACAGGCCGATGCATCGACCCTGGAGCGGACGCTGCTGTATGCTGTGGAGCGTTTCAGTCACGGACGAGAATTGCGCGCGACGCAGGAACGGTTTCGGCTGATCGTCCAAAGCAGCGCCGACGGGATCGTGATTGTGGATGCCGACGGTATGGTTAGCTTTGTCAATCAAGCGGCCCTTGATTTGTTTAAGAAGACTGATGATGAGTTAATCGGCAGAACTTTTGCATATCCGATTGTCACGACTGGTCATTCTGAAATTTGTATCCCGCAGGACGGGGCAGCTGATAAAACGGTTGAGATGCGATCGGTTCAGTTGGAATGGGAAGGTGCGCCTGCGGTGCTTATCCTGCTGCGTGATATCAGCGAGCGCATCAAGCTTGATAAACTCAAGGATGAGTTTGTGGGGAATGTGTCGCATGAATTGCGTACACCGCTGACGATTATCCGGGAGTCAATCAGTCAAATCAGCGACGGGATTTGCGGGCCGACCACCGATAAGCAAAGTCGATTCTTAAACAAGTCTCTGGCCAATATTGATCGTCTAAGAAACATCATTGATAATCTACTCGATATCTCAAAGTTGGAAGAAGGTAAACTTGAGCTGTATCGCGAACCGCATGATTTACTGCCGATTGTCAACGATATCATTGACGGCTTTGAACCGCAGTTCCGGAAAAAAGGACTGACGATCAAGAACGTGTCGAAAATCGATTCGCTCTATGCCCACATTGACCGGGAAAAGATCATTCAGGTACTGACAAATTTTGTGGGTAATGCCCTGAAATTTACCGAAACAGGCGGCGTCGAGTTGTTGGCCGAGCAGGTGGCCAATGATGTGGTCTGCACCATCCGGGATACCGGAAAGGGGATTGCTCAGGCCGATTTCAAAAGTTTATTTAACAAATTTGAACAGGTCGCCCGGCAGCATGGGGCCGGGGAAAAAGGGACCGGGCTGGGGTTATCCATCTCCAAGGGGATCATTGAACTGCACGGGGGCACAGTGGGTGTTCGCAGCACGGAGAATGTTGGGTCTAGCTTTTTCTTTACGATCCCGTTGCAGCGGACCGAATCGGAATCATCCGAAGATTTATTGCGCTACATCACCCGATTTATTCAGGATCATCATGAATTTACGCTCGTTTCCATTGACCTGCAGCAATACCTGAGCTCGGTGTTTACGTTGATTGAAGGCGTTCCGGCCCGGCATATCCGGCAATTAAGCCAGCTATTGGAACGGGAAGTCAAAAAAATGGATGGGCAGGTTCTGGCGGCCGGGGTGGGGATTTTTATTCTGTTCCCCAATAAAAATCAGGTAGGGGGATTGCTGATGATACGGCTGGTCAAACAATGGATTGATCGATGGCCGGATCTTCAGCGCGACCATGCCCCGGAGATAAATATTAAAAGTGTAAGTTATCCGTTTGACGGACGAACCAGTCTGGAGCTTGTGGCCAAACTTCAGCAAGAAAGGAGGACCGGATTGGCGAAGATACTTGTTGTAGATGATGAACCGGATATCTTGGAATTGATTCAAAACCGTCTGGAAGGAGAGGGATTCAATGTCAACACCGCCGGGGACGCCGTAGAGGCCCTGGAGAAAATGGAAGATTACCGGCCGGATCTGGTAACGCTCGACATTCTCATGCCGGGTGTGATCGGTGATGAGGCGGGCTACGGTGCGTCGCTGTGTGATACGCTCAAGTCGGTTGAGGACTACAAGGATATCCCGATCGTCATGATCTCCGCGTTGCGTCGGGATACCAAGGAAGAGGTGCGCCGGATGGTTGAGCGTGCTGATGCCTATTTTACCAAGCCGTTTGATTCCGGAGAATTGATCGCGAAGATCAAGGGGATCCTAAAAATCGATTAACAAAGGATGTTGAATCATGCGAAAAATTCTCGTAGTAGACGATGAGCCGGATATTGTGGAACTCGTTCAGAGTCGCCTCGAGGCCAACGCCTATAATGTGATCACGGCCGAGGACGGGCGTCAGGGCATTCAACGGGCGCTGTCGGAGCTGCCTGATCTCATCCTGATGGACATCATGATGCCAAATCTTTCGGGTGGCGATGCCGCTTTGTATCTTCGCTCTAAGGAACAGACCAAGCATATACCGATTGTCTTTTTTACCGGTGTTTGTAGCAGCCGTAAGCCTGAGGGCAAGGAACCGGAAGGTGTTAATGTCGGTGGTGAAAATTATCCATTCGTCGGTAAACCATTTGATCCCGACAGATTGCTGTCGGAGATTCAGCGGCATATCGATTAGATGAATTACTTGATTGAACGCAAGCTGTATTGAAATGAATAATAGAGGTACTTATTTATGCAACATATCTTAATCATTGATGACGATCCAGCCGATACAGAATTGATCCGCGCATCCTTGGCTGGAGTGGTCAATGGGGCCAGGATTGAGGCGGTGACATCTGCCGCTGAAGGTCTCGAGGCCATTTCCCGAAATCCGCCGGATCTGGCGATTGTGGATGTCCGTATGCCGGGGATGAACGGGTTGGAAACCTGCGGTAAAATTAAATCCATCGCGCCCCGGATCAAAGTCATCACCATCAGCGGGATGCTGGAATCGTTCAATCTGGATATCGGCCGGGATGTGGGCGTAGACGGTTGTGTGTCCAAGTCCTCCATGCGGGACGATCTGCCCCAGGCCGTCCGCCAATTGATGCATGACAGCGCCTAGCCGGGGCTGATTTTGATTTGTCATCCCACCACTCATGGCATATACTTGTTAAAGTAGGACAAGACGTAAATGGCATAGCCGTTTTCCCGTAGTGTCGGGAAAAAGCGCGTAAAGATGCACACGCGCTGAGTAATCCGGTGACGCAAAACTAGAGGGTCCCGAGAGGGATAGCCAGCTGCCGTTAAGTAGAATGATGACCAGGCTCATTCCATTTCGGGAGTGGGCTTTTTTTATCAAGGTTGCCAGGAGAGGTGAATGATGAAAAAGATTATGGTCGTCGATGATGATTCTACGATTCTTGAATTACTGCAAAGCCGTTTAGAACACAATGCCTACCAGGTCCAGACCGCCACGGACGGTGTTCAGGCGTTGGCCCAAATCCGAGACAATCCTCCCGATCTGATTATACTTGATGCCTGCATGCCGCAGATGGACGGGCTAAAGTTTGTTGATGAAATCCGCTGGAATACACATCTGCGATCCATCCCCGTTCTCGTTTTGACCGGACAACCCAAATCACGGCCTGCCTTTATGGAGTTGGGCGTGCGTTGGGTTATGACAAAACCGTTTGAGGCATCCTTGTTGGTGAAGCGCGTGGATATGATTCTGCAGATGCGCTCGGTACCGTGCAGGAAACAGGTGATGGTTATCGACGATGATCCCGATATCGTTGAGTTGATTGAAACTCGATTGAGGGTCAATGACTATGATGTCATCACCGCTGAGAATGGGGCGACGGCGCTGCATCAAATCAAAGATGTTCAGCCCGATGCGATCGTGCTGGATATCATGATGCCGGACATGGATGGTTTTCAGGTCTGTCAAACTCTTAAATCGGATACACGCTGCCGGGATATTCCGATTATTGTACTCAGCGGATTAACCTCCAAGTCAGACCGCAAAATGGTCCGGCAGATAAAGGCGGACGCGTATCTTCCCAAACCGTTTCAAGCGGCCCAGTTACTCGAAACCGTTAACCAGCTGGCGAAAGGATAGACCATGAAAAAGATTCTGATTGTTGACGATGAACCGGACGTTATAGAACTGGTGAGCAGCCGATTGGAGGCCAATCACTATACCGTTGTGACCGCGAGCGACGGCGAAGAAGGATTGCATCAGATTCAAGCAGATCCGCCTGATTTGGTGATCCTGGATATCGGGATGCCGGTGGTGAATGGCTACGAAGTGTGTTCACGGATCAAGCGTCACGAAGATTATCAGCATATCCCGGTGATTATGTTGACGGCCGGGATGCGGTATGCCCACCGCAAACAGTCCGAACATTGCGGAGCCGATGGTTTCATATCCAAACCCTACTGCTCGGAAAGATTGCTGGATGAAGTGCGGCGGTTTATCGGATAGGTGAACCGCTGCTTTTTTCGAGTTTTCGACGTAAATTTTCCAATTCTCCGCTTTTTCCGCCTGCCAAGTATGCTAAAATAAATTGATCAATTCATATCGGGAGATCAACAAATCTGTGTCGATCTCCTCCGTATTACCTACCAACATTAGTAAAGGACTGAGGAATGTTTCGACCCAACGGTTATCTCATCAAGCTCCTCATTGTCAGCGCCTGTGTGTGGCTGACCCCGGGACTGGTTCACGCGGCAGGCTTGGATTTATCCGGCCAGGAAAAAGAACCGCGGGTTATATCGATTCAGGTGGAACGCCATCCGGAAGTGAGCGGCGATTACCTCGTCGACGAAAGCGGCCGGATCAAGTATGAATTCGTCGGTGATATTTTGGTCCAGCAGAAATCGGCCGCGGAGATCAAGGCTGATGTGCATCGGCGGCTATCGGAATACATCATTGATCCCAAAGTTCAAGTCTCGTTTGCCGACATGCAGTTTGTGTATGTGGCCGGTGAAGTGGCCCGTCCGGGTAAAACTTATGTGGACGATGCCTCATTGCATGTGCGCGATGTGCTGATCAAGGCCGAACTGCCGCTATTGTCCGCCGATCTTGAAAAGGCCTATATCCTGCGGCTCATATCTGAAGATAAGCGCGAACGCGTGCGGGTGGACCTAAAAAAGCTGCTGATCAAGGGGGATTTACGGGAAAACAAACGGATGATCCCCGGGGATATTCTCTATGTCCCCGCCCGGAAGATTGAAGCGCCTTCTCAGATATCCCTGGAGAGTATCATGGGCGACGGATTGGAGGGATCATCGCCGAAGCTTTGATCATATGAATCAAGCGGAACCCTATGCCGAGTTACCTGCCGCTCATTTTTGCCAACATCATTCCTGTTTTCTTCATCATCTATTACAATTGGGACGTCGGTCCGGTCATCACCCTGTACTGGGCGGAAAACCTGATTATCGGGTTCTTTCAGTTATGCCGTATTTGGATCGCACCGGTAAGCGGTCGTTTGGCCGTGGTAGGGAAATCATTTTTGACATTGTTTTTCTTGATCCACTTTGGCGGATTTTGCGCCATCCATGGTATTTTTGTATTCGCCTTTCTATCGATGGGGCAGGATGTGGATCCGGTTTTTTCCCAGACCACCGGCGGATCCGAACTGTCGTTTGCCTGGGGGCCGTTTATTTTTGTCGCCCTGTTGATTTCCGTGGTCAAATATTTTCTGACGACCGCCTCGGTTGAGACACTTTTTTCCGTTTTGGCCCTGTTTATGAGTCACGGCTGGTCGTTTGTGGTCAATCACTGGTTGTCCGGAGAATACAAGACGTCTTCGACCGATGAATTGATGACCGCGCCCTATAAACGTGTTATGATCTTACATTTCGTGATCTTGATCGGCGGATTCGCGGTGATGAGTTTGAAATCTCCGGTTCCGCTGGTTATTCTGTTGGTTGTTATCAAAATATTGATGGATATCAAATTTCATCTGGCGTCGCATCGTCGGCATGAAGAATCTGATCAAACATGATAGAGGAGGATTTATGAAGAAAGTATCGCGCTTACTCGGAATCGTTATCATGGGGCTGGTATTGACCGGATGCCTCGATACCAAACAGGAGTTTTGGCTGAATCCGGATGGCACCGGTAAAGTTCGGGTTGAGGCTGTCTTATCGCGCATTGATTTAGGCGGTGGTCAGGACGCCGATCCCGAGGTCAAGGCCAAATCGACGGTGCTGGATGAATTACAGAAGGCCGAGGGGGTTGAGGTTTGGTCTGATGTTGCCTATGAAGCGCTCGACGATGGACAGGTTAAATTTCAAGGGACGGCGTATTTTACAGATATCAGCCAACTCCGCTTTCACAATGCGGGGATGAAGCTGTCTCTCTATGACACGATTGATGTTCAGTCGCAGAGCGGACAGACCATCGTCACTATTTCGTCGTCAGACAAAGATAAGAAGAAAAAGGCTCAGAAACCGAAACAGCTCACGGAAGAAGAAATTGATGCCGAGATCCGTAAGGCCAAGGCTGAGTTCGGCAAGATGTCGATGATGCTCAACGTGATGGCCACGCTTCGGATTCAGCGCATCGTACACACATCAGGCGCTGTTCAATCGGTTACGAATATGGAAAAATTATCGGATCAGTCCGTAGCCTTTGACTTCCGTGGTGAGAAGATGATTGAGGTGTTCAATCAATTGATCGAGGACGAGGATTACATGCGGGAGATGCTCCGTGCTGGCCGACATCCAGTCAAGGATGGACCGGAAGGCGATGATCAATTCAATCAAATGATATTTGGGGAAGCGGCGCCAGTGACCGCGACTTTTGCCGGCAGTGAGTCCAATCTGTTTGATTACCGGGCCGAGGTGGCGGCTGCAACCGCGCCTTATGCCGCATTGGTGGAAGAGTTGGGCGGTGTACAAAAAATCAAGGCGCCGGAAGGTGTCGTCGGCAAGTTCAAGGTGGGCGGTGTCCGGATGATTCATTACTCGGATAACGAACGGGGTATCCGGCCGTTTAATTTTGATAAGGGTTACACGCTGGCGCTTTACGGAATTCTGCCGCGTCCGGTGATCAGTGTTAATGAGGGAATCATCACCGAGGCCAAAGATGACCACGGCCGTGACCTGTTACCGGAGAGCGAGTGGAACCGGCGGATTTCGTTTCCTAATCTCGGCAAAGATCAGCAAACCGTTTCATTTGACGTGAACCTTGAGTTGCCGTCGGCGTCCGCCACGCGTATCAGTTCGTTAAGAGGGACGCTGACCTATATGGTTTCGGAAGACGTCAAGTCGGTGGACCTCGGGATCAATGATTTCAGCGTCGGTGTCGAAGGTGATCATTTCGGCGCGAAGATCGTGTCGATTGAAGAGAGCAATTGGCAGCCGGGCAAGCAGACGATGCAGGTGCGGGTTGCCATCAAGAAGGAGATGCTCAAAGAAGCGCGCATTTATGATGCCGCGGGAAATCAGTTGGAGACGTCCGGCGGATACTCGTCGATGGGAGATGTGACGACCTTTAACTACACGCTTAAAGACGGCGAGTTTCCCGCATCCGGACGCATCGAATATGACGTGTATGAAGGGGCCAAGGAATATGAACTGCCGTTTGAGCTTAAAGAAATCCCTTTAACGGGGAGATAACGGATCTTAATTTGAGAGAGTAATTATGAATGATAAACATTTTTCCAAGGGCGATGCCATTCGATTCGGCTTTGGACAGACCAAAAAGTATTTTGGAGTGATCCTTCCGTTGGCCCTCATCGTGATCATCTTCACCGCGGGGCGGACGATGCTGGACCACAATGCCGGCGGCCGGGCGGTCGATGAGTTGGCCTTGAGCAAGGTCCTGCCGAACGATACAGTGAAAAAAGGGGTGATCGCCGATTTGATCCGAAACGGATATTTTTCCGACAAGGGGTTGCGTACAGATAAACTCCTCAATCTGTCCAGTGCCGACGAGCTGGATCTATCCGAGGAATTCGAACCCTACCGGCGTAAAATTTATCGTTACTTGCAGATCCATCAGTATCGATTGCCATTCCCGCAGTCGGTGTATCTACTGCTGGTCGTTGTTTTATGGGGGATTGAAATGTGGATGGGGATGGGATTAACACGGATGTCCCTGCAGATGGCGCGGGATGAACGACCGGTTGTCACGGAATTGTTTTCGGAGGCGTCCACGCTGCCGACGTACATGTTGGCGTCGATCCTCATGGGGATCAGTATCATCGGCGGATTTTTATTGTTCGTCATTCCGGGTATATTTCTTTTGGTGATGCTTCAGTTTTCCGGATACGCGGTGATTGACGAACGGAAGGGGCCGCTGCAGGCGCTGCTACGAAGCCGGGATTTGACTCGCGGGGCGCGATGGAATCTGCTGGCTTTCGGCGGTTTAAATCTGCTGCTGAACCTGGGCGGCGTTCTGTGTCTGGGGATTGGTCTGTTATTTACGATTCCGACCAGCAGTATTGCCTTGTCAGCCGTTTTTGATCATCTGAAGTCCGCGGAGGATGCTCCCGAAGCCCCCGCGGCCAGCGAACCGGTGGTCAATCCGGATGATGAATCGGCGGATCCTCCGCTGAGCCGTCCCTGAATTACTCCCGGACGGGGATCTTTTGACTTTTATTCGGTGACAGGGTAAGATAATTTCAAACGCTAACCCATCCAATTAAGGAACCGCCTCCAATGAAAAATCACATTCTTGCTCCGCACTTTGGTCTAATCCTGGGAATCACAGCTATTGTCATTTCGGCCACACATGCTCAGGCCGCGCTCACCAAAGATCGAAACTGGGTGGATGATCGGATCAAGACTTTTCAACAGATACACACGCCGCAGCTGGAGGTTCAGTCCGAGATTGCTCCAGAACCGCGGCTTTATTCTGATAAATTCAGTCAGACCTTTCAGACCTTTAGGCATGAAGAACGAACCAAGGCGGCCTTTGACACCTCAACGAGTACCTTGGATGAGGAGTCAACGGAATCGTACGATGGTGTTTCTGAAGTCAAATTCGAGGAGGATGTATACTCTAAACCGGTTGAAACAAGCAAGCGGCCCGTTCGGGTGCCGGTATACCAGGTGCCGCTGTCACGCCCGCATTCTTCAAGACGTATTGCCACGCCGGTCGTTCGAAATATGTCGGATCAACCCACCCTGGACGAGCTCAAGGCCGAACGCAAGCGCATTCGGGCCGTATTACTCAACGGCAATGGTACGTTTCTACGGAACAGTCACATCACGGGGGAACACACCTGGGGCCGAAAGTTCAAGTGGTGGAGCAAGATCTATTAGTCTGGCAGCTAGGAATTTTGAGATTTACGAATCATATGTTATCGTTAAAGATAGACTCTCTAACGAATCCATTACCAAGTAGATCACTATGATGATTCCCATGATCGGTCTCGCAGTCATCTTGATTGTGTGTGCCGGTGTCTTATTTTTTTCTGATGGCAAGTCGCCTAAAGAGTCGGAGTCTCAGCCGACCGTAGAGGGTATGCAGGCCGTGCCGTCATCTGCTCCCGAGGTCAAGGATGCACCCATCCTGCCCGTTCCCGGTTTGAATAAACGGGTTTGCGGCTATCTAATCGATTTCCTGCCTGTGGCGGTGATCCAAACCGGCGCGTATTTCCTTGCTGATATCAAAGTCAGTTGGCTTATCTTTATCCCGTATTGGCTTCTGCGTGACTCCGTCGGCGGACGCAGTTTAGGCAAGCGCGTCATCGGACTGCAGGCCAGCACCGATCAGGGCAAGCCGGCTTCGGCCATCCAGGGGATGATCCGAAATATTCCCGTGGTGATGCCGTTGCTGAGTCTGATCGAATACTTTATGATGCGCTTTAATGCCGAGGGCAAGCGCATCGGGGACCTGATGGCCCAGACACGGGTGATCGATTTGAGTCCTGAGAAGGAGGATCGGAAATTTGTGCTTAAGTCGTTGGGACTGGGATTACTGGGGTTCGCCATCTTTGCCGGGCCGACCCTGAGTTGGGGGCTGCAGCGATTTGATATTGTTACCGAACCGGCCACGGACTTTGTGAACTATTACGAGAGGGCCTTGGAGGCCTATCCGTCAAATCCGGAATTGGCATCTGCGCTGGCGCTGAAGGCCGAGATTATTGGGACGTATGATATTTTGCGCGTCAAGGATCCCCATGCGGGCAAGGCGTGGCGCTCGGTACAGGAGGATTTTGCCGAGATCCATCAATGGGCCGCTTTGCATCCACGGATCTACCGGCGCAATATGCGGGATGTGGTCAAGTGGGGACAGCGGCAGATTGAACCGACATATCCGCCGTTGTGGGTCGGACGTTTTGGGATGGAGGCCGCCGGGATTATCACCGAAGGCAAAAAGATTCAGCTAGGTAAGAATCCGGAACACAATCCCACGCGCGACTGGAAGATGGCGGTTGATTCCGTCGGAGAATTTGCCGAAGATGAAGTCAGTTGGCGGGACATGCACCAAGCGATCAAACCGGAAAATATCGCCAAGACACTGCAGGAAAGCAAGGCCGATATCCTGAAGGTTTATAGCCAGGCGCTTGATGAGGCCACGCTTAAGGAAGTCGAGGGTCATCTTCAGCAGATGATCGACGGGTACAAAGAGAAAAGCGGGACGCCGGGTGACCGGATGATGGCCGTGACCGCTGATATCCGTCACTATTTGGAGGAGCTGGACGCGCAGATTTTACCGCCGGATGAAAATCTGGCCAAGTCGGTGCTGGAGGCCTTCGCTACCGCCTCGGAGGCGTACGCCCAGGAAAATAAAGGGGTCTATCCGCCGTCCATGGACACGCTGGTTCAGGCAGATCCGCCCTACGTCACCGGCAATTTCTGCGGATTATCCGATGGCGGATACCGCTTCATGTGCGATATGCACGCCAAGGGCTACAGGTTCCTGGCTGAGCCGGTCAAGGAGGGCTCTGATTTACCTTCGTATTCGATCAAGACCGGCCGTGTCCTCGAAAAGCTTTAGAGCGGTCCCAAGTCTCACGATGCCATAATTTCATTGTGAACGGCTGGTTCTGTGCTATACTACCTATTACTAAGACTAATACTTAGACTTAGTATTCCCCAATCACATTAATCATACCAAGGCTTTAGTTTCATTCATATGGATTGAGTTTGCGTGCCTTTGCGCAGACGAATGGTGCTAAATGCTGAATTTTTTTCATATTCATAAAATACATTCTCGAGGGCTCATCGGCCTGATGATATGTGCCGTGCTGTCGGCGGTCGTGTGGGTGCCAACGGTGTCGGCTCAACCTTTTGGGGGTGTCGAGGCATTGGGTTTGCCGGCAGTGGGTGATCAGGTTCAACCCAGTCCACGATTTGACCCGGCCCGGATGATCGGTCTCACGGTCAATCCCAGGAATCCCATGTCGTTTGATTTTATCGTCGATCCAGGCGATGCGTTGTTAACTGAGGCAGACCTCAAATCTGAATCGGAGCGACTGATACGATATTTTTTGAGCACTTTAACACTGGCGGCCGACGAACTGTGGGTTAACCTATCGCCCAATGAAGGGCATCGGATTATTCCTGATGAATTGGCGCGGACCGAGATGGGACGTGATCTGTTAGCTCAAGACTACTTGCTCAAACAGCTCACCGCCTCACTCATGTATCCGGAAGGTGAGGTGGGCCGGCGGTTCTGGACACGGGTCCATACATTGGCTCAAGAGCGCTTTGGGGAGGTCGAGTGGCCGGCGAATGCGTTCAACAAGGTCTGGATCGTTCCACAGTACGCGCGTGTCGCCGTGGATGGTGATACCGTGTATGTCGTCGACGGGCATCTCAAGGTGATGCTCGAGGAAGACTATCTAAAGCTCGAGGGCAACAGCGCCGAGCAGGCCGGTGATGATGAAATTCTAAAGCCGATATCAAAGACCTTGATCCGTGACATCCTGATCCCGGAGATCGAACGCGAGATCAATACGGGTAAGAATTTTGCGCCTTTACGACAGATCTTTCACAGTATGATCCTGGCCACGTGGTACAAGAGTAATCTCAGGGAATCGGTGGTGAATCATCTGTATGCCGATAAGCAGATGGTGGCCGGTATCGATCCGGTGGATCTGAAATTGCGTGAGCAGATCTATCAACGTTACTTGTCGGCCTTCAAGCGCGGTGTGTTTAATTATGTCAAAGAGGATTTGCATCCGCATACCCAGGAGCCGATCCCGCGGCAGTATTTTTCAGGAGGCATCACGACGCTGGATCCGGCGGCGATTCAACCGGCTTCGACAGACGAGATCGATTCGACGGTGTTATCAAGGGCCCTTGTCATCAAGACAGATTTGAGTCCGGTATTCGATAACGGGCAGGATCGAGCGATGTTGGGGGATTTCCGTTTTAAAACGCATCAACTCCTGCTATCGATTATCACATCGGGCGTGTTGCTGATGCCGGCCGATTTGGATGCGCAGTCATTTAAGGACAAGGTCCCATCATTCTCAGCGTACCAGCCGGTGGGAGATACGGTTAAAATTCGGCAGTTGCGTGAGTTTTTTGCCGGTCCATGGAATCAGATTTTACCCGCCGCGATATCACAGCCGGATCAGTATACGGCGATCTCAGCTCAAGTGCTGTCCGCCGCCCGCCGTCTCGATCCGCGGTTGGCTGAAATTTTATCGGTGGCTGTGGACGAAAATTTAAATTTTTCGAATATCATTGACCGGGCCGAAGTCGATCGTGTCTGGGCGTCATACAATCGGGACTACTTTATTCCCAACGGACTTTACGCGGAGATTCAAATCGCGGAGAACGCCGATGGTTCACAGCAGTTGTTTGGTTTGTTTGTGCATGCGATCCAACGGCAGGCGCCGATTGACATTGTCGGGCGGCCTGGCCAGATGATCATGGTCGAACGGGTGGATATATTTCGCGGACGTCAACCCTTGGCGGCACAGGCACCCCGCGGGTTGGACGTCATCGCGGTATGGCCGTCGGTATTTGATTCGCGCGTGCAGAGTCTGCAGTTGATCCAGCGCGGGGCCAGCGTTCAGAACAGTCCGGCCGAGTTGACCGACTGGATCCGATCTTATTTTAAGGGCATGGACGCCGAACAAATTCGGGAGATTCTCATCATTGAATCGCAGCGGCATGAGTACGCCCACAAAATTGACGATACCTTTGGTGTGACGACAGAGGTCACCGATCGTTTTGGGTTGACCGACGCCGAGTGGAATGCGTTGTCACGCGGGGCGCGCGAAGAGGTCAAGACCGAGATTTTTGCGGATCTGGTCGCGATGATCCAGGCCGACGACGCGCGTTTGTTTGCGGTGAGCAATATCGATGTCTTACTGGATCCGCAGCCAGGCCGATATGCGTATGCCTCGCGTTTCATCTTGCAGAATTTATTGGGCAAACCGCGCAGTGCGTGGACGTCCTTCGACGACCGCGCCGGTATTCAGCAGGATATTCGCCGCATTATGGCGGATCCGGAGCTGTCCAAAAAGGCCGCCGATTTATTGGTGGCCACATTTCCGGCATTCCGTTTTGACTATGTGGACCGTGCGATGTCGTCCGCTTCAGTCCGTGAGGCGGTCAGACAGTTTGCGGGTACGGATTGGCGGCAGATATTGCAGCGGCAGTTTGTCGACGATGAGCGACGCGATACGCCTGGCTGGTCGCGGGCGGTATTTGGCGTGATTGAGGCCGCTGGAGTAGATTTTGATCAACTCCGTGAACAATATGCCGGGATGGGCGATTTGCTATCCAATCCCGACACGTCATTGTCGTATCTGACGGCGGCATACCTAAACGAGATCCTCAATCGGGAGATATTTATACCCAACGGAATTATCTCGTTGTTTGTACGCGCCGAGACCGGTGAGGCGGTCAACACGGTGTATGCGATTGACGAGTCAGAGATTGTTGAGGTGTCGGGCGCTCAAGGGCGTTATCGGGTGCCGCTTGTCAATGCAGAACCACTCAGGGGTGATCCATCCGCCTTCCGTGGGTTCTTCACCAATTTCCGGTTGTTGAGCTTTGGCTCCGGGCAGGCGCAGGCGTTGCAGCTGATGCAGGACTATGCTGATTTGATTCAGCGGCTCCACGACAAGCATCAAGGCTCGATGGTGCGGGAGAGTTATTCCCGGGAGTTTACTCCGACGTCCGCGGATGATCCGGCAACCGCCCGTTCCAAACGCATGTCGCTGGCCGAACTTGTGGCCTTTGAATCCCAGATTCAGGAATCGCTGCAGACCGAAGCCGGGCGCGCGCAGTTAATGGACGCGATCAAACGTGATTCAAATTTTCATGAGGCAATTCACTGGTATGTGCATGAGACAACCGCCGAGACACAGCTGGATTTGCTGGACCGTTTGGAGGCGCAGATCTGGCAGGACCCGCCCACCCGACAAGAGGCGGTGGATGAGCTGATATCCCGGCTGGAACGCATGATCAATGCGCGGTTGAATGTCGAGACCGGCGAGTTGGCCCGGCGGATTGATCAGGCCGAGGATCTCACGGAAGTCCGACGGCTCGCACATGTGGCGGATGAATTGCTCGTGGATCTGATGGTTTTGCGTCAGACCTCAATTCCGTTCATTCATCTGCTCTATAACATCCGTTCCGCGATTCAGGATCAGGCCGCCAGCGGATGGGATCAGGTGTATCAGGACGCCGACGCGGTTATTGTGGATTATTTCACTGCACGGGCGCGTTCGATACTCGAGTCCCAAGGGCAAGAAGTCACCGCCGAAAACATGTATGCATATGTAATCCAGCATCCGGAGCTGGCCCGGCAATGGGCTGGAGATCTTCTCGCGCGGGAATTCTTACCGGACGTGTTTGATGGCATCAAGGTCAATTATCTGGCCGGCCAACTGACCGCACCGCAACAAGTAGATCCGGCCATGGCCGCACAACAGTTGAGCGAGACGGCACGTCCGTCAGCCTGGATGGATCTGGATGACGATGTCATCCGTACGGGAATTGATCAGGCGATGCTTTCCGATGACAAATCCGGTATCGCGCGCATCGAGCAATCGGTCGTCGTCGAGTCAGATTTGGCCCGAGTCTTTCAGGCCATTACTGATCCGGCCGAGGTTATCAAGTGGGGCGAGGGTGTTGAAGGATTACTCGAGGACGACGGGACATATCCCACGGTTGGACGCACGTACCGCTGGCGCTACCGCCTGTTCGGTATCCCGATGACCTTGACGGATACATTCACGCAGATCGATCTGGCCGGCGGATTCGTCAGTGAGAACCGGATGTACTTGCCCGGGATGAAACGACCTTTTTTGGAGTGGGATGAGATCTATGTGCTGACACAGGACGGACCGAATGTGGTGATTCAAAACCGGATCAATATGACGTTTCGTCTAAAAGGGATCGCCCCGTTGCTCAACCGATTTCTGGTCCAGGGCATCGCGCAAAGTCAGGTGCAGGATTCACTGGCGGCTTTATCTGAGCATTTAACATCGGGTGATGCCGCTCAGTTGTCCGACGTGGTTACTGAAGAGGTGATCGATGTGTTGTCCGGCATCAGTTTACCCACGTTTGCCGTCGAGAGAGAGGCAGTAAGAGAACAAGCGTTGATCCCATCGGATGACGGACTGCTCCTGTCAGATACCACGGAGTTATCCGTAATTTCCGCGGGAATTGAGAATCCCGGGGGGATTGATATGAATCCGGTGAATATGACCTTGGATGTCACGGGGCAGGCCATCGTCGTCGACTGGTCTTATCACGATGTCTTTAGCGTCGAGCCGATCAAGGGCTTACGTCCGGTCATTATCCAAATGTCGCCGCTGGTTCCGATTCCGTTAAATCTCGGACGCGCGGATATGTCGGACAAGACTATCCATAGTGTTTCCCCGCCATTATCACATCGTCATCTGTAAAATATCGATTTCCTTACCTAATGCAATCCTGTGTCATGCTATAATGACGATCATGTCGGGACGAGTATCCATTTGTAATCTCTATCTTTGTATATGTGTTTTGATGCTTGGATTCAGCGGATGTGCCACTCAACGGGTGGCACGGTACCAGCACGCTCCGCCGGTTGTTCAGGCCATTGATCAAGCCGTCAAGTCGGTGGATGCGCGCTATCAGCTGGAACTAGAATTCGCGATTTATCGCGCCAAGGATAACGCATCCGAACTGGTCACCGCTATCGAGGCGATGAACGATGGACGGCGTGATGCCATGGCCTTTCTAATTGCCCACATGCCGGTGCGGGATTTGCAGAATCTCTCCGCAACGTTTCTCATCAACAATGTCAATTTAGCCTATCAAGCGCGAAACGAGATGCCTTGGGGAACGGATATTCCCGAGGATATTTTTTTGAACTACGTGTTGCCGCACGCGAATGTCAACGAGATTCGCGACGACTGGCGTTCGCGGTTCTGGAATATGTACCGGGATAAGGCCCTGGAGCGTCAGACCATTGAGGCGACGACGGTTTTCCTGAATACCCATGCCTTTGAATCCCACGGGATCACCTACAACATCAAGAAGCGGGCCAAGCCGGATCAGAATCCGACGGAGACGATCAATTCACAAGTGGCGTCCTGCACGGGACTGTCGATTATGATTGTTGATATCCTCCGGGCGTTGGGGATACCCGCGCGCGTAGTGGGCACGCCGTTATGGAGCGATAAGTCCGGTAATCATACATGGTTTGAGGTGTGGGATGCCGGAGAATGGCATTATATCGGCGCCGGAGAAAAGGGGGGCTATAACGAGGCCTGGTTCACCGAGGCCGCCGGCAAGCCCGAGATGCTGGATCCGCGTTTCGGCATCTATGCCGTGAGCTACGAACGCACCGATACGCTTTTTCCGACGGTTTGGAATCCGTATGTCGATGATATTTTTGCGGTGAATGTCACCCGTCATTACCAGGTCAAATAATTTAATTTCACAATTATGATGTTATTTATGAATAGATGGTGTCATAATCATGTTATCAGTTTGTAAACCGTTAATCCCAATTCAGAGGAGATGCACATGAGATCAGTTTTACTTGTACTTGTTGCGGTAAGTGTAATGTTTGCAAGCGGATGTTGCGCGGCGAAAAAGACATGTTCGGTAGGATGTTCAAAGGCTTGCTGCTCAGGTAAGTAAACAGTCTTTCAACATAAAAAGACCGTATTCGATTTATCGGATACGGTCTTTTTTTTGTGAATTATATGTCGTCGCGGCTGCCGTTGAGCTTGTCCTGCAGACGCTTTAATCGGTCCCACTCACCGACGGAGGCCAGGCGCGCCTGTTCTCGCCAGGTGTGAAGTCCGGGCATAGAACGGTATCCGGCGGCTTTCAGACAGGCGCGGATTTCGGATTCCGGCATCGAGGCCAGCTGCGCGTAGGTCCGGATTCCCGCACCCTTAAGGGCTTCCGAAAATTTTGGACCGATACCTTCAATCAGCAAAAAATCATCGCTCTGCTGGTCGAGTGGAAAATGCGTGGTTTCCTCAACCGGCATATCCATGCCTTCAGCCACCCGCAGGGCGCTGACGCAGATGCTCATGGTGATCAGCAATAGCCCCCAATAGATGATCAGGTGCTGCATGCTGTCGGTAACTGCGACCTGTGTGCGCATGAGATGCGTACCGGCGGCCACGCCGATCAGGAAAAATCCCGCTACCAGAACGACCGGCAGCCTTAAAATCATTGAGTCATTGTACTTTTGTGATGGTGTCGTCATAGTCGTTTCTCTCCCCAGAAAAAGTGTCAGCGATTAGTAACCACAAGTTTATCCAAGTCCGACAAATTGGTCAATGTGACAGCGGGTGACAGAATATGACAAAGTTGGACGACGGGACTGACCCGGTCAGTCCGGATCAGGTAAACTTTACATTCTCATCTTGTCGAACTTTTTGATATCCTGTAAAATTAAAGATATAAGACCAAAACCGATAATCACATGCCACGACCTCGATTACGATATGTTGTCTATTTTTTGATCCTGCTGGGTGCTATTCTGAGCACGTGTGGAGGTTCATTATGTACGTGGCGGGTTTGGGACAGCTGGCTGCCGGTCGTTTGCGCGGTGGTGATCATTACCTTTGTTGAATTGGCGCTCTTAATCCGTCGGTCACATGTGATTGTCAAACATCTTCAAGAAGGGGATGTTCAGCGGTTTTTAGAGGAAACGGATAAAGAGCTCAAATACTCGAGCGGATCGTGGCGGCATTGCTATCTGGTCAACAAGACGGCCGGCCTGTATTACCTGGGTCAGTGGGATCAAGCCATCGAAATCCTGGATGATGTGCCGTATCAGAAGTTACCCAAGATGTATCAGATTCTGTACGTGAATAATCGGCTGGCTAATCTGATAGCCGCGGGTCGGATCGATGAGGCGGGGGAGTTAATCAACGCGCATCCGGAGGCGTTTGAGAAGTCGAAGCACAACCAGGCATTTTTCGCGACCCTGCAAAGCAACTTGGGGACCTATAAATTTGCCCGGGGTCAGCTGGACGAAGCGCGTGAGCTGATCGAGTCCAATGTCCCGGAACACAAGCACCGTCTGGCGCAGGCCGTCTCCCATTATTATTTGGGAATGATCCATCGTCAACAAGGCCGGATTGATGAAGCCGAGCGATATTTAAATAAAGCCCGTGAGTTGGGAAAAAACTCATATCTTGAACATGTCTAAATGTCCGTATTGTTTTCAGAAGATTGAACCGGGTGTCGCCGTGTGTATTCACTGTAAGGCCGATTTGCATCAAGGCCCCCAGCACCGTCGGGAAAACGTGATGGAGCTGTTCCGTCGTGTGGGCGCGGTTGTGATCTTCGCGGTGTTCATCTGGTTTACCTACACAAGTATCCGCGGACTTGAGCATATGTATGATGACGGTTATCAAGCCGGGCTTGATCAAAAGCGCAGTCAGTTGTTTTATATGATTAGTTCAAGTTATCAGAAAGGGTATGACGAGGCCGTCGGGCTGAAGTGGTATTTTGAAAAAGGCTGCAACGACAAAATCGGCGGTTATTATCCGCAGTACAAGGATGTAGCGAAGTATATGGAAGGATATAATTTGTGCGAAGCTCCGGCAGCGAGCTATTAGGCTGCCGAATCCATCTGCCGTTATTTCGGTGGAATGATAACATGCCGTCTTGTATCGCCCACATTAATGTGCTACTATTCTCTAGAATATGGACATAGAAAAGATTGAATCCATCCTAGCCCAGGCCATTGAACGCGAAGCATCTGACGTTCATTTGATCGCCCATCAGCCGCCGATTTTCCGGATTCACGGCGATCTTTCGGCCACCGACAATCCGCCTTTTACCCCGGAACAGCTGCAGAATCTCCTGTTTACCATGATCGGAGATGAACAGCGCAAACAGTTTCTGGAGGCCAAGGAGTTGGACTTTTCCTACGCTTATAAGGACGAATACCAGCTGCGGATCAATATTCATTACAGTGACGGTAATGTCGCAGCCGCCATCCGTATCACACCGGGCAAGATCAAATCGTATCAAGAGTTGAATCTGCATCCCATCGTTGAGAAACTCGCCAATACCAAGAAAGGGATTATTATTCTGTCGGGAACGGCGGGGAGTGGTAAGAGTACGACGATGAACTGCATTATCGATATGATCAACCAGACACGCAAATGCAAGATTGTCACGATCGAAGATCCGATCGAATATCATCACAAATCCAACAAAAGCTTTTTTATTCAGCGCGAGGTCGGGCATGACACGCAAAGTTTTACGAACGCGCTGAAGTATGCCTTACGTCAAGATCCGGACGTTGTCAGCATCGGAGAGATCCGTGATCTGGAGTCGATGCGTATCGCGCTCACCACGGCAGAGACCGGCCATTTGGTTATCACCACGGTCCACGCCTCCGACGCGGTCGGGACGTTAAACCGGATTGTGACGGTGTTCCCGATGGGGCATCGCGATGAAATTCTGGCGCAATTGAGCTCGAACATCGTGGCCGTCATCTATCAGATTCTGCTGCCGCGCAAAGACGGCAAGGGACGGGTGCTGGCGACCGAGGTCATGCTCGGAACGATGGCGGTGCGCAATCTGATCCGCCGAAATGATTTCAAGGAAATCCGCGGTTTACTCGACGCGGATGAGACCGAAGGGATGTATTCCCTTGAAGTGTGTCTGTCCAAACTCTACAAAGACGGGTTGATCAGTTACGAGACGGCTAAGGAATACGCCAATCATCAGCATTCCGCTAAACTCAAAGAGGCGCTGCAGGCCAAGGACCGAAAGCTTAAAGTCCTCATCCTGCACAATGACATGGCGGCCATCAACGCGATGGGCAAGGTGTTGATGGGGGCCTTTGACTGTGAGATTCTCTACGCGGACAACGGCAAGGAGGGATTGCCGCAGATCGCCAAGGTCAAACCGGATTTGGTTATCGTCAATACACAGCTCAAGGATATGAATGGATTTGACGCGGCCCGAAAAGTACGTGAGGCCGGGGCCTCTGACACCATCAAGCTGGTCATGGTAACGGCCAGTTTTCAGCCCACCGATGCCGAAGACGCGGCCACCATCGGTGTTGACGGATTTGCCATCCAGACCCAGGACTTTGGTTTGCTGATGGACGCGGTGAACAAGGCGTTCGGTTAGTTGCCGGACCGCTTCTTGATATGACCCTTCGTCGTAAAGATATTCGAGCCTTCCGCAAAGATCCGGCCAATTATCGGTATCGGGGGATGATCTATCACTGCGACAAGGATCCTTACTTAATCCTGCCCAAGCAGATTCCATGGATGGGATGGACCATTAATTTTGCGCATCCGCGCGCCAAAGCCACGCTGATCGCGCTTTGCGTGCTAACGCCGCTACCCATCCTCCTGACGGGTTGTATATCAAATAAACCGCTGGTGGTTGAATTTGTGATTATCCTTGAGATTATCGCCTTGAGCCTGTGGTCGCATTGGAAGGCGAATGAAGATTTACTCGATGAAGGCGAGCCGATCGGTAAACAAGTTGTCAAACGCACGCCGAGAAACCGCCAGCAATGTTAATCAGTCGTTACGGGTGAAGCCAAGAGGCTTTGCCGGGAAGGAATGTTATGAAGATTTCAGATGATAAAGTGGTTTTGATTCATTACACGCTTAAAAATGAGAAAGGCGAACAGCTGGACTCATCGATCGGGGAAGAGCCGTTGGGTTATATCCATGGTCACAAATCGATCGTGCCGGGACTGGAAGCCGAGCTCGACGGACGCGAGAAAGGCGAAAAGATCGCCGCGGTGATCCCGCCTGAAAAGGCTTACGGGGCGCGGGATGAAAGTTTGATCGAGAACGTGCCGATCGATCAGTTTGATGATGCCAGTCAGTTAAAGCCGGGAACCAATTTGCAGGTCAAGAGTCCGGAAGGGATCCGGATTGTCACCGTCGCTGAAGTGCTGGAAAATGTTGTGAGGGTCGATTTCAATCACCCGCTGGCCGATCAGACGCTTCACTTTGATGTGGAAATTGTCGATGTTCGGGATGCCACGGCGAAGGAGCTGGAACATGGTCGCGTGGGGTCTTGTGGTTGCGGAGACTCTAACTGTGAAAGCTGAATATAACTGTAGAAATAACTTGATAGTATTAGAGGAAATCAGACGGATATGCCAATCGATTTAAAGAATTATCGTGTGCTCATTGATGACGCGATCACGTATGACGATAAAGAACGCGCCAAGAAGTATACGCTTGAGGCGCTCGACGAGGCCGTCCGTCTCGAGGATCTCGGCGAGCAGATGTATTTTAAGGCCCAGTGGGAGATCATTCACGAACAATACGAACAGGCGATCAAGTATCTCGATCAGGCCATTCAGTTCAATCCGTCGGACGGTGCCGCGTACAATGACCGCGCCACCAGTATGGTGGAACTGGGCCAGCTCAACGGGGTGATCGAATATTTCGATAAGGGCATTGCCGTCGAGCCCGACTTTGCCACGATTCATCACAACAAGGGATGGTTTCTCAATCAGATCGGCGAGCATCAGGCGGCACTACTGTGTCTGGATGAGGCCTTACGTCTTGATCCCCACCGGGCGGTCACCTATGAAAACCGGGCGGACTGTCTGTTTCGATTGGGATTGATCGCCGAATCGATCGAGGCCTATGAAATGGCGCTGTCCCGCCTGAACCCGGATTGTGAATCGATTAAACAGCAGATTCAGCGCTTGATCCTCATCCTAAAATCTTTTAAAAAAACAAAATCCTGATTGTCGGTGTCCATATCTCCTGAACAATCCCGTTCGGTTCCCGCCCCGTTTATCCTTAAACGCGTTGATGGACGACTCACCCTGTTTAATTCCGAACATCCCGAGGTGAGTGGATTGTGTGTGGACTTTACCGAGGGCACGTACCGCCACCGACGGAAGTTCGGCGGCGGCAAGACGCAGGCCGTGGCGCGTGCGGTCGGTGTCAAGAACCGGGCAAGCGCCCCGAGCGTGTTGGATGCTACCGCGGGATTGGGGCGTGACGCATTTGTGCTCGCCGGGCTGGGTTGCCGGGTGCATATGGTGGAACGTTCACCGGTGCTGGCCGCTCTGCTGGCAGACGGATTGCACCGGGCCGAATCCGATTCCACCATCGGTCCGTGGGTTCAAGAATTTTTATCTTTCGAAAATACAGACAGTCGCGGTACAATAGAGAGTCAGTCGCCGTTTGTGCCCGACGTCATTTACCTGGATCCGATGTATCCCGAACGTAAACGGACGGCGTCTGTGAAAAAGGAGATGCAATGGATCAAGGCCCTGGCAGGCGACGATCCTGATGCCGACACGTTGCTGCCGATCGCATTGACGAAGGCCACGCGACGTGTCGTGGTTAAGCGCCCCTTGCATGCGCCGCATTTAAATCAGCAGGTCCCGGACGCGCAGATTACGACCAAGGCGCATCGGTTTGATATGTACATCATGAACAAGTGACGACAGATGACGGATGAACGGGAGCTGGACAAGGTCCGGATTGACAAATGGTTGTGGGCCGTGCGAATCTGCAAGACGCGGGCCGATGCGACGGAATTGTGTAAACGCGGACGCGTTTTGATCGACGGTCAGAATGTGAAACCGTCACGTGAGATCAGCGTCGGTCAGGTGATTCTCGTAAAGCGGGATGGTCTGGAGTGGGAGTACGGCGTGTTACGCTGCATTGACAAACGAGTGGGGGCCAAGATCGCGGTCACGTGCCGTGAAGATCGGACCGATCCGCAAAAGGTCCAGCAATTGCGCGAGATCAAATCCGGCTGGACGCCTCGTCGGGAAAAGGGGACGGGACGTCCGACCAAAAAAGACCGCCGGGCGCTCGACAAACTCAAGGGGATGTAGGTTATGATGTATTTCTTACTGTTAGTGGCGTTTGGCTGTATCGCGGGTAGTGCCTATTTCCTGATGCAGCCGGACCAATCTTCCAAGGATCCCAAGGCCTCCAGCCGAGCGGGATCGGACCCGGAGTCGCAAGAGAGTCCCGAACGCGAAAAATTGCCGACGCTGGATGAGATCGTGGCCATGGCGCAGGGCAAGGAGTACACACCTCCCAAGGCGGCCGTGCCCAAAAAGATTGTGGTCCATGATGCCGGTTTGTTAAAGCGCGCCTCCTCCATTCTCATCGACATCAGTATTGTTATGTTGCTCTTGTACTATTCGAATACGATCGTCCTCAAATTCTATCAAGACCAGCTGACCAAGAGTCCCCATATGTACACGGACAGTGTGATGGAACATATCAATGCCCTGATCCTCGTTCTGTTGGCTTACGCATACAAGCTGCTGCGCGATGTGTACGGCGGACAGGGGATGGGCAAGCGGTTGATCGGTCTGAAGGTGGTCAATCAGGAGGGGCGGGCGCCGAGTGTCACTCAGAATATCTGCCGCAACCTGAGTTTTATTTTTGAACCGGTGCTGATGATCGATTCGGTCTTCGCTTTGTTTGGAGAACCGCGACAGCGTCTGTCTGACCGGGTCTTTAAGACGCGGATTCAAGACTTGAATCCCAAACGGGATAAAATCATTAATATCGTGGTCCTCGTCGTGATCTTTATCTTCTTCAGTCGTGTGTGCGTGATGAACGCCAACCGTTATCAGCAGGTCACGGACACACGCAACGAGTTCAAACAACGGGTCAAGGACTGGGGTAACCGGAGCCGGCCAAGCCTGCCGGGATCGGACACGGATCCAACCCGCGGCGCGACCTATATCAATTAAATTTCGGCCTTATGAATTTAGATTTTACAAACCCTCATTTTGTTCTGCCTTGGCTGGGTGTCCTTGGCATTGTGGTGTTTATTGTGATCGAGAGTGTGGTGCCGCAACGGCAGTGGAATATGAAACGCTGGCAGCACTGGCTGATCAACTTTTCACTAAGCCTTTGTAACCTTATTATTGTCGATCAGATGTTCGTCAGTCTGATCACGTATACCAATATCCTCGAGCCGTTTTCACGGTTCGATCTGTATGGTCGGCTGGAGCTCAATACTTTTTGGCGTATCACCCTGACGATCGTGCTGTTTGATTTGTTGATGTACGTGTGGCATCGGATGAATCATCGGATTCCGCTGCTGTGGCGGTTTCACCGGGTGCATCACACGGATATTGATTTGGATGTGTCATCGGCATCGCGATTTCATTTTGGAGAGACCACCATGGCGGCAGTGCTGACGTATTCGTTGATGTTGTCCTTGGGGGCGACGCTGCTTGAGGTGCGGATCTTCAAGCTGTTTTTTGTGATCATGACCGAATTTCAGCATAGCAACATCCGGTTGCATCCGACCATCGAGCGTTGGGTGTGGATGATCTTTGTGCCGCCGGCGATGCATCGGGTGCATCACTCCGACATTCAGAAGGAGACGGATTCCAACTACGGGGCCATCTTTTCATTTTGGGACCGCATGTTCGGCACATTCTGCCGGGTGGACGACCAGGACCGTATCGTCTTCGGTCTCAAGGAGTACAAAGATCCTCAACAACTCACCCTCTGGAAACTACTCACCCTGCCCTTCAGAAAATAATTGGTGTCAGAACTCCGCAAGTCTTTACCATTAAATCATTTACGTATTAATTCAGCCGCCGCGCCCTAAATCCTTCCGATTCAAGCGTATATGGAATTACGACTTAAATTGTTTAACACCAATTATTTGGGGAGTTCTGACACCAATTTTTTGGAGCGGGGGATTCTTGTGATATACTTTTATTGTTTGACGCTCACCGTCGTCTTTTGCAAATGATCTTAAATGGGAAACAGGTTCAGGGATCGGGACTTCATCGATGCATGAGCCGATGGGGCGTTATTTTTTGTTCTTTAACACGTGAGAGAGGATGCGACTATGAAACATTCAGACGAACGCAGGTTTAAACCCAAACCATCGGCCGAAGAACGACGTCATCGAAAACTCAAGAAAGATGCCAAATGTAAGCGTCGCAAAGAACACCGGCTGGAGGATCACACGCCGCATGGCCGGCATCACAGCGATGATTGGGAGGCCCTCGGGTATGATGTTGATGAACTCGAAGCGAACGTGTATTTGCCGGAAGAATCACTAGAGGACGAAAATTTAAACTAAACAAACATAGCTGAGCAAGTTTGTAAAAATACCACGTAGATCAGGAATCTGCGTGGTATTTTTTTTGGCCGGTTTGTGTGACTTTTGAGTGAATTCATTTCAATACCCTTGAACTTCGTGTCGATGATATGGTAGTTTACCCTTAGCTGGCGGGGAGAGTCAGCCCTCGGAACGCATCACAAAGGATCGATTGTGGAATTCATCATCATTTGCGGCGTGGCGTTGATCGCGTCGGGCCTGACGCTTTTTTCGGGGTTTGGATTAGGGACGATCCTGATGCCGGCCTTTATCCTGTTCTTTCCTGTCGACACCGCCATCGCGTTAACCGCCGTTGTCCATTTGCTGAACAACCTGCTCAAATTGATCCTGCTCGGCCGACAGGCGCATTGGCCGGTGGTGATCAAGTTTGGGATTCCCGCCTTTGTCACGGCCTTCATCGGCGCACGGGTCCTGTTTGCCCTGGAGACCGTCGACCCGCTTTGGACATACGAATTGGCCGGTCAAACACTTGAGGTCACGACGGTAAAGCTCGTGTTGGCCGGTGTGATCATTGGTTTTGTCGGGCTGGAGTTATGGCCGACTTTTCAACGGATTCAATTTCCCATCCAATACTTGCCTCTGGGAGGATTGCTGAGCGGATTTTTCGGCGGACTGTCCGGACATCAAGGCGCATTGCGCAGTATGTTCCTGCTCAAATGCGGTCTTAACAAGGAAGCCTATATCGCCACCGGCGTCATCATCGCATGTCTGGTGGATTTTTCCCGAATTTTTGTATACTGGGGATATCTGAAGGCATCGAACTATCAGGCGTATGCGGAGCTCATGGTGTCGGCGGTCCTCTTCGCGTTTGCCGGTGTGTTTATCGGCACCCGTTTGCTCGGCAAAGTCACCATGAAGACCGTTCAGCTGATCGTCTCCATCATGCTCGTCGTCATCGCCGTTTTGTTGGGGCTGGGCTTGGTTTAACGGTCTCCGAGTGATTACAAAATATCTCCGGGATTATAATTCACGCGCCCGGATTTAGATTGTATAATTAGATCAGTCGGGGCACACAAAGGGTTTGAACAGAGCCGGTGTCGGCGGTCCACGCAGTTTACCATTTCTATTGAAGAATAACCGGATCCAGCCATTATTCCCAAGTCGAGCATACTGAAAAAAATGCTCGCACTATCATCTATCTAATTGTAGAATAATGGCTTATGGTTATTTATCACACTTCAATCTTGTATACATTTACATAAAACTTTAGGTGAGGGAGGATATATGCTTAAGTTTCGTCAAGCTGCAAGCCTGGTTCTGCTTGTCATGTTTACTTTGTCGATGATTACACCGCCGGTTCAGGCTCAGAATTTCAAAGACTCACTCGGCGCCGTCCGGGTGGGTGATGTGAATACATCTCAACCGATTCAGGTTCCGTTCATCACTTGGGGTGGAGATATGATCACATTCTACGCCAATGGTGGATTGAAGACCGCCAAAGGTTCAATATTTGATCAACTGGGGTTAAGCATTGAGCTGGTCCCCCGCGATGACCTGGCCAAGCAGGCCCAGGAATATATGGAAGGCAAGTCGCCGTTTTTGCGCGGGACATTTCGTATGATGGGGCAGGTGTCTGAATTAATTGCTTCGGATGCCAAGACCAAAGGGGTTATGGCCCTGCAGATGACGTGGTCGGCCGGTGATCACTGTGTGATCCGCAAAGGTGTGAAAACCATCCGGGATCTCAAGGGTAAAAAGATTGTACTACAGTCCGGCGGACCTCACGTGGGGATGTTGGATGACGTGCTCCGTGTGGGTAATTTGACGTGGGATGACGTTGACATTGTCTGGGCCAGCGAATTGACCGCATCACCGGACAGCCCGGCTGAAATCTTTCGTTCACGAGACGATATCGCGGCCGCGTTTGTCATCACCCCGGATATGATCGGACTCACCGGCGGGCTGCAGAATACCGGCAGCGGCGCCGAAGGAACAGTCGCTGGTGCGCACGTGCTGGTGTCAACGGCCAACATGAGTTATTCGATCGCCGATGTGTATGTGGTGCGCAGTGACTTCTATTACGCGAACAAAGCCTGGGTTGAGAAATTTGTCAGCGGATACCTGCAGGCGTCCGAGAAAGTTATAGAATTGCGAAAGGCCTATGAGTCGCGCGGTTCGCAGGAGTTTATGCAATTGCTGCAAATGACTCAGGATATCTACGGGCGGGATACCATTCCGACGCTGGAGGAAGATGCGTACGGTTTGCTGATCGATGCCACCCTTGTGGGTTATCCGGGCAACGTGGCCTTTTTTACGGACAAGAACAACAATCGCGGATTCGAAACCTTCATGGCCCGTTCGTTAGACCTTTCCAAACGGCTCGGATTTATCAACAGTTCCAAGCCGATCGAACCCAACGACTTTAATTACAAATCACCGGTATTCTTAAGCGGACTATCAACCACGGAGGTTGTCCGTTCCGATCGATTCAAGGCCGAGGCCGTGCAACAGGAGATTGAGGCCCTGACCGAACGCGGCGGACTGGATGAAAAGACGATCATGTCGTTTACGGTCGATTTCAAGGCCAATCAAGTGGATTTTTCCGCCGATTCCTACTCAGCAGAATTTGATGAGGTTCTCCAAAGTATGGAACAGTTCGGGAATGCAGTGCTCGCCGTCCGCGGTCATGCCGATCCAACGCTGGCCTTAAAGAATCTCGTACAGGCCGGTATGACGAAAGGGGTCTTAAAACGCAGCGGCACCAAAGGCAATTGGGTGTACTACTATAACGGCCGACCATTGAATCTCGAGAACACATCCCAGGCGATTGAATTGATCAAGCAGGGGGTGTTTGATGACGGTCAGCATAACACCCGGGCGATTGTTCAGCAGGCGCTGAACCTGTCCCGAAAGCGGGCCGAGGCGATTCGTGAAAGTTTTATCAATTACGCCCGAGGCAAAGGTCAAACCGTTGATGAATCACAGGTTCAGGCCTTTGGCGTCGGTATCCGTGAGCCGTTGATTCCAAAACCACGCAATCAGTTTGAGGCGCAGCAGAATATGCGCGGGGAATTCTCGATTATCCGTACAAGTGCGGAAACGATGAATCCGACTGATTTTGATTTCTAGTCCGGGTTTTGAATTGTTAACGGACTTCGACGAGGAGATATTATGAAACGAATATTGCTATGGGGGGTGTGCTTCCTCTTGATGTCAGCGGTGCCTGTCAGCGCCAATGACGTATATACCGACAACATTGTGGTTTTAATGGATTGCTCGGGCTCGATGAGTGGGACTAAAATTGCCCAGGCCAAAGAGGCCTTGAAGCAGGTCCTTAAGACGATTCCGGAATCCACGCATGTAGGCTTGCTGTCGTTTGGGATGGACAGCGGTTGGGCTTATGAATTGGGACCCCGCGATGATCAGCGGCTGGTCACGGCCATTCATCGACTTCGAACGGGCGGATCAACGCCGTTGGGAGAATACATGAAGATGGGGGCCGATCGTCTCTTGCAGCAAAAGGAAAAGCAATTTGGATATGGCAGTTATCGCTTGCTGGTTATTACCGACGGCGAGGCCTCCGATCGACGATTGATGAATAGTTATACACCGGCCATCATGGCGCGGGGGATTACGGTCGATGTGATCGGCGTTTTTATGAATACCGAGCACAGTCTGGCCAAGATGGTGCACTCGTATCGCCAGGCCAAAGATACACAATCGCTCAGCCGGGCGATTTCGGAAGTCCTAGGTGAAATTGACGGATCGACTTCAGATGTGGCTGCGTCGCAGGATGTCTTTGATCTGATCAATAGTCTTCCGGACGCGTTTGTGAATCAGGCGATCGGGGCTTTATCGACCACGGCGGTCACGCCGATTGAGGGCGTTAAAGTCGATGTGAACCGACCTCAGGCGCAATCGTCGTCTCAAGTGACGACCACTTCAAACACGTCGGTGGAGAAATCGTTTAATTTTTCGTGGATTGTGACGGCGATCATTGTATTGTTAATCCTAAAGAAGGTTTTTTAACGGAAATCGGATACGTATGGGTAAGAAAAAAAGCAGCGGCGTTAAATGGGTGATGGTCTTGATGGTGTGGGCGGTGTTGTGTTCGCTCGGTGCTGCCATTTTCTTTAAGTTTATTTACAAGCCTGATCAGACCAAAAAACTTGAGGAGCAAACCAGCGCCAAAAGTCAATATGACCATGAAATTTCGATAAGTTTGGACGGGTTTTCCGGTTACAGTATTCTGAGATCAGACGAGTTTCGGGATCAGCTGAAGATGTCACGGATACGTCTGAATCTCGAGGATGATGGCGCGGATTATGGCAAACGCATGCAGACGCTGCGACGCGGACGGTCTCAGTTTGCCGTATTTACCGTCGATTCTCTGATTACAGCCTCGGTGGATACAGGCGAATTTCCGGGCACCATTGTGCTGATGCTGGATGAATCACACGGGGCCGATGCGGTGGTGGCCTACAAAGACGGGATGACCAACATCAATGCGCTGGATCATCAGGATGCGCGTGTGGTGCTGACGCCGGATTCACCGAGTGAGTTTATGGCCCGCATTATCACCTCGCATTTTAGTCTCCAAGGATTGCCCAAGAATTATGTGATCGAGGCCAACGGGTCGGATGACGTGTACAACAAGTTCAAACGCGCGGATCCATCGCAGAAGAAGGCCTATGTGATGTGGGAGCCGGATGTGTCCAAGGCCTTGGAACAGCAGGGCGCGCATGTGCTGATTGACTCAGCCAAGATGAAAGGCTTTATTGTCGATGTGCTGGTGGTGCAGCGTGAATTTCTGACCGAGAATGAACCGCTGGTCTCCAAGGTTATCGAGGCGTATTTACGGGCGGCGTATCACCATCGACGTGATATGAAATCGTTGGTCAAGGCAGATGCGGCCAAGACCGGCGGACGATTGTCCGACGCGCAGGCTGAAAAGATTGTAGGGGGTATACGCTGGAAGAACAGTGTCGAGAACTACGCGCATTTTGGATTGCTTCAGGAAATGTCGCGCAAAGGGCTTGATCATCTAGAAGACATCATCGAACGGATTACGGAAGTATTGGTCAAGACCGGCCGCCTGTCGGAAGATCCGTTTGGCGGCAACTATAACCGGCTCTTCTATGATAAGATCTTACTGGCGCTAAAGAACAGCGACTTTCATCCCGGCCGACAGTTGAACGTATTGGGCGCAGAGATTGGTCTGCTTGATCCCGAGGATATTCAGGGGGTTGACGAATTACCGGCTCTGTCCGCCGATGAATGGAATCGTATTGTTCCGGTCGGACGATTGGATATCAATCCTGTCAGTTTTGGACGGGGCAAGGCCAAGATAGGGTTTCAAAGTCAGCGGGATCTCAAGGCTCTGGCCCAAAAACTCAAGATTTGGCCGGACTATTATCTGTGGATCGTCGGCCACGCACGCAAAGAAGGTGACATCGAACTCAACCGTGAATTGGCCCGGCAGCGGGCCGAGGCCGTGCGGGAATTTTTAGTGAATGAGGGGCGGGTGAGCCCCAATCGGGTGAGGACCAAGGCGGCAAAGGTTTTTTCCCGTGGAGGCGACGGACAGTCGGTGTCATTTGTGATGGGGCAAATGCCGTACTAACCGCAGGATCAGGAGTCAGTGTGGATAAGAAAAAGCTATGGGGTAAGTTGTTAAAGAAGCTTTTTCTGAGCGTTCCGGTCATCACCCTCGGGGGATTGACTGTGATATCGCTCATCGCCTCGTGGGCGTTTGAGTTTAGACTGCTGTTGCTGAATATTTTGCCATTGGTCTTTGGGGTGTTGACCATCGGGACGGTGCTTCAGATGTTTCTGCTGTCAGGAGAGGAAATGGCCCGGGAGGCCTTGAACGAACTCAAGGGTGAGGTGGCCGATGCGCATGAACAGCGACTGGATGTGTTTTACAAGAAGCTGTCCAAGGATGGAGACCCCCGCACACATAAGGCCTTGAATGATACGCGTGAACTGGCGCGGGCGATTAAATCGGCCTTGGGTGAAGATTCCAAGCTTGACGCGCAATCGCGTCTGCAAATGCATGATCGGGTGGATCGATTGTTCGCGGACTGTGTGGACCGGCTGGAGAATTCGCTGAGTTTGATCGAGAGTGCCCGGAATATTTCCGACCATTCGATCCAGCGAAAAATTTTAGAGACGCGCGAAAAAATTATTGATGAGATCGCTACGATGATCTCTTATCTAGGAAAGATCCTTCAGCGGATTCAGACATTGAACGTCGGTGAGCCGCCGGATCACGCGGAATTTGTGCAGATCATGAGCGACTTGGATGAAGGAATCGAAATTGCCAAACAGGTGGATGAACGCATGAAGAAGCTGGAAAGGCGTCATCGACAGACAGAATAAACCAACGAAGACAAACGAGGAGAAGGTAAATGTTTAAAGCCATTGGGAAGTTATTCAAAACACTTGGATATGCCCTGACCGGACGGATCAATGAAATCAGTGAAATTTGGGGTGAAGATCCGTATGTCATCGGAGAGAAATACAATCGAATCATAGAAGAAAAGAAGGCGCGGTATCAGACGATCACCCGGGCGGTTTCACGGTTAATGTCTTCACTGGACAAACAGAAAGCTCAGTTGGAAAATTATCGTGAACAGGCCGAACAAAAAGAAAAGATAGTGGCGGGTTCCAAGATTGCCGGCCAGCAGCGGGCGCGTGAGCTCAAGAAGCAGGGGGCGGATCTGGAGACGATTAAAAATGATCCCAAGATCAAGGAGTACGCCGCGAAGAACGCCGATGCCAGTTCGTCGCTGGCCCTGCTCAATGCCGACATTGCCAATCTTGAACAGGAAATCGAGGATAATTCCCAGGAGCTCAAGAATTTTGAATCCGACATCAAAAAGATGCAGCGTGAGTTTGAGAATATCAACCAGGAACGGGACCGCGCGATGGCCAAGGTATCTTCAGCCAAGGAGCGGCGGGAGCTGTATGAATTAAAGTCCGGGATCAGTAACGATGAAACAGCGGAATTGCTCAAGGATGTCCGCGATACGGTCAACAATGTGGAGAACCGTACCAAACTGGCCAAGAAGACATCGGGTTACGAGAACAGTTCGGAAGAACAGGAACTGATTCGATTGGCGGAAAGCGGCGGTAATGAAGAGTTCTTTAACGATATCGGACTGATTGACGAAACACCGGCCCCCAAGCAGGCCGACACCCCGCAAAAAGACAGTTACCAAGAGTAACGGCATATACATAAGGAGAGGACAACATGAAAAAGCTAAATCTGATCATTGTCGTGTGCATCATCGCGGCGGCGGTATTTGTTATTTCTAAAAAAACGATGGCGGAAGATTATCCCATATTTACCCTGGCGTGGAGTGAGTACCCTTCGTGGAGCGCCTTTGGTGTCTTGAATGAAGCGGGATTCATCAATGGTCGTGAGGGAAAACTTGGGTCGGTTGAAAAAAAATATAAGGTCGACATTGTCCTGGAAGAAATGGATTATGACTCAACGATCCAACTCTACGCCTCCGGAAAAGCCGACGCCGTGTGTATCACAAACATGGACATTCTGAGTCCGTCCTTGTCGCTGGATTCGGTGGCGATCCTGCCGACCTCGACGTCGCATGGGGCTGACGCGTTGATCGTGAGCGAGAATGTCAAAGACTTTAATGATCTTAAAAGTGTCAAAGTCGCGGGATTGGATTTAAGTGTGTCCAGTTACACGTTTGATTCTAATTTGGAACTTCAGGGACAAAATCCCGATGATTTTAATTTTGTGAACATGGATCCCGGTGTGGCGGCGATGCAGTTTCAGCAAGGACAGTTGGACGCGATCGTGGTTTGGAACCCATTTGTTCTCGACACGCTTGAAAAAGTCCCGTCGTCACGGGTCATGTTTGATTCAACCGGGATTCCGGGAGAAATCATCGATATGGTGGTGGCCAATAAAGAATCGCTGGCCAAGCCGGGCGGAGCGGCATTCGCGCACGCGGTCATCGACGCCTTCTATGAACTCAATAATCTGTTAGCCGATCCGGCTGAAGGTGACAGCACGTTGATTGCCTTGGGTGAAAAGTTCAGTAACCTGGGATTGCAGAGCATGCGTGAGGTCGTTAAACAAACCAAGTTTTACGCGACGCCTCAATCAGCGATCGAGCTTTTTGACGGTGAGGCCCTGCCCTCGACGATGAAGAAGGTGGTCAGTTATTCGATGAAACGAGGAATCGTGGATGAGACGCCGTCTGTTTCCTTTGGCGGACAGCCGGGCAATCTTACGTTTGATTCCACATACATTAAAAATGTAGCGGCAAAATAGAGGTGAATTGTGGTCGGTGATAAAATCAAGCCTGCGTTGAGACTGTTTGTCAGTGTGTTGTCCGTGGCCGCCATGTTGGCCGGCTACACCTGGCTGTCTCATCGGCAGCACGTGAAGAATCCCAAGGACAAGTCCATCCCCACATGGACCCAACTCAAAGAAGGTGTTCACAAAATCGTCGAACCCAACAAGCGGTCGGGTGAACGATGGCTGGTTGAAGACGCCAAGGAATCGGCCAAGCGATTGTTTTTGGGACTATTGTGGGGAGTGCTCGGCGCCATTGTGATCGGTGTGTCGATGGGGTGTTTTCCGATCTTTGAAGCGGCCGTGGCTCCCTATCTGGCGGTGCTCGCTAAATTGCCGCCGACCGCGGCGCTGGCCCTGTTCTTTGTGATGCTGGGGACAGGGATGGGGATGTATGTGGGGATTATTGTGGTGGGAATCCTTCCGATTCTCGCGCAGAGCATATACCTGTCCATCCGGGATATTCCGACGGAGATTATCAATAAGGGGATCACGCTTGGCGCGTCCAAGGCCGAGTTGGTCTTCAATATTATCATCAAACAAGTCCTGCCAAATATGATCAATTCCATTCGTCTGCAGATCGGTCCATCATTGGTGTATCTCATCGCGGCTGAGTATGCCTGTGCCCATATCGGATTTGGATATCGGTTGAGGCTGCAAGCGCGATTGGTCAACATGGATGTAGTTTATCCGTACCTGGTGCTATTGATCATCTTCGGTTTTGTGATGGATTGGATCCTTCGTTTGGTTCAGGCACGCATGTGTCGCTGGTATGTACAAAGGCAATAGATCATGAATCCAACAGTTTTAGAAATACAGAATGTCAGCCATTCATTTGGTAAAGAGCCTCGTAAAAACAGGGTGTTGCACGACCTGGATCTAAAGGTCAACGAGGGAGATATCGTGTCCCTTGTCGGGCCGTCTGGTTGCGGAAAGTCGGTGTTGTTGCGGGCCATTCTGGGAACGCATCCGCCTGAATACGGAAAGATTATCGTTTATTCCGGTGATAAGAATCAGGAGGCCACTGTGCGGCTCAAGCCGGACCGCGATATCGGGATTGTCTATCAGCGCTACAGTCTGTTTCCATTTCTCACGGCCATCGAAAATGTGGCCTTTGGATTGATGGTCGACCAGACCAAACTGCCGCTCCGGCTTTTCCGTCCATTCAAATGGAAGGCATTGCGAAAAACACATTTGGAGCAGGCCGAGGTCATTCTCAAAAAAGTCAAGTTAGGGCATGCCCTGGACCGTTACCCCAGTCAGTTATCCGGCGGGATGTGTCAGCGTGTCGCCATCGCCCAGGCCTTGATTATGAAGCCGCGGATTCTCCTGTTGGATGAACCCTTTGGCGCCTTGGATGAAGCCACGCGGTCTGAACTCCAGGATATGCTATTGGAGTTGTATGCGGAGAATCAACAGGCCAAGAAGACGGGGCAAAAACCGCCGTACACGATTTTGCTGGTGACACACGAACTTTCAGAGGCTATTCGAGTGGGGAATAGGGTGTTGGGCATTTCCATGAACTGGGATTGGCAGAAGGCTCACAAGGTGTTTCCCGGCGCTACGTTTGTGTATGATAAAAGCGCTCCGGTGTTTGAACCCGCTCAGGCCATTGATCATCAGGCCATGCAGTTCCAAAAAGATGAAATTGCCAGGTCCGTTTTTGATCCCGGCCATCTGCAAGACCGAAATCAGGACCGGGAATCATTTGGAGATCAGAGAATATGAAGAAGCTGAAATATGAATTTTTATTGACCGCAGGCCGTATCATCAATTCATTGGAGGCCAGTACGATTATTTTGACCGGCAACGTGCATGATCACTTTTATTCTCAGACGGCCGACAGTTATGTGCCGTTGATCCGTTTTCTGAAGGACAGTATGAAGTTGCGGGATAATATGATTGTGACGTATAAGATCACCGGCGGGATCAAATTTCAGCATGCCGAAGATCTCGAGGAGTTTTCCCGCTGTTGGGATTACTGGCGTTACGGGATGGATGATGGGGGATTTCCGGAACTATGCAAACAAACTGCGGGAAAGCCCAGCTACGCCCTGGAATTGCTCAAGCAGATGAGTGTGTGCGCGAGTGAAATGAACGAGACACCGGCTGCCAAGTTTTCCAAGAAGTTGTTGATAATGATCGAAGGGATTGATTCGGTGATCCCCGCCAATGGGGCGACGAATCTATCCGAGGCTGAACGCGTCCGTATCCAAATTTGCATGGATTGGTTTAAGGATCCGCGCTTTATCGAATCGCAGAACGCGGCGATTCTGGTATGTGAATCCAAGAGTCAGGTGAATGACAAGGTGGCGCGTCTACCGCATGTCATGGAATTGCAGATTGATTCGCCCACCGAAGCGCAACGTGAACATTTTGTTGAGTGGTTTGAGGGGCTGGATCGCGACCATCGGTTGTCCCCGCGAACCATGGTGCGCCGTTTGCCGGAATTATCGGCGGGGTTAAGTATTCTCGCCTTGCGACGACTGCTGCGAAATGCGGTTCACAAAGGCGGGAAGATTCGGGAAGCTGATTTGATCGAGGAGGTAAAAAATTATATCGAGCGGGAACTCGGCGACATCGTTAAATTTAAAGTCCCAGGACATACGCTCAAGGATGTGGTGGGGTGTTCGCAGATCAAGTCGTTTGTCAACAAAAAGGTTGTGCCGCGATTCAAGAGTACAGGCAAGGACAGTTTGCCGGGTGTGGCGGTGTCCGGATCGATTGGTGTGGGAAAGACATTTTTTTGGGAGGCGATTGCCGCGGAATCGGGGATGATTGTCCTGGTATTGGGAAGCCTTCGGAACAAATGGTTCGGAGAAAGTGATTTGAGATTGGAGCGGTTGCGGCGAATTCTGTACGCGTTTATGAACGTCCTGATATTTATCGATGAAGCCGACGCGCAGTTCACCAGTTTGAGTTCCGGTGAGCAGCATCCGACCGAGAAGCGATTACAAGCCGGTATTCTGGGGATGATGTCGGATCCAAAATTACGCGGCAAGGTCAAGTGGTTGTTGCTAACGGCGCGGATTGACAAGTTGTCGCATGATATGCTGCGGCCCGGTCGTCCGGGAAGTTTGATTATTCCGATGCTGGATCCGCAGGGCAAGGACCGGGAGGATTTTCTGCGTTGGTCGGTGGAAGCGGTAACGACCAATCCGTTGACCAAAGATCAGCTCCAGGAGCTGCTGGAATTCACCGATGGCTACTTTCCGGCGATGTTCGCGGAACTACGTTCCGAACTGCAGGCGGAATCCCGCGGGCGAAAGATGTCGTTGGCGGCGGTGAAACGGGTGATGGAAGATATCATCAGTCCGGCGGTGGCTGATACCCGCCGTTATCAGGAACTCTGCGCCAAGATCTATTGCAATCGCCGCAGTTTACTCCCCGAAGGTGAAGACCGAGAGGACTGGCTCGCCGAGCTTCAAGAGCTCAAAGCCCACAACGCCTTCAAACCGTTCTAAAAAATTGGTGTCAGAACTCCGCAACTTGTTCGACCTGTGTAGCTGCGGTGGAATTATACATCGGGGTTCGTATATGGTACCGAAAATAAATAACCTTTATCGAATACTTAGTTAAATTATATCTCCCACGGTGATGTGGGCTTTGACTGGAATGCATGAGTGATTTTTACAGGGTTATACTCATTTTACCGTTGGCCTTTCTGAATGTGTACTTCACGGTATACGTCCTTACAAAGACTTGGTTGAGAGATCGCGAAAGATCAGTGACCATGGACGGTGTACATTATTCAGTCCATCCGGCCTATCTATTGACCAACTATGGTTTTCATTATTTATTACTAATTATAGTTTTGATCTTGTATTCAAGTAAACCAGATGAGCATATACTGGTATTGATACCAGTAGTTATCGGTGTTTGGTTTGTCATTCGTAATAAAATAACAATTTATTTGGCTGAATCACATGTACGTATAAAGTATTTGCATAAAACAGTTCAATTTGATTGGTATGATATATTGGGCGTCGAACATATGTACACTAGAGCTTGTGACTACTACATTCTCAAGATGAGTGATGTTAAGGATATATATATCCCGCATAATATTTCTGGTTTAGATGCATTGTTGGCTGGTATTCTGACTGGCCTAAGCCGTGAAGATGTGGATTTTACCAAGACTTTGGATGATTTACCGGAGCGCCGGGATCCCGAAGAGGAATTTAGATACGCTCTGGTTATTACTACGGTGCTGATGTTAATCTTATCTGTAGTTTATTTATTAAACATCTCAAAGATGTAATTATTCCCAACTAAATATACCTATCACGCTAACGTAAAACATATCGTCGTGCCTGAATCCTTGCTGTCGGTATCCAGCCAGATTGTGCCGCCATGGCGTTCGACGATGCGTTGACACACCGCCAATCCGATGCCCGTTCCTTCGTACTCAACGCGACTGTGCAGCCGTTTGAATATCTTAAAGATGTCTTCAGCATATTCCGACGCGATTCCGATTCCGTTATCCTTGATACTGAAAACCCAAGTCCCCTTCTGATTCTGTGCCATGATGTGAATACGCGGGGGATTAGCCCTCCGATACTTGATTCCATTTGCAATCAGGTTTTGAAAGAGCTGAACTATAAAAGGACGATGGACATACAATGTCGGCAAAGCGTCGATCACAATCTGAGTTTGCGTCTCATCAATCACCATTTGCAGATTATCCATAGCTTCTCGAACAATTTGGTGCAGGTGATGTTTTTCTAATCTCAACTCTTGTCGACCGGTTCGAGCATACTGAAGCAAGTCATGGATTAGCGCCCGCATCCGGGTGGCTCCATCGACAATATAATCCAGATACTCGATGGATTCTGTGTTGGTTTGTCCATCGAGCTGTTGGGACAGAAGCTGCGAGAAGCTGGTAATTTTGCGTAAAGGTTCCTGAAGATCATGGGAGGCCACGGCGGCAAATTGTTCGAGTTCATGATTCGAGCGTTGTAAGTCTGCTTCAAACGCGTTGCGGGAGTCGACCATTTGATTAAAGGCCATGGCCAGTTCGCCTAGCTCATCTGAGGATTTAATTTCGGTGATTTTAACATTACGCTCACCATGCGTAATGCGTCGCGACGCGTCCGCAATCCGGGTGATCGGCTGGGCCACGGTCCGGGCGATAACGATCGAGGCGATGATCATCAGCAGGAACAGAAGGATGATAATCTGAATAAAGGAATGTTTAATTTGTGATAGGGGGCCGAGAAAAATGCTCTCCGGGACGACGGATATAAGGTAAAAGTAGTGAGTTTGATCCGAATGGTTATACTCAATCTTTTTCCAGATGATGTATTGCTTGAGCACGGCGTCACGATAGCTGCCGTCATCCGACTGTTGCAGAATAGGTTTGAGTTCAGGGTGTTCTTTAAAGAAGTTATACCCTTGATTGATCTGACGGCTGAATCGTTTATTTGGATCAGGATGAAAGATGGACGTGCCGTTTTCATGGATCAGGATATTTGACGAATTTTCCTGCTGTTCGAGCTGGTCCAGCAGATTCTGCATGGCCATGTTGAGCACGATGATACTTTTGCGGACATCATCCCGGGCGTGATGAACCGGCAGCGCGAAGCGCATCACAGGCACATATGGAATTTCGATTTCTCCATTCTCTACATTAAGGTCGATAGGCGAGACATAGACCTGGCCTGGCGACAGCAATACGCTCTTTCGAAAATACTCGCGGCCGTTCTTGTTTTGCAATTCATGTTCGGGTACGCGCGCGGCCTGACCGTCCACGGCATTTACCCGTACAATTTCCTGACCGCGTTCATCCAGCACGCGCGCCTGAAGGATGAGCGGATTGGTTTTGACCAAGGCGGTCAAGCTGGTGGCCAGACGATCACGCCAGTCAATATTGCGGCTGCTTCCGTCCTCCGGATCTATGGTGTCGATGCGGGTGCGGATCAATCCCTGCATCGCGGGCAGCTGCGCGAGAATTGTCATCTGTGAAATGGTGTCGTCAATAAGAATCGAAAATTGTGTCGCCTGCTGGTGGATGTGCGCCTCGCGTTCGCGGATCATGAGCTGAAGAAGATGCTGCTTTTGGTGTTGAAAAAAGAGATAGCCTGATAGAACCATCGGGATGATCGTAAAGATCAGGAACAGCAAAACCAGTTTGGTCTGAAGATTTAGGGCTGGAATTCGGCGAGCTGATCGCGACTGACTTTTGGTGTTTGTTTCTGACATTTATATAACAATAATGATATCAATAGTTTACGAGAATAAACTATTCTAGCATAGTTTCGATATGGATAACAGGGTGAATTAAGATATAAAGTGGCATCTTGACTTTTTTTATCCGTGATTCTACGCATAATTGACCGTATTTCGTCGAATGGTCAGACCAAATCCTTTGCATATAATAGTAGCTTTAGATGTCCCTGTTCGATGTCTGCCCAGCGTTTACGCATTTGAGAATTTTCTTCCCATTCTTTATCGCATAAAAATTATGTCTGCGCCTTTCACTGATTGCCGTCGTCATCGGACATCACATCATCCAATTACGATTTGTCGGTGCCTTGCCATACACCTCGCGTCCTGATCAACCGCACGGCAGTCTTCATCACTTTCATGTAAGGAGGGAGTATGCTATCCACGGGAAAGATCACGTATGTCCAAAAGCGCAATGGTCAGTCAGAGGCCTTTGCCCCGGAAAAAATCACCGCGGCGATAGGCAAGGCCGGGGCAAGTACGGGGGAATTTGATCAGGCGATGGCGCAACAACTAACGCTACGGGTCCTCGTGATCCTCGAGCAGGTCCGCTCCGAGGATCTTCCCACGGTAGAGCATATTCAGGATGTGGTCGAGGATGTCCTGTTGACGTCGCCGTTTCGTCAAACCGCCAAGGCCTATATCATTTACCGTCAGCAGCACGCCCAGATGCGTGAGATCGCGGCCAAGTTTAACTCCAATCTGGTCGGACAATACCTCGGGCAACATGACTGGCGGGTCCATGAGAATAGCAATATGTCGTACTCGCTTCAGGGATTGAATTATTATGTCTCCTCTGAAATCAGCAAGACGTACTGGCTGAACCAGGTTTATCCAGCCGCGGTGCGGGATGCTCATCAAGACGGACAACTTCATATTCATGATCTGGGTTTGATCAGCGTGTATTGTGTGGGATGGGATTTGTATGACTTACTTAAACAGGGCTTTACCGGCACGACCGGCAAGATGCAATCCGGGCCGGCCCGGCATTTTCGTAGCGCCTTGGGACAGATCGTCAACTTTTTTTACACGCTGCAAGGTGAGGCCTCGGGGGCTCAGGCATTTGCTAATTTCGATACACTGCTGGCGCCCTTTATCCGCTACGACAAATTAAGCTACACGGATGTGAAACAGGCCATGCAGGAGTTTATCTTCAATATCAATGTCCCGACACGTGTTGGTTTTCAGACGCCGTTTACCAATATCACCTTGGACCTCAATCCGCCGTCGTATTACGCGGATGCCGGCGTGCTGATCGGCGGTGAGGTTCAGGAGGCGACGTACAAGGAGTTTCAGGTCGAACAGGATATGCTCAACAAGGCATTCCTGGAAACCATGCTCGAAGGCGACTACCGAGGGCGGGTGTTTACTTTTCCGATCCCGACGTACAACATCACCAAGGATTTCGATTGGGATAATCCGAATCTGGAGCTTTTGTGGCAGATCACGGCCAAGTACGGCATTCCGTATTTCTCTAATTTTATTAATTCAGATATGGATCCGGATGACGCGCGCAGCATGTGCTGTCGCTTGCGTCTGGACAATCGAAAATTGCGTAAACGAGGCGGGGGATTGTTTGGGGCATCACCCCTGACCGGATCGATTGGCGTGGTGACCATCAACATGCCGCGGTTGGGATATGAATCGTCATCGGAGGCCGATTTTTTTGAACGGCTCGACGTTCTGTTAGTCTGTGCCAAAGACAGTTTGGAGATCAAGCGCAAAGTCCTGGAACGATTTACCGAACAGAATCTTTACCCGTATATCAAATTTTATCTGCGTTCGGTCAAACAACGCTTTGATCAATACTGGAAAAACCATTTTTCTACGATCGGACTGATCGGGATGAATGAAGCGGCTTTGAATCTGTTGGGTGTGTCAATTGGTGAACCGCGGGGGCATCAGTTCGCCGTAAAGGTCCTGGACTACATGCGCGACCGGTTGACCGACTTTCAACAGGAGACCGGCAACAATTATAATCTGGAGGCCACGCCGGCCGAGGGTGTCACATATCGATTGGCCCGTATTGATAAGGCCATGTATCCCGACATTGTGTGTGCCAATGAGGCGGAAGTCCAGGAGGGCAAAGAGCCGTTCTACACCAATTCCACGCATCTACCAGTTAATTATTCCGACGATATCTTTGAAGTGTTGGAATTGCAGGATGAACTTCAGTCGCTGTACACGGGCGGGACGGTGCTGCATGGATTTGTCGGAGAGCGCATCGAGAATATCGATGGGCTCAAGCAACTGGTTCGGATGATCTGTGAACAGTTCCGGCTGCCGTACTTCACCATCACCCCGACCTTCAGTGTATGTCCGTCGTGCGGATATCTGGCCGGTGAACTGGTCAAATGTCCGACATGTGGGGATGTCTGTGAGGTCTATTCCCGGGTTGTGGGCTATCTGCGTCCGGTGCAGCAATGGAACAAGGGCAAACAACAGGAGTTTAAGGAAAGGGTGACTTATTCATCATGCGTATCGGCGGATTGCAAAAGTGTTCTCTGATCGACTTCCCCGGACATGTTGCCTGTGTGGTTTTCACGCAAGGATGCAACTTTCGTTGTCCGTACTGTCACAATCGTGAACTGGTAGACCCGCGCGGTTTTCAACCGACCATCGCCGCCAACAATGTGCTGGAGTTTCTGGTCAGTCGACGCCGTTATCTAACCGGTGTGGTGGTGTCGGGGGGAGAGCCGACCATTCAGCGGGATCTGATCGCGTTTATGCGGCGGGTTAGATCGTTGGGATATGCCGTCAAACTCGATACCAACGGCAGTCGGCCTGACGTGTTGCGACGGATCATCGAAGCCGGCTGCGTCGATTATATCGCCATGGACATCAAGGCGCTTCCGGAAAAGTATGGGGCGGCGATTGGAGGCGCGGACTTTGGCAGGCGGGTTGAAGAGTGTATTGCCCTGATCGAAGACGCCGGCATCGCGCATCAATTTCGAACGACGGTGGTGCGACCGTTCTGTACGTTGGCGGATACGCGGCGGATCAGGCAACGGCTCAAACCGGCCGCGAACTATTGCCTGCAGTCTTATCAAGCCGGTCCCGATGTCTTGAATCCCGCACAGGTAAGTCAACGTCAATATCCGTCGCGATGGATCCAGTCCGCCCAATCCCGTCTGAATCGATACACCAGCCGTTCCCATCCCACCGAGAATGTGCTACCATAGTGGCAGAGTTTAACCGCCATAAATAATTGGTGTCAGAACTCCGCAACTTAATCGCTATCAATCATTTACGAATTAATTCCGACAATGTATCGAAAATGTTATGATAGCAGCACTTTAGTGAATTAAACCTTAATTGATTTAGTGTTAGAGCGTTAGGGAGTTCTGACACCAATTTCTTAGCATGAAAGATTTTATAGATACATCTC
>JAUIER010000013.1 GCA_030429765.1 bacterium | reverse complement strand
CGTAAGTAAAGTCACGAAACTCTCCCGTAACAGGCGACGTCAGAATCGTCTCATCCGTTCCCAAATATCGAGCAGACTCCTCTAGTTCACTGCGTAGATTATACTGGAAGTGATTGAATGCTGAAGCCGCAAAAGCGCTACCGGAATTTTTCACCCACTCAGTCGACAAACGCAGTTTGTCGACGATAGGGAACGTTTCCACTCTAGAAACAAGCTGATCAATACGACCGAAACACACACGCTTCAAGTGTGTTTCGGGTAGAGAAACGTTAACGTCAATAAGCTTTATTTAGTATATCAAAGAGCAAATACGCTAACAAAGTTCGTCGCGAAGCGACGGTCTATTGACCGAAGGTCTATAGACAAGAATCCCAACCGGCAGTTATTTCTGCCAATTGGGATTCGTAAACTTTAAAACAAATCTATTCATAAAAAAGAAATGAACAGCCGATTGATATGTGGGTTTATTTTTTATGAATAGATGTGGCGACCCTCTACAGAAACTTTACCTTCCTTCCGCCTGCTATTTATATTCTACAATCACAGACTGCCCATCTAGCTCAAATACTATTTCATTAATACTCCGTGTATGCTGTAGTTCTATAGTTTCCGTCATCTTTTCCATTTCTTCGTTTATCCAACTCACTGTAACAATGGTATTATTCTCCAACCTGAAAGATCCAGAATAGGACTTTATGGCTCCCGGGATTAATACTCCATGATAAATATGAGTACCTCCAGAGCTAACCATTACATCATTAATATCATAATCTGTGGCATTGTAAACGGCATGAGTATACCTATCTTTGCATCCCCCAAAAAGTATAGGCACCAAAAAACAAATTATACATAATTTATTTAGAATTTTACGCATATTTAAGGTAAATTTTGCCTAACACCACCATCAGTATAAATTAATCTGTCTGTTAGGTCATGTGGCGTTGAATTGTTTTTATACTCCCACGGTCGTTTAGGTATGGCGCCAAAAGGAACCCCTACTTTTCTTCCCTGAGACCAAACATAATACAAAGGATCAATACTCAATAGATTTGCATCACTTTTATGACCTCCTCCAATATCCGAGTGGTCACCTCTGAATGGCCTCTCAGAAAACGTTTGACCAACCGCAGGATCATTCAAAGGCGTTAGAGGGAACTGTGCCCTTCTTTCATCTTGAGATACAGCATGAACGGCATGCTGTACATTTGGAGGCAAAGACATGCGTATTCCTATGTTTATGTGATTTGCAGGTATCCCAGTAGAGCCAACTGTATCAAATAGTCCCACAAACCTTATTTTAACGGGACATACATTTTTATTTTTTACAAAGAGTTTAGCTAGGCCTCCTTTATAAGACGGGTTATAGCCTCTCTCATGCAACATATTTGCAAACTCTCTTGCAAGAGCAGCCCCTCTACTAAAGCCAATAATATCTATATCCTTATCACCAGATTTATAAAACTGTAAGAACATTTCCCAAGCTTTATTTAGCCTAATCCGTCCACCCGAACCAGTAATTCCACCAAGTATTCTTGAGTACCATTTGCTTCCAACACCTTCTTCATAATGTACCGAGCCTCTGTAGGATCCTCTGAGAGCCGTAACGTGAGTAAAAGTACTGGGATTTGCTCCTGTTCCATCAAAAGCATATAACGCTAATCCGAACGGATCAGTAAAATTAATTGGTTTGTTAAACACAAAGGAATATAGATTAATACCGCCATTTTCCTGAATCGGATCACGGTTCAACCATCTTCCTGTCTCAGGATCGTAGTATCTGAATCCATAGTAATACAGATTGAACTCACTATCCAGATACTTCGTGCTGAATCGATACGGATTTGATGCCGCTGCAACACCGCTGGCGACCAATTCGTTTCCATACGGATCATATTCGTAATGAGCATCGATTGAACCATCCGAATTGTCAATGAGTTGTCCGACATTCCCGTTGCCATCAAAGAGATAGGCATAGCTCTTCAGCGCACCGACATCAACTTGGGTAAGTAGCCCGCCAATACCACCAGCTCCCTGGAATGATTGTGACAGGTCCAAGCCCCACACATAATACTTACTGGTGGTGCCTTGCTCTTCTATTACATTCCAACCGTCATAAACGAAACGTTTGGTGGATTCCGGTAGCCAAGTGACTCCGGTCCAGTTGGATACAGCCTTCTCAACTCGGCGTCCTTGATAATCATACACCAAATCCAGCTTTTTGTCATTCAAAGCCGGCGTCGTAGGTGCAACTGATATGACGCGGTTCTCCGCGTCATAGGTGTATGTGACATTCTTGTTGCCGCTGATTCCCGTTAAGTTCCCATCCTCGTCGAATGTGTATGAATTCGTGCCACCTCCGGCAACATTTTCTGAAGAGTATTGGTTCAAATTGTTCGCCGTGTAACTTCCCGCATTTGCTCCAACCGTAATTGACTGGCGATTGCCAATCGGGTCGTAAGTAAAGTCACGAAACTCTCCCGTAACAGGCGACGTCAGAATCGTCTCATCCGTTCCCAAATATCGAGCAGACTCCTCTAGTTCACTGCGTAGATTATACTGGAAGTGATTGAATGCTGAAGCTGCAAAGGCTGTTCCTGAGTTTTTCACCCACTTCCGCCTTCCCAATTCATCGTAGGAATATTCGTATATCGAAATCCCCGTCGAACTAAACTGATTATCAATCTCCGTACGCAGATTTCGGTTAGGCTCATACGCATAAGTCGTCGATTGGCCCGCCGTTGTCGTGAGACTTCCGATTAAGTCAGAGTTTGCGACATAACCATAATTTGCCGTTCCCGAATACGTCCCGGCCAGCACACTCCAGCCCACTTCATCGAACCGGCCGGTGGCATCATAATCATACGTCACGGTATAATCCGTTCCCGTCGTTAATCCCGTCGGACGACCAATCACACCACTAGTCGCGTAATTACGCGTGATCGTTTTATTGTACAAACCACTAATCGTTTCCGTCAGAGGCTGAAGCGCCGCGTTATACGCAAACGTACGGCTTCCCAATCCATCCGTAACCGTTGACTGACGTCCTAAGCGATCATAACTAAACGTTACATCCGGCGTTGTGTCCGAGTAATCAATCGATGTCAATTCTGTGGTGTTCGAATCGTACCCGTACGTCGTCACAACCGTTCCGGACGATCGCGCCCATGTTCTCGTCGCTAATCGACCGCCGGTTGTATAAGTGTAATCAACACTTTCGCCGGCATCATCGACCTTGCTGGTCAATAACCCGCTGGCCTCTTGGTAATTCCACGTCGTTACATCTTCCTGACCACTCACCGACGGCCACGTTGCACCATTCCACGCCGCCGAATTGCGGTAAGTATTCATGCTCGCCAACCGCCCATAAGCGTCATAGGTATACTCAACAGGGTAAGGCACATCGCCCCAAACCCGTGTCACTTGTGACCGGCTATTGTAATCAAACCGCGTCGCTTGACCCAGCGCGTTGCTCTCAACCAACTTTCGTCCTGAGGTAGCATCATACGTGTAATTAACCCGATGCCCGGCCGCATCCTCAACATAACTCACCCATCCGGTCGCCGGATCGTATCCCGTATAGGACGTACCCGTGCGGGCATCCTGTACACTCACCCGCCGCTCAAGCGTGTCATACCCAAACGTCGCCGTCACACCCGTCGCGCTGGTCTCCGAGATCAAGAGACCATTCACACTCACACTTGTGGCATCGATGTTCGAGTCCGGCGTATCGACCGTACTTGTGCGCGTCTGATTGGCCCGGTCAACAAACGATTGCGTGCTGGTTGTATTGCCGTGGATGTCGATCGACACCGTCTCATCGACGAGCCCCGTACCGCCGCCGAGTCCCGTCAAGCGCAGCCGCTGAATACCGGTCACCGTCGGCGTACTGTCATTCAAAGTGGCGTATACTGTCTGTGTGGTTTCACGCCACCACGCCGAATTGACCTGTGCGAATACCGTATCGGTGTCCGTAACGCGGTCCGTTGAATTCAGCGTCAAGTCCCCGCTGTTATTGACATCCATTCCCGAACGCACCTGATTGCCCAGTTCGTCGTATTCATAGAACACATCCGCCTGACCCGTCACCGTTGTTCGCTCCAGTTGACCCAGCGCGTTGTAGAAATACTCCGTGGTCTCAACCCCGCTGAATCCTTGACGCTCCTCCTTGATCGTGCGTCCGAGCATATCCACCGTGGTCCGCGTCCAGTTTGGTGAGGACGGACTGCTTACATTGACCTGTGTCCAGCGAGACCCGTCAATATTCACACCATAAGTGTAATACTGCGCAATCACACCATTACCGGTCACATCCCGGGACTGCCCATCGACGTACTGCGATGTGGTTTCCAGCGAACTATCCGGCCGTGTCACCGTCACCGAACGATTATCCAGTCCATAACTGTAGCTCGTCGTCAGCCCGCCGGTATCGGTTTGCGTTAACAAACGTCCGGCATCATCATAGGCCATCGATCCTGACAGAGACAATGTGCCCGATGTCACCGTCTCACCCACGCGTCGTCCGGCGGCGTCATAAACGTAGGACGTCACCACATCATCCGTGCCGGCCTCCTTGGTGCGCGTGTCCATCCGGCGCAGCGCGTCATACGTAAAGCGATGCTCCGTGCCCGCAATGTCGGTCTGACTTTCAAGTGTGCAGCAATCCCAGACATTCTGATGATGCGTGCCGTCGGACTTGTACGTGTCGGTCACATGACCATGGGCGTCGTAATGCCACAACGTTCCCTCAAACATCACATACGTGCTGCCGTCGAACAAGGCGGTTCCGTGATACAAGCGCTGCCCGCGTTTGTTGGAAATGCTGATCTCCTGTGTGCTCTTGTTGACCACACCCGCCGGTGAACCCGTCGTGACATGCGTCACCGTCTCGATCTCATCGGTGCCCGAACCGGTCACAAACACGCCCGGAATCGATGGATCAGCATTCGGCGTGTATGTCCCGTAGGCGTATGTGTACGTATCCACACGTCCGTCAGGATAAGTGACACTCTTGGTGCGCCACGAATCCGCCGCGCCCGCGCTAAACGGATACGTCACCGTGACCGTGCGCAGATTGGTTGGATCACCATACACAGCGTTAGGGGACGTCGCGCGCTCAACGATCGTTGTGCGTTCGCCATTGCCCGCCCGAGTAAAGACCTTGAACGTCTTCGAAACCGTCTCACCCTCGATGGTTTCGGTGATCTGTCGGGCTTTGCGATCATCCTGCGTCAGATTAGAATCACTGCCATCCTGGACCGTGTATTCATAGGTCATCACCCGCACATCCACATCAGCGGCCGTGATCGGCTGATCCAGCCACGACGAAGCGGCTGTCGCCATGCGTCCCTCGGTGTCATAGGTATAACGCGTCCATGATCCATCTGGATTGGTCACCGATTTGATGTGTCCGAAGTTTCCGATGTCCTGCGGATCTTCATACCACTCGGTCGTGGTGGTCAAGGCCGCGCCGCTTGGATCGACGACTTCCTCAACTATTTCCTCCAAAAGACCGTAAAGGCCGTTGATCTCCTTGTAGGTGGTTTGAGTGACGGCCGCGATGTCGCCCGTACCATCCTCGACCGTACGCGTTACCGTTCGTGTCCCGGCTCCCGTCGTCTCGGTTGAAGTCACAATGCCGAGACCACTCCCCTGATCCAGCGACCATTCACTGTTGACGTTGTCCCACACATACTCTGAAACCATCGACGTGGAACCCGCGGCTGTTTCCGTAATCCGCAATCGATCATACACCGTTGGGGATGCGTCCGGATTTTCGATCGTCCAGGTCTTTAGAGGTACGGCACTGCCGTTAACCGTGTAAATCCCGTTGACCTTGCTGCCGCGGTCGGCCGGATCGTAGTAGCGCAGTTCATATTGAAAATCGTTGTTAACGATGATATCCACAAACAGGTTCGGCGCGACGATCTGCCGTAACGCCCCGTTCGCGTACACCTTCTCTGTGTTACTGCTGAAGGCAAACATCTTAAGACCATCCGGCTTGGCCACTAATGGAGATGGTGTTTGCGATTTGATCTCCAGATGCCCGACCGGATCCCCCCGACGCGCTCGGCCTAATCCGAAGGTGACATTAATATTCTTCGATTCCTTTTCACAACCGATGCAGCTGTTGGAATGATCTTCCGGCGAGTCACCCTGGCAGTTATCACATCCCACCTCCAGGACCACATCGGCCTGACATCCTTGAATGGACGGATTGATCACCCGGACCTTAAGCTGTCCGGATCCTGTTATGTCCGTGAGCGTGGCAAAGTAGCCCAAGTTGTTATCCGGCGTGATGACCGCCCGTGCGTATTCATCTATAATCGGGACGATCTCCCAGACCAATTGATCGCCTGGTTCGACCGGCGTCACCGCGGTGATGTTCATCTCTTCGCCCGGCAGGATAGAAAATTCCTGGGGCTTAACTACAATAGAGCATCCGGCAAAGTCGTCTGTGCCCGGCACGACAAAGTTGTCGTCCACAAAACCTTGATCAAACGGGAACGGTAAATTGTACTTAACCCGTACCTGTTTGAATTCCGTCCCGAAATACTCGACTTCTAACGGGAACGGAAGGGTCGGACTCGGCGGCTGAGGGATCGCAAAAAGAATGCGTCGATAGGTCGGATCGGTTTCCGAATATTCAAAAAATCCATTCACCGGCGGCGAACCGATGCCCAGGATTTGACTTTCATTAAAGTTTACGATCGTGGTTTGCCCGTTTAAGACCTCGGTCGCGGTTCCCACCAGACCTAACGTGCCGTCCTTCTGTGTTAGGTCATAGCGCACAATGTCACCGTTTTGGGTCTTGTTGGTGGTCTGCACCTCAAAATTCGCCGTCAGCGTGCCCTGAATTACCTGGGTAAAGTTGGCGCCGGTGTACTGATCACCGTCGGACCCGAATCCGCTGAACCGGATAACCGGCGTCGGCGACGTCCCGATCGTATAGTCTTCATCCACCCAGCTGCCGTTCAGCAGGGTTGACAATGTCACATGGATCGGTGAACCGTTAATCGGTAGTCCGGTCGCCGAATAAACCGTTGCGTTAATCACCCCGCTGTCGTCAATGTCATTCGCTCCCAGAGACGTGCCCAGCTGCAACTGATAAGATGTCGCGTTAATCCCTTCGGTCCAGCTGAAGGTTTGATCCACCTCGGTAATCGTGGAGCCCGGCGCCGGCGTCAACAGCTCAGCCTCCTGGAATGGAGGTTCCGGCGTGGCATTGACCACATTGGATACGCCGCTGCTGCCGATGGCATTCTCGGCGATGACCCGGAATTGGTAGTCGGTCCCGTTTTGCAGTCCGGTGATGATGGCGGTGGTATTGGCTCCTTGTGAAATCGTCGTGCCAAACCCGCCGCTGGCGACGGTTCCGTATTCGATTTCATACCCCGTGATCGGTGAGTTATTGGCGTTTGGCGCGCTCCAGGCCAGATCTATGCGCTCATCACCCGGAGTCGCGCTTAAATCCGTAACGGCATTCGGAGCCGATGGTGCGTTAGATGCCGTTGTGAAGGTCACGTTCGTGATACTCGTATTGGTGTAAACCAGCGAGGCGTCAACCAAAAGCTCACCGGTACTGCTGACGGTACTGGTATAGAAGATTGTCCCGTTCTTCTTGTATCGAACCGTGCTGCCGTTCCGTTCAACCTGAAAACGGTCCGATGTGGAGTATGAACTCTGCACACCCCGATCGATACCCGCCTCGATGACCTTGACATTGGTCCCGGCGTGCAGATAGATCGCGTAGTCGATGGTTTCATAGTTGGCGTCGGTGTTGACATTGGATAATCCGGCCGCGACAAACGTATTGGTACTGTTGGTGCCGAACTCAACCGTAACATCTCCTGCTCGTCGATTGAGAGACGCGGCTCCGCCATTGGTGTAGCCAACAGGCGCGGTTTTCGTCAAGCTGTTGCCGCTGGTGGACAGCCCGATGACATCCGTCCAAACCACATCCACCGTGGCGTTCGGCGTGGAGGTGACCACATTCGACACCGGACTGTTGCCGGCCGAACTCTGGGCCACAACGCGGAATTGATAGTCAACACCGTTGGTGAGCCCGGAAATAGTAGCCCCGGGCTGATCATCATCCGCGAAGGTCGAGGCAAAGGTTCCGCTCGTGACGGTTCCATACTGAACCTCATATCCGGTGATAACCGCATTAGTGGTTCCCGGCTCGCTCCATGCCAATGTTACTTCTTCATAGCTGGCGCCAGCCGCTAAGTCCGTAATGACATCCGGTGCCGACGGCGGCAAGGATGATGTGTCCACATAAGTCACATTATCGATCGACGCGTTGGTGTAGTAGATGGCCGCGTCGACCAATAGACCGTTACTCGAAGACGTCGGGCTGGCAAAAAAAGTGTTGCCGTTTTGCTTGTATCGAATAGTGCTGCCTGCCCGATCGACGCGAAAGACATCGCCGGCGGCATAGGTTCCGAAATTGCCGAGTTCTACTCCATCCTCATAGACAAACATCTCCCCGTCGGCCCGTAGAAATATTCCGAATTTGATGGTATCCCAGTCCGCATCGGCATTGGTTTCCGAGAGGCCGAAGAGCACACGACTCGCTCCGTCGTTGATGGTGAAATCCACGGCAAAATTACCCGTATAGGTGTTACTGGAGGCCGCGCCTCCGTTGCCCCATCCGCTGGCCGCGGTTTTCGTGATCGTACTGCCATTCGCGCTGACACCCACTAAATCCGTCCAGGCAATTCCCGTGGCGATGTCCGGCGTGGCGGTAACGACATTTGATGCCCCGCCCGATCCCTGAGAATTCTTGGCCACAACGCGAAACTGATAAGCGGTGCCGTTGGTCAAGCCGGATACCGTTGCCCCCGGGCTGGCATCATCGGCAAATACCATATCAAACGTTCCGCTCACAACGGTCCCGTATTGAACATCATATCCGGTAATCGCCGAACCGTTGGCGGTCGGCGCGGACCATGTGAGACTGACTTCACCCGTGGATGCCGCCGCTACAAGATCACCAAATATCCCCGGAGGCCCGTTCTCGATGGATTGATCTGTAACAATTCTGGATTTACGGATCTCTGAATTATTTTGATACATACTGGCATCCACCCGCAGATCCACATTGGTTCCGTTGGTGCTGGTGTAAAATGTTGTTCCATTTTTCTTGTAGCTAACCGTAGCACCTGTCCGGTCAACCTGAAAGACATCTCCCACCTGATAGGATCCATATGATCCGATGTATGCCCCCTGTTCATATACTTGGACGGACCCGTTGGTCGGCAAATAGATTGCCCAGTCGATTGAGCTGCAGTATGCGTCAGTATTACTGAGTGAGAGACCGTTGCACCATTCAGTTGTGGTGTCGTGAACCACAAACTCCAACGCCAAATCACCGGAGTACCGATCGGCTGATCCAGCCCCGCCATTACCCCAGCCATTACCAGCAGTCTTCAATAAATCATTTCCGTTGGCCGTAACCCCGACGAGATCTGTCCATACGACATTACGCACATACTTCGGCGTTTCGGTAATCACATTGGACGAGGCGGAAGATCCGATCGCATTCTGAGCGGTCACCCGAAATTGATAAGCCACATCGTTCGTCAGCCCGGAAATCGTTGCCCCGGGTACAGCGTCATCCGTCACCGAATTTCCAAACGTTCCACTGGCCACGGTTCCGTACTCAATCGTATATGACGTGATAGGTGATCCATTGGAGCTTGGCGCCGTCCAACTCAGGACCATCGAATTGTTAGCCGGATCGCCACCAAGGTCGTTGATCGCATTCGGCGCTTCGGACGGCACGCCAATCAATTGAACATCTTGCACCCGACTGTTGTTCCAGTACAATGCCGCGTCGACCAGAAGCGTGCCCGAACTTGTCAACGTACTCGTGTAAACGGTTGATCCGTTTTTCTTATAGCGAATGGTCGATCCCGCCCGCTCAATCATCAAGGTGTCTCCGACAGCATATGTCCCATGCTGACCTCTGGAAGTACCCGACTCAAATATCTCTATATTGTTTCCTGTCGCCAGAAAAATGGCAAAATCAATCGTGTTGTAGTGAGCATTTGTGTTAACCGCGGAAAGTCCGATGGCCTTGGGGTTTTGATTGGAAGCGATTGAGTCGACGGTAAACTGTACAGCAAAATCCTGATCATATTCTCGTGTGGACGCGCCGCCCGAACTCCCCCAATCCCCCGTGGTCGCCTTGATTAAATCATTACCATCCGCGGTGGCCCCAACGATATCCGTCCAGACCACGTCCACAACCGTGCTTGGTGTGGCCGTCACAACATTCGATACCGGTCCCGTTCCGATCGCGTTCTTGGCCACCACCCGAAACTGATACGCCGTTCCTGTGGTTAGCCCGGTAATAGTCGCGCCTGGTGTCGCGTCGTCGGTATGAATCGTCGCAAATCCGCCGCTGGCCACCGTACCGTACTGCACTTCATATTCTGTAATGGGTGATCCGCCATCCGACGGAGCTGTCCAGCTAAGATCAACCGATGTGGGAGTGGACGACACAGATAAATCATTGACGGCCGCGGGAGCGGTGGTAGCAAGTCCCGTAAACTTGACATCACTCAATGTGGTGTTGTTTGAATACAGGCATGTATCCACTAAAAGATTCCCAGTACTGGAAAGTCCGCTAGTGTAGAAGGTCGATCCATCACGTTTGTACTCTATTGTTGTTCCGGTCCGCTCGACACTAAACACTTCGCCAACCGAGGCTGCCGCATATGTTCCCCGTAAAGTTCCGCTTTCATAGATCTTCACACTGCCTGGACGGGTCAGAATACCAAAATCTATCGTATCCCAACTGGCATTCGTATTGGCAGCCGAAAGTCCCAGCATTTCATACTGACCAGTCGTTAAGGAGGTAAACTCCACGCCAAAGTCGCCACTCTGAGTCGATGTGGATGCGGCGCCACCGTTGCTCCAGCCGTCGGCTGCCGTTTTTGTCAAATCATTTCCATTCGCCACCGTCCCTACCAGATCGGTCCAGACCACATCTGTCGCGAATACCCGGGAAACCGGTATCAGCATCAGCGCTAACAAGCAAAACCCGATGGTGAAATTTCTGATTAACGCTGATCGCATAGGTATCCCTCCTTGGATGGCGAAACATTGGACTGAGAATATGTTTTTTTAAGGTAGAACTTCTGTAGGCTAAATCTGGATCTGTCATCGATTTCACTTGAGGTGAATTTGTGTGGATGATGACGGGTGAGTTTGATCGTTAAGTGCTGGAGTAAAGAAATGATGGGTCCGGGGATGCGTTGCCGCAACACATCGGGTTGACGAATGAAACTTCCTGAGCAAATAAGCAGATGCAAGGCTGCGCCTTTGATGGATGCTAGTTGGCCGTAATTGATTCAACTGATTTTATTCTACCCCCATTTAAAATCAAAACAATGACCTGTTAACGCTTTTATATGATTTTATTCTACCTTTTGCAAAAATATCCATCAAATAGTCAATAATGTCCCCATAAAAAATTAGTATCAGAACTCCCCTACCGCCTCAAATGCATAGACTTATGCATTAATTCAGCTGGCTATCCTAAGTGATTGATAAGGCGGGATTTAAGTAATTATGAGGTAAGGTATTGAAAAGAAAAGCTTTGGGGAGTTCTGACACCAATTACTTAAAAAACCGCGCACTCTTGCGAATGCGCGGTTAGGGTTGCTTGGTGATAGTTGTTGTTAATCCATGAAGGCGTCTTGCTTGAGGCGGTTCTTGAGGCTCTGGGTCCGGTCCTTCCAGCTCTGCATCTTGGTGTGCTTGGACTTGCCGTCCTCATGCATCAGATCGTCGGGCATGTCGATCTTCTCGGAAGCGCTGCGGCTGTTCTCTTTAAACGCCTCGTACCAATCCTTGCTCATGCCTTGATGATAATCCTTGCGGCGCTCCTTCAGGCGTTTGAGCCCGAGCTTGCGGTTGTTCCTCATGCGCTTGTGCGCGGCCTTACGCTGTTCGTGAAATCCCCGTCGAAACTCCCGGGTCCGCTCCTGACGATTTCGATCCTCGTACCCCGGAAACAGGATATCGGTTACAAAGTTGGCCTGCGCCGGGCCGCTGATCAAGAGCGCTGAAATGATCATCGCTAATATTCGCGTGGTCTGCATCGTGTCACCCCTTTCGTTCTACCGTGTAAGTATACACTATGAAATCCGGGGCAACAATTCAACGGTCCGGGGAATCACGCCTTTTCCGGCAAAGAAAACGCTTCCCTGGCGAGTTAGGGTGTTTGAGGAGGTTCCAGCTGGCGCCGGTCCATCACCATCAACGGATGACTCCCGAGTTCGATGCCGTCAGCATTGACATAGATCGAGTACTCACCCATCGGCGGATTCTGCACCGACAGCTTGGCCAGGATATTCTGATTGGTCGGACGGTTACTGGCCGGCGGATTAAACGGCATGGTCAGCTTCTGGATCAGCGGCGCCCCGTCCATATTGAGGATGCTGATCTCGATGGTATGCGAGCGCCCGGTCTCGGTGGTCTCCAGCCGCACAATGGCCACCAGCGTCATCGATAACGTACCGCCCTTGTCGGGATCATAGACGAAACGGTCAATGCCGCCCCGTAATGTGGAAAATGTGTTGTCCGGATGCATCGCGGCCGAATCACATAAAAAAATGGTGTTTAATTTCATAAGGTCCTTTCATCCCTCACGCGGGGTTAGCATGTTCAGCATCGAACAGGATCAATAATCCGCGGGCGTACTTTACGATCTGCCGCTCGCGCGGGCCGTCGGACAAATTGTCCAGCATGTCATTGATCTTCACCGTCCGGGCCAAATCGTTTGCCCGGATCCGGCGTAAATAGTCGTGATAATCAGCATCGGCCGATTTGGTCAACAGACGGACCGCCTCGATGACATCCGGCGGCACCCCCTCTCGGGCCAGATCATCCGCGGTCAGCGGCGTGTCCTCCAGGACATCATGCAGCCAGGCCACCGCCTTTTCCCGTGGATCATTGACACGCCCGGCCACCCGCTCGGGATGGGTGACATAAGGCGTCTGTCCGTCGCGCCGATACTGGCCCTGATGCGCTGAGCGCGCCAGCTGTTCAATCTTGTTCAGGTCGAGATCATCCATCACGTTAATCCGTTTCGCCAAATTCACCGGTGGCGGTATTAATCAAATGTTGTCGTCCCCCCATGGTGACGATCCTCACCCACAAATGATCATTCCGCCGCATAAAGTCAGCGGTGATCCCGGTTCGCGCGAGCCATAATCGATGACTGGGCGTCTGCTCCATCTGCGCCGCCGACAGTTCAAAACGCCGCCCGATGATCTGATAGATATCCTCTCCACGATGATAGATCGTCACCACCGGTTCATCGTCTTGATAGGAGTCGTTCACAAAGACAAAGGCCGATCCGTCATCCGACAGGATACCGGCGAAATAGTCGCTGTGTAAAAAATCCGATTGCCACAAGGGTTCATGCAGCCGATCGGCCGGAGCGACCGTCAGCCGAAACGCGTTGACGCCCGCGTCGCCCTCGGATTGCAGCGTGGCCTGATACGCACGATTCTGACTGAAGATTGAATCGTACGACGCGCCTTGCACTTGCATCGGCATGGCCGACAGCCCAAGGCACAGACTCAAGAAAATGGTGATAAAATTCGGCTTCATGATGGTTTCGGGGATTGATTATTATAGGTAGCGCTATTCACATCTTCTATTCTAGGTATTTGACCGGGAAAAGCAAGTCCGCGATGGAAATCGCCGGACTGATTTGCCAAAATCGGCGTGTTTGCGATATAATAAGACAAGCAACACACGAAAGGAGAATCTCATGACACAAGAAAGTGAACTTTTATCAGCCCTGCGTAAAGAAATCGACAAACTCGAAACACGGCTTCAGGAACTCCGGGTCAAGGCCAAGCTCGGCGAGATGGATGTCCGTGAGGCCATCAAACCCAAGATTGACGAACTGGAAACCGATCTCAAACAGGCCCAGAAAGAATTTTCCCGGCTTAATGACGTAACATCGGAGGCCTTTGACGCGGCCAAGCTCGGCGTGGAAAATGCCGTCGTCGAACTTTCCCGTGGACTGGAACGAACACTGGATATCCTGCTCAAAGGACGCAAAGAGTAACCGCTAAAACATCCCTTTCTTCCAGATCGCGAACAACAAACGCAGACTCATCAGCCCGGCGATGATGAACCCGATCAAGCCGATAATGGGAATGTCATGCCATGTCGGCGGTACACCGGAAAGTACCATGATCGACGAGCTGATCAACAGCGCCGACAGGATCAGCGCGAAGATCAATCGGTTGATAAATTGATTCCAGAACACATAAAACGAATCTGTCCCGCGATGCTCGACCTGCACCTTGGTCTCCCCGCGTTTGAGCTGTTCGAGCACGGCCTGTGTCTGGTCCGGGATTTCACGGAACAATCCCGCCACCCGCATCAGTAAATCTTCGGTATCTTCGGCCAGGGTGATCGGATGAAAACGGGCCACCCGTAACTTATAAAAATATGGCTTTAATTTATCGGTAAGATTGATCTCCGGATCCAGTTCGCGCCCCAACCCCTCGACGGTGGCAATCGCCTTGAGCATCATCGAAAAATCACTGGAAAAGATCATGCGGTGATGGGCCAGCACCGTACTTAAGTTAGAAAACAATCGCGCCAGCGATACATCCTTGAGCGGCTTGTTCACATACCGGTCAATCAGCTCGGCGAGTTCGCGTTCCAACGCCTCGGAATCAATCTCGCCGCTGTGCTCGGTGATATCAATCAGAACACGCACCGCCTTGTAGGGTTTGCGCTTGGCGATCGAATACAAAAAGTCCGCCATCGTCTCACGATTCTGACGGCTCAAGCGGCCGACCATCCCGAAGTCAATAAATGAAATCACATTGTTGTCCAGCACAAAGATATTACCGGGATGCGGATCGGCATGAAAAAACCCGGACTCGAAGATCTGCCGCAGAATATTGTCGACCCCGCGCTGGGCGATCACCTTACGGTCAAAACCTCCCCGGTCCAGTTGACGGATGTGACGGGCCTTGATCCCCTGGATATATTCCATGGTCAGGACTTTCTTGGAACTGAAGTCCGGATAACAGTCCATGATATAGACCGTCGGATCATCACGAAACTCCTCCCGAAAGCGCTGAATATTCGACTCTTCGTGTTCATAATCCAGCTCTTTGTGCAGCGACGCGTAGACCTCGTCGAGAAATTTGGTGGGACGGCGGTATTTGAAACCTTCGACATTCTTTTCTGCAAACTCCGCCAGATGATAAAGGATTTCAAAATCGGCCTCGATATCATCGGTGATATCCGGACGCTGGACCTTAATGGCCACGGTCTTGCCGGACTTGAGCCGGGCCCGGTATACCTGCCCCAACGACGCCGACCCGATCGGCGAGTCCTCAAAGCCGTCGAACATCGCCTCCAGCGGCTGTCCCAGTTCACGCTCAATAATCGCGCGGGCCTGTTCACTGCTGAAGGGCTCGACGTGATCCTGCAGAAATGTCAGCTCATCAATGATGGTTTGCGGCAGCAATTCAACCCGGAGCGACAGGATCTGGCCGAGCTTCACAAAGATCGGACCGAGTTCCTGCAATGCCAGACGGACCCGCTGGGCCAGCGGTTTATCTTTAAACTCCTTGGCATCGGCCTGAAAATATTTTTCCCCCACAAAGTTCAGCGCCGTCGGCAGCTCAAACCCCTTGATAATCCCCTGCAGATTATACTTGAAGATCACGCGGATAATTTCTTCAAAGCGTTTGAAATTCTTGTAGGTCTGTTCAATCTTTTCAATTTGTCGGATCGTAAAGGCCATGGTCTTGTGTTGTCGATGGATCGATTAAAGTTTTAACAGATCACTTTCCACGTCGGCAGGTGCATCCTTGTTGACGCGGATGGTTTGGGTCGGATCGGTAAAATAAAAATAGCCGGTCTGCTCCTCGGGAACCGCCCGCAGTTCAAACGTCTCGGCATTGCGGCGGTAATCATACAGATAACCCGGAATAAATAATGTTTCACCGGAGATCAGCGCGGGCTGCCCGTTGCGCGGATAGGCCAGCACCTCCAGCGAATGCGGATACACACCGTTGCGCTCGAAGTACTGGTTAATGGCGCCGCTGACCTTGGTCATGGATTGCGCGGTGTAGCGATGGTCTGTTTGATTGTACATCCCGTCGATATAACTCTGAAAAAACGAGTACAGGATAAACCCCAGCAACACCACAAGAACGGTGATGATAATCGCGGAACCTTGTCTGGATCGTGAATTAAACGGTTTCATAAGCTTATTTTAAATCCGGCACCGGCAGCGTAGAGGCCTCCAGTTCCTTGATGATATCATTGCGGATCACCGCGATCTCTTTGATAAATCCCTCGGTTCGGTCCTGAGTTTTTTCGTTGACGTACAATCGCCGGGCAATTTGATAGATCAGTAGCCCGTCATCGGTCTGACTGTAACGCCACATATTATGTTCAAGCAATCCAAAATCCTGTCCGGACACCAAAAAATCCACGACGGCACTACCGTCCTTTTCGAATACCGCGGCATTGGCCACCGGGTCCACTTCCTTCTGCGCGATGATTCCGTTAGCCGTGGCCTTGGCGGATAAAACCGGGTCCAGATCCTTACGCGGAACCAGGCGAACCGCGAACAGCAGCGTCCAGTTGTCCCAGGTCTTGTGATCATGAATGTACTCGGCAATAAAACCTTGCTGCTGTCGATCCGTCGCCTCCTTCAACGTCAACGTCTCGCCCCTGACCGTGATCTGGGCGGGTAGCCCGTAGGTCTCCTCCGCGGTACCGATCGACTGATTCATAAAGATACCTGATAAAATCATGACACCGGTGATGACAAAACGACAAAAAGCCTGTTTCATGTGAACCTCCATGTGATCGCATTGATGGACGCCCAAATCATGTTCAGGCCTCATTCATCTTTGATTATACGGAGCTGAGGGTGTAAAGCAAGTCAAATCAGGGGAATGATCGCCGCTGCAGGCTTGGGGAGGCATACGGACGATGCGGCCAGCGCACCATTAGCTGACAGGGCTTGCCCGCGCTACATATCGTAGGCATGACAGGAAATGCGCGCGGCGCACGATTTGTAGGCCGGCTGGCGGCTGTAGGGATCAAAGCACGGCAGGGTCAGCAGATTGGTCTCGGGATAATGCATGGGGATAAAGATATGTCCGGCCTGAACCAGCGGACTGATCACCGCCCGGGCCTTGATCTTGGCCCGCCGGGTACTCACGACTATCATCTGCTGCGGCTCGATGTTGGCCTTACGCGCATCAACCGGATTGATTTCCACATAGTTTTTCTGCGGGTACATCTTGCGTAAAATCGGCGACTTGCCGGTACGGGTTTGGGTATGCCACTGGGCCGACGTTCCGCGTCCGGTCAGCAATTCCAGCGGATACTCCGCGCACACCGGCTCGGGCTTGGGACGGATATCTTCAAACAGGAAACGCGCCTTGCCATCTTCATGATAAAACTCACCGTCGGCGAACAAGCGTCGCTCGTTGGATACGATCTTTTTGCCCTCGGGAAACGGCCATTGAATCCCGCCGGCCGCCTCGAGCATCGCGTAGTCGCTGATCCCGGAAATATCGCATGGTTGATCGCGTGAGATCAGGGTGAAGGATTTGAAGACATCTTCCGGCTGTTGCCATTGCTTGAGCACCTCGGCGCATCCCCAACGCTCCGCGATGAGCTTGAAGATCTCAAAATCAGACTTGGCCTCTCCCGGCGGTGTCGCGGCGCGCTTGATCCGACCAAAGCGCCGTTCACTGTTGATGAATGTGCCTTCCTTCTCGCCCCAACCGGCGGCGGGCAGCACCAAATCCGCGAACTGGGCCGTCTCTGTGGTCGTGTACATGTCCTGCACCACACAGAACTCCAGGTTACTCATCACGTCCTTAAAGTTGCTGCGTCCGATCCAGGAATGCGCGGGATTGGTCGCGATGATCCACAACCCTTTTATTTTTCCCGACGCTACGCCCTCCATAATCTTGTCATATGACCAGCTGTTGACGTCGGGGATTCGGGCGACATCGATATCGAGGATGTCCGCGATCTTTCGCCGATGCGCTTCGTTGGTAAAGTCATGACCGCCCAGCAAATTCGTTGTATTGCTGTACAACCGGGATCCCATCGCATTGCATTGTCCGGTGATCGAATTGGCGCCCGTTCCCGGCCGGCCGATATTGCCGGTCATCAACGCCAGATTAATCATCGCCTGGGCTGTACGCGTGGCTTCGTGGCTTTGATTGACCCCCATGGTCCACCAAAAGGACACACGTTTACCGGCATGAATGAGCGAGGCGAATTCATGAATCTGCTCCACGGATAATCCGGTGACCGTCGCGGTGTGCTCCGGCGTGAAGCTCTTGACATGCGCGGCGAATCGGTCAAAGCCCACGGTATGAAAATTGATATAATCCTCTTTAATCCATTGGTTTTCGATCAAGATATGCGCGATCCCGTAGAACAAGGCCAGGTCCGATTTAGGCCGCGGCGCGTAGTGATGGGTCGCTGCCATCGCGGTCTCGGTCTTTCGGGGATCTATCACCACAATGTTGGGTTGATGCGGATTCATCGATACCCGCTGCCACATGATCGGATGCGCGATGCAGGGGTTAGCGCCGACAAAGACCAGACAATCCGATTCTTCAAAATCTTTATACGTATACGGTGGCGCGTCAAATCCGAATGATTGTTTGTAGGCCGTCACCGCCGTCGCCATACACTGACGGGTATTCCCGTCGCCATGGATCAATCCCATACCGAATTTAGCGAGCACGCCCAAGGCCGCCATCTCCTCCGTGGGAATTTGTCCGGTGCTCAGAAACGCCACACTCTCCGGTCCGTATTTGGCAAGAATCGTTTTAAAGTTGTCAACAAACGCCCACACCCCGTCATTCCACGAGACATCCTTCATCTGTCCCTTGGCGTCCCGGAGTTGCGGCACAACGGCGCGGTCATCGGCCTTTAGGGGTGTCAACGCCTCCCATCCCTTGGGGCAGGCCTCACCGATATTAACCGGATACGCGGAATTAGGTGTGACATTGATGGCCTCACCGGCCTTGATATGCACATCCAGACTACAGCCAGTCGCGCAGAATCCGCAGACCATTTTATGAATCCCGTCGGGTAATTTGGCAGCAGGGAGCTTGGCCTGACTCAGCGGCGAATCTTTGAGTCGCAGCTCCTCGGTAAACCTGCCATCCTCCTGATAAAAAATATCTTTGATCCGTTTAATCAATGGTGATTCCTCCCGGCATTTTAAGCGGCACAACTGCCGTAAAAAATAAATATCGTTCCGCCAATTCCGCGACAAAGCAAATCAATAACGCGGCCAACCCCAGAACAGACAGCCAACCGGCATGCATGACCGATCCCAAGGCAATGATCACCAGCGGGATCAACACGCCTCCGATGCCACCAAGAATAAATCTGGCCCGGGTAAACGGCTTCAATTGATGCGTCATCAACTTGACCGTCTTTTCGGTATACGACATTTGAGCGGGATCATGACGCATAAAGATACTGGCCTCACAACTCAGCTTAAATATCGACGCGGTGACAAGCCCCCAGCACAGATAAACCGGAACAGCGGGGTCTAACGCGGACGGCAAACCGGATGTGTTATTCAGATACCCATAGACCGCGACAGCGACCGCGGTGCCCAACGTAACCGCCGTCATGAAAAACTTGATCAGTGTCATGGGGGTATCCCAAAACGGACGGCGGGTGTCCTGATAGACCTTCACCGAACAGAATATCCCGATCAATCCGCATCCAATCACAACCGCCCCCAGCCCGCGTCCGATGTCAATACCCGTCGCGGAAACCAACTCCAAGGCCGTTGAATTGACAAAGCACAGGGCATACACAATCGCCAGCTTCGCGTATAGCGCAAACGCGATGATCTCCCGACTCAACCACGACGTACGGACACCGAGGATCGCCCGGAAAAACAGGTGTGGCCGTCCTAGATGCAGAATGCTCGCCGCCAACGCTAACAAACCGATAGCGAGCGATATGACGATCATCGTCTGACTCAACGCGTTGGCCATCGAAAGTCCCATCAGCTGACGGATGAAGAGTTCTAAACCAAAACCGCCCACCGATAGCTGCGTCATAACCAGCATGAACACTAACGGCAGATGGGCATGTTCCGGCCGGGTCACAAAATAATCAGCGGCCTGCAGATTGCCGGCCAACGGTTTGGATGAGGTGTACTTGGTGGTTGGAAATGTATAATCTGATGCCGGCGCATCCGGAATGTTGACGTAGTCCCGCGGACTTTGACGCACATCCACGCGATCGACTAAGGTGATGCGGATCGCCCCCGTCGGACAAGCCCGCACACATGCCGGCGCCTGACCATCGGTCAGCCGGCCGATGCACATATCACATTTATGCACGATGCCGCGTTTTTTACTGTACTTGGGGACATCATACGGGCATTTCAGAATACAATACTGACAACCGAAACATTGATCGTCGAGATGTTTGACGATACCGGTGACCTCGTCTTTTTTGTAGGCCAGCGTCGGACAGCCCTTCATGCAGCCGGGCTCCGCGCAATGATGGCAGGCAGTGGTGATATGCTGCATCGCGGGCTGTTCTGACGTACCGCCTTGCAACAGCCCCACGGAACGCCATGTCTCATCCGCGTCGAGTCCGTTCTCGTTATGACAGGCTGTGACACAGGCCTTGCAGCCAGTGCATTTATCCAGATCCACTTCAAAGGCGTATTGTTGAGTCGCGTCCGGGGCACTGGCCGGAATCAGTTCCTCGTATTTTTTTTGATCCGCTGGAATGAATCCCTGCTCATGTTTGCGGGCAAAGCGTTCAATCGCCGAATTCAACGCCCGCACGTCCGGATCCGAATTGGCGCAGCTGTTATTGGGCATGTTGAGTTTCACATTGAGTGGTTTGTGTTGCGCTTGATGACGGACTTTCGTCCTGCAGACAGATCTGAATTTCCTGATCGACGACACGGATGGGATACGTTCGCAGATGATAGGCGCAGTTACCTCCCAGGTGTTCCCCTGTCTGGAGTGAAAACGTATTTTTATGGAGCGGACACGCCACTTTGGGAATATCACCTTGTTTGCCGATGAGCCCGCGCGATAACACAAACTGCTGCTTGTGCGGACACATATTCTGTACGGCATACCATGTCTCACGATTTTCATTGAAGATCGCGATCTGATGCTCGCCGATCTTCACGCATCCGCCGGCATTCGGCTGAATGTCGTCAATGCCGCAGGCCTTGATCCATTGACTCATACGTGGACCTCCGTTGATGATGCCGTAACGAGCGGTTTCTTCTGACCGCGCTCGGGCTGAAAATGAATATTGGGATCGCTCTCGTCGGAATTCACAAATGGTGCGAATCGGCGCCGCATGGCCGGATCATCCAGCACCCGCGACCACTCGCAGACATAGGTGTCCACCTGGTGCTGCATCTCCCGCTCGAGCTCTTCACAAATCCCCAAGGCGTCGTCAATGACGATCGCCCGTAAACGTTCGATACCGCCTTCAAATTTCTCCAGCCATTTGGAAGTGCGTGTCAGGCGATCGGCCGTGCGGATGTAATACATCAGGAAGCGATCGATGTATTTGATTAAGGTTTCTTCATCCAGATCCTCGGCAAACAGATCCGCGTGACGCGGTTTCATGCCGCCATTCCCGCAGACATACAGGTTGTACCCTTTTTCCGTGGCGATCACGCCGAAATCCTTGCTTTGCGCTTCGGCACACTCACGGGAACAGCCCGAGACCGCCGACTTGAGCTTATGCGGCGAGCGAAGCCCCTTGTATCGATTTTCGATCCGGATGGCCAGGCCCACACTGTCCTGTACGCCAAAACGGCACCACGTGGATCCCACACAGGATTTGACCGTCCGCAGGGATTTGGCATACGCGTGACCGCTTTCCAGGCCGACATCCCGCAACCGCTGCCAGATCAACGGCAACTGTTCAACCCGCGCGCCGAACAGATCGATACGCTGACCGCCGGTGATCTTGGTGTATAGATCAAAATCCTTGGCGACCTGACCGATGGCGATGAGTTGCTCCGGCCGGATCTCGCCACCGGGCACACGCGGCACCACCGAGTACGAACCATTCTTCTGAATATTCGCGAGAAACTGATCATTGGTGTCCTGAATATTCTGATGATTCAAAATAAAATCATTTTGATAGCTGGCGAGAATCGAGGCCACCGCCGGTTTGCAGATCTCGCATCCGCCGCCGTGACCAAAACGCCCGAGCGCCTCCCAATAGGTCTTGACCTTTTCGGTCCGCATCCGCTCGGCCAACTCGACGCGTGAATGATCAAAGCAGGCGCATAATGCTGTCTTGACCTCACCCCCGGACTTTTTGATCTGAGCATTGAGGATATCGGTCACCAACGGCACACAGCCGCCGCATCCGGTCCCGGCCTTGGTGCAGGATTTGATCTGATCCACCGTGGTCTGACCATCCTCAAAGGCATCGATGATCTGGCGCTTGGTGACATTCTCACAGGTACAGATACTGGCCGTATCCGGCAACTCGGTGGCACTGCTGGCGGCACCTGAGGCCGGCGGCGTCACCAAGTGCTCCAGACATTCCGGCAGGCTCATTTGATTCTGGGTGTACTGCAGCAATGTACCGTAGTCGGATGTATCGCCAACCAGGATCCCGCCGATCAGACAATTGGTTTCGCGGTCCACGACAATCTTTTTATACGTTTGCTTGACGGTGTTGCGAATGGACACGGCGTCGATATGATCACCTTCGGCAAACGGATCTCCAAAACTGCCCACATCCACCCCGAGTAGTTTGAGCTTGGTCGACATGTCCGCGCCCTGAAACTCCTTGTCGCCGCCTAAAAGATTATCGACAACCACATCCGCCATTTGATATCCGGGCGCGATCAGACCGTAAACCATATTATTGAAAACAACGCATTCGCCGATCGCGTAGACATCCGGCGCGGAGGTTTGCAGATGCGAATCCACCAGGATACCGCCACGTTCGCCCACCGCAATATTATTTTTGCGGGCGATTTCATCCCGCGGTCGAATGCCCGCTGAGACGACAATCATCTCCACGTCCAGCTGTGAACCGTCGGCAAAAGCCACACCTTCGACGGATCCATTTCCCAGGACGGCATCGGTCCGTTTCTGAAGCAGTACAGAAATACCTAGTTCCTCGATCTTCTGCTGAAGCACATCCGAGCCGGCCTGATCGACCTGGCGGGGCATCAAGCGCGGATTGTATTCAATGACATTGGTTTTGAGATTTAAATCCAGCAACGCCTTGGCCGCCTCGAGACCAAGCAATCCGCCACCGACAACAGCCGCCGTTTTGACCTTTCGACCATGCTCGATGATCTGATCCAGATCTTCGATGGTGCGATAAACAAACACACCTTTCTTATCGACGCCCGGAATCGGCGGGACAAAGGCCGATGAACCGGTGGCGATCACCAGCTTGTCATAGCCCATCCGCCGGCCGGTCACAGACTCAATTTCTTTGTTATCGACATCGATGATCTCTACCCGTTCACCGGTAAACAATTCGATGTCATGATCGGCATACCACTCACGTGTGGCCATGGTCAGATCATCCACGGTCGATCCCGCGAAGTACTTGGATAAATTAACCCGGTCATACGCGGGCCGCGGTTCTTCACCAAAAACGGTGATGGCAAATTGCCGGTCTGGATCCTGATCGATAAGTTTCTCACAGAACTTGTATCCGACCATCCCGTTACCGATAACAATGATGCGTTGTTTGTTCATAGTGTTTAACTCCAACTCGCTAGTATTTGAATCCGATCCCAAAAGTGAGTTTCTGTCGATCCGTCGCGAAACCGTCGGTTTGATAATCCGCATATTTCAATTCGGTGTAGACGTGTTTGTTGAATGTTTTTTTGAGATAAAGTCCCCATTCCGTGCCGTAGTCGGCCCCGCCGTCTTCCGCGGAAAAGTCATGATACTGCACCTTGGCCAGCACGCCATTAAGCCATGACCATCCGTCCTGCATGTCTTTGAATTTATACGTGATGTCGACATAAATGTCTTCCAGACCGGCGGCCGGCGTCGCCAAAAACACATCGGCCCAGCCGTTCCATTTATGCAGTGTGGCCAGAGGTGTTTTGAATGATACCGCCCCATTGTCACTGCCGAGCACTTCATATCCGACCGTCGCCGTCAGGCCTTTCCAGGATACGCCTGGGGCTATGTGGTAGTAATCGCCGTCGTAGTTGGCTGTGTTGCTGCCGAAGTCTGATTGATTGGCGTATTCTCCATGGTAATTCACCGTTACTCCATCCTGAACCGCTTTCTTCCCGGTCAGACTGATACCGAATGTCTGGCTCGACAAGGCCGGCGCGTCGGATTCAAAATCGAAGAAATATCCGTAGGTGGTGATCTTACCCAGCGGTGTGCCGGTATGCGAAATATTGTAGTAGTGGCTGTCTGAATCAAAATCACCCATTGGGGAATCATCACCGAAGATGCGGTTGACCCCATTGATGTAACCGTATTTGATTTCTGTATCCGGTAACGACTTGTTGCTGATGGTGACCGCGTCAAAGGTCTGATTGTTCTGCCGCCAGCCCACATGCCCGACAAATCGATGGCCGTCCAGCGTGATTACCTGACGCCCAACCTTGATCGCGGTGTCGGACAACCCGGTATATTTGACGAACAATTGATTGATCTCGGTGTTCTCAACGTCCGCGACGACGGGACGATTGGTTTTTCCATTCAGCGTGTCATTGTAATTGTCGTTTCCGATCTCGGTGATGTTTTCAAACTCGATTTGTCCCGTAAAATCCATGTACTCATCGGTTTTGTAGCCCAAGCGGGTGCGTATCGTTGCCGCGTTGGCCTCTTTGCTCAATCCATCTTGATCGACAAATTCATACCTGAACCTGACATCGATGTACGGTTGCCCCTCGATAAATGCCTCTTTAAGAGTTTCTGCGGCATGGGCCGGCGATAGAGAAATCAACCCAGCAACTACAAGACCGAAAGTTAGTAAGTATTTAGACATATTTAAGCTCCTTCTGTGCGTGTGACGATCGGTGACTCGATTTAGGTCCCGATTTGTTGGAATTTTTGGAATCTGTGGCAGTCTTTGAATCATCATCGGAGGCCAGACCCTCAGGGGTTTTGTCTTTGTCATGTCCATTCAAGAAATCCAGAAGATGTCCGCGGCAGTCATAGTAGCGCGGATCATCATTGACATTATGTCGTGTCCGTGGCCGTTCAAACGGCACATGCAGGACATCTCCCACCTTGGCATACGGCCCGCTGGTCATCATGACCACACGGTCCGACAGGTACAGGGCTTCATCAACATCATGGGTGACCATAATCGCGGTGATCTTTTCCTTGTTCCAGACTTCAAGCAGGACATCCTGCAGCTCGGCCCGGGTGAGGGAGTCCAGCATCCCGAAGGGTTCGTCCAGTAAGAGCACGCGCGGTTTGAGGGCGAACGCCCGCGCGATCCCGACCCGTTGCTTCATTCCATTGGAAAGGTCCACTGCTTTTTTATTCAGCGCCGATCCCAACCCGACTTTGTTAAGATAATATTTGCAGATATCTTCCCGCTGCTTTTTGGTGCCATGCGGATACACCCTGTTAACCCCCAGCATAACATTTTCGAGAGTGGTCATCCATGGAAACAGGCTCGGTGATTGAAAGACCACCGCACGATCAGGTCCAGCCCCATCAATCTCCCGGCTGTTGACGGCGATGTTGCCGTCCGAGATATCGTTCAATCCGGCAATCATCATCAGGGCTGTGGACTTTCCGCAGCCGGAGTGTCCGATGACCGCGATAAACTCTCCATCATCGACCTTGAGATTAAAATTCTCCAGAACGACAAATGGTCCTTTCTTCGTCGGATAAACTTTCTTCAGATTAACTATCTCCAGCATGGGAGGCTTCATATGGTCTCCTTATTGTGTGGGCCTAAGCCAGCTTAAGCCGCAAATCTTTGGGTTGTATATCGGGAAGCTCGAGGTCTCCCAGCGTGGTTTCGCTGGCCGACTTATCACCGATCTCGAGCATGTATTCAACAATTTCCGGTTTGAGTTTTTTGTAGACATCATCGTCGTTGAGTTGATTCAGATCCCGCGGACGGTCGATGTTTATATCGAACTGCGGACCCAATGTCGCGTTGGGTCCGGGGTTCAACGGGATAATCCGGTCCGCCAGGATAATACCCTCATCGACATCATTGGTGATGAGAATCACCGTCTTCTTATCATTACGCCAGATCTTTTCAATCTCTGTCTGCAGCGTTCCGCGGGTCAGCGCGTCCAGCGCACTTAAGGGTTCATCGAGCAGCAAGATCTGCGGATTCATGGCCAGCGCCCGCGCGACGGATACCCGTTGCCGCATCCCGCCGGACAATTCACTCGGACGCTTCTGCAAGGCCGGTGTGAGATTGACCATTTCGACATACTGCAGGACCTGTTCATGCCGGCGTTCAGCATCCCAATCTTTGAAAACCTCGTTGACCGCGAGGGCGACATTGCCTTCAACAGTCAACCACGGTAACAATGAATAGTTCTGAAACACCACGCCACGATCCGGTCCCGGCCCGGTGATGGGTTTACCGTTGAGCAGGATCTCACCTTCATCCGGCTCGATCAGACCGCTGATCAGCGATATCAACGTGGTCTTGCCGCTGCCGGAGAATCCGATAATCGCGACAAACTCGCCTTCATCAATGCTCATGCTGATGTCCTTGAGAACATCCACCCGATCATGTCCGTGACCGTATCCTTTTGATACATTTTTGAGTTCTAGAAATGCCATTTGTTATCCCTGGTTACGCGGACACTACATCTTGTCCGAAACTTACAAATTTTTGGAAGACCACCATAATCCGGTCGAGCATAAACCCGATCAACCCGATCGTGAACACCGCCACGAGAATGCGGGCCAGTGAATGGCTGCTTCCATTCTGAAATTCATCCCAAACAAATTTGCCCAGCCCCGGATTCTGCGCGAGCATCTCCGCGGCGATCAACACCATCCATCCGACACCCAGTGAGATTCGCAATCCCGTAAATATATACGGAAGTGACGCCGGCAGGACGATCTTGAAGATCTTTTCAAAGAATCCCAGCTTGAGAACCTTGGCCACGTTGATGTAGTCCTTGTCGATCGAGGCCACACCCAGCGCCGTATTGATCAGGCTCGGCCACAGCGAACACAACGCAACGGTGATCGCCGATGTGATAAACGATTTCTCAAACCAGCCGTCCGTGGTGGTGTATAGGGCGCTCACGACCATCGTAACAATCGGCAGCCAGGCCAACGGCGACACCGGTTTAAAGATCTGGATGAGTGGATTGAAGGCCGTCATCACATATTTATTGAGACCGCAGATCACCCCAATCGGCACCGCAATAAGAGACGCGATTAAGAATCCGGTGAAGACCGTAAACAAACTGGTCCCGATCTGATCGATGTACGTGGGTTTCCCCGTATACTTGCGGATCTTGACCTCGGCACCAGGATTCTTGGCCAGCTTCTTGGCGTTGCGCTGTTCCTGACGCTCGTAGAAGGCCTGCTCTTTGGTGCGCTCGGCCGCGTGTTCGTCCATCAGGGTGCGGCCGGATTCCATCACCGCCACAGGTCCGGGTAAATTGCCCAGACTGGTTTTGATCTGCGCGGCGGTAAACGACCAGAATCCCAGAAAGATAAGTATCGCGATAATGGGTATCCCGATCACCGTGATGATGTCGCGGACTTGATCTTTGGGGTTTTCCCCGGCGCATAATCGAACGAACGGAATAAACCAGGTGAGGCCGCAGAATGATAAAAAGTTGATGATTTTATTCGCCATGAAGCGTGTTTCCTCCCGTTAATCTTTGTTGCCGATTTTAAATTTACGCAGGTAGGCATTGGGTTGACGCCCGTCATAGGCGATCCCGTCGATAAACTCATCCGTCGCCGGTTTGAATCCATCGGTCTCCGGAATCTCTGCCAGTGTGATATGCCCTTCTTCGACCAATTCATTAGCCGCCTTGAGCCAGACCTCCGGTGCGTAGATCTTTTTAGCGGTTTCCTTGTACCATTCATCTGACTTCGGCTCGCCGATCTGCCCCCAACGTCGCATCTGGGTCAGGAACCAAATCGCGTCGCTATAGAACGGATAAGTCGCGTTGTAGCGATAGAACACGTTAAAGTCCGGCATCTCACGCTTGTCACCTTTTTCAAACTCAAACGAACCGGTCATGCTGTTGGCGATGACTTCATAGTCAGCCCCGACATATTCGGGTTTGGACAGGATCTTGGCCGCCTCGGCCCGATTCTTGCCATTGTCTTCATCCAGCCATTTGCCTGCCCGGATCAAGGCCTTGACCAAAGCGATATGCGTATTGGGATGTTTGTCCGCCCATTCTTTGGTGACGCCAAAGACTTTTTCCGGATTGTTCTTCCAGATGTCATAGTTGGTGGTGACCGGAACGCCGATCCCTTTAAATACAGCCTGCTGATTCCACGGTTCACCCACGCAGTAACCGTAGATCGTTCCGGCTTCGAGTGTGGCCGGCATCTGCGGCGGCGGCGTAACCGACAGCAGGACTTCGGCATCCGTGGTTCCGGTTACGTCTGATTCGGTGTAGAATCCCGGACTGATCCCGGCGGCGGCCAGCCAGTACCGGATCTCATAGTTATGGGTCGACACCGGAAAGACCATCCCCATTTTAAATTCTTTACCGTCGTCGCGATAACTTTCGATGACCGGCTTCAACGCGTCAGCGGTAATCGGATGGATCGGCTTTCCGTCTTTCATCGGGATATTCGGCTTCATCTGTTTCCAGACCTCATTGGATACCGTGATACCGTTACCGTTCAGGTCCATGCTGAACGCCGTCACGATATGGGCCTGTGTTCCAAAGCCGATGGTCGCGCCGATAGGCTGACCCGCGAGCATATGCGCGCCGTCGAGTTCACCGTCGATAACCCGGTCCAGCAGGACCTTCCAATTGGCCTGGGCCTCAAGAGTCACATACAGGCCTTCGTCCTCAAAAAAGAATTTTTCCTTGGCGATCGCCAACGGGGCCATATCGGTAAGCTTGATAAAGCCCAGTTTAAGTTCATCCTTCTCGACATCCAGCATTTCGGCGTGTGTGAGCGCGATGCCTGTCGTTACAAAACTCAGTGTAAGTAAGGTGATCTTGATCCATCTGAATAGTTTTGACATTTTGGGTCCCTTTCACTTATCGGTCTGAATGATTCAATAAAAAAATCCCAGTATCTTCCCCGCATTATGCCGGGATGATCTGGGACAACTTTGTCCGTTGAGGGGCGATTCAATGTCATGCCTTTGGATACAAAAAAGAAACCCAACTCACCTTAGACTAGGTAGAATCGGGTCGACATTGGCCCTGCGTTTCAACTCTGAAAATTGATGCTAACATCGTTGTTACCATCAATATGATGTAAGTATACCTCAATTGATACAATCGTCAATACTCATTTAACTAGGTACTACAAATTTTTCAGATAATCAGCCAAATCCAGGTTCTTATCCGTGATTTGGAGCTTCTTACGGATGTGATTGCGATGATTATCGATGGTGCGCGTAGACGAAAACAGCAACTCGGCGATTTCCCGGGTCTTAAGACCGCTTTGCACCAGAAAGCAAATCTCGGTCTCCCGGGCGGACAGGTTCCATTCTTCACTATATACCTTGTCGCCCACGCCATTGGTGATCTCGGCGACATTCTGCTCCAATGACTGGATCACTTCCAAATGCCGCGGAGTGCCCCGGCTTTTGATCTTCTGAATCAACGGCAGTATCCGTTGCCGGAGGCTTAACTGCATACTCTCCTTGAGTTCCTGCTTCTCTTCGCGCATGGTCTTGAGCATCTTACGCAGGGCCTTCACGTTATTCTGCATCCGCTTTTTGTCGGCCAGGAGCTTATCCGAAAGACGCTTGCGTTCGGTGATATCAACCACACTTCCCCGCGTATTGATCAGTTGTCCATCCTGATCAAACCGGGCGGTGGCATTAAGCAACACCTTAATCGGCCGTCCGGATTTGTGCAGCATGGTGTACTCCAGATTACGGACCTGGCCTTTTTTCAGGATATCGCGCCAATGCTGCTGAAACTTTGCGCGGTCGGCCTCCACGATCAAATCAGACCAGGTCTTTTGATGGATAATTTCATCGCGCTGATACCCCAGCATCTCCAGTTCTGAGGCGTTGATGTCGACAAACACCTGATCAGGACCGAAGGCATGAAACCCGACGGGGGCGTGTTCAAAAAAATCTCTCAGATAGTCTTCATTGGTGGTAAAGGTTTTCATAGGACTGTTATCGGCATAAAAAAAGCCCACACATATTTATTTTTTGTGTGAGCGTCATTGCTTGTTTAAGTATCGTGGCATCGGCGCCACTCGCTGTACATCTTTAATAGTAGAATAACCGAAGGACTTTGTCAAATCCGGATTCGCTTAATACCTGTCATCCAATCTGAATTTGTCATCCCGGTAGGCCAGCACGTCCGGCTGAATCTTATCGGGCTGTGAAGGCGGAACCGACTCCTGTCCCAGCAACAGCGGCATATTGGTGATCGGCACGACCTGAATGATCACCGGTACAAATCCTCGAATTTCCTGTGCATTAATCGGCATCATCGGTTTATTTAGCTCAACACCACGCGCATCACCGTCAATGGTGATATCCAAATGCGCCGCATCAAGATCAATCCCCCCGGGATTATTCCGCCGGGCTTCATCAATATCTTGCGACAGGAGCGCCTTATCAAATACAATTTGATCGCCATAGGCGTCCCACTGATCAAACTCCAGCGCGGCTTGTACCAGAACGTTCTGAGACGTTAAGATCTCCCGAATGCCTTCCACGTGATTACTGCCCAAACTCACTAATAATGGCTCACCATCATCCGTGACCTCTTGTATTTGAGCCGCGAAATACCGATTGCGATCCAGCCAGCTGGTTTGATGAAGCCGTCGCAGCATCTTCTTGATCGACTTAACCTGTGGCAGCAACGCCCCATATCCCCATTCCACCAGCAGCCCTTCCAGGGTTTCAAAGTATCGGGCCTGCGCCTGCGCATTTTCCAGCAATCGCCCATCAAGATAGAACGGCGCTAATTCTGCGTTAATGATTTGGACAACCAAAGGATTCTGTATGGCCCTAAACAGGTTGGTCACCTGTCCGGTAAATTCCCGGGACGTCTCGATGAAAATATCTTTTAGGGCTACACTGTCGAGACCGATTAATTCCACGTCCGCCATCCGTTGCGGATCTGATACCTTCAGATACACCGCGGGACCGTATCTGAAGAGCATCAGCTGTCGCGCCCGTTGACCATAATTGTGGATTTGACTTTGTTTTAAGGCATCGAATAAAACAGAATAAACAAACTCTGCCTCGACCGTGGCCTCTTGCAATTCTTCGGGCGACATTTCCACGCCGATGCGCTTCAACTGTGGCGACCGATCGAGAATCGCTGTGATCCGGTCCAGGTCCTTGAAAATACGCTGGATGATTTCAGCATATTGTCCGTCGAGAATCAGGGATAATTGATTTTCGATATTGGAGTTTAACCTTTTCTTCTCGCGGTTGGGCAGCATGCGCGTTTGTCCGGCAAAATCCAGGACCTGCCGTATCAATTCATTGCCGATTTCCGGCAGACCATGCCAGTGTCCCAGTACGGCCACCGGACGTTGTTGCGGCGCGGAAAGCTTCTGCGGCAATTGCACAGCTGATCTTCGTCTCAAGTTTCGCCACATTTCCTGCAGCTGATCAAAACCCAGGATGGCTTGATCAACCTGCGACCAGTCGATCAGATCCGAACTATCCGGTCGACTATCTGCGCTTGTCATGGCATCATCCGTTGATTCCGCTTCTTCGTCCTCATAACCAAAATCCTCTAATCGCTGATGAAACTCTTCCATATAATATTCCATCAACGGCGACAGCCGTTTCATCTCGCTTCCCGCATAAACCCCGCGCACCACACCCAGATGAACAAGCAGATCCATATAGCCCATTTGCTGACCGAATTGTTTTTTAAAGAGTTTGAATTCCTGTTCGAGTTGAGCCCGCCTATCACCCGTGTATGACTTTTCGATAAAGTCCAGGGCCTGTTGTTCTGACGTAATTTCAACGACACCGTCACCACGACGGTCCGGTGAAACAATAAATTCTTCTTCAAACCTGCTATGTTCATCCATACCTTCCGGCAGATAACTTAACCACCAGGCATCCTCAATACGTTCAAACGGCACCCGCCACAGTACCAAGGTTGAGTCGGCCGCATCGCTGATCAAATCGTAATATGGATTGTCGGTAAAGTAGTTATGATGGGCCGCATTCCAATCGTATGTACTGCGCATCAGCATAATAGAATTCTGCTGCGGGAAACGATGCGCGAGATCCCACTGGACCAAATCCTGATAGCGCGCGTACAGATTACCGCTATCGCGCCGAAGACGCGCGATATTTTCGTGTCTGGCCAGAAACTGCATCAGCGGATAAATCTCCAATTCCTCGATTCGGTGATATTCCCGAAAGTCTGTGATCCCCTCTTCCTCGTCGATGTCCATATCTACGGGAGGAACGGGTCGGTCCGACGCGGGCAAGTCAAAGACAAAGGCGCCGGTGACCACCTCCAGAAACATGAGAATCTCATGCAGCGGCATGTAAGCCCCGTTGGCAATCATTTTAGGTATTTTGGTAAACACCTGTTCGGGAGACATTTCATCGGCAAAGGCGTCAAACACTTCATCGTGCAGGGTCATGTCCATAATCCGTAACCGGCTTCCCGGATTATAGGCGTCCAGATAGTCTAACAAGGCCTGAAAGGCGTCGTGCATCACCGGACGCACGAACAGCCGATAATTCTCGATCTTCACCGGATGATTGTATCCCGCGAGAATCTTGTGAATCTCATCACGGACCTGCTGGACCATACTGAAAGCCCGTTCGCTATGCGCCCGGCGCCGTCGACGTTCAACATCGGGAATACGCGGTTTGGGCGGACTGGCCATCGCCTTATCACTGTCCTGTTGAAACGACAGAAGCTGTGCGACATCGGCGGCCGAAAAGATCCCAAGCTCTTCAACCAATTCCTCATAGATTTCACGGTCCGGATCCAATTCACGGTCAGTTCGCCGATCAAACCAATTCTCAAAGCGTCCTAAATTTATTGTCGCCAAGGTAAATCGCAAATCAGGCTCTCCATCCCCCTCAAAATCAGTCGCCTTGAGATCCAGCAGAAATTCCCGTCCAGCCTCCGTCATATGAATGCCGCCGCCCAAGGCCGTGTAACGCACCGCCCCGTCCACATCGCTTTGTCCGAATCTGATAACCAGGTACTTGTCATCGATCTTGAGCCGACCGTACGCCGAGGTGCTCACACGGATCGTCGATTGATTGACGATGCGTAGCGAATGCCGCCAGTCACCAAAGTCCGACTCAGGATAGTTTGTCTGCAGTAACTGTTGATCAGCAAACGAAAGTTGATTAATATCCTCCAACAGCGCCGGCGCGTTGTTGCTTAACCGCACCCGGATAACCTGTCCCTTGTGCCGGTAAACAAATTCCCGTTTTAAGATCTGTTCGCGTGTGACAAATAGCAGCGGCGGCTCGGGCTGATCAAAATCCCGCGACAAGACCTGCCGTCCGCGTTCATTGATCGGCATATCGTAAACCTCCCAGAATCTCGCCGTCAGACTTTTTTCGATCCCTCGACGGAATTGGGTGCGTGGATTTGTGATCTGAACCACCTTATTGGGTGCCGCATAGGGATTTTCAGATCTGACTGATTTATATTTGGGATTCGGCTGTCGAAGCGCGGACATTTTCTGAAGAATAGTCGGCACACCCGGCCATTGATCCCACGCATCATAATTGCCTGAATTGGCCCGGTAAAAGCTCCATCCCATCTGCAGCTGTAATTGAGCCTGATGCAGGATAAATTCAGCCTGTTGAGCAGTGGTGAGTATGTTTTCTTCTAGTTGAAAGCCCTGCATGTCAACCGCCCCTGTACGGAAACTAAATTTGACATTCCGGTTGGGTCCAAGTCGGACCACAAAATCATCAGCCGCCACATCCATGGAATACGAAACCTGCATGTTCTGAATAATCGCCTCGATTTCAGAGACGGTCGGCTCAGGCTCACCGGAAAACTGGCTGTAGATGGCATTAAGCAGACTGTGCGTTCGTAGTATCAGATACTCCCTTAAATTTGAATCCTCTATCTCATATACCACCCGATCCATCTCATCGAGAACCTGAATCGTGTCAGCTCTCAAACGGAATGTGATTGGTCCGACCTTGATCGCTAATCCGCGGTTAATCGCATAATTTTCCGCATCAAACCGATCAAGCTTAACAAGATCTCCGTCGTGCATGAAGATAGAGACCACGTTCGTAGGATCCATGGTGTTTTTTCGATAGTCAAAGTCATGAATCGCCGGCAATCCCAAAAAGAAATCAATCGCGGATTTAACGTCCACGTTGGGGTACTCGACCTGCCAGGTAATCCGTTCCAGATCTCCTAGATCATCAATCTGAACGCCGATCATCGCCGAGTCGCTGTCGGCTGTGCGGGATCGTCGATCGGTTTGCCCTAGTCCATCCCTGAGTTCTTGTTCAACACGTCTAAACTCCGGTTGGGTTCGATCATCCACCTGCAGCAAGTAATCAAATTTTCCTAAGGAAGCCAGCAGCAATTTCCGCAGGTATTCAGAAGAAAACATGTGCGCGCGCTTTTGCGCCTCTGCAAACTCGGCGCCGCGTTGCTGCTCGCGTTCGATCACGGACTCCTGTGCCAGCTGATGATGACGATCGATTAAAACCGACGCGGTTGTGTCGACGGCGTCAAAAACCTCCTGCGCGAATCCGCCTTCTAGGATAATGACATCGCCCTGATTGACATCAAGCTCAAAGGACCGCATGACTCCATCGACCTCTAAACGAGTGTGCGTGATCCGTGGCGGTAAATTTTGCAAATCGTCGAGGTGCTGCGCTAAAGCGTCGGCCCGGGTCATATCGAAGACGCCTCGAATAAATCCACGGACCAAACCGGATCCCGGCGTCTGCTTATTCATCAACGCCATCATCGGCAGGATATGCGACTTGATAAACTGTACACCTTCAGCTTGCCGGAAGAACCAGTCGGACTTGATATAAACAGCTTGTCGACCCCGCTGTTGCAGATGCTCGATAAGCCCACGGGTAAATGTGCTTTTACCGGATCCGGACAATCCTGAAACCAACACGATCGGATGCCGACGATTGGCGTCAGCGACGATGTCCTCATAAATCTGCGGATACACATCGGATTCATACCCTGAGCGCGATTCCGCGACCATGGCCTGATCTCGGAAAGCGGTGACAACATACTGCGCCCGCTGCCGTCGCCCCCAAAACGTATCACGGATACTCCCCTGAACAAATATCGGGTCCGCTTCAAATCCAATCGCCCGCAACTGGATTATATCTTCATCGACATAACGTGCATTTAAAAATTCATGGGAATCGTCATAGCCTCCGGCTATGATCAGATCAGCCGAAGGTATATCGGCTAAGAATTGCATGCTCGTCCGGTTGTTGACTCCATAATATTCCCGCCAAGTCCCGATATTGGATACAACTCCGACAGACAGACCGGCTGATTCTGCCTTTTGGGTCACCTGCGCCGACACCAGTTCTATAAAGTCGGAATCTTTGAGATCACCGGCATGAACCTGATAGTCTCGTCCCTGCTCATATCCGTTCATCGCAAAGATATCCATGGTTTCGGTCAATTTCTCCGGCTCCAACCGATTCTTACCGTAGTAGCGCTCGACCAGATGGACGAATGGCTGCCCCAGCTTCAGGGCCACTAATCCCAAAATGCCTGTACCGGCTCCGCTGTCGACCCAGTGTCGTTGCACATGCGACAGGCGAATCATCTCAAAGATCATCGGCGTGCTGTACATTTCAAACTCGAACAATGAGTTGAAACGCTCAAGCACGATCAGATTCGATTTATTTTGCTCCAGCCATTGTGCGTCCAGTTGATCAACAAAGTCCGCTGACACAAACATCAGCCGGCCGATCTGCGAGGCTACCACCAGCGACGAACCTGAGGATGTCACCCGCGCATCTAGACGGGCAAAGCTTTCACCGTCTCGGGAGTAGACGCGCTCAAATTCCACTCTGAAATCCAGCGCCTGCGTGAGTTCTCGAAAAGGTTCCGTGATAAAATCGTCAACCGTCGGTCTAAGCGTCAGCATCGCCGCATCGGTAACACCTGTATCGGTCACGGCATCAATACGCGTCTGAAAATGCAGCAGTCCTTCGGTCGGTATTTGCTGATAGCTTCGGACTTCAGACACCTGCGCCTGATCAAACGCCACACCGCCCGCAAAATACTGCCGCGGCACCACCTGCTGTGATTCTTCGTCAAGATCTTCTTTAATGTAGTTGTAGACCCCGCGTTTAAACGCCTCAACATACTGATCATAAATCTTCTGGTGCACCTGCGGATCGTCCACATCCACCCCTTCAACCTTGTTCTGATCCACATACACCTGACTCAACACACTGTTCTTCAAATTGGTCTTGTACCACGTCGCCAGGATCATCGAATGATAGATCTGCCGCAAATTCGCAAACAATTCACCTTCATTGACCTCCCGCTCAATCTCCGGGATCAGGATCTCACGCACGATCTCCGATTGCAGGCCAGTCACCACATCATCCACCTTGTCACCGGTATGCCCTTTGAGACTGTTGCGCTCCAGCGCCAGATAATCCTCTTCGATCATCACCTTCAGATGACTGTCCGCCACAAACACATTGTTGTCGTGGATATAAATCTTCGCCGTGTCCGGAACGATCCAGACTTTATTGAACGTGTTCATCGGGATATCGGTGGTCCCGAACTCTTTTTGAGCCCGCGCCCGCACCCGTTTCCAGAAGCGTTGGCCTAATTCATCTTCGGGATACATCAATGACGCGCTGAGTTGTTTGAGCAGATAATCCTGGGCCAGCAGATCTCGGCCCATCTCGGTTTGTCGTAGGGTATCAGGTATGATGCGATTCTTTTCGTAAGGTGACAGGTTGACCCACATCTCCTGTTCGGGAACCGTCAACGCCGCCAGAAAATAGCGCATGAGTTTGCTGGCTTCATCATTCAGGGATTGATCCTGCAACCCGCTTTGACCGGGATCGATCATAAAGTCAAACGCAAACGGATTGTCGGGATGAATGGTCATCCCGCGGATGATCGCCGGATGAAACGCCGGTGTCACCTGGACCAGTGTTCCGGGCATCGGCAGCTGCAGCAATCCCTGGGCCAGCACATGCGGCGGCGGGACGATAAGCTGCAGGCACAACAAAACCACGATCAGACAGGCACAAGTCTGTTTAAAGCGTAGGAAAAATTGTTTGAATGTTAACTTCATATATGTCCTGCGTTTGCTGCGAGGATGCAGCAAATCACGTTAATCACTGCTGATTTACAGGACTAAAGTTAAGATGTGTCTTGATTGGGGAATAAGTCTACGTAATAGACTTACTTATATACTATATCATGGACCTGTGTTCGTCAAATTTCTTTGTAAAATTCGACAGCATATACAATCCACCTTTTTGTGTGGTTAGGCGGTTAGACCCGTGTCCAGTCCATCAATGCTGTGAAGATTCCGGTCCTTCCAGTACTGGCGAATCCCGTCAGGACCCTTGCCATCTGCCCACTTGATCAATGCATCCCGTTCCCCCTCATACGCAAAAAAGGGAATCGAATACCCGCATGACGTCTGGACTGAATCAACATCGATGATAAAAATCTGGCGCGCGCCGCTCAGGACCTGAAAATCACGGGCCACTTGAGACCACTCCGGATCATCGGTATAGATGCATCGGCCGTGTCCATAGATCCGCAGGATCAGCGGCTGTTTTTCAAACGAGCAAAACATCAGTGTGATACGTCCATCTTTCTTGAGATGAGCCGCGGTTTCATTGCCGCTGCCGGTCACGCTGAGAAATCCCACCTGACGATCGGACAACACCCGAAAACTGTCCATTCCCTTGGGTGAACAATTGATCCGACCGTCCGCGTCCGCCGTGGCCGTAAAAAAGATATGCTGACGCTCGATAAATGTTTTAAATTTGGGTTCAATGGTCTGATAAAATTTGGACATGTGCTCCGTTTTTCCCTTTCGAGCTTAAGCATCCCACAGGTACACGCGCATGATCATTAAAAAGATCACAAACAGCACCATCCATATCCCGATGGCAATGCGGGTGGTCTGACGCGCCTTGCCCTGTTCCCACCAGTTCAGCGGATGAATGCCCTGCGCGATAAATGTCACGACGCCGGACAGATTAATGCAGATGATGTTCATCATCAGCAGCACGGCCGCACCATTGGCCAGGGCATACTGTCCGTTGCCGATTAAGATCCCCATGGTCACCAGCGGCGGCATCAGCGCTACCGCCACCATCACGCCGATCAGCGTCGAGGACGCCCCTGACGTGAAAGCCAGCACCCCGGCCGCTCCTGAGGCAAACGCAATGATCACGTCACTGATGTTGACCCGCGTGCGGATCAGCACTTCATGATTGTCGGGCTGGATATCAAATATCATCCCGAGTACGATTGATAGTCCCAACGCGAGGATCAAACCAATCATATTGGTCGAGATCGCCTTCTTCGCCAGTTTGAGATCACCGAGCGTCGCCGCCAGGCACAGGGCCACATTCGGCCCCAGCAGCGGTGCGATCACCATCGCCCCGATAATAGCCACCAGACTTTGCGCGTACAATCCGACAACAGCGACCAGCGATGACAAGATCACCATCCATACATATACCCGATTCAGGTCCGTCGCGTCGAGCAGATCATGATACAACTCTTCACGGCTGACCCGGCTGCGTGACTTGGATGCAGCGACTTCGACCGGCTCCGGCTGTGCAGGTTCTTCAGCCCGTGGAATCGATGCCTCAAGCGCGATCAGATCAATCCGGAAATCGGTCGATGAACGAAATCGTTTAGAGAGTTCGTCCATGATTTTCTCGGTTTCCTCAGCAGGGAGTGTGACTCGCCCCAGGGCCCGCTGCCCTTCGTCCCCGCTGATCCACAGTGGCTGACATTCGTGTTCCTTCATCACCCGATCGACCAAATCCTTATCCTGAGTGGGAACCGTCACTTCAATAAGTCTAAGCGGCATAGTTTAAACCTTTATCGATTTTTTGTTTTGAGCCTCATGGGTTGACCAGTAGTGTTCGGCAAAAGTCCCCACATCATGTCCCCATAGATTCAGCCACCACATTCGAATATCAAACCACAGCACGTGATAGATTCCATAGTCAATAAACCGTCGCGGCGAGGTTCGCATCGGCAAACCAATCAACTTTAACCGTCCGAATTTCGCCAGTTTGATACACAGATCCGAGGACTCCATAAGCCGCACCGCTGGAAATCCGCCGGCCTTATGGAATATGTCCCGCCGGACAAATAAGCCCTGATCTCCGTAGTAACGCTTCCAGATGCGATAACGTGTACGGTTAATCCACTCGACAACCCGCAATCCAAATTCAGGACCGTCGAGTTTAAATTCAAAAGCGCCCGCGACGATAGCTTTGTCAGCCAAGGTTTCAAATATATGGGCATCATATCCCATCGGAACAATCGAGTCCGCGTCGAGAAACAGGAGCACATCGGCACTGGACTCCCGAGCTCCTGTGTTCAACGGACTGGCCCGTCCGGGCGTGGCGTCCGGACATTCGATCACACGAACGCCGAGCTCCCTCGCCAGTTTGACGGTGTTGTCCGAGGAGCCTGTGTCCACGACGATGATTTCGAGGGATTGATTGGCCGTCGCATACTCACGCAGGGCCCGCAACGTATTCGGCAGGTGCTCGGCCTCGTTTTTAGTTGGAATGATAACTGAAAGCATGCTGTCTTATCTGATTTTCTGACCCTTCTTGTAATCATTACCGCACAACAGACGTTCAAGAAACACATAGATCACAATAAATAAATATCGGCTACCCATCTCCTTGAGCTTGAGCTTGGACGTCCCTTTGGTCCGATCATACCAGTTCGTCGGCACCACAGAATAATTATAACCGCGGACGACGGCCTTCAGCGGCATCTCGACGGTGATATTAAAATGACGCGACATAATCGGCTTGATCCCTTCAATACATTCCTTGGAATAACACTTAAACGCATTGGTCGTATCATTGTAGCCCAGCCCGAAAAAGAAATTGATCCATCCATTCACCCACCGATTCAGAAAATATTTGACCTTGGGATAATTATCGACCTTGGCTTCCTTATGCCAACGCGTGCCAAAGCAGCAGTCCGCACCGGCCTGAACCTCACGTACGTACTTGACCATATCCAGGGGATCATCCGAGGCATCCGCCATCACGATCATCACGATATCACCTTTGTAATTGTTAAGCCCTTTTCGTATGGCGTATCCGAATCCGTAGGGCGGTCGATTTCGAATCAGCCGGACAGCCGGATCGATCTCGGCCAGGGCCTTGATCTTTTTACCCGTCCCATCTGTGCTGCCGTCATTGACGACGATGATATCGTACTCGATCTGCGCGTCGCGAAAGGCCTTACGGATGGCGTGAACAGTTGATTCTATGTTTTGAACTTCGTTTTTGGCAGGGATAATGACAGATACAAGATTCATAGCAGCCTATTCTATCACAGCCGTGATAAACTTAAAAGCCTGTGGCTGGACAAGCTCTTTTTTGATAAGATGTTAGCAAATAATAAGTTAAATCATTATGTCCAACTCACCCTCCTTTTCAAAGAAGTTTTTTCTCTTTCTAACCATCGCGTTTGGATGCGCCTATCACACCATCCATCTCAACTTTCAGGCCTGGCTGGCCACCGGTGATCACGGCCTCGTCCTGTATGGAGCTGAAAAAATTCTGGAGGGTCAGCGCCCATATCACGATTTTCACTATTTTTACGGCCCGTTGATGCTTTACTATTATGCCCTGTGGATGAAATGGTTGGGGATTCATCTGTCCAGCGTCCTGATGGGGCAAACACTCTTGAGTATTGTCACTGGCACGATGCTTTATCAGTCCCTGGCCCGATTTGTTAGACCGGCCATCGGATTTTTTGCCGCCGCCTGTTTTTGGCTGTATGGCAAGACCTTCTTCTATACCTATAATCATATCGGGATTGTGGCATTGTCCGCGATCCTCTTTTATCTATGCGTTTCGTATATCGACACCCCGCGTCGGCGGTACGTGTACGGAGGGTTGATTTGCGCGGTATTGGCGGGGCTGATCAAGCTGAATTTCGGCATTGTGATGTCGCTGGAATTGATCCTGAGCGTCTTGATCGCTCAACTTCTGGTCCATCGACAAGCGTTCAGCAAGGACAACATCATTCTTTATATCCACGGAATCGTATCGGTTCCATTGCTTATCATGGGGCTGAGCTGGCTGACCGTACGTGGACTGCCGTTCCATGTGATCCGCCAATGCTATCAGTATTTCGGTAATGACGCCACGGTCGATGAGTATCCCTCTATTCCGGAGAATATCATATTTTTGGTACGTGAGATCAGTGGCCGGCTTCAACTGGAATGGATCACACTTGTTGTGGCCGGCGGGATCCTGATCCTGGTCATCGCGCAGATGATTGGGCAGCGATCAACATCCAATCATCATCACCCTAACAGAAATAGTATTTGGTGTGCGTGGTTGATCACCGCGATATTCCTCGTCGGGCAATGCCATGAATTTATACTCAGCGGTGTATACTTCCGGTCATTTTTCAGTGAACCGTTTTATATGATCCTGCTGGGATTAAGCATCGGATTTATGGCTCAGCGAGCACCGGCCTATCTGCGTCGAACCGTGGTCGGCGGGCTGATCGCGGCCGCGGCCGCCCAGCTGTTTATCACCCATCTGGAGGTTAAACATCTGCGGAAGCCCTGGCAGCGCCTAAAGTTTGACCGCGCCGATGTCACCATCAAAAACAATCCGCGCTGGATGTATACGGTCCTCAACACCATCAAGTTTGTGAATGATCACATTCCCCCTGACGAGGCCATATTGTTTGCGCCATATGATCCGTTGTATTATTTCCTGCTCGATCGTGACAGTCCGACCCGGCAGCTTGTATTTTTTGAATTCACGGCGATCCCGGACACTCAACAGCAGGATATCATTAGAGAATTAAACGAGAGTCGAACGCAATGGATCGTCCTCTCCAACCGGATCCATTCCGACGATCGTGGTGAGGGAATATTCGGAACATCTCACTCGCGCTTAATCAAGCGCTATCTTGATGATCATTTTGAACTGGTCAAAACCATCGGGGATTGGGATAAAGACTACCAGTGGACGGACACCTGTGCCGTGAAGATTTTACGGCGTCGGGCCCAATAACTATGAGGCTGTGGTTTCTTCAACGAGATTGTGTTTGACGAGGTAGGCGCGGCCGAACTTGGTCAATTCCAGGTTCGTATTGCCGCCGATATAGCGATAACTTTTTAATTCACTGATGTGATGCAGCAGCTTGGTCGGACTGATGTCAGGAAAACCGTCCTTAACGACATATGACGGCATGGGTTTTCCATCCCGCTTGGTGAGAAACAGCATGATCTGTTCTTCGGGCTTGGGAATGCGTTTGTGTTTTCGGCGTGGATTATAAGCGGTTCGTCCGCCAAGCAGCTTACCCAACACGAACCAGACGCAAATTGCGCCCATCAGGACCAACGCCCAATTGGGAAGATTCGTTGAACCGCTAAACCACGTCTGAATTGTATTGAGAATTTGTGTATCCATCCTGCTCCGCTCGTTCCGACCCTATGAATTCAGCATTTCAGCTAAACGGTTCGTTGCCGAGGTGTCCATGTCTGTAAAGTAGATCGCAATCCCTTCACCGGGAGCGATACGGGATACCCGCGCGATACCGGTTAAGGCCTCGTCTTCCGCATTGGTCACACTTCGGATGTAGAAACGAAACTCGTCATTGACTTCCATGTAAACACTGCTTTTCATCAGGACAAAGGCACTCTTGACCGTGATATCCTTGAGGCGTCCCTGAACAGTGATTTGCTGATCGATCTGCAGTTCGATGGGCAGACTGGATTTAATCCGATTAGCCCGTCGACGATTGCTAGTATTTGCCATAACTTAGCTGTTCCCCGCTTTGTCGTTTACTTCCCGAAAAATTTTCCGGCCAATCCCATCAAGTCATCTTTGACCGATCCGTCGCCGTCACTATCCAGAAATTTCGTCAGGCCTCCCAGTGCGTCTCGATCCGGGGCCGATCCGCCCTTTGACATCAACCCGCTGAGCATACCGGACGAGGACGTCTGCTTTTTCAGGCCGCCCATGGTCATACCGGCGACTAACGGCAACATCTTTTTGAGAATCCCGACATCTACACCGCTGGCGGCTGACGCCTGTTGGGCCACCTGACGGCTGGTTTCTTTATTACCGAAAATGTGCGACAGGATGCCATTGCCTTCACGAATATTCTCTTCACGCGTCAATTCCTGCGGATTCTCGATGTAGCGTTCATGACTGCCGCCTTTCAAGGCTGACATCAATCCGCTGATACCATCGGCCGACTGCGTGTTCTTTTTAATACCTCCGGCGACGGCTTTGGTCAAGGCCGAAAGCGCGGACTTGGCCTGATCTCCGGTTAATTGAAATTGCTTGGCGATTTGACCGACCAGGTCAGGATTTTTAGTGATAAGCTTCATTAGATCCATGCGTGACTCCTTAAATTGGAAATTAGTCGTGACCGAACGGCCATTCACGACCATATTTTAGCCAAAAGCCGATGACTTGGCAAGTTTCTTCCGAAAATGATGAAATTAAGGCACGAGTTCCAGCGGAATATCCACCTGAACCCCCTGACGATAGGCGTCAAAAAATCCGAAATACCGTTCGTACTCATCAAGACCCACTTCCAGACGTTTATCAGTGATTGAATCATCCAATCGGATGGAATTATCCACCGCCGAAAACTCCGTGTAGTACGCCACCATATCGGTATCCACCGTCTGCCGCGACGGCACATTGGCGGCACGTAGCCCCTCCGGCAGCTGGATAAACATACTGGTCTTGCTGAATCCATAAGTGGGTTTGTATATCGGATTGACCCGCTCCGGTTTAACATGCTCCGGCACATTGATCGGCGTCCCGACCATTCGAATGGCGTAGCCTCCGGCCTTTTCCTGGATCACGTTCGGCACAGAAAATGTGATGACCAGCCGGGCATTACGGGTAAATTTTTTCTGGTTAAAGGTCTCACAACGTTCAAAACGCCCGTTGGGAAAGATGCGGGTGACCAGACTCTGGATAAACAATTGAAAATCACGGTTCTTCATGCCATTGAGCCGGGCCTTGATCTCCCCGTCCGCCGTACCGAAGTATTCCATCGTCATCGTTCCGGTCATTGAAAAATCCGAATGCACCACGGCATCCACATCAAGCGTCTGCCCGCTGACCGTCGGTCCGGGTATCGGCAGGGTGATCATATCAATGACGTCCCCCTTGACGACCATCAGCTCAGCCCCAAAAAGATCCGACTTGAACGTGCCTTTTTGGAAATGTGTGGCGCGTGGATCCAGAAACTGGGGAGCATTCGGCTCAAACTCTACCGTGAGGATCATGTGATTGAATTCACCCAGGCCGGTGACATTCGGGGCTAAATCCCCCAAAGGACGCGTGCGGACGAAGGTCGGGAACGCCTCAATGCCGGCATACTCTAATAGGACTTCAAGGGTATGCGAAAGATCACGGCTATTGCCGGCCTCCCGCCGGAAGACCTCATCTGTTGGAATCGGTTCATACGACACACGCCCCAACTCCTCCGGTAGAACGGTAAACTTCGCCCTGAAGGCCGCAAAAATGCGGGCCAGCTTGCGTTGTGGATGGGTCTCGTCCTTAACCGCCTGGTCGACGAATTCCTTCATCTTGTCGCTCAGGATCCGCTTGCGTCGCGATTCCTGCAGCCACCATTTGGCCACCGGTCCCCAATGGGCCGTCGTACTGACAACCACCGATCGTCCCACTTCGCGATACGGCGGCATGTGTTTCTCAAACGTTAATGGAGGTGTATTTTTGATCGTCCAGCGAATACGGTTCTCACGTGATTTGTCGAGCACCTCAATCTCAGGCTCGTAATCATGATTAACATTCAGGTATCGTAACCCAAAACTTTGCGGCACGGTTACCGTGTAGCGCACATTGGCCACCGGGATACTTTCTGAAAACCGGAACTGATGATAGAACAAATCCCGGGATACAGGCTTATTCCCCTTGAACGTGATCTCATATTCCAGGACGGATCCCACCTCAACTTCCGGAAAGGCAAAAACAACGGCCTTCGAGGATGTGTACTCCGGATGATACTCGGTGACCTGCCCGACCAGCTGTTGCGGAATGCGCACAATCTCACCGTTGGGTTTGATCGTGTTCATCAATGTAATGCGGGCGGACTCGTGAGCTTCGCGGTACGGCTCGTACAGCTGGGACATACGCGCGCCTTTTTCCGTCAAAATTTTCATCCGTTTGTGAATGGTGCGGGTCACCACATAGTCGTCATCAACGTCGATATCAATGATGTGATCAAAAATAACCGCATCCGCCTCATGGATATTGTATTCCGGATCAGTCCATATGGCATCGAGATCGACCGTGGTATTGCCCGAATCGGTCCCGATATAAAAGTATTCCCTTAGGATTAAATGTCCCTCACCATCGCGCAATTCAAAGCTCCATTGACCGGTCTCGACCTTGCTGCGGCGGCGCGGTAGTTTGAGTTTCGCCGAATAATAGCCGTCACTATTGCGTTCGGCCCTGTCCTGATGAAACAATTCACCACTGGGCGTAATCCAATGCCCGTGAATATCGTAGGGACGATCGTGCAATCCGGTCTGGCCGAACCAATAGATTCGACGAGTGTTGCGGGAATATACCTGTTTAAAGTTACCGATACTGTACTGCGGACTGAACCCTGAATTCTTGAGATGATCGGTGAGTTTGGAGGCCCCGAATATGGGTGTCTCAGAGTTGTAATAATTCTGATTCAGAGCGCCGGCCGACCAGGGCCAAAGCACACCGGTCACCAAAACACAGGCGATCGTGATCAGTAATATTTTGCGTAAAATACACTTATCCATGAATTGAAATCAACCTCATCGGTTTGTTTAAATGTTCGATTATACGCATCGGGCCGATCAAAATCAAATTTTCCCTTGGATTAATCTTCCCATTCGCCGGATTATGGCTTGGGTAATAAGGGGATTAATTGATCCGCCACATACGCAGCCAGTCGACGCGATCCCGACTCAGACAGATGAATATGGTCCACAAACATATCCCCGTCGCCGGTAAATTGAGCCGCGGCATGGATAAAAACGGCCGATTTTTCACGGGCCACCCGCTGAATAATTTGATCCGCCGCCTTAAAACAATCCACCACATAATCCTGATGTCGAAACATCGGCCGGAAGTTGCGTAATTTGTGCTCCTCCAACTCAGCATTATCAGCCGTCACCAGGCGCGGCTGAGACATCACGACGGGTACGGCCCCGATATTTTTGGCGGCGTCCACAAATAATTCGACATTCAGCTCAAACTGACCGACTGCGGCCGGAAACATCTGCCGGGCTTCATAGTAGTTGTGATTATGCCCCCGCCGCCGGGCACCTTCCAGGCCGACCTTGTATTTGCGCTGATAATACTCCTGGCGGATAAACGTGTAGAGTCGGGATGATTCACTTAATAAGCGGTCAATTTCCCCGTGGTAATTGGTCATCGGATTATTTTCCGGCTGGTACGGAACCACTTCCCGCAGGAACGGTTTTTTCAGATCAAAAAATTTAATATCATTAAATGTATTACATAGCACCACGAAGTCTGGATCAAATCGATGGCCCTCGGTGAATAATCGCCCCACCGAGTCGGATGAACGATGTCCGGGGATTCCCGCATTGATCACCTCCACGTTGGTGTAGCCGCGCTCATGAAGCAACATTTGAATCTGGTTGGGCCAATCCTGATTGAGTGATGCATAAATATCAAAGACAAACGATCCGCCATAGATGAGAATCCGTGTCACCCCTTGAGGTTTCACCGGTGAAAATTCCGCCCCGCGGTAACCAAGTTTGTTCACATATCGCTTGAGATAACCTTCACCGGGTTTGGCCCACTGTTTGTCGATGAATAGTTGTTCGCGCAGCGGAAAGACATGTTGCGCAAACACCGCCGGATCCAGCTGCCAGGAATCCTGCTTCAATTGTTCCGGCGTCCAGACCTTGTCCGCGGCAAACACGCGCAAATAGATTTCACCGATGACCGCCGTCACACCCAGCATCAACAGAATGGTCAAGAGCACAAATAATCTGTTTGAACGGTTCGACCGCTTAGTCATTCAGCATCGCCTCCCCCAGGGCTTGGATGTGGATTTGCGTGGAGTCAAGAACGGGCTTTTCATGGGCATTGATATCAATGGCCAATCCCAGTTCCGTACAGGCCAATAAAACTCCATCTATCGAGGTGTCACACAACTGCCCGATCATCTGTCGGAATCGTCGGCGGATGGATGAATTCACTGTTCCATGACATAACTCGTCAAAAATCGTGGAATGGATCCACTCCTGATCGGGTACGGAAGGAACAACGGATTCACAGGCACTGGATGTCTCGATTCGCTGACGATAGAATCCCTCTGCCATGACATATCGCGTGCCCAGCACGGCGACCCGCTTAAGCTTGAGATCTGAAATTTTTTCGGCGACACTTGATGTGATCTGTACGACAGGGACATCGATTTTCGCCGCGATATCATCGGCAACCTGATGAATGGTGTTGGAACACAATCCCAATAAATCGCAACCCGCGAGTTCAAGCCGGCGCGCAATATCTGTGAGATACTCGGCCACACAGGCCCAATCATGACGGCGTTGCCACTGCGCTATCTGTGCAAAATCCACACTGTACAGCAGGAGTTGCGCGGAATGCTTGGCCCCCAGCCGCTGCTGAACCAATTCATTTAGTCCCCGGTAATAATGTTCGGTCGACGTCCAGCTCATCCCGCCGATCAATCCTAGTGTTTTCATACACGTATTATACTAAATCTTTCCGGCGCTGCCGATGTCAATTTGGTTTAACTGTCGTGCCAGTCGTTTTTAAATAGGACAGAATATAACGGGCGATGCGCTGATTCGCCTGCCCCGAATAGTGTTTGTACGGCGCAAACATGTCTTCAATGGGAAACTCTGGGTTCGTCAGATCAAAGGCCTCAATCATATCGATATACTCTAATTGATTGACCTCAAGCGTATCGATCACATTCTGATAGCGGCACTCATGTCCCAAACGTTTACGGTAAAAATCGTATTTGGTTGGAAAAATCAGCACAATCGGCCGTGATCCATAACGTTGGGCCAGGTCCGCAAACTCAACAAAAATCTGTTCATTGATATCAAAGGCCAATTGCTTTTCACGCTCATTAATCAACTGACGGTATTCCCGCTTAAGAACCTTGACCAGGCGTACACTCGGCAATGTATCAAAAGGACCGGCAAAATATTTTTTCTTGTAATAAAAATCGTGTTCACTGATCCGTCGGATCATGGCAGGGTCTTCGTTCAGCAACGCCCGGTATTCGGATAGATCCTGAATAGGATTCGGGATGAGTTTGAGACGCCCCTCCTCGAGAGTAAACCGCGGCTTGGTGAGCGGCAGCCCGGACTTCTCCGTGTAAAACGGACGAAAAGTATTCACCGTCCGTTCGACATTATTGACCATGTAACCAATCAAGACGATATCGGCCGAAAATTGATTTTCATGCAGTTGATACCGCAAATATGCCTGATCGAGTCCGTAACCGCCGACGCCGAGGTTTAACGCATCGATGGTGGTGTCGCCCTGCTCCAGATAATGTGTCCACGTCTGATCGTTGGGGATTTCATCGCCGTGGGTAAAAGAATCGCCATACGCGACGATCCGGGTTTTTCCCGTGGCTGGTTGAGAGGTGTATTCTCTGACGGAGCGAACGCCCTGTGAATTGGACTGATAAGGTTCTGAGCCAGCAGAAGGCTTGACCGTCCATCCTAACACCGCATGATAATCGGTGTATTGATTTTCCCCGGCCAATAATTTTCGGATGATTTCTTTCTGATGATCGTAGAGAAATTCAGAGGAGAATGGCGCGAACTCTACGGACTTGAAATGCTTGAACGCCGCCAGGCCGGCCCAGCTTAAAACTTCGATGGATCCCCAGACAAGAATGAGCAAAACGATTGGAAACAAAATTTTTCGCATACCGATCACACTCCCCCTGAATGTTACTGATCGGTCAGCGAATAGAATAATCGTCGATCTTGAAACACCTTGGGTGACAGGGTCGCCTTGAGTTCTCGCCGAATGACAATGTTCAAGAGTCCCTCCCCGTCACGTTCCACATCCGGCCCGCCTAGCTGAAAGTAGGCCATATTCATCCTGATCTTTCCCAGCAAACGTTGTTGATCGGCTGGATTGATGATTTCATACTCATTGGCCATCTTTCGGTATACCTTGGCGACGGCCTCGAGGATCTGAAGCGCGCCTTCAGGCGCCGGGGACTGCGTGATATCATCCGTTAATTGTTGAAGTGAACTGGTCTCGGCCGATCCCAAAAGACTCCGGGCCACCTTGACACGTTTGAGTTGATTAGGCGTCAGAGAGGATTCCGCCACCCCCGGCCCGATCAGCAACAGCATGGCGAAACTTAACACAAGGTACACATTTTTTTTCAGCATAACTTTCCTTAATTAAACCAGCCGCCGCCCTTGGGCGACGGCTGTCAGATAATGTGTGTGAACTACTTCATGGATCCCTTCATCGATCCTTTGCCATCAAGCGGCTTACCGGTAATCGGACAAACCTTGCCGGCCCCACCTGAACCGCATTTTCCGCAACAGCTGGACGTTCCGCAGCTTTTACCCATTTTCTTGTGCTTGGCGATCTTTTTGACCATCTTACGCTGGTCTTCGTTGAGGATTTTTAGAATATCGGCGATGGCCTTGACGTAGACCTTGCTGGCCGACGTCTTGATGGCATACTTCTGATCGATCAGATCATTGACCCGATCCACATCAATCATGTCTTCCCACATCTCCGATTTGAGATCCACTTTAACTATATCTTTATCAGCACGAAGTTTGATCAAAGTCTTAATCGCGGTATGTTTAACCGACTTGATCTGATCCATTTGGTCATCGGTGATTTCCAGAGCATCTTTGTGCCAGTACAGCATCTTGGTCATTTTTTTAAGCTTGGTGATCTTGCATTTGCTTGCCTTGCCTTGACTGCATGACGATCCCTTGCATCCGCCTTTATGACACGCGCCGGCATCGGCCGAAACCGTGTACATCGTCGCCATACCTAGACACAGAAATAAGATTGGGAGAATTCGCTTCATCCTTCGCTCCTTTCCAAAGTGGGTTGATATCATTTAGACTATTCCGGATTTGATGTTGATTTGAACGTCGCCCGAACGGCGTAGTCTTCAATTATATCAGCTTTGATTTTTTCCGCAACCGGTGTTATCGGTGATATACTGACGGCGAGCCGAATAAATTCAGATCATCGACCTATGAATAAATTTTTACGTGTCATTATTGCCTTCGGACCATGGCTTGGCGTGTTCCTGCCTATCGCGACGTTCGTCTGGATTCATGCCCAGCCAGTGGCATGGACCAACGGTGAGATCGTGTACCATGGATTGTTCTGGTCATTGAATTCCCATCAGGACACGGCCTATCACACCGGCCTGTGGTTCAGCGATTGGGCGAAGATATTTGATTACTACTTCGTCGATGGCATCTTCCGAGTCCGGCATCTGTCTTACCTGATCGAAATGCTGACATTTAAGTTTGGCCAGCTGTTCGGCGCCGTCTATTTACGTAACTGGGGACTGATCCTCATTCACATCATCAACAGCCTGCTCGTGGGTAAATTAATCCACCAGTGGCGACAAAATCGAACCCTTGCGACACTTGCCGCGCTGACCTTCCTTAATTCCGGGATCGCAATGGCCACACTGATGTATCCCTTTCGAAATGCCAAACTGCTCGTTGTGACCTTTTGGCTGTTGGCCTGGATCATTCTTTCACGACCCCAACGCCATTTTGACCGGATCCCGGGCCGTTCCCTGTGTCTGGTATGGATCGCGGCGTTTTGCGCGATGATCACGGATGAAACCGCCTACTTCCTGATCCCCGGATTGTGGCTTTACATCGGATTCGCCCAACGCCGTCAACTACTTTGGTCACGACGGACGATTCTCTTCATTTCAACCTTGCTGACGGCTTTCGTCGGCTTCGCCATCTTTGCTTACACGATCAGCCCGGTCCCCGACGATCCCAATGCCGCGCTGTCCTTCCGTCATCCGCAGATCCTGGCCAAATACGTGTCTTATTGGGGCAATCCGCACACCTACTCGGATATGGCATCAGCGTTCGGCTTGTTTTTTATGCGTCGTAATTTCGGCTATTGGTCTGCATCGCCCGCCGGCCTGCTCGGAACGATTGGATTTTTAGGCATACTTGGAATGTGTATGATCCGTTGCCGCTCCAAGCAATTCGGGATAGCCGGTCTGTTAGCGGGACTCTTTGTCGTCAAGACTATGGTCATGCCGCACGATAGCGGCGTACATGACACGATCATGCCTCAAGGGACAGTGTTCCCGAGTCTGCTGTTTTTCAGCTATTACTACCCGTATGCCGAGGCCGTCATCGTTACACTGATCCTGGGATGCCTGTGGCCGAGCATGTCATTCCGTTCAATCCAGACGGCTATTTTAGCCGTGGCCGTTTCGCTGATCAGCATCAGCCATGCGATTCATCTGAAATGCGGACCGTCCGATGCCCTCAAGATGTTTGGGTGGAATAGTCCGGAGATTCAGCGTCAAGTCCGTCACATCAAACAGATCGGCGATGTTGTATCTGCCTCCGATAATACCCCGACCTATCTGGCCTTCCCGACCGGACATTTACCGACGCTGGGGTACGATCGCTTTGCAAGCCCGTCACCGTTCTATGGACGGATCATCCCGATCAAATACCTCAAGGCCATTGAATCCGGTCAAGCCATCGTCTCATATGATAATTTACGCCACGCGACGGCGGTGGAAGAATTACACCTGGCTCAAGCTTTCTATGACACACCGTCGGGACAATTGTATGATCTGACTCAACTCAAAGGCGTCTATCCGGACCATTATTTTCACGCGCGCGTTTTTTCCAAGGAATCGCAAACCTCCCTGAAACAGCAGCTGCCTTCATTATCCCGTGAGGCGCAAATCCTGTTTTTTGTCAAAGGCGGCAGTGAATTTGATATCACCGTCGCGGGGCAATCCTATCAACTCAAACAGGACTATGGCTACTCGTATCAAATGTACGCCATCGATCCGCGCGTGGCACACGACACGCCCAGTGAATTTTTATTCAATGTCCAAAGCGCGGATCAGGGATCAAGCGTTTATCTAGTCGGACCATTCGTCCTTCAATAAACTGTTAAAAGTAATAGAGATACTGGTACTCGGCGGGGTTGGTTTGAAGCTGCACGTCGCGCTCGATGATATTTTGACGCAGCTCCGCGGCCGGGCGATGACTTACATCAATCGCCTGTTGAAGTGTTTGTTTGGATTCATTAAATTGACCGCCCTGTTTTTGAAACACAGCGATATTCAGCAGACAATCCGTACGGAGTCCGGAGGCCTTGACCGGCGTCTTATCATAGGCCTTTTGAAACGCCTCGATGATATGACTATTTACCCTCCCATCAGACGGATTTTGTATTGAGGAAACATGCCAGGCCACGGCCTCATTGACATAGTCAATCGGTCGGACCATCGAACCAAAGTAGCGTTGAATCATCGACTGATCCGGTAAGGCCCATATCATTGCAAGACCGGACAACACCAAATAGCCGATCAGGGCCTTTCGATGGGACAAACGAATCGCATCCACCAAACCGCTCACACCGCGACCGGCGATCAGGATATAAAACGGAATGCTTGGGATCCGATAACGGGCCTGAACATGAAAGACGATCACGCTCAACGAAAGCGTCAGCAAAAAAACCATCAATAGACCGATTTGCTCGCGTTTTCGAATCGCACACACAAGACCCATACAAAAAAATGGGAACATCGGTGTAAAATTTATCCAGCCTAATTTCAGGACGGGAAATAATTCCTGAAAATGATAATAGTTGATATTTCCCGGGATCTCATAGCCATTGAGAAACATTCGAAATTTTCGATAGTACAACGCGGCATAATCCCCGGGATGGGCCTTGATTTCCCGCCACAGTATACCGGCGGTGGCCAGTTTCGAGCCTCCGGCTTCACGCGTCAATTGCATACGCAGCGGTGAACGCCACAAACCAATCCCCGACGAGTCGTGCGTGTTACCGATCCAGAAGATCGACATGTTTTGCGACTCAATGGTTTGGTCCGCCCGGGCCAGATGATCTCGAACCTTCATCGGCACCAGCACCGTAACAACAGCCAGCGCAAATACCGCGACCGCCTTCCATCGCTTGGCTGATCGTAACGCAGCGATGATCAAATAGAGCCCCACCATGGGAATGAGTACTCCAGGCCGGATGGCATGCGAGAGCGCTAGCCAAAGTCCACCGATAAAGTACAACCGCAGTCGACCACCTTTGATCGCCTTTACAATGGCATAAAAGGCAAACAGATTGACGTAGGCCAACAGAGACGCCCGTAACAACGCGCCTTCAAAAAAAATCAGCGGTCCATAAAAGGTGAGTATCGCCGCAGCGGCAAAGGCCGCGACCTTGTTGTCAAAGAGTTCAACTCCCAGTCGATACATCACCAGAATGGCCGCGCCGCCGATGATTGCCTGCAGGAAAAAAACACCGTACATATCCTGCTGAAAAACACTCAAACAAATCGCGATGATATATGAATAAGCCGATGCAAAATGTCCTTCGGTGATGGTCCCCAACCATTGCCCCGACGCAAACACGCGGGCCAGCTCCATAAAACGCGCCTGGTCAAACACGTTCGACTGCACCGACAATTCCAGCAACGGATGCCCGTGAAGGGCGAGGATATAAAGGATTCGCAGACCCAGCCCAACCACAACCAAGCCGATGAGTGAGACTATCATCGATCACCCTCAAGATCAATGTCCCGCCACATCAGTAACGATAACATCATGCCGATCAAACAGCCCAGCACCGAGAGGATCAAGACGGTATTCGACATCAATAACATGAGCAGCATCAGCACCGACGCGCAGATGGCGCCCAAGCGGTACGGCACGAGGATCATCAATCCCATACAGCCCTCGGCAAAAATCATCCCCCAGCTCAGATATCGGCTGAGCAGCCGCGGATCCGCGTCAATCAGACCGCGCAGAACGGATCCGAAGAAATAAGAATCCTTCGACATAAACATTTCAAACCATGCCTGCCCACTAAGATAAGCCGGCGTGATCTTTCCGACAAATCCGCCCACAAAGATCACCGTGACAATCAACTGCACCAGGAAGCGGGCCTGCGTGCGAAAGGCCACGTCCGTCCGATGACAATTCACCGAAAACCACAGCAGCCATATCGCGGACCAGAAACAGGTGACATTGGTGGCATCATTATAGGTATCAAGGTGCAGCATGGAGATCGTCGCTGTAACCAGCAAAGTCATACTGGCCACAATCATACGCCGTTGCGACGGGATCTGCAGAGCGGGCACAATCAGGATTGGCAGAAAAAACACGACCATCGACACCTCCCCTTGTTGTAAAAAACCGGGGAAGAAATCAAAGGTGATCGGATAGCGTTCAATAAAAGTGAACAAATACGTCTTAAAATACTGAAACCGGATGAACCAGCCGAAAAACCACGCGCCCATGGCCACGCGCAAAATCTGCAGATTCGTAAACTCAATCTTACTCATCCCCCGCCCCTCTCATTGGGATGATACGGACCACGTCATGATCGCGCTCGAGTTTGTAGGAAGAACTCAGGTTTTGATGCTGAAAACTCGATTCCAGATGCAGGTAACTTTCGTCACTCTCCATAAAAAACAGATCACGGTAAAAATTATACGTCACGAAGTGCAACGGAAAGTGATTGAGCCATACGTGGTAGCGTCCCGCGTCAAGATCCGACTGGGTAAACGTCGGCCGACCATCCAACGGCGCCCGGCTCCACCAGACCTGATTTTCGAAACTGTACATACTCGGCACTGTCTGACGCAGACTCCACACGGCGAACGATCGGGTTTGACAATGAAATTGCTTGAGAAATGATTGTTGTGTCGCGGGATGGATCAGCTTGAGACACTGAAGGACAAGGGCCAGCCCGAGGGCCAGCGTGATCGCATAGAATCCGGGTGTCCGTCGTCCCTGGACGGTAAAACACTGAACCAGTGGTAATTTTGCGATGTAGTCTCGCATGACGGGATCAAGGGATAAAATCTGTTTTTGGTGTAATCTTGAGAATGGTCTCCGCGATCAACTGGGCGGTATGTTTCACATCCATAAAATTACACGTCTCCACCATCGTATGCATGTAACGTGTCGGGACACCAATCAAGGCGGTCGCCACACCTTCCCGGCTGACCTGAATCATGGCGGTATCTGTTCCGCCGGGCCGACCTAATGGTGCGAACTGATAGGGAATTTTTTTGGACTTGGCCGTGCTGATCAGCAGTTGTCCCAAGACCTTGTTGATCACCGGACCATTGTGGAGCAACGGTCCTTTGCCGAGCGTGATCTCTCCGACGTGACGCTTGTCGACGTCGGGCAGATCCGATGTGTGCCCAACATCAACGGCAATAGCCGCTTTGGGATTGACCCCATATGAACTGGTGATCGCCCCGCGCAATCCAACCTCTTCCTGAACCGTGGCCACCGAATATACACCAACGTCTTTTCGTAATTTCGATTCACTCAAAATCTTGATAACCTCAGAGACCACAAACGCGCCGGTCTTGTCGTCACACCCTTTGGATGAAAAATTATTATTCTTGAGCTCAATGAAATTCGGAGCAAAGGACACGGGATCGCCGACGGCCGCGATTTTTTTAGCATCGGCCTGATCCTTGGCACCGATATCCACCCACATATCTTTGAGCGGAAAAACTTTTTTGCGTTCATCGGCGGTCATCAGATGAATGGCCTTTTTCCCGATCACCCCGTCGACCCACCCCTTGGCGGTCTGAACCTTGACCTGACTTCCGGGCAATACCCCGGCGTCGATCCCGCCGATCGGATTGACGTACAGATATCCTTCTTCCGAAATACTCGAAACCACAAATCCGATCTCATCACAATGCCCGGCAAGCATGATTCGAAAATCGGCCTGCGGGTTGAGGACCGCGTACGCGTTGCCGTGGATATCCTTATACGATTTATCGGCAAATGATTTTGTTCGTTTCAGCCAAACCGATTGAGCGGATTCTTCAAATCCGGATGGACCGCATTGAGCTAAAAGTTGTGTGAGAAATTTTTTTGATTCGGCGTTCATTGTTTCTCCTGTCTGATGGAATGGATATGCTATCGAACTTTGAAGGTCGCCACCGGCTGCGCATTGACCTCGGCGACAAAATTAACGCTGGATTTACTGCATTGTGTTCGGGAGTTATCATCGACGGTCAGCACGACATTGTAGGATCCGCTTTTGGCGTAGGCATGGTTGACCACCGCCCCCTCTTGCGTATTGCCATCCCCGAAATCCCAGGTGTAGATCAGCGGATCATTGTCCGCATCAATCGACGCGGTCGCGTTAAATTCAGCCTGAACTCCAGCGCAACAGGTCATGTTCGGACCGGCATCGGCCTGCGGAGGTGTATTGATCCTGACGACTGTTTCGGCCGTCGCGGTCGAACAACTCGACGCCTGACCGTCATCGACAATGACAGTAACGCGGTACTCACCGCCCTGCTGATACTGATGTTTGACAACCGGACCACCCTTGAGGATCTGACCATCCCCGAAGGTCCAGTAGAATTCGAGTTCATCTCCATCCGGGTCCAGCGCGGAGGTGGCGTCAAACTGGATCTCTTCACCCAGACAGCCCAGCGGCTGCGACTTAATCGCCACCGTCGGTGTGGCATTGATCACGACATTTTTGATATCGCTTGATGATGGACACATCGGATTGAGCTGATCGGTCACCGTCAAAATCGCCTGATACTGCCCGGGACTTGGGTAAGCATAACTGGTGACAACGCCTTCGCTGGACTGACCGTCACCGAAATTCCACACAGCCGACAAGGTTCCCGGCGTTTCCGAGACAGATTGCGTGCCGTCAAACGGAATTTCCTCACCCACACATCCGATCACATCGTCGCCGGCATGCGCTTTGGGTGTTTGTGTGAGTCGCAGATTAATAAAGCTAACACTCGACGAGCAAACCAGCTCTGAATTATCGTCGACAATCAGTTTGACACTGTAAATTCCGCTTCGATCATACTGGTGCTGGATCACCGATCCCGTCCCGCTTTCGCCGTCACCAAAATCCCAGGTGTACTTGAGCGTGTCATTGTTGATATCCTTGGTATTCGACGCGTCAAATTTCACCACGAGATCATCCGGAGTAGTGATGCACTTAAACATATCCTTGGATCCCACATCGACGATCGGCGGTTCATTGACATAGATGGCCCGTTTGGCCACCGCCGATGAACACACCTGATTGGCCGGATCATCCACCAACAGCGTGATCTCGTACGACCCGCCTCGTGTGTAGACCTTGGTCACCTGGCTGACATTTTCTTGACCCGTCCCGTCGCCGAAATCCCAGGCATACACTAATGGCTGACCGCTGTCCGCGTAACTGGCCGACGCATCCATGAAGATCGGATCATTGACACACACACGGCTTTGAGCCGTAAAATCGGCGAATGGCGGAATATTGACCAATACATGTTCAGTGATGCTGTCCGTGCTGCATTCAATCCCGGAATTGTCGGTAATCGTCAGATTGACAAAATACTCCCCCGAAGACTGATACGTATGATTAACAACCATACCGCCCGCGGTATTGCCGTCCCCGAAATCCCAATCATAGGTAATCTTTTCGTTGTCGGGATCAGATGATTCACTGGCATCAAAAACAAACTGATTGCAATTAGGCGAGGTAATCGGTGTAAGCTCCTGGGCATGAACCCGGGGTGTGACACTCCAGGTAGTCAGGAGTAAAGTGAAGATAAACAGTTGATCGAACTTAAAATGTTTTATCATAACCGTTCTTGGTACAGTTTCCCTCTAAACAATTGCAAGTATAGCACAATTGCACAAAAATCACATAAACTTTTCGGAATAAATTAGATAGGAAAGATACGCTAGTTTTGGGTCAGAACGCCCTGCGTATTGATTGTATAGCTGGCCGACCCCGTGCTGGTGCTGACCGGCACGGCGATTACGGAATACGTGTAAGGATTCAATGTCGCGGCGAAGGTGTACCCCTGATGCGCGCTGGCGAAGTAATCGGTACTGAGATACGGCGGAACATCACCGATCAAGGCGGTGGTGTTGGTGGGATATTGGCTGTTGATGCTGTAGTAATTTTCGAGCGCCGTGCTGATCGATTTCAGCGTCGCCTTGGCGGCTGATTCATTAGCCGTGACACGGGCCCTGATCAAATTGGGTATGGCGATGGCCGCGAGAATGGCAATAATCAGAACCACAACCATAATTTCCACTAGGGTAAATCCACTGCGAGTGCGTTTCATATTTGTAGGATAACATGAAATTAACGGAAGGAAAGATCTTTTTTGAAATTTTATCATGGCTTACAGATCGACTGCGTCAACCCCCAGCACGTCAAACGTCGCCGGATCCTGCACGTAGGCAATCACACTGCTGTTCGATCGATCCATGGCCGCGGGAAGCTTGAGCACCACCGCCTCGGCCTTATCCTTCACCTCAAACGTTTCAAATACCCGGACGACATTTTCATGCTCAATACGCCGTCCGGCATTTTCGCCCCGGCTGACATCGACGGCCAGTCCGCGTTCGACCACCGCAAAATTGATCACCTGTCCGGCACGGGCCCCTGAAGTGGAATAAGTAATCACGATGGAATCACCACCCTGATCGTTGACAGCGACATCTACCGTTACTCCAGTGGGTTCGCTTAAGGCCTGCTGGATAAACTGCTCCGCCTGATCGGCCCGATAACCGCCAAAACCATGCTCGCCATTGACGATCATTTGCGGTGTGTAGACCGTGCTCGAGCGGGTGATTTGGGCAAACCGCCGTTGACGATCTGAAAAACTGGCCTGGCTAAACGGATCTCTCCAGCCCAGATAGTTCCAGTAATCGACATGAAAACTCAACGTGAATACTCGTAAATCCTTGTCCCGCGCCTCGCGGGTTAGTTGCTGTAGGATCCGATCGGCCGGCGGACAGCTTGAACAGCCCTCCGATGTGTAAAGCTCGACCAATGCGAAAGGCGCCGATCCATCGGTACGCTCGGCATGTGCCTGGGACACCAAGATGAAGCACCAGACTGCAAGTATAGCCAGCAGGATCAGGATGACGGGTTTGGGATCAGGTAGGGTTTTCGTCGTCGCGCGGTTTGTACTCCATGCTCTTCTTGATCTTCTTTTTGACATAGTTGAAAAATCCTCGGGCCTTGCCCTGTTCGGGATCATCGATCTCAGACAACACATCTTCAACCTTGGATGTGATAGTGTCGATGACCTCCTCGACCTTGTCGAATTCATGCCCTTCTTCGGGGATCTCGGGTTCGGCCGGCTCTCCCTGCGCTGATCCGTCATCATCGATAACAGAGTCAAAGTGAAGATTGTCGTCCTCCGATGGTTCCTCCGGCGGAAGTTCAAGCAAGGCCTCGGGTTGGGCCCCGGGACAATCCTCGAGAAGGACATTACACAAATTGATAATTTCATTGAGCCCGCCATACCAGGCCCGTTCGTATTCATTCGCACTTGAATAGAACGACTCGGGAGCGAACTGTATCCGGTTCACAAACTTCAGGGGATGCGAATCTTCCCCGCATATAGCGGCTATTTCTGATTTGACATGGGCGAGATGTTGATCCAGGGCCGCCTTGTCGCGAAAATTCAAATTTCGGGTGGCCATGACGATCTGTCTTAGCCGCTGCTCTCTGTCCTCTGAATGTTTCTGATCATTACTCATAACAAACAAATTATCAGTTTATTTGATTTTTCCGAAAATAACGTCCCCTTCAATCGACTGTAGATTGACTGCGCGGAAATGATTACACAAAGCTTCCGTTTCATCCACGGCCACCCGGACATAATTGTCCGTGATACCGGTCAGGCGTCCATTTTTCAGCTGCTCAAACAGCACCAGCTGATCCGTCGCGACCAGCGATTCATGAAACATACGCCGCTTGCGTTGCCCCAACTCTCTCAGCCGTCGACTGCGCTCCTGAATAATCGGGGGTGTCTGTTCGCCGGCCATGTCCTGACTCTTGGCCAGATAGCGTCGGGAATAGCTGAAGACATGAAAATAATCTACCGGCGCTTCACGCAGAAAATCCTCGGTGGCCTGAAATTGCGTTTCACTCTCTCCCGGAAATCCGACGATAACGTCTGTGCCGATGCAAACCTCATCAACCGTGTCCTCCACGTGCTGAATAAAATCCAGGAATTCCCGGGTGGTGTATTTGCGCTTCATGGCCGCGAGCACTGCGTCATCCCCGCTTTGCAACGGAATATGCAGGTGTCGGCATAACTTGGATGTTTTTGACATCCGCTCAAAAAGTGCGAATGGAATGGTCGTGGGCTCGATCGACGAAATACGAATACGTTTAAGCTCGTCAATCTGCTCAAGCGCGTCGATGACATCCATAAATCCGTAACCTTGGTATTGATAGGTGCCGACATTGATCCCGGTGATCACCAACTCCTGATGTCCGGCCGCGGTCAGCGCGCGGGCTTCCGTCAGAATATCGTCGAACACCCGGGAGCGCGCCCGTCCCCGCGCGTAAGGAATCTCGCAAAACGAACAGAAAAAATCACATCCATCCTGGATCTTGATGTTGGCCCGTGTGTGCCGGGAGTCTATACTGGCAGTTGGAATGGTAAACGGATCGCGGGTGATGGTCGGTGCGATCACTGTCGGTTCAGCCGGCTGCGGCAGCTGCGCGACGATCTCGGCGATGTCCATCTTGCGTTGATTGCCGACGACCCACGCGACATTCGGCAACTCGGTGAGTTTGGATTTCTGGACCTGCGCCTGGCATCCGATCAAAGCGATGCGGGCCGCTGGATTTATACGATTGACCTTGTTGACCAGGCGGCGTGTGTCCGCGTCGCCGTTTTCCGTGACCGTACACGTGTTGATAATAACCACATCCGCCGGTTGCTTGAAATCAACGATCCGAAACCCGTCCTTGGCGAAACTCTGCTCAATTGAGGCCGTCTCGCTTTGATTCAATCGACAGCCAAGGGTATAGAAGGAAACTGTTGTTTGATTATCCGAACTTATCATATTGACTCAATAATAAAATGCCCCATCCGATCATAAATGCGATTCCGCCCAACGGGGTCAATGGCCAAACCCACTTGATATTGGTTAATGCCAGCACATAAATGGATCCACTGAATAGCACAATACCAGCCGTGATCACAGCGCCGGCGATCGAGACCTTGGGATCTGAGCTCTGTGTGATCAACCAGGCAATGACAAACAGGGCCAACGCGTGAATAATCTGATACATGACCCCGGTCTCAAAACTGGCCAGGCTGTCCGCGGTCAGACGCTTTTTAAGCGCGTGCGCGCCCATCGCTCCCAGAGCGACGCCGCTCAGCATAAAAAAACTGGCTAATCTAATCCAAATCATTTAACACAAGCCCTTTAGGAGATTTTGTCCGGCTTGACCCGGTGATCCAAAACCCATTTTATAGCCTTTTGCAGACCGGCACAAGTAACTTTTACACGTGAATCAAACAAATCATATCCGGTTTGACCTTCCTTATAATAGCGCTGTATCAGATCAACATTTTTTCCCAGATCCGGCTGTTCGATCCGTTCCTCGACCTGGAATGACGGAATGCCAAAATCCCGCGCGTTGACCTCGAATTCATGCCGCCGATAGCTGCCGTCGGCTTGTACCGCACTACATAATACCTTGGCCGCCCGCATCAACGGAAAGGCCATGGTCCCCTCCATTCCATTGCGCACAATCACCGCCCCTGAAAAACCGGCCCGCTCACAAATACGCAGCATCTTCTCTCCGTACGGCGGATGAAACGCCGAGGCCACCAGTAGATCACTTGAAAACGGATCGACAAAACGTTCCAGGGTCGCCAGAAAGGGACGCTTGATAATCGTGTGCCGATAATCCACCCAGCGGTCAAGGGCTGTCGACAAATCCGCCTGATCCAGCACATGTCCATAAGGGATGATGTCATCGGTCAGTTGATCACTGGATGTCAGAAAGCGCGATCCCAGCTGGCGATGGATATCGCATACGTTATTGCCAAACTTGGGACCGCTGTTGCGTCCGGCCAATGTGACTACCCGAAATCCCAGCTGCTGACATTGATCGGCCACCAGCGGGGTGATCATGTTCGAACGGTCAACGCCGTCAAACGGTTCAGCCAGCGTGAGCACCGGCTTTCCCGCCGGGAGCGGACGTTTAAACGGCTCATTGAACGTCGCTTCCATCGCTCTTAGCAGCCCGGCATACTCATCGTCTGTTTCGTATCGAACGCGTAAGAGTGACGCCGCAAATCCGCGTGCGCGATCACCGGGCACATTGCCCAATAAAAATGCGCCCAACCGTTCTGCCTGCGCTTGGTTCAACGATCGGCGATCCGCCAGAATATCCATCAGCTGACGGATCTCATAATTGATATCATGACAAATATAGTCGATCAAACATTCAGCGGATTCAAAAAATGACGGTGAGCAAACAGCGCCAATGCGCTGCTCATCAGCTGAAACGCCTTTCATCCACAGGCCGGCCAATAGGGCGCCGACGGCAATGTCCGGCGCATCCTGCCGCGCCAATTCGTCCGCTATAGCCTCGATCAGCTCGTCCGGCAGCTCACGGCTGCCCTTTTTACCCACGCCGACTATCTTGATTCCCTGCTGGACTGCGCAAATGCGACTATTCAGTGTTTGATCCATTTGATTTTCCATGTATAATTACACTTAATCTATGTAGTATACTTAGAGTACTCGTAAATATCAACCCGCCGGGATGGTTTTACGCAAATGGTTATCAAGGAGCGCTCTATGATCGCAAACATGCCTTCGGGGCTCATCATCCTCATCGTTGGTTTGTGTCTGTTCGCCTGGTTTTGCATCGGCGAACAAAAGAATTTTGGAGAGAAAATTTCGTCGATACTTTTTTTGGTAGTGATTGTGGTCCTCTATCGCCTGGTCAACGGCGACACGATCGGCAACATGCTTAATATTGTAAAGGATTTTATTGTAGGCAATTAGAATGAAGATTGGCTCGATTGACATTGACACCCCGATTTCGCTGGCTCCGATGGAAGATGTCACCGACATGGCGTTTCGCCGGATCTGTCGCAAGATGGGCGCGGACATCGTCTACACGGAATTTACCAGCAGTGACGCGATCATCCGCAACATCCCCAAGGCGATCAACAAGATTGAGGTCTGTGACGAGGAACGTCCGGTTGCGATCCAGATTTTTGGCGGCGAAGAAGAATGCATGTTCGATGCCGCCACCATGGCCGAAAGCCTCAACCCTGACTTTATCGACATCAACTGCGGTTGCTGGGTAAAGAATCACGTGGCCCGCGGTCAAGGCGCGGCACTCCTCAAAGACCTGCCCCGCTTTAAAAAGATCGTTGCCTCGACCGTCAAGGGAACATCTCTCCCTGTCACTGTCAAAACACGACTGGGCTGGGATGAGGATAATATCGTGATCCTCGATGTGGCCCGCATGATCGAAGATGTGGGCGCCCAGGGACTCACCGTCCACTGCCGCACCCGCTCTCAGGGACATGACAAGGCCCCGGCGGACTGGAGCTGGCTGGAGCGCATCAAAAAAGTGGTCTCCATCCCGGTCTTCGGCAATGGCGATGTTCGCACCGCACAGGATGCCAAACAAATGCTGGAGACTGGCTGTGACGGCGTCATGATCGGCCGCGCCGCCATCGGTAATCCGTGGATCTTTGCTCAGGTCCAGCACTTGCTTAAGACCGGCCAGGAACTGCCGCCGCCGACACTGAAAGAACGGGTCGACGTATGCATTGATCACTTACGCATGTCTGTCGAGACCAAAGACATCCGCCGCGGTTTGATTCCGTTTCGTAAATTTTACACCGGCTATCTCAAAGGCGTCCCTAACGTGGCCCAGTTACGTAAAGATTTAATGCCGATGCTGGATTTTGATGAGATCGTCCAGCGGCTCTATGATTTTGTCGATCAAAACCGGAATCAGACCTGCAGCTAAGAATGATTTTTGTTGCATTTACTAGACGCGTTGATAAAATAGCCACCTAATCAACCAATTACTTGCAAACGATCGCATACATATGAAAAATTACGATGTCATCGTCATCGGGTCCGGCGGCGGATCTAAAATCACCTCACCGGCGGCTCGGATGGGCTTAAAAGTCGCCGTCATCGAAAAAGACCGCCTTGGCGGGACATGTCTGAATCGCGGATGCATCCCCTCCAAGATGTTAATTCATCCGGCCGATGTGGCTCAAGAGATCCGCGAGGCCTCTAAGTTTGATATTCATAACAATCCGCACTTTTCAGTCGATTTTCAAAAGCTGGTGACACGTATCTCCAGCACGGTCGATCATGATTCCGACAGTATCGTCGTCGGTTATTCCAAAAATCCCAATATTGATTACTATCACGGAACCGCCAGCTTCCTGACCAACAAGGTTGTTGAGGTCAACGGCGAACAATTAACCGCCGAACGCATCGTGATTGGCGTAGGGGCCCGGCCGCACATTCCGGACATCCCGGGACTCAAAGACACCCCGTTCATGACCAGCACCGAAGCATTGCGCCTGACCAAACTCCCGCAGAAAATGGTGGTTGTCGGGGCCAGTTACATCGCCGTTGAATTAGGACACGCATACGCGGCGCTCGGGTGTGACGTTCAATTTATGGTCCGGTCCAGATTCCTACGCGGGGAAGATTCACAGGTCGCCCAGGAGTTTACGCGTGTCTTCTCTGAAAAGTACAGTTGTCACATCAAGGCCTGTCCAACCAAGGTCGATTACCGCAATGGCATTTTCCGCATCACCTACAAACAACATGAAGAATCAAAAACCATACAGTGTGACGCCTTACTGATCGCCACCGGCGTAGTTCCCAACAGTGACACCCTTAAACTGGAAAACACCGACATTAAAGTGACATCCAAAGGATTCATTGACGTCGATGATCACCTGCGAACCAGTGTCGACGGTGTTTACGCGCTGGGCGACTGCATCGGCCGGTATTTCTTCCGGCACAGCGTTAATTTTGAAGGTGAATATCTGTTTGAATCGGCCTTCGCCAATCCGCACGACCGGCCCATCCAGTATCCGCCGGTGCCGCATGCGATTTTTTCCAATCCGCAGGTGGCGGGTGTTGGAAAAACCGAAGATGAACTCAAGGCCGAAGGTGTCGATTACATCAGCGGTGTCAATCCCTACGCCAAGAGCGCGATGGGCATGGCCCTGCTTTCCGATCACGGCTTTTGTAAGATCCTGATCTGCGCGAAGACGCGGCGGATCCTCGGCGCGCATATTGTCGGCCCCGAGGCGTCCAATATGATCCATATGATCATCGCGTTTATGAACAAGGACGGCACGCTCGATGATCTGCTCAATATGATTTATATCCATCCGGCCCTGCCGGAGATAGTCCGCAACGCGGCCCGACGGGCCCAGGCCGAATTTACGGCACGGGCCACGGCTTCAGCGGCGGCCTAATATCAACGAGGTTGATTGAATGCGCGATTCAAAATTCGCAATTGAGATCAAAAATCTGTCCAAATATTACGGCAATCTAGCGGCCCTGAAGGATGTTTCGTTTCAGGTCAAACGCGGTGACTTCTTCGCGTTTCTGGGACCCAACGGCGCCGGTAAAACCACCACCATCAATGTCCTGACCGGACTATCTAATTATCAGTCAGGAGATGTGCGCATCTTCGGATACAGCACCACCAAAGACTACATTCAGGCCCGCCGGCTGGTCGGACTGTGCGCCCAGGAATTTAATTTCGATCCGTTCCTGACGATCCGGAATCTGCTGGTCTTTCAGGCCGGATACTTCGGCATCCTCCCGCCTAAGGCCAAGCGCCGCGCCGATGAGTTGCTGGAGCGCTTTGGATTGTACGAAAAACGCAATGCCAAACACCGCACGCTCAGCGGCGGGATGAAAAAACGTCTGCTATTATGCCGGGCGTTGATCCATGAGCCGGAGATCATCATTCTCGATGAGCCTACCGCGGGTTGTGATCTCGAACTCAAATTTCAGATCTGGAACTATCTCAAGGAATTAAATCAGGAAGGCAAGACCATCTTTCTGACCACACATTACATGGAGGAAGCCGAAAAACTCTGCAAGACCATCGGTATTATCAATAGCGGAAATATTGTCCGCATCGGCGAAAAAAGTCAAATCTTACAGGACAAATCACTTCAAGACGTCTTTATTGAAGTCACAGGACTCGAATGATCACAAATCCCATCGGCACAGCCTCGCTCGCCAAGCGCGAGATCTTTCGTTTTTTATCGGTCGCGACCCAAACCGTTTTCCCGGCCATCCTTAGCGCGTCGCTGTTTATGTTTATCTTCGGCGTCGCGATCGGCAACCGCATTGATTTTACATCCGCCCAGGTGTCCTACTTTAGCTTTATTGTCCCCGGACTGATGACCATGCATCTGATTTCAACTTCGTATGAAAACACGTCCTTCTCGCTATTTCTGGGCCGCTGGCACAATCACATTCAGGAACTTTTGTTATCGCCGTTGTCGTATTTTGAAATGGTGCTGGGATTGTTAGCGGGCGGCGTGATGCGCGGCGTGGTGGTCTGCACCGGCATATATCTGGTCTCGCTGATGTTCGGCAACTTTCCCGCGCTGCATCCGTTGTATCTGCTTTATTTTATGGTGATGGTTTCCGTGATCTTTTCGTGCATCGGCATGCTCGCCGCGTTATGGGCGGAAGACTTCAACATGCTCAACATGTGGAACATCTACTTGATCATCCCGTTGGTGCTTTTGGGCGGAGTCTTTCATCCTGTTCATCTCTTACCGCAAATCGTACAGGACATCTCGCTGTTCAATCCGATGTTTTATCTGGTCCAGGGCATTCGTTACAGTGTGACCGGCGTCTCAGATATCAGCATCGTCATCAGCGCGCTGGTGACACTGGTCATGGCGGCGGTTTTCTTCAATGTCGCGGTATTCCTCTTCAAGATCGGCTATAAACTGCGGACTTAACGCTGGTATTCGTCAGATGTGTAAGCGCGGATTCCCAAGGCGTGAATATGGTCTTTGATGGATTTAAGCGCCTCGTAGATCATCCGATGACGACGGACACGTGACACGCCCTCAAAATCATCACTGACCACCAGCACCAGGTAATGCCCGCCGCCGGATTCCCTCGCGCCGGCGTGATGCGCGTGCTTATGCGAGTCGTCCATAATTTCAAAATGGCTCACATTGATATGCGCAGCGATTAATTCACGAATTTTGTCTGTCATCTTAGACCTCCGCTTGTGCTCACAATCATGGATTAATTCTTCGGTCAACGTCCTAAATGGTGTAACATAGATCATAGATTGATTTGCTCAACCGTCAACGAATAATTGAGATTGTATGCGACTAACCTACAACACTCAAATCCTGATCGGGACGGTGCTCGGGATTGTCACGGGCCTTGTCTTTGCCTTCGTCGGGACGGATGCCCCCGTGATCAAGCACGCCCTGCATCTGTTCGGGGTGATCGCCAAGATCTTTATCAGCTTGCTGAAGATGATCCTGATCCCGCTGGTCTTTACATCCATCACGGTGGGTATTGCCAACCTGCGGGCCCACGCCCAGATGTCCAGCGTCTGGCGGATGACGCTCCTGTACTATATCTCGACGACCATGCTGGCGGTCTTTCTGGGACTCACCGTCGTGAATCTGTTTCAACCGGGCGTCGGACTGCAGATGGATATGTTCAAGGACTCGATGACGACCATGACGGTCCAACACATGTCACCGTTGGAGTTTATCGAAAACTTCCTGACCAATCTGTTTATGAACCCGGTGGCCTCGATGGCCCAAGGCCAAATCCTTCCGACGATCATGTTTGCGATTTTCCTCGGCATCGGATTGGTCGTCATGGGCGGCCGGGCGCAAACCACGCTCAATGTCCTCAATGAGATCTTCGAGCTGATCATGCTGATTGTGCAGTGGATCATGGCGCTCTTGCCGTTGGGCCTGTTCTGTCTGCTCACGGGTCTGGTCGCGACCCAGGATGTATCGCTGTTTGCCGCGCTGGGAAAATTTATCCTGGTCGTTGTCGGGGCGACACTGTTTCACGGCTTTGTGACCCTGCCGGTCATCCTCAAGACATTTTCCGACACGTCGCTGTTCCGATATTACCGCGGCGTGCGTCAGGCGCTGATCACCGCCTTCTCTACGAGTTCGTCGGCGGCGACATTGCCGATCACCTACCGTTGTCTCGAGGAGAATCTCGAGGCCGATAAAGACATCGCCGGTTTTGTGCTCCCGCTCGGAGCGACGATCAACATGGACGGGACGGCGCTGTACGAGGCCATCGCCGCCATCTTTATCGCCAATCTGGTGGGTATTGAATTAAATCTCGCCCAGCAGCTGATCGTGTTCACGATGTCGATCCTGGCCTCGATCGGCGCGCCGGGCATCCCCAGTGCCGGGATGGTGACCATGGTGATGGTGTTACAATCGGTGGGACTACCGGCCGAGGCCATCGCGATCCTGTATCCCATTGACCGCTTGCTGGATGCCGTGCGCACCATGATCAACGTCAAAGGCGACACCATCGGCACCTTGATCGTTGACTATCAGACTCGAAAGCAAAGATAATGCTGGACAATCCGTCGGGTTTTCGGCATAATAGCCATTTAAGTGTATATAAACATATTTAAATCATGAATCCTATTCATTCCCAATCACCAACCATGAATACCCTGATTGATCACATCAAGACCAATCAGGAACAGATCCATAATTGGCTGACCTCGATGGAGGGCGCCAATGAGCTGCCGATCTATTCGTCGGTCGACATTCGCGACTCGGGCTTCAAGATGTCCGTGGTCGATACCAATATCTTTCCAGCCGGCTTTAACAATCTCTGTGAGCATGGTTTGGATGACGCCGTCACCTTTATGCGTGAAGCGATTCAGCGGCGCGTCTCCGGCTGCCGGAACATCCTGATCATCGCCGAAGAACACACGCGTAACACGTGGTATCTGGAAAACATCCGCATCCTGCAGAATATCGCCGAGAAGGCCGGCTTCAATGTCAAGATCGCGACCTTCCTCACGATTCAACCCGACTTCTGTGAAAAAACACGATTTGTCGAACTGGAAACCGCCACCGGCCAACCGGTGCGCCTGCACTGCTTTAAAAAAATTCTCGACGACTACGAAGCCGGACGTGAAAAATTTTGTCTGATCATACTCAACAATGACCTCACCACGGGCATTCCCGATATCTTGAAATCGGCCCGAGTTCCGATCTATCCGTCGATCGCGGCCGGATGGCATTCACGGCTTAAGTCGCATCATTTCGCGCACACTGAAGATGTGATGGCCGATTTTGCCCGGCTGATTGACGTCGATCCATGGCTGTTGAGCTGTCAGTTCCGGGTGATTGAGAATTCCGATGTCAATGATCAGGCCGAGCGGCAAAAACTGGCGGATGCCACCGCCGATCTGCTCAAATCCATTCAGACCAAGTATGACGAACACGGCATCACCGAAAAACCCTATGTGGTTCTCAAGAGTGATTCCGGCACGTATGGCATGGGCGTCATGAGCATCGAATCACCGGACGACATCCTCAATCTCAATCGAAAGAAACGGAACGCGCTGTCCGTCGGTAAAAGTTCTCAGTCGATCACCCGTTACCTGCTGCAGGAAGGTGTCCCGACCATCTACAACGTGGCTGATCAGGTCAGCGAAGTGGTGATCTATCAGATCGAAAACAAGCTCGTCGGCGGATTTTACCGGATGCACGGATCCAAGGGGCAACGTGATAATTTGAATTCCAAGGGCATGACCTTTCAGACCATCTGCCCTCATTCAAGCAAGTACGGCGATTGCGTCGCTCATCCGGATATCAATATATTTGATGTGTACCGCATCCTCGCCCGGATCGCGGGCATCTCCGCGCACCGGGAAATCATCCAGCTGGAAGCGGCCTCGTAGTCCAACATTTCACAAGGAAAATCCCATGAACTTTGTCTTTCTGGTTGACAAGTACGACACGTGGAACGTTCACAAAGATACATCTTTTATCTTCATGATAGGCGCCCAGCGTCGCGGCCACACCGTGCATCTGCTGCATGAAGGCGGCACGACACGCAAAAACGGTCAGGTGCTGATGAGTGCGACCCGGGTCACCGCACAGATGAATCCCGACAAACCATTCACTGATGAGCAATCCGTGATTCTCACAGAGAATGATATCGATATCGTGTTCATTCGAACCGATCCGCCGTTTGATGAGGCCTATCTGATGCAGACGTGGCTGCTGGACTTGTTACCCAAACACATCCCGGTCATCAATGAACCGGCCGGCATCCGTCAATGTAATGAAAAGATCTGGGCCACCCAATTTACCGACCTTCTCCCTCCGACGCTGGTGAGTTCCCAGCGCGAGGAGATTGTCAAATTTATCGATGAATACAAAATGGTCGTCGCCAAACCGGCGAATGGCTTCGGCGGCCAAGGGATCATCAAACTTTCAAACACCAATTACGTCATTGAGAGCCTATCGAAATTGACCAACAAATGGCGGACCGAGATCATTGTTCAGCAATACATCAAAGAAGCGGAAATCGGTGATAAACGCATCCTGCTCCTTAACGGTGAACCCATCGGTGCCGTGTTGCGGGTGCACGGTCAGGACGACTTTCGCAATAACTTTATGGCCGGCGGCTCGGCCCAGCCCACGGAAATCACTGAACGCGATTTGGATGTCTGCGCGCGGCTCAAGCCCTACCTGCAGGAGATGGGCCTGTATTTTGTCGGAATCGATATGCTGGGCGATTACCTGACTGAGATCAATGTCACCTCGCCGACCTGTGTGCAGGAGATCAACTCGCTGCAGAACGTCCAGTTAGAGGATCAGGTGATCGACTTCGCCGAAAAACTTATTGACCGGCAACGTGTCCCGGGTAAAATATGAGCTGAAAGGATCCCGCATATGCCAAATTTAACGCTTTACTACATGGAAACATGTCCCTATTGCCAAAAAGTTTTGGGATTTATGCATGACAATGAAATCACCCTCGATCTCAAGAATGTACTGGATAATCCCCGCTTTCGCGATGAACTTCTGGAGGCCGGAGGAAAAACACAGGTCCCGGCGCTCGACATCGACGGAACGATCATGTATGAATCCGATGATATCATCAACTGGTTAAAGGATAACCCCACACCATGACACTCGACGACATCAAAAAAATCATCGAATCAAATATCCCGGATTCCGAGGCCATCGTCCTCGATCCGATGAATGACGGCGAACATCTGCAGGCCTTCGTCATCTCGTCGACGTTTGAAGGCATGATGCTGGTCAAACAGCACAAGATGGTGATGCAGCCGCTCAAAGAGGCCTTCGCCAGCAGTGTGCACGCCCTGGGCCTGAAAACGTTTACGCCCGCTAAGTGGGAAGAAAACCGCGCCCAGTTCGGTTTTTAATCCAAAGAATTTAAAGGAAATAATCAACGGTAAGGAGAAAGTGATGAACGAGGAAATTCGTCAACGTATCGACAATGATGTGAAGAATAACAAGATCTTTTTGTATATGAAAGGCACGCCTGAAATGCCGATGTGCGGTTTTTCTTCTCAGGCCGTCAATCTGCTGCAGCACTATAATGCCGATTTTAAATCGTCAAATGTCTTGGAAGATGATGAAATCCGCGCGGGCATCAAAGAATATTCAGACTGGCCGACGATCCCTCAATTGTATGTCAAGGGAGAATTTATCGGCGGATGCGATATCATCACCGAAATGCACACCAACGGTGAATTGGAACAGCTGTTAAATTCGTAGATTTATGTCGTTATCGTGGCAATTTGACGGATATTCTTGTAGGTGTAGATCGCCGCGGAATGTCCGTCATTCCACGCAATCCCGATCCCGTAATTGCCCAGCGGCGTGATCTCCTCGGCCGCAATGTCTTTGGGCACATCCGCTTCCTTCAAAATACGCTGACCGGTTATCTCATTGACACTCAGCGCGTCCTGCGAAATCATTCTTAGATCGAAATTATTGACCGACCAGTGCTCCCCGTTTTTCCATGACAACTGAACTTTTCGCTCGTCAAATTTGATGGTTGGAATATCCTGCGAACTCGATCGAACTGTGTCGACACTCCGGATCATTTGTTTGACCGCCGACTGAATCGCCGGCGTCGATTGAGAAGGACCGGCTACGCCGCTCAGCTCCGGAAGGATCGGAATCTCACCAAGGATCTCAACTCCAAATCGCTCGGACAATCCCTGGACCGACGACTGTCCAAACACATAATGCCTGTCCTCGCCGGTTTGCAGATAGCTCATATTTTCAATCACCCCGACGATCGGGACCTCGACTTTTTCAAACATCAAAATACCGCGCGCCACATCAATCAGTGACAATGTGTGCGGCGTCGTAATGATCACCGCGCCCGTGAGCCGGATCGATTGCGTGATCGTCAACTGCACATCGCCGGTGCCCGGCGGCATATCAATCAGCAGATAATCCAGCGCCCCCCAATCTGTATTCAGGAGAATTTGCTGGACGTAGCGGGTCACCACCGGCCCGCGCATCACCGCGGGCTTGTCGCCTAACAAAAAACCAAACGACATCAGCTTAAGCCCGTCCTGTTCGACCGGCATCAACAGCTTCTGTTCGTTCATATAAATGTCGACCTTGGGCAAATTAAACAGCGTCGGCAATGATGGGCCGTAGATATCCACGTCGACGAGACCGACGTTGTAGCCCTGTTGTTTGAGCTCCCGCGCCAGATGCGCGGCCATCGTGGACTTGCCGACGCCTCCCTTGGCGGAAGAGACCGCAATAATATTTTTAACCTGATTGATCGGAGATTGAACCTGGGGCCGAGCGTTTTGAGCCGGCTGCGCTGACGTCTTGACCTGACACACCACTTGCTCGACCGAGTCCAGCGCCTCCACCGCCTGGCGGGCGCGCATTTCAATCTCATGCACGATCGACGGCGCGGACGAATGTACCATCAAATCAAATGTAACCTTGCCCTCTTCGATCACCACATTTCGCACCAGGCCTTCGTCGACAATGTTGCGTGTGCTCGACGGATGCATCACTTCGCGTAACGCGTTTAAAGTCTTTTGAATCGTAACCATATTATACCTTCATGGGGTTGAGATCATCCGCGGACAGTTCCTGAGCCTGGATCGGCTGAACCAGATTCCGCTGCTTCACAGGCCAGTATTTCATAGCTATAGACGCCTGTCCTTTGTGTTTGGAAAAATGTTGAAGAATTCCCGCGGCTGTGGCAAGGATTTGGGGAGACGGATTGATCCCTTTTAAGATTAATGTTGGGCCGTGATTGTCCGGCAGTTGCATAATGATATCGTCGGGATGGGCGTAACGAATCAGGGCCATATTCTCGTCCATGTTGCGCCCCAGTATGCATTTGAATTCAGGCGACAATCGGTAGTGACGTCCCCACTTCAATGAAATCGTCTCTCTGAAATTTCGATAACCGTGCTCGAAGACATCTTTGATCCGCCGCGAAAATTTTTGATCCGTTAACAAACATCCACCGGCCGGCGCGCTATAGCCTTCAACACTATAGCGTTTGGCCAGCAAATACTGAGGTTTACGGGAGCGCCCCGTAATACGCATCATGCGTTGCCGATCGATCTGACCGGCCTCTTCCATGACAGTCGGCTCCAGAATTCCCGCGCACAATGGACGCAACAAGCGTCCTTCCAGACCGCTCTGCCGGGCGATCAGGGCCATCGACTGCTTTTTTTGGGACATCATCCGCTGCCCCACTACTTCGCCGGTAAAGACAAAATCCGCACCGATGTGCTCCATATACCGGGCTGCACGGCGGAACATATGGACACGGCAATCCACACAGGGATTCATGGCGGTCCCTCGCCCGTGCCGCGGATTACGGACCGTCTCCAGATAACGTTCGTCGAGCTGTAAAATAATCAATGGGATACCAATACTGTCGGCGGCCTGCTGGGCGTGGGCCTGGTCGCAACAGCCCCAGGGCATCTTCATAAACAGGCCATGGACCTCAACCCCGAGGTCTTTGACGATCTTGGCCGCCAGAATGCTGTCCAGACCGCCGGAAATCATCCCGACCGCCTTGAGCTGATGAGATTTGTGCGTGGACTGAATCATGTTAATTTGCCTGATAACCCTCCAATACTAGCCAATTATGCCATTTAATGCAAGGATAAATTCCTTGCATTGAAAATGAGTTTTTGCTAAGATGTTCAGTCAATCCTTCGGCTAAACCTAACCAATTGTGAGAGTTACGCCAGAAGGCCTTAATCGCATTTCATTTGACTAGGAAACCCGTATGACAAAAAAATCGAGCACTTCAAAGAGCAAATCCACTAAGACAAAGAATTCATCCGCCAAAGCGCCACAACAACAAATGACCGGAGCCGAAGCACTGATCAAATGTCTGGAAGATCACGGTGTTGAATACATCTGGGGTCTATCAGGCGGTGCTGCCATTCCTATCTTCGACGCCTTGGTCGGATCTAAAATAAAATTAATCCTTGTTCGCCACGAACAAGGTGCCGCGCACATCGCCGACGGTTATGCCCGCGCGACCGGTAAACCAGGTGTTGTCCTTGTGACCAGCGGTCCCGGCGCAACCAATACCGTCACGGGAATCATGACCGCGCACATGGACTCTGTTCCGATGATCGTCTTAACCGGACAGACCATCAGCCCGATGTTGGGTAAAGACGCGTTTCAGGAAGCCGACATCTTCGGCATCACCATGCCCGTCGTCAAGCACAGCTATCTGGTCCGTGAGACCAATGACATTCCGCGTATTGTTAAAGAATCTTTCCATATCACCAACACGGGACGGCCCGGACCGGTCCACATTGACCTGCCGAAAGACATCACCTCGGCGCCGTTTACCGGCAAGACATTGGACCCCAAGATGGACCTGCCCGGTTACAAGGTTCCATCCAAAGGGAAAGTTTCCGATATCAAAAAGATCGCCAAGCTTTTCAATAAGTCAGAACGTCCTCTACTGCTCGTCGGACACGGTGCGATTATCGCCCAGGCCTCCGAGGCCATCAAAAAACTAGCCCGGAAGATTGATTCACCGGTCACCAACACCCTGCTAGGTAAGGGCTGTTTTCCGGAGAATGACCCGCTATCCGTCGGGATGCTGGGCATGCACGGAACGGCGTACGCCAACAAGGCCCTGACCCGTTGCGACCTGATCTGTTCAATCGGTTCACGTTTCGATGACCGGATCAACGGTAAGAACGATGAGTTTTGTATCGGCGCCAAAAAGATTCATATCGATATCGATCCGGCGGAGATGGGCAAGATCGTTAAATGTGACGCCTCCGCCACCGGTGACGCGCGTTCGATCGTGGAAGAACTGATCAAGCACGTCGACAAGGCCGATCATTCCGAATGGAAAAAAGAGGTCGACGGGTACAAACGCGACTTTCCACTTAAATTTTCCGACAGCGACGGGTTAACCGCCCAGCGCGTACTGGCGGATCTGCAGGATATCACCAAGGGCAATGCCATTATCTCAACGGACGTTGGTCAGCACCAGATGTGGTCCGCGCAGTTTAACCTGACGTTAAAAGGTGAAAAATGGCTGTCTTCCGGCGGCGCGGGAACCATGGGATTTGGATTTCCGGCGGCGATCGGCGCGCAATTCGGCTGCCCCGACGACCTGGTTGTCGCGGTCTGCGGTGACGGCGGTTTTCAGATGACCCTGTTTGAGTTGTCGACCATCTTCATCCACAAATTGCCGGTAAAGATCCTGGTCGTCGATAATAAATATCTGGGCATGGTTCGCCAATGGCAGGAACTCTTCTTTGACAACCGTTACAGCGGTGTTGATCTCGAAGGTAATCCGGACTTTATCAAATTGGCCGAGGCCTACGGCATTAAAGGTTTTCATATAGACAAGGTTTCACATTGCCACCAGCGCCTGAAAGAGGCCATGGAATACAAAGGCCCGGCGCTGATCCACGCTGAGGTCATCAAAGAAGACAATGTCTTCCCGATGATCCCCGCGGGCAAATCCGCGTATGACATGATTATTGAAGCACCGAGCAAAGACACTAAACTTGAAAAACCGACAGGAAGCACATAATGAACAATAAAAACAACATCCACACGATTAGTTTACTTGTTGCGAACAAGCCTGGGGTTTTGATTCGCTGCGCGCAGATCTTTGCCCGACGAGGATTCAATATCGATTCTTTGGTCGTATCACCGGCCGTTAACGAAAAATTCTCCCGCATGACCATCACCGCCCAGGGAGATCCCGAAACACTTGAGCAGATCATCAAACAGTCCGCCAAGCTGATCGACGTCGTTCATGCCGAAGAGCATACCGGCCTGGACTCGGTCGACCGCGAATACGCGCTGTTCAAAGTGCGCTGCAAAACAGCGGCGCAAAAAACCGCGATTCAGAAGATCATCCGCGGCAAGGCCCACATCGAAGATTCCAGCGAGGGATTCCTGATTATCGGACAATCCGGCACCACGTTCGAGTTGGATAAAATGGAAGACAAACTCAAGGAATACAAGATCATCGAGATGGTCCGTTCAGGTAAACTGGTCATGGCCAAAGGCCGCGACGAGACCTAAACACCTGTCTCGCCTTCCCTACTTTTCTATTTGTTTACTGATTCGGATCGGTATCACCGAGACTGCATGGCAGGATTTTGGGCATTTCTTTAGGGGGCAAGACCACCTGAGCGATCTCAATGCCCTTATCGGCGTGTTCAATAGAGGTGATTAAACATCGGTCGGTGTCGATGTGCGGATCGTCGATTCCCAGATACAGCGCGAGTCCAGCGCGAAGCACGTCCCATTCCAGATACAGGATATATTGATTCTCTTCTTCCTGAACATCCAGAGCGGTGCAGATTTGATTGTAAGGACAATCGATAATGCGCGATAATTCCCATCCCTTAAAATATTCATTGAGACCGGTGGATCCGGTGATCTCCCGGCCGCAGGTGATCTTCGCGTATTCAAAACCGACAAATTTTTCCTCATGATCCAGCTGGATTACCATACTGGATGAGCTGTCGCTGCACGGCATCGTGTGTTCTCCTCTTGTTTGTTGTGTCAGTCCAGCTAGTATACACGAAACGCGCTCGAATGCGAAATATTTTGCGTCAGCTAACGCAACAAAAAAGGGCCTCCATCCCTGGAGGCCCTGTCAATCAATTCAGCGCGTGTTACTTTTTTCCCACCAGATAATACAGGATCAATCCGACCAATGGCAGAATCAAGATGAGAATCGTCCACAAGATCTTCTTGTTCTGATCCATCCCACTCTTCCAGCAATCCACCAGCGCGAGAATATCTAAAATAAAAACAACCGGACCTAAAATAAAACCCATCGCTTCCCTCCTTGGTTAAATGACATCACTATACCTGATTCTAGAACCGATATCCCCCGATGTCAAAAACAACCCCGCCTTTTTAAACAATTGGTGTCAGAACTCGCTAAAACTATATATACCAATCACTTAAGCTATAATTCATTTTATGATCTAGACTCAAAAAATCTCGGCGCAGGAATTTATTTGTAAATGTCTGCAAATATTCGGTTTGGGGAGTTCTGACACCAATTATTCGATGCGGAGGACTTCGGACTTGTCGAAGCTCATCTGGATGGTGCCGTCAAAGGCGTTGACCGTGTAATGCGTCGCGCTCTCTTCAAGGATCTCGCCGGTCAAGGTCCGTCCGTTCTGTAGATAAATGGTCCTGACGCCGGTACGGATCAGCGGGGACGAAGACGCCTTCTTATGGACGCCCAACTTTACCCCCTCGGCCGGATACACCGTTAACGTGAGCAGACCGCTGTTGGCCGCGTACTCAGCGCCTGTCTCCAATTCCGCCTCAAGCCGATGAAGTTCTGAAATCCGCATCCGCGCGCGCTGATGATTTTGCACTTTCTCAAGCAGCTCAGCCACCGGCTCCGTCTTGCCATCGGCAAAGCCCCGGGCGTCGTCGATATAGCTGACGATCATCGGCGGGATGGTATTGTCCGCGAATTTATAAATCGTCGTGAGCGATTGCTGACGGATAGTGCGGTTGGCATCGATGATGATCTCCAGCATACTCCCGCGGGCCGTGTAGAGCAGCACCTCTTCGCCATCCAGGCGTTTCTCGTCGGTGGTACGTCTAAAGTTGTATTGTTGAATAAAGGGATTGTCGACCAGCCGAAAGGCCGAATCGCCGATCTTCGCCTCAACGACGGATGGATGAATCGACATGACGGCCATGCCGATAAAAAGCAAGAATTTGATTCGCTGCGTGATCATAGATGCGCCTCCCGATGGTGATGTGAATAACGATCTTTAGTATAGGTGAATCAGGCGACATTGTCAAAATCGACGAACAACGTCAAAAAAAAATCAGGACTCGCTGAACCTTTGATACCGCAGGATCTTCTGTGTCAGGACGCGTTCATAGATCCTCATCCGTCGGGCCTTAAGACGATACCCTGAACAGATCTGATTTTGCCGATACTCCGGACAGCTGTCGCAGGCCGAGGCCGAACGCCGCGCGCGAAACATCTGAAACAACAACTTGGCGCCCCACAGCCCCACCGCCATGCCCGCGGCCCATGGCCATTGACCGTCAACCGCCAGCATGATCGTTCCCGCGATTGACACACCCAACAACGCGCGAACTCCATCCTTAATGATTCGCGGCAGATTTTTATATAGTGGTGGAAAGGATAAAACCATGGTCAGCCCCGCTATCCCGACCATTCCCTCGATAGGGAGAGTATGTCCTTGCATCAACACCACAAAGAACATGACAGATAAGGCCATCGATACATACAAAATCGCGCAGCTGCGGCACACATGGGTCCGTCCAACGCGGATCGTATGCGTGTGAAATCGATCGCATAAAGGTTTGTGCGCGAACATCACCGGCCAAAAACTGCGCCACCACAGCACCCGCTCCATCCACCACGCCTTAAGCGGATTAAGCGGTTTGATCGTCGGCTGAACGCTCTTCATCGTCGCTGTCATCTTCCGGCTCCTCATCGTCAGGCGGTTCGGGGTTAAACTCAAACGGGATCAATCCGTCGGATTCATCCGTCAATTCCATTTGCGTAATCAATTTTTCTAAATGCTCCATCCGCTGATCGGTGATCGGATGCGTCGACAGGATTCCGTTCAGCGTCAGCATTTTTTCGTTGGCCTGTCGTAACACCTCAAACGTATTGACGGCGCCGTCGACATGACCGTAGTATTGATCCAGCACCGTCAGACCAAATTCATCGGCCATGGTCTCCTGATGCCGGGAATACTGGCCGAAAAACAGATTGGTCGTGCCGCTGATCACACTCGACGCGCTGCCCGCCCCGCCGATCTCAAGCAACCCCACCAGCCCCATCAGGATGCCGGCCCGGCTCATGGAGCGCAGATGATCATTGTTGTGATAATGACCGATCTCATGCCCGAGGATCATCACCAATTCGTTTTCATACTTTAATTCTTTGAGCAATTCCGTGGTGATCGCGATCGTCCGCCCGGGAAAGGCCATCGCGTTTTTCTCGTCGGTCTCAAGGATTTCCAGCCGGAACTCATCGCCCTCGAAGCGTGTCTGCGCCAGCGCCTGATTGAGGATCTGCTGAATGCGTTCACGCTCCGCCTCGAGATGCTCCGGCGTATCGATTCTCTCAGAGATAATCTTGGCCAGGGCAAAATTGACCCGCTCCGGCATAAACCGGATAAACACCTCCGACAATGTCACCAGCACCACAAAGGTGATCGCCATCAGCGCGGATAACCCGATCAGGGCCTTGATAAAAACACCGAGCGGATTGTCACGCGACACGTTGACATTATCGGTTGTCTCGCGGGGGACATACTTAGCCATGATTGACCTTAATCGCCGTGCCGTACACCAGGATCTCAAACATGCCGGTTCCCTGATTCTGCGTCATGGCATCGAGTTTGCTCATCTCAAAACGGGTGTTGATCACCGCGTCCGCGCCGAACTGCCTGGCCTCCGCCTGCATGCGCAGGATCGCCTCCCGACGGGCCCGGTCAATCAACGATTCATATCCAACAATGCGCCCGCCAAAAAATTTCAACAGCGCCGCGAGCACCATTTTGAAATAGTCGCCGGAGATCACCACATTCCCGTAGACCAGACGGCAGTCCTGTATGCCTTCCTCGTCATACGAATGCTGCGTCGTGAGGCTCGGCAGATCCAGAAATTCACGCTCGCGCGCCTTCAGCGCCTCAAAGTGCCGGTTCTCAATCGTCTTGCCCACAAAGTATGCGACAACGATCAGCCCGACGGTGAAAATCAGTCCAATTAAATTTTCCATCCGGACCTCCTATTGTACGAGAACGGCCGTTCCATAGGCCAGGATCTCGGACGCGCCCTGGGTGATGGTTGACGTTCCGAAGCGGACATTGATCACCGCATTCGCCCCTTTTTGCTCGGCCTGCTGGATCATGCGATCAAGCGCCTCGGCCCGCGATTCTTCGAGCAGCTGTGAATATCCCTTGAGCTCGCCCCCAAACGTATTCTGACAGCCGGCCACACAGTCCACCCCGACGTTTTTGGCCCGTACGGTACTTCCCTGCACGATCCCGTACTGTTCCACGATCTTGCGTCCCGGAACCGATTCAATACTCGTTGTGATCATACGATCTCCTTTGATTAATTGGTCTCAGACTTGGTTTCTCTTGATTATACTGGATGGCGGGGGGATTGTTAATTACAAAACCCAATTAGATTTGTAATCATGTGCCGGATGCGGCGGCCTTGATCTGTTCATTGAGCCGGACCAGATAGTCACGTTCATGCCGGTGAAACCGGTACAGCCGATAATTGAAAAAGGTCAGGATCAGGCCCAGCACGGCGGCGACGAACGGATGCTGCCGTAGGGCGACGATAATACTGAGAGCAATCACATTGACCAGGATCATAAAATTCCAGTTGGGCCGGCGCTTGAGGGCGTTGTTGAGCGATTGAAGGGATGACTTGGGGGAATTCTGCAGGGCCTTAACGCGCTCACAAAAGGCATCCAGACTGTAATGCGCGTCGCGGTCCTTTTGCGAAAAATACACGCCGCGTTCTTCCTGCACGGCATCGACAAAGGCATTGTAACGTCTGAGTCCCGCAAAGGAATTCATCACCGCCCGCCGCGCTGGCGGGTCCGGCATCAGAAAATCCAGGAAATGCCCGGGATTGTAATCGTCTTCGGGCTTTTCGCGATGTTCTTCAAATATTGCAATGATCTGTGTCTTTAGATCTGATTTCATTATTGTAACTAAGTCCAGAGCATATGCCGCCAGCGGATCAGCTGCTGCAGCCGGCGGGTGTCCTCGTCGTAGTTTTCTTCTTCGAGCTCATCGTACTTTTCCATGGTGATCAACTGCTTACGGATCTGCCACCACTCGTACAACTCCTTGAGATCCTTGTAGGCCTCCTGAAACTCCTCGGTCTGATCCCAGTCGGTGAATCCGTCGAGCAGGTTCTCCTGTTCGACACAGTCCTCCAGCAATTGAAAACACGCGTGCAGCATGACCATATCCTTGTCATACCAGTCACTCGTCAGGCTCTTGATCTTTAAAATATTTGAAGGTTCCAAGGCGAAAAGCTCTGCTTTTCGCCAGTAGGAGTCGCGATGCCTCAACGCGACTCCGCCCATCTCAAGCAAAGTCCTTATTCATGTTAATCTTAGAAGGCTAAAGTCGACATGCTTCAAGGCGACTCCGACCTCCTTTCCATAATTGATGACTACGATTATTTTCTATGCTTCCAATTAATACTTCAACCCGACTCCGCCTAACTCAAGCCAGGTCCTTTTACTAATTTTATATCATACTAACAGCATTATTTGGGTCCACCCATGATATACCCCCGATTCGACGCCTCGGCATCAAACTCAACCGGGGTCATGTGACGGACGGACAGCAGGGTCTGACTGCCGCAGATGTAATAGATCCTTACACGGTCGCCGGGCTCAAGTTCTTTCAGATACCCGCGCGGCGCGTAAAAGCGTTCCGGCCGGCCGGTCTGCTCATTGATCACATACAACCAGGTCTGCTGACGATTGATCCGCTCGACCACCGCGATCATACTTTCTTTCTTATTGATGCGGATGCATTCATTGGCCGCCTTGGCTGGCTGCGGGTGTATAAGCGTCATCATTCCAAGGATCAGAAAAATAGATAACTTATATCGTGATTTTTGGGATTCCATCATTCGTCAAATAAGTGCCCGATCGCCCGCTCAAACCAGCCGCTGTGCCAGTTGTGACGGGTTTGCGTGGTGTTGTCGTATTTATGGGTGATGTTGTACGCGTTCATGTATTCGTGCACGCGATGGATCGCCATCGGATTCTCGCTGAACCCCATTAGTATAAATCGCGGGTCGGGTCCTGTAAAGTCGGCAGAACGCCGGCGGAACAGGATGGGTAATTGATAGTGCCGGAAGTTTTCCGGCGTGCCGTAGATCTTGGTGAGCTGAGAGCCGGGGATTTCCTTGAACGGAAAGAACATCGGGGCATCCCATGAGAGCGCCCGATAAAACAGATCGGGATGCCGCAATAATAGAGTGAACGCGCCCGTTCCGGATTTACTGTACCCAAGCAGATACCGCCCCCGCCCTTCGGCCATGGTTGGATAATTGGCATCGATATACGGAATAATCTCCTTGATCAGATAGCTTTCCTGACGAATCTTGGGATCGGTGGGATGATCGGCGTACCACGGCATATCGCTGTATGTCGGCGCGACACAGATCACCTGATGCCGATCGGCGACATCGAAGCGGATGATCTCGATCAACGGACTGTTCCACCACGGGTCGAGGATCTGCGGTACTGAGGGCAACAGATACAACACCGGATAACGCCGGCCTGCTTCCATATTCTTGGGGGCAAGAATCCTGATCCGGGTAGGTGTACGCTGATAGTCCGACTCGATCCGGACCGTCACGATCCGCCGTTCGTCGCCCCGAGGCCCGCGAATCCCCCGCCACAGCATCGACGGTATCACATTGGTCAGCAACAGGCCGACATAAACCATCAGTACTATGCCTACATAAATAACAATACGCGTGCGGCGTTTCACATTGAGCCCTCTAATATCCCTCGTCCTCAAGCGGAGCCATCCGTTTGATCACATTGGTGTAGCCGGATGAATAACTATCGCCTATCTCCGGTTCTGCTGGATCGTAGTGCCATAATTCTGTGATCAGCACGACGAAGGCTAAGATAGCTAGCAAAGTATAAATAATGATTCGCATGCTGTACTTTTACCAGATCTGTTCCTGTAAGAAATGATTACAGTTACTGACAATTCGACTGCGGTTGCGACGTTCCATATGACTCGACGATTTTGTACTCTCCATCAATTTTTTTGATAATGATATAGAATGTTGGATCAGTAAAGCATTTCATCGTCGAATAGCGATCGGCAGAAATTTTGACACCTAACTCTGTAATCTCGTACTTTACATTACTATACTCCGTCCTATCATTTTTCAATCGTGCCAGGGGCATCGTGTTTCGAATTAAGTCCTTTAGATACGGAGCTGGCAAATCTATAGATCGAACAACACCGTTAGGATAGACACGTTTTCCCAAAAATTTAGTATTATCCGTATATAGATCAGCAGCTTCGATGTCGAATGAATTCCACAACTCTTGGTACTTCAGAAAAAACTGCTCGGCTTCTTTGACATCGGCGTGAGCCAGAGAAGAAAAAGCCAAACATAGAGCTAGAAAATAAATCAAACATATTAATTTAGCCCATTGTATGAGTAGTATATCGATAATTCTGACAGTAAAAACTACCATTTTTCGATAACCTTCGCCCTATTTAACCTCCAATATGACTCAGCCCAGCCACAATCAAACACATCCATTTGCACCTGAAGTAAACTCATCAGTGAAGTCATGGACTCCTCAACAACATCCAGACGAGCATCCTTCTTGCAAACGTTTATTAAAGTTTCAACAACTTCCTCATTTTTTTTAAATCCCAGGGTATAGACTGAAGCACTTCTGTTAACCCAATCAGTATCATTACCAGCAATTTTCAGTAATTCTTTTACGGTAATACTATTTGGATCAAAATTTAAATTAAAGTAAGGTCTTCTATGCCCGGACGTATAAAATGACTTTATTCTAGTCAGTGCAGAACCATAAAGCCGTACCTTTTTGAAATTTGTAGTACTACCTGCGTGATCCGAATATCTTTCTATCTCTTTACTAATTTTATTATAAGCATCTCTGTCACCTTCAACAATTGCTAAATCTACTAAAGCCTCCACTTCATTACGTTCTTTAAGTATTCTAATCTGATTACTGATATCATTCTTTGTAGTTCTTAATTCTTCCCTAATATCAAAGTCAAAATCTTTTACTTTCTCGTCTAACTGCCCTTTTACATCTTCAAACGAAGGACTAAGCTCATTTGTTATTTTATCTTCCGCGACTTCAATTACCAAAGCACGAATATTTTTGCTTTCAAACTGCTTTTCTACTTCGTCCCGACCAAACTGTCTAATATATTCTTGTGACTCTAGTCTTAACCAACTTTTAAAGTTATTCCAGCCAAACATTGTTAATATCACGACACCAATTGTGAACATGAAAGTAATAAGGCCAATTATATTTATATACTTTTTCTTAAATATTGATCGAAAACTTTCATCAATATTTAATTCTATAAGTTCCTTGTTCTTGTCAAAAAATTTTATCCTCTTGTCAATACTATCACCTAAATCCTGCAATCTTTCCAATTTTCTTTCAATATCAATTCTCGAATCAGAAGATAATGATTCTCCACAATTACCACACCGGTTGTTATTTGTATCATTTTGCGAACCACAATTTTTACACATCATGTTGGATTCCTCATGGAAAAAAGCCTCCGCGATCGACACGGAGGCTTTTAAAAACTGTTTCCATTTTATCTATTTACTTCGAAACTCGAATCACTAAAAACAAACTAACTCTTTACCACTCCAACGCGCCACCTGTCTGATACTCCGTCACCCTTGTCTCGAAGAAGTTCTTCTCTTTCTTGAGATCGATGATCTCGCTCATCCACGGGAATGGATTGTCGGAGCCGTATTGTTTGGGCAGACGAAGCCGTTCGAAACGGCGGTCGGCGATGTACTGAATGTATTCTTTGAGCAGATCTGTATTCAGACCCAGAATCCCGTCCGGCAGACACTCTTCGGCGTATTTGTGCTCAAGCTCGACGGCGTTACGGATAAACTCAACGATCTCATCCTTGAACGCCTGTGTCCAGACCTGCGGATTCTCGTCGATGATCGCGTTGATCAATTGCAGACCGAAGTTCATGTGAATGCTTTCGTCCCGCAGGATATACTGGATCTGCTCGCATGTCCCCGGCAGACGGTTCTGTCGTCCGAATGATAACATCGTTACAAACCCGCTGTAGAAAAAGATCCCTTCGGTGATCCCGTAGAATCCCACGAGGTTCTTGATAAACTTCTGCAGACCTTCGGTGCTGCGTGTGTCCAGGTCCGGATCAAGGATCCCGTCGGTGCAGCTCATCGCGTACTCGTCCTTATTGTAGATCGCCTCGACCTCGCGGTACATATTGAACATCTCCCCTTCATCCAGCGACAGCGACTGCACGATGTACTGAAACGCATGCACATGAATCGCTTCCTCGAAGGCCTGACGCAGCAGATACTGACGCGCTTCAGGGTTGTCGATGATCTTGTAGACCGCCAGCACCAGGTTGTTGCCGACCAGCGTTTCGGCCGTGGCAAAAAAACCGAATGTACGTTTGATCACGTGACGCTCGGCATCGGTGAACCCGTCGGGATTCTTCCACTGCTCGATATCGCGCTGCATCGAGACTTCCTGCGGCATCCAGTGATTGGCGCAGCCGTCTAGATAAAAATTCCAGGCCCATTTGTACTTGATCGGCACGAGCTGGTTACAGTCGACGGTGCGGTCGTTGTTAATGATCTTTTTGTCGTCCGCGGTGACCCGCTGTTTTGACATTTTCATGCATGGTTCTGACATGATCGACTCCTTGGGGATGAACAATTAATTCCGAAAACTTTACCTAACCTCATGGCGGGTAAGTAGACGATTCAGCCGCTGGTTGAATCGCCTCGTCCGACACAAACCATGTCGGACTCGTATGAGCGACTTTGCTACATGTATTCTTTAACGATATTTCATATCGCTTTCGAAAACTCTCGACGCGACACTTCGTGTCGCTGGTGGCGACATCCTTTGGATGCTTATTTTTACGTGCATCCTTCTGGGATGCACTGGTGGCGACACGGTTTGTGTCGCCTAGCTTCTTAGACTTCGTCTATCTCGTAATATTGCCGTGTTTCCTTTCGAGATACTTCGTATCTCTTTCGGAAACACTCACAGCGACACTTCGTGTCGCTGGTGGCGACACGGTTTGTGTCGCCTTACTGACAAGCCTCGCAGTCTTCGCTGGGCTCGATGCTTAGGGCTGTGTCGGGATCGTCGGCGCCGGTGACTCTTCCGAATTCATCACGTTCGCGTTGTCCGACGGTGTTGTTGTAGCGTGTGACATCGACCGTGCTCTTCTCGATGCGTGTCGCGCCCATCGACCTCAAGTAATACGTGGTCTTAAGTCCTTTTTCCCACGCCATCATATACATATCGCTGACCTTCTTGCCGCTGGGTTTGGCCTGATAGAGATTGAGTGATTGTCCCATATCAATCCACTTCTGACGACGGGCCGCGGATTCAACGATCCATTCGTAATCGATCTCAAAGGCCGTCGCGTATTTGCGCTTGAGGTCTTCGGGGATTCGCTCGATCTCCTGAATACTTCCATCGAAGTATTTCAAGTCGTCGATCATCTCCCGATCCCACAGGCCGGCTGCCTTGAGGTCATTGACGAGAAATTCGTTGAGCACGGTAAACTCACCGGACAGATTACTCTTCACAAAGATATTCTTGTACAACGGCTCGATGGAGGCCGTGACACCGACGATGTTCCCGATGGTCGCTGTCGGGGCGATGGCCATCACCAGACTGTTGCGGATGCCTTTCTTTTTGAGTTCGCCGCGAACGACGTCCCAATCCATGCGTGTCTTGGGATCGATATTGACATAACCGCCGCGCTCTTTTTCCAATAGCGCCAGCGTGTCAATCGGCAGCAGCCCTTGATCCCATTTGGACCCGCGGTACGAGGAGTAAATGCCCTTTTCCGCGGCCAGTTCGATCGAGGCCAGAATGGCATAGTAGGATACCGCCTCCATGCTCGCGTCGGCAAATTCCACTGCTTCGCGCGAGGCATAGCTCCAGTTCTGGATGTACAGCGCGTCCTGGAAGCCCATAATCCCCAACCCGATCGGGCGGTGACGCTGATTGGCGCGCTTGGCCTCGGATGTCGGGTAATAATTGATGTCGATCACATTATCCAGCATACGGACCGCCGTTCGCACCGTGGACTTCAGCTTGCGATGATTGATCCCGCCGTCCAGCGACACGTGCTCGGCCAGGTTTACTGATCCGAGGTTACATACAGCTGTCTCTTCTGACGACGTGTTCAGCAAAATTTCGGTACACAGATTTGAGCTATGAACTGTTCCCACATGACTCTGAGGTGACCGCACGTTGGATGGGTCCTTCCAGGTGATCCATGGATGGCCTGTTTCGAATAGCATGTTGAGCATTTTGCGCCACAGATCCACGGCCGGCATGGTCTTGAACTGCTTCATCTTGCCTGCCTGCGCCCGGCGCTCGTACTCTTCATAACGGCGTTCAAATTCCTGCCCGTAAATGTGATGCAGGTCCGGCACTTCGTTGGGACTGAACAGCGTCCAGTTACCGTTTTCTTTAAGACGCTTCATGAACAGATCCGGGATCCAGCTGGCGGTGTGCATGTCATGCGTTCGCCGACGATCATCACCGGTGTTCTTCCACAGCTCCAGAAAGTCTTCGATATCCATATGCCATACCTCAAGGTAGGCACACATCGCGCCTTTACGTTTTCCACCTTGATTGACGGCGAGGGCCGTATCATTGGCGACCTTCAAGAATGGAATGACCCCCTGGCTCTTGCCGTTGGTGCCCTTGATGCGCGATCCCATCGAACGGACATTGGTCCAGTCATTGCCCAGACCGCCGCTCCATTTAGACAGCATCGCGTCGTCCTGAATACACTTGAAGATGTGCTGTAAATCGTCATTGATGGTGGTCAGATAGCACGAAGACAATTGCGGATGGCGGGTTCCGGCGTTGAACAAGGTCGGCGTCGAGGACATAAATCGGAAGGTTGATAGCATGTTATAAAACTCGATCGCGCGCTCGTTCTTCCGGGCGCCTTCGCGTTGCGCCAAGCCCATGGCCACACGCATCCAGAAGATCTGCGGAAGCTCTAGACGAACCTCTTCCCAGTGGATAAAGTAACGGTCATACAGCGTCTGCAATCCCAGATAACGGAACTTGAAATCACGTTTGGGCTGAATCGCCGCGCCAAGCTTCTTGAGATCAAACTGAAGCAGATCCGGTGTCAATAATTCCAGATCCACCGCCCGGTGAATGTAACGGGCAAAATAGGTTGAGTACTCGGTCTTGATCTCTTCAAAGCTCACCGGCCGGTTCAGGGCCTCACGATATTGTTTCAAGAGTAACAGTCGCGATGCCGCGTAGGTGTAATTCGGCTCGCGCTCGAGGAAGGATTTGGCGGCCATGATGTTGGATGCCTCCATCTTGGCCTCGGTGATGCCGTTGTAATAGTTTTTGAGCGACTCTTCGAGGATCTTGTCGGTCTCGACATTTTCCAGTCCCTGACAGCAGGTGTCGATCTGAAAGCGGATCTCCTCGAGATTTAACGGCTTTTCTTCGCCTGAGTTGGTCTTGTACTTGAGATGCTTGGCCCATTCAAATGTTTCGGTCGCGGTCTTTTCGAGGATCTGCGCGCGGCGGGCCTTGCTGCGTTTCTCGCGGTAGATGATATAACTGCGGGCGACTTCATGAAAACCTGATGTCATCAGGTTTTTCTCGACCATGTCCTGGATCTCTTCGATATGCACACATTTGCCTTCCGGCCACTTCTCGAGGATCTCTTTGATGACAATATCGGAAATCTTCTTGGCGTGCTGAAGCACGTCCTGGGAAAGGATGCCGTGATTGTGCGCGCGAAACGCCATCGACACGGCCATGGTGATCTTTTCCGGTTTGAATGATACGACCTTGCCGTTGCGCTTGGTCGTCGTATACAACTCAAATAATGTCCGGCGCGCGGCATGCTGCTTGCGGTAATTCGCGTACAGTTCGGCCGCTTCCTTGAATCCGTTCTCGTACAGCTGACGGATCACCTCGTCCTGAATCTCTTCAACCGTTAACTGACCGTTCTCCAACCATCGCTCGGTCAGCACCGACAACACACAATCCGTGATGTGCTTGGCGTTGTGGGCATCAACAATGGACAACTCGGCCTCGCGCGGCAGCTTCTTCTGCTCTTTTAATGCATTGCCAATCGCGCTCTGGATGCGGGCTTCATTGAAGGCCACCACCTGTCCATTTCGTTTGTAAACTTTCATCTCCAAACTTGTTGAAGTTTCATGGGACATTCAGGACTCCTTTATCGTTTTGAATGTTAAAAATTTGCTCAAATCTATGAAAAATTTGCGGTTTTGGCAGGCAAATTTTTTATAAATTGTCTGAAATCAATTGGTTACTGATTTTGGCTCAATAACACTATATGTGGAGAAAATGGACGCTAGCAATACAATATATAGTATTCCGATTTAAACAGAAATCAAGCGAAATTTCGACTTTTTTGCGACAAAAAATCAAAATATTCCCGCCCCGGGAAAAATCGGCATTCTTCCCGGGACGGTGTGTATTTTCAGGGATTTAGGACCGGTTTAGCCCCGGGCCGCGGCGTACAATTCCGCCACTTTATCCCAGTTGATGACGTTAAAAAATGCGGCTATATAATCGGGTCGGCGATTCTGATAATTCAGATAATACGCGTGTTCCCAGACATCAAGTCCAGCGATGGGGGTGCCAGGGCATTCCGCGATGTCCATCAGCGGATTATCCTGATTAGGAGTGGAGCAAACACAGAGTTTGCCGTCTTTGACACAAAGCCAGGCCCAACCGCTGCCAAAGCGTGTGGCGGCTGCGTCAGAGAATTTTTGTTTGAAGTCCGCGAAAGATCCGAACGCGGCGTTGATGGCCTCGGCGAGTTCCCCCGACGGTTCGCCTCCGCCCTTTGGTGAAAGGATTTGCCAGAACAGCGTGTGATTGTAATGACCGCCTCCGTTGTTACGGACGGCCCCGCGCTTGGCCTCATCCACTGACGACAAGTTACTGATCAAGTCCTCGATTGATTTGGACGCCAGATCCGTCCCTTCAATCGCGGCATTGAGTTTCGCAACATATCCGGCATGATGTTTGCCGTGATGGATTTCCATCGTTTTCGCGTCGATGTGCGGTTCCAGTGCATCGAACGCGTATGGTAGGTCAGGTAATGTGTGAGCCATGTTTAACTCCTTTGCTTGGCTAGATGATTCGTAATATCGGTTTGATGACGCGTCGCGTCGTTCTATAGGTTCTTTACGGCCGCGATGACGTCGTCATAATTCGGCTCATTGGTGATTTCCGGGACCAATTGCTTGTACTGCACGGTTCCATTGGCATCGACCACAAAGACGGCCCGGGCAAGCAAACGCAATCCCTTGACCAGCAGGCCATAGGCCTCACCGAACTCAGCTGTTCGATGATCGGACAATGTCACCACCTGACCGCTGCCTGTCGCGCCGCACCAGCGTTTCTGGGCGAATGGTAAATCCATGCTGATCGTCAACACGACAACATCATCACCCAATCCGGATGCTTCCTGGTTGAAGCGTTTGGTTTGCAGATCACAAATCGGTGTATCCAATGATGGAACAACCGACAGAATAACCTTCTTGCCCTTCAATGATGACAGTTTATATTCTGACAAATCATTGGCTGTCAGCGTGCAATCCGGGGCGTCGGACCCGACTTCCACCGAATTTCCGATTAATGTCACGGCATTCCCCTTCATGGTCACCGCATCAGTTACTTCTGGCATCTTTGACTCCTTTCAAAACAGTCGATTATTTGAAAAAACCCGCGCGATCTTAAGCGCGAGTTGCATCCACGTGACGTATGGTTCACGACCAACACAGCCTCTTTTTTAGGCACATTGATAACGGCCCACATGATCACACTCATGGCGCATAAAAGACCTGTCATTGACACGCCTGTCAGCGACGCGACGATCGCGGCCGCGCATAACACCCCAAAGGCGTTTCTCGACGAGAAAACGGCCTTGCGTCGATGATTGTGCGAGTGTGATGATAACCTGTTCAACGTGAACCTTTCGGAAGATTTGTGTTAAAAAATTTACTGCTGGGTAAGTCTTATTATCTTACTTAAATAATAAGTTTTGTCAACGAAAATACGGCACCGAAACGCTTGCTCGAGGACAAAATTTTGTTATAATGCACAAAAACCAATCACACCCACAAAGGATCGGAATGTTTACTTACCAAACCCGCATCAAGCTGCATGAAACCGACGCCGCCGGCCTGCTTTTTTTCGCCAATCAGTTCAAATTAATCCATGACGCCTACGAATTATGGCTCGAACAGATGGGGTTCGGCTTTGCGGAACTGTTGAACAGCAAACCGTATTTTTTACCGATTGTGCACGCGGAAAGTGATTACAAACGGCCGTTGTTTGTCGGTGATGTGATTGAGATTCAAGTGCGGGTGGTCAAGGTCGGTGACACATCCTTCACCTTTGCCTATACCCTGCTCAACGCCCGCCAGGAAGTGGTGGGAACCGCCCGAACGGTTCATGTGACCATGGACAAAGCCACTCAAAGCAAGATCAGCCTGCCCAAAGATATGCGCGAACGCATACAAGCCCTTTACGACGAAGACAATTAACGAATTTTGCGGAGTTTGTGCCGCTGACGCTGCACCTGTCGGACCAGGTCATGACGACTGGTCTTAATGCCGGACACCGTCTGAACCGGCATGCGGTAAAATTCGTCCGGCACTTTGAAGGATTCCAGACGCTTCTTGAGAAAACGCTGCAGTTTGACCCGTGAAATTTTTTGGCCTGACCGGACGTCGATCAAGGCCGCCGGCCGAAATCCGTAGGTTCGATCCGACACCGGCACGATCAGCGCCGATGCGATCTCCGGCATCTCGAGCAAACATCGTTCAATCTCCTCGGGAAAGATATTTTCTCCGCCCGAGATAAACATCGTATCCGCCCGCCCCACAATACGCAGATATTTAAGCAAGGAAAAGCGTCCCAGATCCCCGGTCTGAAAAAACCCATCCTTGCTGACCGACGGTTTAAGCCGTCCGTTGACTTCATAGCCTTTAAACAAGGTCTCACCGCCCACACACACACGACCGGTCTGGTCAATGCGCACGCGTCGGTACTTGAGCACCTCCGCCGAATTGAGATCCCGCTCCGAACGGATCAAACGTGTGGTGGCCACCTGAGAGCTCATCTCTGTCAAACCATAACTTAAGTACGCTGGAATCCCGGATCGTATGATTTTTTGTTTGAGATCATCGGGAACGGCACTGCCGCCGATCAGAATCCCGCGCATCGATTTCATCCGCGACCTGGCCTTTCGGTCCTTTAACAGCTCGCGAACCTGCGCTGCCACAAGCGACAGATTCGTCAACGGCTGCTCACGCACACAATCCAGCACACCTTCATTCTTCGACGGAATGTATACCGATCCGCCGGCCGTAGACATCCGCCACACAATACTCAATCCCGACACATGATAAATCGGCAATGACAGCAACCAGATGGAATTCAGGGTCACCGGAATATGGATGTTCGAACCCAGCGCGCTGTAGTAGTGATTGCCCACTGAATGCACCACCGCCTTGGGCTGGCCGCTGCTGCCGGAGGTCAGCATGATATTTGACGTCTGATTTAACTGATATTCAATTGCGGAATGATTCGCCTCCGTTGACGGATCACGATCCACTAGTTGATCAGTGGTGAATGATTGAATCCCTAAAAGGCGACGCGGCCGCTTTTCACGGCTGACCAGCACGCGGCAGCGTAACCGTTCGTATTCCTGACGGATGCGAGCACCCGGCAGCCGGGGGCTCAGCAGACACGCTGTCGCGCCCAGACGCAGCAACGCAAAATACAGCACGATAAAATCCACCTCACGCTCGACGAGCAACGCCACCCGCTGATGCCGGCGGACTTTCTGAAACTTTAAATGTTGAACTGACTGAGAGATGAGCTGATCAAGCTCCAGATAGGATAGAACACGCGACGCCTGCCGAATGGCCGGACGGTTTTTATCCCGTGAATCGGCCCGTGCAAAAACCGGACATGAAATCGTTGGTGTCATGATAAATCTATAGGGGTTAACAAATCCCAGTTGATGTCAGCATGGCTGACCCGGCGATTTGTGATGTCCATGCGGCCGCGCTCAATCGCCAACGGCTCATTGAGCACGCATTGCGACATCCACTTGTCCGTATCCAGCCCCGCCGGTGTATTTCGGAAGGAACAACCCGCCAGGTTAGCCAGGGTAATCAGACCGATCGATGATTCAAAGATGGAACTGATCAGACTTTCAAAACCCAGACGCTTGCACTCCTGCATCATCTTCCAGGTCAATTCAATACTTCCGAGGATCGAGGGTTTGAGCACAAAGATGTCCACGCCCTCAAGCGTCTTTAAGGTGTCAAATGTCTCGGTCTGCAGCGATTCATCGATCGCCGAGGGAATCAACGTGCGGTGAAAAAATTCGGGGATCGCCGTGACATCCTGCAGCGGTTCTTCGATGTAATCAATGGCCGCCGGCCCCACCGCCTCACCGAATTCAATCGCCTGTTCCAGCGTCCAGGCCTTATTCGCATCCAGATGAAGCAAGGCCTTACCGCTCGTCACGGCACTCACCTGTTTGACGGTCTCGATTTCCGCGTCGATTTGATCGGTCACCTTGAGTTTAAACGCGGTGAATCCTTCCTCGATCATAAATCGGGCCTGCTCGACGACTTGATCCCTCTGTCCCTGCAGCAAACCGCTGATGGGGATCTGGGTGTGACTGGTTTCCGACACCAATTCCTTGAGCGTAACAGATTGCGTGTTGGCCCATAGATTGAGAATCGCCATTTCAATACCGAACTGCACACTGGGATTGAGATTGAGATTGCCCAACCAATTGTCAAACCCATTTTCCAATTTGACTAGCCCGTCGGGAACGGGATCAGACTTGAGGAAAGACGCGAGCAGACGCACCTGGATTAACGCCTCATCCAGGGTGTCCGGACTAAAGCCCGGCAACGGAGCGATCTCACCATACCCTTCACAACCCTGAGCGCTCAGCTGAAGAATAAATCCTGAACGTTGCGGCAGCGGCCGTCCTTTCACCATAAAAGGCGTGACCAAATCCAAATCATATCGAAAGAGTTTGATATCCGAAATTGTCACAGGATCCACCCGATGGAAAATATAATGCTGTAGATTAACAGGATCTTGCCGGTAAAGCCCAGCGTATTGTTCAAACGCGGCCCCTCTGTGGTGGAAAAAACAGTGTGAATGCCCGGCAAGGCCAAAAAGCAGATCACCGAACACCATAAGATGTAGATATGATCCCTGATCAAGACATAAATCAACACAGGCAACAGCGCGCCGGCCAATACAGAGATCGCGTACTCGTACTGCGCGAAGGTCCGTCCATAACGCACCGCCAGTGTGCGTTTGCCGCTGCGTTGATCGCTGTCAATATCGCGGTAATTGTTCACGGCGAGGATCGCGACGGAGATCAGGCCCGGCGCGATTCCGGCGAGGATGATCGCGTAATTCAATTCCAGCGCCTGCACAAAATAAGTCCCGGCCACGGCGACTGGTCCGAAAAAGATCAGCACAAAGATATCACCCAATCCCAGATAGCCAAGAGGTTTGGATCCAGCCGTATAAAACAGCCCCGATAAAATCGACACCACCCCCAAAACGGCAATGGGCCATCCGCCGCGCAACACCAGGATCAAAAATCCGGCCATGGTTAATCCGAACATCAGCATAAAACCGGTCTTGACCGTTTCGGGTTTGATCAACCCGGCCTGGGTGACCCGTGTCGGACCGATACGGTCTTCGGTGTCCGCGCCTTTTTTAAAATCAAAGTAATCATTGGCCAGGTTGGTGCCGATCTGCACGCACAACGCGGTGAACAAACACACCAGGGCCGACGGCCAATGCCACAATCCGTCACCGAAGGCCATCGCCGTCCCGATCATCACCGGCGCCACCGCTGCCGTTAATGTCTTGGGCCGGCAGGCCATCATCCAATGTTTTAATGTAGGTTGTTCCGACATAGACTAGGGCCGTTTGGGAAACTTTGAAAAATCGGGTTTGCGCTTTTCCACAAAGGCATTGCGGCCTTCCTGACCTTCTTCACTCATATAAAACAGCATCGTCGCGTTACCGGCCAACTCCTGCAAGCCGGCCTGTCCGTCACAATCGGCATTCAGCGCCGCTTTCAAACAGCGTATCGCTATCGGTGAATTCTGCAGGATCTCCCGGCACCATTGCACCGTCTCCTTTTCCAGATCGGCGTAAGGAACGACCGTGTTGACCAGCCCCATATCAAGCGCCTGCTGCGCATCATACTGCCGGCACAGAAACCAGATCTCACGCGCCTTTTTCTGACCGATGATCCGGGCCATGTAACTGGCGCCGTAGCCGCCGTCAAACGATCCGACCTTTGGACCGGTCTGACCAAACCGCGCGTTGTCCGCGGCGATGGTCAGGTCACACATCATATGCAGGATGTGACCGCCGCCGATGGCGTAACCGGCCACCATCGCGATGATCGGCTTGGGACATGTGCGCATCTGACGCTGAAAATCCAGCACGTTCAATCGATTGGTCCCGTCGCTGTCTTTGTAGCCGGCCTCACCGCGGATCTTCTGATCACCGCCGGAACAAAACGCCAGCTCGCCTTCACCCGTCAGGATAATCACCCCGATGGATTCGTCGTCGCGGGCGTCGGCCAGGGCGGACGACATCTGATGCACTGTTTGCGGACGAAACGCATTGCGCACTTCGGGACGGTTGATGGTGATCTTGGCGATGCCTTCGGCCTTGTCATATTTGATATCCGAGTAATCGCCGGCCTTCTTCCACTGAATCGGTTTCTCGCTCATACAGTCTCTCTTCCTATTTGGTTTTGATCTGAATCTGCCGGGACAGATGTTCTTGATATTTAAAATTCTCGGAACGATTGGTCCGGATCTCAATCAGTGTATGCTTCCGGCCTCTCACGGCCGCGGCATACACTTCACAAAATTCATTCATGGTCCGGGGCGCTGCATACGTAAGCCCGAACATGTCGGCCGCCTTGTCAAAGCTCAGGCCATGCGGCGTTCCAAAAAACTTCTCGAAGGATTTTTCTCGCCCGGCAATCGGCAAAAACGAAAAGATACCGCCGCCATCATTATTAAACAGACAAATCGTCATCGGCTGATCAAGCGCCTTGAGTTGGGCGAGCGCGTTGAGATCGTATAGTCCGGCCAGATCCCCTAACATCAATGTGACCGGCTGCTCCAGCCCCCGTGAAAATCCCGCGGCTGATGCAATAATCCCGTCGATCCCGCTGGCCCCCCGGTTCGCTCCGATAGTCACATTCGGACCGTCGGTGACGGCGAATTGCTCGAATTCGCGGATGGGCAGACTATTGGACAAGAACAGCGCGTGATCCTCAGGGATCAATTGGGACACCGCCCGACTGACCGATGGTTCGGTGACGTCCTGCAGGATCTCAAACTCCTCCTGAAATTCATCCGCGATGCGGCGGTTAATCCGTTGCAACCGCTGACACTCAATCGACGTTTTGCGTTGATCGACGTGTTCGACCAGCGCTTCACAAAACGGACGGACCGGCGCCTGGATCCGATGCGTCACATTGTGCAGCGGATCGTTGCGTAACGGATGGCCTAACACCATGATATAGGTGCTTGGCTGATTCTTCTGCGCACATTGATACCAATGCTTCGACGTGATACGTCCGCCCAGATGCAGAACCCCGTCAAAACGCGGCGCGTGCATCTTTAACGCGTGATGAAAATACGGGATCAGCTGATCGTCGCGCACATTCAAACGCAATCCCGAGGTCAGGTCCGGCAGAATCGGCCAGCCCAATTTCCGGCCCAGCGTGATCACGGCCTGGCCGCTGGCCTCATCTGGAAGCTTTCCAACCACAATCACACCGGATTTGATCTTGGCCATACGTTGAGCCACTGGTTTAACCGTTTCGGGATCAAACGCCGTGACTGATCGGATATATGTCGTAAACGGTTCGTCGGTCTTGGACCATCCGGCAATCGACGCGTCCAGCACCTGCCGCGATGAGCGCGTGTTTGAATCAATCAACGGCTCACGATACATACAATTTAAATGCACCGGACCACGTAATTCTCCCGTCGCGCGGAAAACGGCCTGATCGACCGTGGTTAACACATAGCTGGATGGGATATCTGAGGTCGGCACCGGCACATCTTTAAAAAAGCGGACATACGACCCAAATATCTGACACTGATCTATGGTTTGGTGCGCGCCGGTGGATCGAAGCTCGGGCGGCCGATCAGCGCTGAGGATGATGAGTGGTAACTTTTTCTTGGAGGCCTCAACGACGGCGGGCAGCACATTAGCGACGGCGGTTCCCGAGGTGGTCATCACCGCGACCGGACGTCCCGTGGCCGCGGCGTATCCCAGGGCGTGAAACGCACTGGCGCGCTCGTCAAAGTGAATCATGGTTTGGGCCTGCGGATGACGCGCCACCGCCACAGTCAATGGTGTCGACCGCGATCCCGGCGACAGACAAAAATAGGTCACGCCGTTTCGAATCAACTCTTCGATGATCAGTTGTCCCCACATCAGTTGATGTGATGTCTGAGTGTTATTTCCCATGTTCAAAAACCCGCATAAACCGGCTGATCTTGTTTTCAATTTCGTCCCATTCATCCGACGCAACCGAATCTTTCACAATCCCGGCACCGGCGAAGAGTGACAATGTATCGTCACGCACCAGCCCCGATCGAATCGCCACGGCAAATTCACACCAGTCATACCCGACACATCCCACCGGTCCGGCATACCACCCGCGATCAAACGCCTCAATCGAGCGTATGGCTGACGGAACCCCCTTGGCTGGATATCCCCCGACGGCGGGCGTGGGATGCAGCTTGGATAGCACTTCATCCATCGGGCAATCCGGGCGAAGCCGTCCTTCAAACGGTGTTCTTAGATGAACTGTATTTTTAAGCTTCATCAATCCCGGCCGATCGGCTTTCTTGTACTCACGGCACAACTGCCGCATTTGCTCATCCAGATAGCCGACCACAAACTGATGCTCATCCCTCAATTTGTCAGTATCAAGAAGCTCTTGTTCGAGCTGCTGATTTTGCTGCGCCGCGTCATCGGCAGCGACGGTTCCGGCCACCGCCTCGGTGTTGAGCATCCCATCCTCAATACGGCACAGTCGTTCGGGCGACGCCCCCAGGAATCCGTGATAATCGCTGAGCTGAAAATTAAAGTGATAACAATTCGGCGTCCGGTCTTTGAGAAACTTGATTAGCGCGTCCGGCCGGATTGTCATGTCAAAACCGAATGTTGAGCGGCGCGCCAGCACCAGTTTATCAAATGCCGACTCCTGTGCCTGCCGGACATTACTCGTCCACTTGGCAAGATCCGGCGTATCCTCACGGCTGGTCATGCAGGGGACTTTACGGTAGCGCGTACTTGCTTCAAATGACAGGCCATCCAGATGCTGTATCGCCGCCGCGATCGCGTCCTCATTGATCTCGTCAACACGAATGTTAAACGCAATCGACGTGCGGTCCTTGCGACGGGTACACTCAAATTCAGGCACAATGAAACGATAGCTCCCGAAATCAGACCACTGCTCACCCATGGAGTCCGTATCAAAACAGAATCCGCCCAGATACTGCAGCTGTTGATTGTCCGATCCGATGCGGTCCTGGATCTGGTTAAAAACCTGTGCGTAGTCAATCGTCCCGCGGCCTTCGATCACGTCGGCCAGATGAACACCGGCCGTCTCAAAATCACCGTCACGATGCGACCAGTAAACCCGGTCGGCCGCGGATTGATTGTGCAGCCAAGCTAGGATATTCAACGGTTCACAGTCATACTCAAACCGATAGATTGTTTCGAGCGATCCGATTGTGGACACCATCCGGGGCAGCTGCTTGAGCTGCGTCAACATCGCGGGCTTGAGATCCTTGAGCGCGTAGACCTGCGAACCACGGAATACCGTGATCATCCCCGGTCTCCCTGATAGATCGTGGCGACCCCGAATAATAACGGATTGGCCTTGACGTTAACGAACCCGGCGTCCGTCATCCATCGGCAAAATGCGTCGCCGTAGGGAAATTCTTCTATGGTTTGATTGAGATATTTGTAGGCCTTGTACTGACCGCTGACCAGCCAACCGATCAACGGGACCACCGTCCGCAGATAAAAAATATGCCCCAGACGAATAACAGGATTCTTGGGCATTGAAAATTCCAGGATTAATGTCCGTCCCCCGGGTTTCAGCACGCGATGCATTTCACGCATGACGATCCGCGGATCCTCTACGTTGCGAATGCCGAAGGACATCGTTGTGCAGTCATAACTACTGTCCTCAACGGGAATGGCATTGGCGTCACCGACATCCAGCGTTAAACGGTCGTCGAGCTTCTGCTCACGAATCTTGACACGTCCGACATCAAGCATTTTCTCGGCCATATCCAGTCCCAACCCGCTCTCGATATTGGGGCGTTCTTTGATCAACGTCAACAGCACATCCGCCGTTCCGGTGGCCAAATCCAGCAGACGCAGTCCGGGCCGTTCGGGTACATATTGACTCAAACGCTTTCGCCAGGATACGTCAAGCCCCAGCGACAGCAATCGGTTTAACAGATCATACCGGGCTGAGATGGTATTGAACATCTGCCAGGATTGCCCCTTGGGAACAGTGAGTTTTTTGTCTGGATTATTACCCATAAATGACCGCCTGTGAAGACTCCCGATGTCGGGAAAAGGGCATGGTATCATACATTTACGTGAAATTCAAAATCTTTCGGGGGGAAATCCGCTGTTTAAAGCGTATCAGTTGAGTTCGGCGAGGTAGCGTTCGGCCTCAAGCGCGGCCATACAGCCGGATCCGGCGGCCGTGATCGCCTGGCGATAGATCTTGTCCTGCACATCTCCGCAGGCAAAGACACCCGGCACATCGGTCAGCGGTGACCCGGGCTGCGTGATAATGTAGCCGGAATCATCACATTTGACCTGACCGCCCAGAAACGAGGTATTGGGAATGTGACCGATGGCGTAGAACAATCCGCCCGCGGCGACCGTAGACTCTTCTTCGGTCTTGTTGTTGATCAGCTTGACCTGTTCAAGCATCTTGTCGCCCAGCACATCCACCAGTTCCGTGTTCCACATGATCTCAATCTTGTCGTTCTTACGCACACGCTCCTGCATGACCTTGGAGGCCCGCATTTCATCCCGACGGACACACATCACGACCTTGCTGGCGTATTTGGTCAGGAAGCTCGCCTCCTCACAGGCCGTGTCGCCGCCGCCGATCACAAACAACACTTTATTCCGGAACACCGGTAAGGCGCCGTCACACACCGCGCAGGCCGATATGCCGCGCTGCCACAATTTTTCCTCACCCGGTACGCGCAATCGCTTGGCCGTGGCGCCCGTGGCGATCACAATCGAACGCGTCTCAATCTCTTTGGATCCGACGATAACTTTGTACGGCGTGGACGACAGGTCCACGCGATCGACAGTCGCTGTCTCAATGCGTGTACCGCATTTAACCGATTGCTCCCGAAAACGGACCATCAGGTCTGGCCCCATAATTCCCTCGGGAAAGCCTGGATAATTTTCCACGTCGGTAGTGGTGGTCAGCTGTCCGCCGGCTGCCACGCCGCCGGCCATCATGCCTTCAAACATAAGTGGATTGAGTTCAGCCCGGGCCGCGTATATCGCGGCTGTGTGCGCTGCCGGACCGGAACCGATAATAATCAGATTTTCCGTATTAGATGGCATAGGGTTTGAAGAGTTCGGATGTATCCGCAGCCGGTGATTCCGGAAGCTGTGAACGGACTATATCCACATAACTTGGCTTGTCCGGATTGTGATAGATCAAGCCGAAATACGTGCGGTCTTCATTCGACAGATTAAACGCCGCGTTAAGATCAAACGGATCATGTTCGCGGACCTCTGTTTTGTCAGCCAACCGGCGGTCCGGTGCAATGCCTTTCTCGTGTTTGAGAAACGTGAACCAGTCGGTCGACTTGTGTTCGAAATTGTATGGATCGAAATGCGGGCATCGCTGAGACACATGCACAAACGAAAAACCTTTGTGCGCGAACGCCGCGCTTAAGGTGTTGGTCAAGTGGTCCGGCATCCAGTCGGCGGTATTCGCCACAAACGACGCGCCGATCCCCAACACCAGACGGATCGCCTTGATGGGTTCCAGATAAGTCCCTGACGGCTGCGTGTTGGTTTTATGCCCTTTTCTCGTCGTCGGTGATGTCTGACTCTTGGTCAGTGCGTAGAGCTCGTTATCATAGAGAATAAAGACACAGTTAAAATTCTTGTTGATCCCGTGAATCAAATGGTTGCCGCCGATACTGATCGCGTCCCCGTCACCGGAATGAATAAACACGTCCAGCTCAGGCCGCGTTAACGCCAACCCCAGGGCCACCGGAATGGCCCGTCCGTGAATACTGTGAATGCCGTACGAGTTCACGTAAAACGGTGCGCGCCCCGAACAACCGATACCTGACACGTTCACCGTGTCGTGCGGCGCTAATTGCTCATTCACCATAAAGCGTTTGAGGCCCATGATGATACTGAAATCACCGCAACCGGCACACCAGCGCGGGTTTTCCGTATTGAGATCTTTGATTGTGATTTTCGGAGAGTCCGTGGACGTCGACATAGGTAATCCTTTATAGATTTTTGAGAAGTTCTTTGACTTGATTTTCGATTGTCTTCGGCGTGATCGGACGTCCCGTCGCCCGGGAGATCATCGGATACACATCCACCAGTGTCTTGGAGCGGACAAACATCGCCAACGGCGTTCGCTTGTATTTATCACCATAGGCCCCCTCGACGGTGACAACCTTCTTAAATCGTTTGAACACATCCGCCAGCATCAACGGCAACGGATAAATTATACGGAAACACAAACCGCCGACCTTGAGCCCCTGTTTCTGACAGGACACCACCGCCTCGGAAATTGCTCCATGCGTGCTTCCCCAGCCCAGGACAAGGACATCACCTTCACGGCAATCCCCAAACATTTGCGGCTCACGCATGCTTCGCCGTACGTGATGAACTTTTTCATTACGAACCGCGTGCGAGCGCTGATTGGTTTTGGCAAAATAATTAACCTTGCCCTCGTTATCGGTATTCAGCCCCGTGACTCGGCGCATATGTCCCGGAACGCCGGGATTGGACTGATCATCCCGCACCATCTCGATATCCAGCGGCAATCGGTCCAGATCAAAATGATTCAGCACCTCATCCGAAATATCTTCGACATTTTTCAGATTGAATGTCTTGGGCTTGGGAATAACCTTGTAGCTGTTGGCCATTTGAAAATCACTCATGATGAATACCGGCAACCGTAATTTCTCGGCAAAGTACCGCGCCAGCTGCGGCGCATAAAAGCAATCGAGCATCGTTCCGACACCGATGACGACCTGTGTGTTGTCCCCATGCGCGCCGTAAATAGAAGATAATAAATCTGACTGCTCGGTTTTAGTCGGCATCCCCGTTGATGGACCGGATCGCTGAATGTCAGCCAAGACCAATGGAATCTCGGCCGCAGAGGCGTAACCGATAAACTCCTGTTTCAAGGACAGCCCCGGACCTGACGTCGCCGTGAGTGATGGCGTGCCTCCGAAATAGGCCCCAACCGCCGTTCCAACGGCTGAGATCTCATCTTCGGCCTGATGCACCATCCCGCCGTACTTGGGAAATATCTTGGCTAACGTATGCATGATCGACGACGCCGGCGTGATCGGATACCCGGAAATCAATTTAAATCCGGCGTCAACAATCCCCAAACTCAAGGCCGTATTCCCGTCGATCAATACTTTCTCGCCCTCGCCATTGGACTCAGAAACCACCTCGAACGAAAAGTCGATATTCTGTGTCGCATACTCATGCCCTTGATGAAAGATCTCAATGTTTTTATTGAGAATCTCTTCCTTGAGCTTCTTACCGAACGTCGATTTGATTTCGGCGATCATCACATCCTCAGGCACACAGTAAATCGCGCTGAGCATGCCCAGGTAATACATATTTTTTCCCTTACCAGCCAAAAATTTGAGAATCGTTTGCGCCTCGTCGGTAATTTCAAACGGATAAACCCTTAAGCCAGCCTTGTTGGCGCGCTTCATCACCATTTCATATGAATCCTGATTGTTCTTCTGATCGCCCATATCCAGCAGCACACGGCAGGACGGACTGTACTCTTCGTCATCAAGACGCCGATCCAGCACGATCTCATGCTGCGCGACCATTAAATCAGTTGTGTTACCGATGTTTTCCAGATCAAAATCCGCGACACGAATGATCGCCCCGGACAGCGCCGGACGTGACCGGGCCGGCGGACTGATTTCGGCAGGAATCATTGGTTCGATAAAAACATAGCGCCCGGTGTGCGCGAAGGCACTTATCAGGATATCTCCCGCCTTTTGCGCTCCAAAACCGGCATCCATGAGCAGCTCAAAGCGGTTTACATGGTAGGATTCTTTAGACATTTTTCCTCGGGAATTTGTAAAATAGTGTGGTTGGTTGATTTTCTTTTTTCAATATAGCACTTTCGATTTTCAGCGCAATAAAATTCTCGGAATTATTGAGATAGGTAGTGTTTGGGTAGTCGTTAGATCACTGTTTTTTAGGCGATACCGCCATTTCAGGCCGTAAATCTGTTAGTCCTTTCATGATCGTCCGGGTCACCGAGTCCTCTATTCGACCGGTATCCGCCTCACGCTCGGCCTTGATGATATCATCCAGCGAACGGTTGGACTCGATGGAGAATCCTGCGTCCTGGATCATCTGCAGTGTTTTGAGACGTTCGTTGCCCCGCGTGTTTAAATAGCCGTCGAGAAATAACGAATTGGCCGGATATAGTCCCAACACCTCCAGGCTTCTTAAATGGATTTCACGCCCGGCCGCCATCCTGATCTCGGCCCGCGGATTGACGAATCGGTACAGGCACAGCACCCGCAGACAGTACTCGGGTGTCAGGTTGGGCATCTGATCGAGCGGATTGCCCTTGATCGGCATCAAAAAATTGACCGGGATCGATTCAACCTTCCGCTGCTGCAGTGAGTAGGCCACTTCAATCACGTCGGATTCCTTCTCGTTCATCCCGACTATCACCCCGGAACACAACTGAATCCCGGCCCGACGCGCCGCGTCAAGCGTATTCAGTCGATCCTGATAGGTATGAGTCGTGCAGATCTTGGCGTAATGTTCAGATGAGGTATTGAGATTATGGTTCAAGCGGTCGAGTCCGGCGGACTTGAGCACTTGGGCCTTGTTCTCGTCGAGCAATCCGGCGGACACACAGATTTCAATCGGGTATTTGGACTTAATGGTCCGGATCAGATTGGCCAGTTTCTCGACCCGCCCTTTAGACGGTCCCCGCCCGGCAAAGACCATACAGTAGCGATGCGCGCCTTTCTCATAGGCGTTGCGCGCTTCGGCCAAAAATTCCTCATCTGTCTTGAGCGGATACTCCTTGATGTCGGCGTCCGATGACTTGGCCTGAGCGCAATAGTGGCAATCCTCAGGGCAATGGCCATTCTGTCCATTGTTGATAATATGGATCGTGACCGACTTACCGACGCATTCACGACGCACATCGTACGCGGCATTGAGCAATGAAAACAATTCGACATCTTTAGAAGTCAGAATCTCTTCGGCCTGCTCGCGGGTGGGTAAGGTACCGGCGATGCTGTTGTCGGCTAGATTGTGATAAAAGGTTCGGTTCATGGGTTTGAACTATCTGTGAAAAAATGTATCGTACTATAGATTGTGATCCTTGGCAAGATCACAGTTTGAATTCGCGGGTGAATTTCTCAGCCCGTAAAACGTTCATGTCCCGCCGGCTCAATCGCTGGATAGGCTCTGCCGAGTCATCCGGTGATCCCCCTTCAGTCGGCTCTGCCTCCGTTTCCATTCCCAGTAAAAATGGCATATTGGTAATCGGCGTGACATGAATGATCACCGGGACAAATCCCCGGATCTGTTCCGCCGGTATGGATAGCGGTAAGGCGTCTAAATTTAACGTCACGGGATCTCCATCCACGGTCAATTCCAGATGGACTGAATCCAGATCGATCCCCCCTTTGGTGGCATCCGCTGTGATCATCGCTGAATCCTGAGCCATCGCAGATTCACCCTGCACCACGCCAGCCGTTGAGCGGATGGGTACCCGCAACCGGGCCGTAGCCAACACGAAGGCCCTTTCGATATTAGACCGGTCTCCGGGGCCTAAGGCTTGGTAGTCCGGGGATGACCGGACATCATTCATGAAATCCAGAAACGATTCGGACAATCCAGGCGTCACATGCAGACGGGCGTCGTAACGATCGATATGTGTTTCTTCTGACACAGGCACCATCTGCGGTTGGATGGGATTCAGATGATACTCCGGCATTTTTAGGTATGATCGGCGGGCCGCTGATGTCGCATCCGAGATGATATCGTAACCGTCAAACTCTCCCGAATCAAAAATATGCCGAAACAGTGCCCGACCGCGTCCGTCCTTGAACCCAGCTTCAGAACGACTGGGGAATCCCGGATAAAACTGCTCAAGCACAATAAGTTTGAGCGTCGGATAAACGTCGAACATAATCTTGGACTGCCCGTCCGAAATGTCTCGTCCCTCGCGATCAATCACCGCATACTGCCGGTGATTAATTCCTCGATAAAATGAGTGCGCAACAGTTTTGAGTTGATAACCATCGGCCTGGACATCACGCCATGTCTTGACAACCGCATCGACATGATCCGTGTCAAAAATTTCCTGCCCCTGTCCATCCGCCGTCATGGCCGGATCACCCGGCATTTGTAACCGGGCCGTCGCGTATTCCAACGATTTTTCAAGATCCGCGCGTTGCGCCTCCTCCAAGGCCTGATAACCGTCCTGATTTCGAATCTGCTCGATAAAGGCCTGATGCTCGTCAGCTAATGACTCAACCCCGAGCAGCCGATTTCCATCCACATTATCGATGACCACCGTATTTAATGGAACAACTTGCGGTTGATCGGGATCCGTCAGAAATTCCGGCATCTTGAGGTATGATTGACGCGCTTTATAGGTAGCATGGGCGATCAGACTGTAACCGGCAAATTCGCCCGAGGCAAACAGATGCCGGAACAACGCCCGACCGCGACCGGGACGCGCCCCTTCTTCATCCGCCGCCGGAAAATTCGGATAAAACTGCTGAAGGACTATCAACTGCATCGATGGATAGACATCAAAGGCGATATCTGACCATCCTTTTCCCAGCACTTGGCCATCGGCTCCGACAACCCTCATCCTATAGTGTCGAAATCCCTGCTCATGCGTGATCTCTGGTTGGGTTAAGGCGTAACCATCCGCCAGGACTTCCTCCCAGGTCGGCTCCGGATCTTCGGACAGCAAGATATCCAGCGATTCTTTGGCGCTAATAGACATCATCGCCGCGTCAGGAATCTTTAACCAGGCGTTGGCACGGTTTAATTCTTTATCGAGTTCATCCTGCAAATCAGGACGCATTAGCGCATAAGCTCGATTGGATCGAATCGTGTCGACAAACGCTTGATAAGCATCCATGAACTCTGGAACGCCCAGCAAACGATTATACTCGCTGTCAATCACTGAACGTCGGTTGACGGGTACAATCTGAGGATTGTTCGGATCCTGATGAAACTCCGGAAGCTTAAATAATGACGCACGGGCTTTGGGTGAACTGTATGAAATACGGTCATAGCCAGCAAATTCACCACCGGTAAAAAGTTGCCTGAACAGCGCCCGGCCGCGTCCACGTCGGCTATTCGTCTGATCTCCATATGGAAAGTTCGGATAGAACTTTTGACCGACCATCAGCTTCAACTCCGGATACACATCAAAACTGATCTCGGACGAACCTCCCAGCGGCTCACCGTTGGCGTCCAACACCCGCGTCGAATACCACAGCACACCGTCCCGGTCACGTACCGATATTTCGTCCAGTCGAAAACCATCGGCTTCGACAGACTCCCAACTTAGATCGATACCATCGTCGTCACTGGTCATCGCCGCGTCAGCTAAAAAATAGCCGTCGTTCTCTACGAAGGTTTTAATCCTGTTAAGGTAGGCCGGTCCGATTCCAGGCAAGGCCAACAAATCAGCTTCAGATTGTTCCAAAATTTGTGCAAAGGTCATAATTTCCGCGCTCTGTAAGGCCGCTTTGATATCCATGGGAAGGTCTAGCGTGCGCACCGGCCGGCTCATGGCCTCGTCATGCTCCGTCCACGGATTGATAGTCGCGATATACACATCCTCGCCGAGATACCCGCCTTGCCATTGCGAATCCATTAAGAGATCCGCTCCGTAAAAATCCGTTTGTTTGGTAATCTGAAACGCAAAAGGAAACACCGGAAGCATCTTATCAAAGGAGTCGGCAATCTTGATCACCACCCGTCCGTTTCTTTTGAATTTACGGGAGAGATCATATTCTTTAAATAACACAGCGAGATCATACAGGATCTGAATCGCCGGCTGAACCAGCACGAGCTCGTCGAGCGAATCGTCCGGAATATGCAGCAACATATCCGCTGTCGCCCGTACCACTGCCAGGTTCTCCAACCCGGACTGTTGCGCCGCCAGCCGCCGCTCTTTCCATAATTTGGCATTGTCGGTATAGTTGCCATTGATGTACGCATCGGTAGTGACCACATAGACCGAATTGTCTTTTTGATAACGCGCCACACGCTCGGCTAAACGCGTGTTGCCGCCGCCTAGTTCCCAAATTAATTTCTTGGCCGGATCAGGATCTTCTTCATAGGACTTCATCACCTGGTAATAACGGGCCCCGTCACTCATCGCATTGGAAAAACCGTCTAGATAATAAGTGAATAATGGCAATTGTGTCAGCTGCGCCTGCTCGAGGACAATGCGCATGCGCTCTTCGATTGCATTGAGAGTCTCTAAAAACCATGCGCCGTATGCCCGCGTTCCCTCCGTGAATGTATCATCCTGGACACTGCCGACGAATCCCATCTGGCGGGCGGCCTCCAGATCAATATCAATCACTTCTGATTCATCAAGCTCGATTGAATGCAATGTCTTTGTGCCCGCGTTAAAACTGAAATCGGTGTAGGCGATCACGTCTAAACGATTCAGATGCAAGTTTCCAAAGGCTGGATCATCGGCATACTCACGTAATAATTTTTGTAGACGAGCCAATTCTCCTGACGAAAATTCCCGTGTAAAATACGCGGCGGTAATATGCGGCGGTCGTGACACGGGTAATCCCCAGCGATCCCGACGGTACTGAATCGGATCAGTCTGTCCCTCGTGAAGATAGGGCCGCACTTCCCAATAAATACCTGTTCGCGGATGATAATTGAGCCGGCTGACCTCGAGCTGGACCGGCGGCGTTGCGATACTCTTTGCCTTGTCAATAATGGAGGCCAACTCCGGCTGGCCAGGATGGACCTGCTCAAGTCCTTGATGCAGCCCATATGGGCGAGTTGTTCCCTGTGATTTATTTTGCCACTGTCGTTCGAGTCCTTGAGTGGTCAGATGCAGATTTTCAGGTTCAACCATATAAACCAAGTCACCAAATTCATCCTTAAGGCGCGCCTGAAATTCACTCATCCGATCACGCGTTTCACCTTCAGGGATGAAAAAAACCTCGGTGATTCCAAATGGCTGGGCATCCTCGCCCCAAACCTTTTTGGCCCGTCGCTCGGCCTCACTCAGTAATTCTCCGTCAGCTGACAAAAACTTTCCGGCAAAACTATCCACATCGGCCTGTGTAATCGGATCGTCCCGCTCTAAACCTCCGTACCGGCGATACTCTCCGCCATACACGTTCGTCGACCCCATAATCTTGAGCTGCCGCTCTCTGGAAAGCTTGATGTATTCATTGATCTCGGCTGTCATCCGGGGTAAAGACTGTGCCATACCCAACTTCCGGGAAAATTCACCCGGCGCGACTAAGAATTCAATCTCGAAGGTGGTCGGATTCAGCACGGCTGCCAACCACCACACATCTTCAATTTTTTCAAACGGCACATCGGCTACGATTAAGTGGGACCCAAAATTCATGGCATAATTCGGATTGTCCGTATAAAACAAATGCCGATTCTGTTCCATTTGGTTCAATCGGGTCCCACGGAACAACTTTATCGATGATTGCTTCGGAAATCGATGTTTCAAATCCCATTGCGTCAGCCGGATATAGTCCTGCCGCAATTCGACTAATTCCTTGGCAATGCGACGTAAATCTTCACGTGATTTTTCGGCCAGTGATTCAACAAAATCATACAGTGGGAAGTTTTCCGGACCGCGGGACGGAATGTAGCGTACTGATTCCGCATCACCATATTCCGCCGCCACATTCGTCAAGGCGTCCTGCAATGACAATGACAGCCCCTCTCCCACCTTCCGGCTGATCTCAAGCTGTTGATCGTCGAATCTCGGACCCAACTGAAACATGTCCTTGGCCATCTGATCCATCAACGGTGTCAGGATTTCCATCCGGCGACGCGGAGCGGTCGAGGCAATACGATTGATCAACGTCACCAGGGCTTCGTGATCCGGGGTGTAGCGGATAAACATACGGCGTGAACGGAACGGATGATTGTCCAATTCCTCCAAAATTTGATCAACCCGCTCCGAAATCAGTTTGGCATACCGAAACGGCTTACGCGGCGTCCAGCTCTCCGCGTCAAGCGACAACATCGCGGCATCGCCGGTCAGACCGGTAATCTTCTGGTAATTACGGCGGAGATGAAACATGTACTGGGCGGCCATCTCACTGCGACGGCCGAGATCATTAAGAAACGCGACCAAACTCGGACTGGCTTCCATGCGATCCATCGAATTAAAATCTTCAGCAAGTTCAATGAATGCCTGCTCCTGACGAGAACTGAACATCCAGTATCCGATGCGTTCGATTGTATTTTCCGACAATCCGTTGAAATATTCCCGCATGTAAAACTGCGACGGAAGTTTGCGGCCGTAATTTAAAAACGGATCGATCTGTCCGATATTTGTGAGCATCCGGAAAAAATCCCGCATGGATCGGAACACGTACTCATCTTCACTCATATCCCGGGACATCAGTGCATCTTCAAAATCATAAATTTTAATCCGACCGGATTCATCCGTTGAAAACTGATCAAGATGCAAACGTGTATGGATGATCCCTAATCGATGAAGCCGGCCCACCGTTTGTCCAATATCCTGAACATGACCCGAGAAATCCTTATATCGACCACGCATGATATCAGCATAGAATTCAGCCGACGCGGGCCGCCGATTGTAGCGTTTTTCAAAGGCCGTCCCCAATCGTTCATGAGGATACAATTGTTCCAATCCCATTATCACAAAGCCCGTCGGCTCACCGTCAAATTGCAATCCCGTAAACTCACCGACACCGACCGGGATGTCGGTACGAATGGTTCGTAGTGGAACCTGCTGGATCTGACGCAATGTCTCAAACTCCACCTGAGCTTCGTTAAGACGAATCGTTCCCGTTGGTTGCTCCGGCGCTTTACGAAATGTAACCTTCTCGGCCCCGGCATCGGTCTTGGTGATAATCATGACATTTTTGGATTGACGATAGCGCGGATTCTGTGAATCATCATACGGCAGCATCACCGGTGGAAATCCCCGGTGAGTAACACCCTTAAGGCGTAATCCCCGAACGGTCCGGCCGTTAACCTCAAAGTAATCTGCGGGATCAAGCGGAAAGATCAACGAACGACCTCGTTCAACCAATCCCGGCACGGTTTCACGTGAATGAATGGCCAACCGGATCCTGCGTTGCACCGAGTCACTCAATTCCACGGACTGCCGGTCAATTTTGATCGAATAATCAGCCGTGTAGGCAGACGCTGGCGGCGTATAATCATCGTCACGCCACGCGGTCATCGCTTTATCAGCTTGACTTCGAGTTTCCTGAGTTATCTGGTCTGAACGAACGAGTCCATCGTCCGTCACGGCATCAATACGCGTCTGAAAATGCAGCAGTCCTTCGGTCGGTATTTGCTGATAGCTTCGGACTTCGGACACCTGCGCCTGATCAAACGCCACACCGCCCGCAAAATACTGCCGCGGCACCACCTGCTGTGACTCTTCATCGAGATCCTCTTTAATGTAATTGTAAACCCCGCGTTTAAACGCCTCAACATACTGATCATAAATCTTCTGGTGCACCTGCGGATCGTCCACATCCACCCCTTCAACCTTGTTCTGATCCACGTACACCTGACTTAACACACTGTTCTTTAGATTGGTCTTGTACCACGTGGCCAGGATCATCGAATGATAGATCTGCCGCAAGTTCGCAAACAGCTCGCCCTCGTTGACCTCCCGCTCAATCTCCGGGATCAGGATCTCACGCACGATCTCCGATTGCAGGCCAGTCACCACATCATCCACCTTGTCACCGGTA
>JAUIER010000012.1 GCA_030429765.1 bacterium | reverse complement strand
GTCGATGACCAATTCGAATCCACACTCGTATTCCCTCCGGCCGTCCCCACCCAGTACCGGTTGTCCACAAATACCCATTGCGGCGACACACCTCCGTCGTCGTTGCCGCCGCCATTGGTTGACGACAAAGCCAGGAGATCATTTCCACTAGACCCCACAACTTCGGAATCACTAACGTTAACATAATTCACAGATTGAGAAGAGTTTACCTGAATATTCCAATCCATTCCCGGCGTATCTGAAATCAATCCAAGATTATTTCCGAATATTCCACTCAGGTTTAGGTTATTACTAATCACGGTTGTTGTACCGGATTCGAACGTCAATGTCCCGGCCGTTGTCACCGCCTTAGATAAATTTCGAAAAATCGTTGACCCCAATAAAGCCTGATCCCCGCCATCAAGAATGACGGTCGCGCTGCCGATTCCGGCATCCAATGATCCATCGGCACGCATATCCCAATTGACAGCAACTTGTACGTTCGTATTGTTGGTTCCTAAATCCAGATCACCATCGATGATGATCAATGAACCATTCACATCCAACGCGTCACTCAATGTGATATCATCATTCCCCGTCGCGCCGGTGTTATTCAGCACCACATTGTTAAAAATGGCGGAAGCACTTTGAATGGTTTGATCGGCCGATCCGTTAAATGTCACCGTACCGCCGGTGACGTTCAACACCCCGTCGATTGAATCCCAATTACCTGTCAACTCCATCGTCCCGGCAATGGATAGCGTTCCATTCAGATCAAGCCTATGCGCACGAATACCTTCAACAGCACCCACATCCAATGTAGCGCTTGCAAGAATCAACAATGTGTCATTTGAATAATCATCACCCGCATCAACAATCAGTACAGTCCCGGAAGTCACCATAGACATCACATCCTCATCATCCGAGTTCTGATAGGATCCGATTTCCGTTAAATTTAAAACTGGATTATCATCGCTTCCAAGCGTCAACATATTCTGCACGAGTACCATTCCCGTCACATTACCTGCCCCATCATACTGGGTTATGGAGGTTGCCTCGTTGGCCTCGGCCGCGCCTTCCTTCCAAACCGTAATAATATCACCGGCTGATATACCAACATTTTTAATAGTCCATGCCCCGGCATCTATAACAGCCGTCTGTGTTTGTACGCTGGAATTCACGGCTAACCCAACAGTTCCCGTCACACCAAACGCGGTACCTGAAATATCCTGGTAGATTGTTTTTGTGCTCCACGCACAGACCATAGCCTTTCGTGAGCTGGATCCGGCATTACCATCCCGTTCGAATGATAGATCATATGTGTGCGAGGCTGTATCAGCGATACTGATCACATCAAACCACAGCGTCGGTGCAAAATCGGTCGTATTCCATGCCCCATTCCGCCCCTCTCCATTGGCCGAATCTAACTCAGATACTTGATACTGAATATTTGACCCTTCGCGGGCGCGGACGGAAACTTCACTAGCGGCACTACTGGTATCAAAATAACCGTAATACAACACCATCACATCTCCGGCCTCATTCAAAGATAAATTGGTAGTGGCTCGGATGCTTGGAGTCGTCCCTATGGCCACGTCTTCATCAACTTCATCGCAACTATACTGATCGAAGACATCCAGCCGGAATATTAATAGACGGGAACTGCTATGGTCCGCCGTGGTACTGCTTTCTCCGCGGCCCCGAACCGAGATGGTTAATGGCGACGCGGAAGGCGCAGCTAGTACCGTTGCGGCATACATCTGTGCCGTATTCGGCGCATATTCAACTTCCTGAATATTTCTCGACAACTGTGTACTGCCATTGTACAAATCCATTTCCATATCCTGGCCTGCCTGTCCGGTTGATACCCGCATATTTCCAATCACAAGATAGTCACTGACACCGTCTGGCGTAAAAGTTATTTGCGCATGCGCCGTCAAACTCGTGGACAAGTCTGTCGTCGTTGTATCTTCGTCCCAGAACCAATCGGTATTTTCGATACCTAACTTGTCCGCCTCTACGGCCATCAAGAAAGATTCATCGGCATCTCCGGCCCCAAAATCTCCTTCGGCAATTAAATCCAGAGTTTCACCGCTTCCCCACGTCCGACGCTGCATGCTAAAATATGACATCCCTCGGTCTGCATCCGGACATTCTTGCTTCTCTGGTGTACCGCTGATATGTGAGGACGAACTATTAATACTCATCCCGACAAAATCCTCCGTCCCCGTACCATCGCAGCGAAATGATCCCACACCACCAAAGATTATATACTCCACCCCATCGGTGAAGTTACCTGATCCTAACTCCAGTAGATCTTCCTGAACTCCGTCTGAGATCGGATTATTCGTTCGTGTTTTAGTAAAGGCATTAGTTAATTGACCTGACCAGGCAAGTGGAATATGGATTTCCTGCCCCAACACAATTATCACAAACATCCAAAGTATGGGTAGAACAGGTACTTTTAAAATTTTTGTTTTGATTCTACAATCTGGCATAAAGCGTGGCCTGGGACGTTTGCCCCGTTTATTGGCGGTGTATTCATGTCAGGAGGCGCCTAAGCTGGATGGTATACGAGGTTTCAGGAATATAGATATAAGGCGACTGTCTCAATCATTGTTGACACTATCCCAACATTACATCTTATTAATATAAGTACTTATAAGGAATGGTTTGAGGGAGCCAAAACATGACGCCTATCTACTCTTTGAGGATAAATTGAAGTGTTTTGTCTAGTCGACAATGATGATGGCGCCTTTAAGCGGCCCACGGAACCACAGGACGGTGTTTCCGCCATTGACTGAATTGGTAGGATTGATAATCGGCGCCGTGAGGTTCTGAGAGTCCCGCACGTTGAGAAAATCACTGTCCCGGATCCCTTGCGGATCGATATTCCATTGTGTTCCGACGCTGGAGGATTGCAGGAATAGAAGATTGGAACCGTCGAATCCCTGCATCTGCATCGTCCCGTTTATGGTGACGGTTGATTGCTGTCCAAATGTTAGTGTTTGCGCCGGGCCGGCGGTCATTTGTTTCTTGAAGTTATAGAACGTTTCCGACGCAGGGATCTGGAAGTCGGCCCCGTCAAATACAACCGTACCGGTCCGCGCGTTAAAGACTCCGCCAAAATTTTCCCAGTCGGCACCCAAATTTACTTGATGGTTGCTGACACTGACATCCAGATTTCCGCTCAACATACGTAATGTTCCTTGAACATCCAAATTACTTTGTAATGTATATGTCCCCGCGGCGATGGAAGGCTGATTACCCTGGGCCAGTCTTAAAACCTCAGCCGATAAGAACGCACGGTCATAAATTCGTAGATCGTCAATATAGCCGTCCCAGAATCTGGATCCGCCACTCGTCCCTCCAACCCAAACCGGAACTGAGTCATCCCGGCTGACATTACCGTTTTTACCTACGGATCCCACAAATGTCCCATCCAAATATAACCGCATAAATGTCCCTGAGTAGACGGCCGCGGCATGATGCCAAACACCTTCACTCACCGTCCCGCTCGTCGCGATCAAGGTCGTGGTGGTTCCCGCGGTATCGGTCTTTAATCTAAATCTTAATTTTTCAGTTCCTCCATCCAGCACAGTACTGAGCATCCACCAGTGGTCGGCCGCGGATGTACTCGTAGACTTTGACAGCAGGCGACAATCCGATAATCCGCTGCAGCCTCCCTCGGCATTCGCCAGTTCATTTGAATTAAACCAGAGCGAGATTGTCATTTCATTCGTCGGTCCTCCATCCGCCTTGGTGATGTCAAACGTTCCAAGATCAATGTAGTCACCGTCACCGTCCAGTAACACCGATCCGTCATTTCTAAAATGATGAACACTGGAGACGTTCGCGGACGCCGCCACATCATTCATCCACTGACCGGTGTGTTGATATCCGCTGATGTCTCTCGAGGGGCTGACACTTTCATCAAATGGGAAGTAGGCAACCATTCCGTCATTTTGAATGACATCCTGGAATACGGCCCCGCCGCCGGAGTCTATAATCAAATTGGTAGCCGTGCCGGTGAACATAACCGTCCCGCTGGAATTAACAAATGTCCCGCCGTCATGATCAAAGTCACCGTCTATTTCCAATATGGTTGACGGAGCGGTATATGTTCCCGACACGATATCGAGATCCCCGTCCTGACGGAATCTTAGAGTGTTGCCGGTAAACATTCCGCCCGTTAAGGTTGAGTTTCCATCGATATTGACCGGTTCAATAATGGCGCTGGTGGCATATGTCAAGTTACCGGCACTGATATCAAGGACATTAACACCGACATTGTCTTGCAATGTCCATGTCCCGGCACCGGTGATATCAAGATTGTTGAATGTATGTGAACCGGTCAATATATGACTGTCGGTTGACGTTCCATCCAACTCAACCCGTCCGGCATTCTCAACAAATATACCCCCATTGTTTAACCAGCTGCGTGCTACATATATCTGTCGGTTCGCCCCCGTGTCCAATGTTCCGTCATTGAGGGATAAGGTTCCGTTGACGTCGAGATCATCCTGCAAAGTGAGGGTACCAACACCGGTCCCCGGCATATAGCCGTTGGCGAGACGATTAATCTCCGCACCACTCAAGGCCCGATCATAGATACGTACTTCATCCATATTTCCGGTGTATGGGGCGTTTATTCCACCGAAAATACCGAAATGCACACTGGCGGCATCAAAATCATCGGCATCCGTGCCTGTTCCATCCGCCACACCGTCGATATACAACGTAACTTGATTCGCTCCTGATCCTGATTTTACGGCCGTGAGATGATGCCAGATCCCATCATCAACATCCGCAGCCGATGCCGCGATATTCGCTCCACCTTTCCAATAGACAAACTTACCCCCATTAATCCGAATACCAAAACGATCGCTCGGCGTCGCGCTTGAATACTGCGTGACCAGCCCGTCGCCCGTCACCGTCCGCGCCCATACTGAAATTGTATAAGGCTGATTCGGATCTGTAGTCGACAGGATCGGCTGGTTGATATTGATATAATCGCCTACACCGTCAAATTCAAGACTGCGTGGATTATTGTACTTAATGGTGTCCGCGGCATCAATATCCGGCACCGGATTACCGACATATGTCCCATCGCGTCCGTAGGCGGAGTAATCACGAACTGTCGTTCCACCTGTCTCATCAAATTTCCAATATCCGATCAATCCCTGATTGATATGCAGATTATTAAAGGCCTGAGCATTGGATGTCAAAGTTAGGCCCGACCCTGTTCCCGTAAATACAACCGTAGAATCGGTGGACGAAAATATTCCGCCGGTTGCATCCCATGATCCGCCGGCATAAATCGACGTATTGCCATCCGACCCAGCGCTGGCATCAAGCTCATCGTCGATATCGATGTTTCCGTTGATATAGGCCTCATATCCGTCGAGGTCGAATGAACCGTCTGTGATCCTCAGCGTGCCGCTCATATCCAGCGTTCCACCCATCTGGACAACCAGATCTGATCCACCATTGCCGTCATCAATCACCATGTTTCCAAATTCACCCACCGTTCCCGTCGCAGGGAACAGGATTTGTGATGTTCCTGAATCACCGTTAAATGTTACGGTACTGGTCCCCATCCGCATAATGATTCCGTTGGAGGCATCCCAATTTCCTTCCACTAGTATATTTGAACTGCCGCCTTCCACGATATTAAATGTCCCGGACGTGGCCGTTACAAAATCACCGCCGATGGTGATCGTGGAACTGTTCGCCACGAGTGTTCCATATTTACTTGAATCTCCAGCCCGACCCAATACAAAATTTCCGGCCGACGTGATGCTATAGTTGTTAACTGTCGTATCGATGGTGGCCCTACCCGTACCTGAGTTGTCAGATATTCTGAATTGCGAAGCTGAAATATTACCCGTGAGCTGGAATGTCTCCGCGGACGGGCGCAGAACAACCAACGTTTGATGGTCGCCGGAGGCCAGGCTATCGGTTCCGTCGTTGTAGACAATACTGCCTACTGAAATAGTCGCGGCCGGATCAATAATGAGCGGTACACCGCTATCCCGTTCCAGATTGATATTTGTAAATCCGGACTGATCCAGCACACCAGACCCGATAGTCATGATGTTTCCAACAACAATTCCACTCAACATCGTGGTTGTTTGTCCGGCCGCCGCGACATCAATATCATATACACATGGATTGGTGCTGCCGGATGTTTGACAATTGACATTGCCAGTACCAATGAGACGCAGGTGACTCGTGCCTTCGTTATACGCGTTGGCCGCAAGCACTAGAAAATCATTGGATAACGTGACCGTCGAGTCGTTGGCCACAAACTCTCCGTCCGTAATTTGGAACGTGCCAACGCTTGTCAGTCCATAGCTATTCGTTGCATTCGTATCCACAATCCCATCGGTAAGCTGGAATGTTCCGTCGACTAACATGGTGCCTTGCATTTGCCATGTCGTTCCGCCGCCGTTATCGTCAAACTTGATGTTATAGAATGAACTGCTTCCGGCCAGTATCGGATAGGTTTCCGTGGAGGCCGTGCCGCTGAATATCACGGTTGAATTCACGCCGCTGAAGACACCGCCTGACGCATACCAACCTCCGCCCACATTCACTGTTGTGTTGCCGCCGGCCCCGCCCGTCGCATCCAGTGTTCCGTTGATATCGAGTGTGCCGTCGATCTGCATCTCATAACCATTTGTACTGAATGTCCCGGTCGATAAAATATTCAGGTTCATGCCGGAATACACACTTTGCAACGTATTGCCCGCGGACAATAGATAAACTATGTCTTCGTCATCATTATTGTCATATTGTCCCAAGTCCGTCATCGTCAGATCAATAGATATGTCATCACTTCCGAACGCCAGGGTTCCCGAATTGAGCAGCATTCCCGTGATGTCTCCGACGCCGTCATATTTGGTGACACCTGTGGTCTCCCGGACTTCAACAACGCCATCCCCCCACACAGTCACAATATCATCCGCGTTCAGCACGGCATCAATAATCGTCCAGGCCCCTGATGAGACCGACGCTGTCACGGATTGCAACTGACTATTTACCGCAATAGCAATCGTCGTCGCATCTGATAAGTTGGTCGTTCCCGAGACATTTTGCAGCGATCCAAACAGCCACCGCGGCGATGCCTCTCCCGAATCTGTATTGGATGTATCCAGCGAGTTCATCGCCACAATATCGTTGGTCAAGGCTTCTGAATTACTGACATCCAGATAATCTAATACTGGACGATAATTCGTCACGTCAAATGTAAATCGGGTTGAGAAGTCGGAACTATCCAGTACAATTCGGGTTCCCGCCCCCTGTCCATCCAGTCGAAGCGAGCCGTCAATCTGGAACGTACTTCCCGCCTCAAAGTTCAGCTCTGTACTTCCTACCGTTGATGTAAAATCATTAAACGTGGTTGATCCGACAAAATATACGGTCGATCCCGAACTATTGATGATATTAATATTGTAGAACGTGTCGTCATCTACCGTTATCGTCTGATTCCCCGTCCCGGCCAATGTAATGGTTCCCTGTCTGGGGATAAAGACGCCTCCCGTCGAATTCCAATTCCCCCGCAGTTCGATGGGTTCATTCACCCCGTCACGCGCGTCTACCGTTCCATCAAGAATCTGCAGCGTCCCCCAAATATTAATATTATCCCTAAGCTCCCAGGTTGTGTCCCCTCCGCCATTGGCATCGTCAAACGTGACATTATAGAATGTGTTGCTGTCGCCTGTTCTAAAGACATTACTTCCCGAATCATCATCCATGATAACTGTACTGCGCCCCATAATGAGAAGTCCGGATTGTGACCGCCAATTTCGACCAATATTTAATGTCGATGCCCCATCCGCGCCTTCCCGCGCATCCAATGTCCCGTTGACTCTCATGTTTGCACTACAGTCTATTTCATACCCGTCAGTAATCAGGGTATCACCGACATCAATCGTCAATGATGTGCATGTCATGTCCGTCCCCAAGGTGGTGGTCGGGTCAATCAAGATCGTTCCCACGTTGGTAACGATGTTATCTACAAATGTTTTATCTCCGTCAAATTTGATGGTTGCTATTGGCGGCAGAAAAGATCCGCTTTGCAATGTGAAATCACCTTCAACCCACATTCCGCCATTGGCCGTCGCTAAATCCAGCGTGCTGTCGACCTGCAGGTATTGTCCGTTGATATCCAATGTGCCATACGTAACGACTGTCAGATCTGACCCGCCGTTCGGATCATCGATCACAAAATTATTAAATGTTTCCGATGTCAAAATATTTTGGATGCCGCTGGCGCCATCAAATACGACCGTTCCGTTCTGTGCCGTGAACACACCTCCAAAATTCTCCCAATCCCCGGAAATATTTATCATTTGATTGGTGCCTACACTAAGCTCACCAGCTACAATCGACAAATCTCCATTGATATCTAGTCCGTCCTGTAACGTATACGTCCCTATAGAAGTTTCTGGATTTTCCCCTTGAGCCAATCGTACAATATTGCCGGAATCTAAGGCCCGCCGATAAATTCGCACATCATCTATCATTCCCACAAATTCATGATCAACCGCTGCTATATCCGAATCCGAACCAATAACTAATTCCTCATTGTCGGAATCATCCAAGGTACTAGCGGTAAAATTATCTGAGGCCACCTGAACTCCATCCATATATAAATAAACCATATCATCCGTTTGACTAACCACACCGGCTATATGATGCCAAGCTCCGTCATTTTCCACCGTAGACGAATACACGGCCGTCTGCCAACCACCTAACACATCGTCCTGGACATTAAACCGCCACTCACCGGATCCTGATTCAAACCACAAAATAAAATTCCCCGGAGTACCCACCTGATCCTTGGAAACAATTCTTTGAGTATCGGCCGTACTTGAAGTATTAAACCAGGCTGATATCGTGATTTCCTGCCAGTCTTCCATGTTCATATTTCCCAAATTTATCGCATCTCCGGTTCCGTCAAAGTCAAGCGCCCGCGAATTACGGAAGTTAATTGTACTGGAAACCGATGTGGTTGAAACTGGATTGCCTAGCCAGTTTCCACTGATTTGAGATCCTGAAGAATCTATAGACGGAGACGCCATTTCATCCAGCGCCCAGTATCCGGCGAGGCCATCATTGATAATTAAGTTGTTAAATACCTGTACCCCCATGCTGATCGTCAGTCCAGTCGTGGTTCCGGTTAAAACGACCGTCGAATTGGTATGCGTAAAAGTACCGCTTGAGGTATCCCAATCTCCTGCGATGACCAGTGTCGCATTATTATCCGTTCCGGTACCTGCATCCAACGTATCATTCAAATTCATGGCTCCACCCAGTATCAATTCATGTCCATCCAAATCCAGTGTCCCATCGTCAACGCTGAGATCTCCATCCACCAGCAACGTTCCGGTCATCTGTACAGTTAAATCGCCGCCGCCGTTGGCATCATCCACGACGAGGTTGTAGAATGTCTGAACAGATGCCACTGTTTGTGTACCGCTTACCCCGTCAAAAACGACTGTTCCCGTTCCCGCGGTAAAGACACCACCGGCCCCCATACTCCAGTTACCGGCCACGGTCGTATTAACCGTCGAACCAGTGACATCCAAATCCCCGTCTGTAATAGTTAGATTTTCGTTTACATCTAGACCGTCGGTTACAACTATGTCATCATCCGGCGGTGTTCCGATATTATTGATACGTAGGCGATACAATGGTTGTCCGTTGGTTGTCACGGTCTGATCGCTGGAACCAACCAGCGCCAGCTCTGATGTACCGGACGTGAAACTCCCGCCAGCTCCGATAAGCATATTTCCGGATACAAGAATCGCGGCGCCACCCGGGGTGAGGGCAGAGGCGTCCAGATCTCCGTCTGTAATTGTTAAAGTTCCCAGGATATTCAAGTCATCATTCGGAAGGACAATGTCATCCGATCCACCGGCGCCTGTGTTATTGATCACCAGGTTATAGAAATTTTGTCCATCGCTCTGCAACGTCTGGTCTGTGTTTCCATCAAGCGTTACGGTGGAAATTCCGGCAATAAGAGAGCCAGAGCCTCCCATCAGCCAATTTCCTGAGATCAATATCTCCGCCGAGTTGGTTCCCAGATCCAACTCACCATCGGTTACGGTAAGGGTTCCGTTGATGTCCAGGATTCCGTCGACGATCAGATCGTCATCTGCCGCTCCTCCGGTATTGTTAAATACAATATTCGGAAACGGCCGATTACCCGTGATAATGTTTTGATCGAGGCTTCCATTAAACGTGACAGTGCCTCCTGAAGGCGTGACCGTACCTCCGGTCGCATCCCAATTGCCATCGATGGCAATCGTTCCTGACGTCGTCAGACCTCCGTCAATGTCGATATTATGCGCCACTAATCCTTCCAGCGAACCGATCGACAATGTATTACCGGTACGGATATTGATTGTTTGATCGTTCGCGCTGTCGACTGTCACCACCGTTCCGGTCGTTGTGGTGTAAAGAATATCTTCGTCATCAGATTGATCATAATGGTTAAAATCGGTGAGGGTCAGTGTAGCGTTGTCATTGCTTCCCACTGTTAAAGTGGCGGCGTTTAGAACGAGTCCGGTAATCGCTCCGGATCCGTCGTATTTAAATATCGATGTGGCCTCACTGGCATCCGCCACGCCGTCGGCCCAGATTGTGACCGGTTCATTGATCAGGACAGGCACATCATCAATCGAGAAGGCGCCACCCGTCACCGTTCCAGTCTCGAGACACAGCGATCCGTTTACAGCAATCCCAACCGTCGTGGCATCCGGCAGATCAGAGGTTCCAGAGAGGTCGACGGCCGCCGCGACATAATTGATCACGACTCGTCCATTATTCCCGTCGCTGCCCGAACCGCTTACCGCCCCGGCCGATCCCCCTTGACCGGCACTTCCGGCATAATCTGAATCGGTATTATTCCCGGCCGATGTCCCGCTTCCCGCCGTTAAAACAACTCCCGTCGCAGCGGAATCCACATAGGACGATCCACCTCCACCACCACCGCCGCCGGCATTACTGGCTAATGATCCTGATCCGCCACCGCCACCAAAGTATCCGGCACCACCACCGCCGCCACCACCATAACCGTTATCTTCTGTGTCCCCTGTACCACCGGCACCTCCGAAACTAACACCCCCGTTCGCACGCCCACCTTTGGAACCTTCCGGCGTCTCTCCATCGGCTCCGTCTCCACCGGCGATACCGACACCCGCGGCCCCTGAGTTATTTCCGCCTGTTCCACCTGAACCAGGTCCAACTTGCGTTCCACCGCCACCGCCCGTAACCCCGGTTGAAGTACCTCCGTCCGTTCCCACCAAGCCGCCACCGGGACCTCCAGAACCGCCGGCTACAGCGGTAGAGTTGTCTCCCCCGCCGCCCCCGCCGCCGCCACCAGCGACGATCAGCGGTGTATTCACCCGGAACACGCCTGATCTGCCGCCACCGCCACCTCCGTCACCAGAGCTGGCTCCGGCACCACCTGTACTGAATTCACCTTCATCCCCAAACCCTCCGACATGTACATTCAGTGTTTCAAACGGGGTCACGGATATCGTACCTTGGGCGAATCCGCCGCCACCTCCGGCCCCTCCAATGCCGCTTGTACCTCCACCGGCACCGCCACCTCCGGCGCCCCACGACTTAATTGTGATTTGTGTAACCCCTTTAGGGACGACAAATGTCATCGTTCCCGAGACCGTAAACACATTTGATCCGGCCCCGACAAAAACCCACTCGGGGGTTCCGGTTCCCGCGTCGGTCCCTCCATCATTTACACCGTTGGAAACATTGATATCAAAGCCCGCCGCATTAGAGTTCCCCACCTTTACAAAATCCACATCCTGTTCCGATGACAAGCTAAACGTAAACTGCGTACTGCCATCTATGCTATTGATCTCGACCTCTTGATTTGATCCTCCCTGCAGATTCAAGTTACCACTAATGGTAAAGGTTGTACTTTGCTGAAACTGCATCTTTGCTCCCAATGTTGTCGCCGATAAATCCGTTGTCGTAAACGCCTCCGTAAAGTCCACCCCGAACGCCGACACATTCGCCCCTTCAATCACGTTAAACGTCTTACTGTCACTCGCCACCGTCTGTAACACCGTCCCGTTATACCGCACGGTTGAACTTGTCGTGGTAAACGTGTCCAGATTCGCATAGTCCGCATCTCCACCAATCGATACCGTATCATTACTAATATTCCAGTTCGCCGTCGCGGCTGTTCCAAAGTTGAGATCGCCATCGATGTCCATATCATCCAATGTCGTCACCGTTGCGCCCGCTGTGTTACTCGCGATTCTGACATTATTAAATGACTTGCCATTACTCGTCACATTGACAGCCCCATCAAAGACTACTGTTGAATTCGTACTCACAAACGCCCCATTCGTCATATCCCAATTGCCACTGACGTTGATATCCGTCGTTCCGCCTCCGCCATCCGTCGCATTCAATGTTCCATTGACCGTTATTGCTCCATTGACATCCAGATCATATCCGCCCGTAATCAATTGGTTACCGCTGACAACCGTCAGTTGGGACGCCGTCATATCCGATATCAATGTAATGTCATGCCCCAGGGTGCCGGTATACACATGTCCAAAGTTCGTATTATTGCTATCGTTATAGAGTAAATTACCGTCTAACGTCAATGACCCGGTGCCGGCCGTAACGGTGCCGGCTGAGATGATGACATTCGACGATATCTGTATATCCGTGTTATTGACGCCAAAGTCTATCGTTCCGCCGTCCATGGCAAACGGGCCATCCACATCAATTAACGCGTTCGGTGTAATGGTTCCCGTATGCCCTGACTCGATCTGTAGACCTCCGACATTGAATGTTGAGTCCACCGTCGCATTGTTGTCACACATATCCGAGAACACGGCGTTTTCCGTGACCGTCGGCGCCGTCGTCGCTGTTCCACCGCCACACGCCGCTTCGGTCGATGACCAATTCGAATCCACACTCGTATTCCCTCCGGCCGTCCCCACCCAGTACCGGTTGTCCACAAATACCCATTGCGGCGACACACCTCCGTCGTCGTTGCCGCCGCCATTGGTTGACGACACCGCCAGTATATCGTTGCCGCTTGATCCCACCACCTCCGAATCATTGACGTCCACAAAGTTCACCACCGTCTGTGAATTCACCTGAATATTCCAGTCCGCGCCCGTATCCGATACCAGACTAAGCAGCTGTCCGGCCGCTCCTGCCAGAATTAGATTGTTCGCAATTGTGTACGTGTCTCCCGCGCCAAACGTCAATGTCCGCGCCGTTGTCACCACCTTGGTTAAGTTGTAAAAATCTATACTTCCTTCCAGCCTTTGATCCGTTCCATCCAGCACAACCAGTCCGTTTCTAGCTTCAAAATCTCCTCCCACATTCGTAAAATCGCCGGCCAAATTGACCGTATAGTTGGATGTGCTCACATCCAATGTCCCGGCTGTCACCGTGATGTTCCCGTTTACATCAAGATCTTCGGTCAACACATACTGTCCTGTCGCATTATTGAAGTTGAGATTTTGAAAGACGGTGCCGTTGTGTATGATGTTGATGGAATGATCCGCGGTGAAGTTGACCGTCCCGGTCGTTGTGAGGACGCCTCCGGTGATATCAAAAGACCCTGACACGGTTAATGCGTTGGCCGCCGCATTCATCGTTCCATTGACATCCAGACTGCCCGTGACGACAATATCGCCCGGCGCATACGTGCCTATACTTTCCACGTATAGTTCTACCGTACCGGCTACGGTCAGTTCATTCGTCGACATCGTATACACCGATGTAATATCCTGATCGCCTGTATTGTCGGCGATGGCGAGATCCGCATTCGTTAATGATCCGCTATCATCATGACGCACAATCAATCGGCCCTGATAAAGATCAAGATCGGTGATGGCCGTCACACCCGTCCGTGTAACTGTTACCGCATTTTCAGATTCATCGTCCAGATACACCGTAATTAAATCATCATCCACAAAGGTTCCGGACCACGCCCAGGCTCCGCTGGAATCTGTGGTGACACTTTCATCGAACACGCCGTTCTTGACAATCGATACAGTCTTACCGGCCCCGATATTGGTTGTCCCCTCGTCGGTGTAAACCGTACCGGACAATGCCGTCGTTGTATAGGTCACGTAGATGGAGTACCAGAAGTCCGCGAATGTTCCGGTATCGGTGTAGGTTCCGGGATAGGCCACCGTTGGATCTTGGCTAAAGTTATTATTATTTCGGCCACGTGCCGTTTGAAAATCGCCCGCCCCCGCCGTGCTATTGTCATAGTATACCGCCACACCGGTATTCCGTTTCCAATTTTGCCACGTCACGGTGTTGGCATCCCAATCCAGTCCGCCGTCATTGCGATGAATGGTATACCAGCCGGCCACGCCGTTCGGATTGACCGTTCCCGCATCCCACAGGAGTGTCGCGGCGGCGGGATCAGATTCACTCCCGCCTGTATATAAACCAATACGGACATTGCCCGTCTGTGCCCCCAGATAGACGGACATAGATGTAATCTGCATGTTGGATGTATTGGGCGATGTCCCGCCCATTGATCGACTATGAGCCGATCCTGTATTCAAGGCTCCGATCGTGGTCTTACCCCATGTCTGGGCTGTCTGGGCATACACTTTTGACGGCACACTCCCCCCGACGAGCAATCCGAGGATTGTTAAGAATAAAAGGCCTGATTGTTTAAACCACTTATTCATTATTTTTATATAATTCCGTTCTTGGGATCGCGTAACTTCGCCCCATGCGTATAGCTTTCAACTTCTGTTTCTGAACCTGTTTGAATACCGCGATACGGCTGATGCCCAAAATCTTCGCTGCTTCTGCGATCGAAACATATTGATCATGCGCCGTCCGTGTGGACGGTTTATCCCCCCCATAGACATCCTGATGGGCGATCACATAATGACGACCTACCCGTGTGGCCGGAATCTTTCCCTGCTGAACCCTTTTGAATACCGCGATACGGCTAATCCCCAGAATATCTGCCACTTCCGGAATGGAATAAAAGGTCGATTCAGTGGTCGACGTCGCAGGCTTGTCCGGAACCGCATCGGATAAAACTGATCGCTCAATGACATAGTGGCGACCAATACGCTGGGCCGGAATCTTTCCGTTCTTAATCTGCTTAAAAATGGCAACCCGGCTGACGCCTAAAAGCTCAGCCGCTTCCATAACGGAATAGTATTCCCCCTGGATCGGGGCCTGGATTTTGTAGTTGGGAAAATTTTCTTCGACGTAACGGCGGGGAATGGCGTAACTGCGACCTATTTTGACAGCCTTGATCTGTCCTTTCTGAATCCGTTTAAAGACAGTCACCGAACTGACCCCTAACAGACGGGCCAGTTCTTGAGTCGAAATGTAGGATTGATGGCTACTTGGCAAAATAGGTTAACTTAGTTAACAATTATTAATATTTTATACAAAAAAAGAGTTAACTTACGTTAACCCTATCTTAATCATAGCCGATTTTGGGGATTTTTTAAGGATTTAATGCGGAATTTTCACTGGCAAGCGGTTAACAAAGTTATCTATTATTAACTTTTTATACATAAATAAAATTAACTATTGTTAACTAATTCAAATCTCGGATTAGGATTGAAGTTCGTCCATCAGAATGACGGACTCGGCGATATCTTTCATGGTCTTGCAGGAATCCATGGCCTTTTTGTGAATCAGCCGGTGGGCGGCCTCCTCACTGAGATTACTCATCTTCATCAAGATCCCCTTGGCCCGTTCAACCAGTTTACGGGTTTCCAGGGCCTCTTTGGCGCGGACCATCTCATCCACCAATTTCGTATTCTCAACCGCAACCGCGGCCTGATTGGCGACCATCTGCAACACATTGACTTCTTCTTCTGTGAACACGTGTTTGTCCTTGGTATACACAGTAATCACACCAATGGCCTGATCCTTTACCACCATCGGAACGATGCACAGCGACGACAGGTTTTCTTTGATGGCCATATCCATAAGCTGATATTTTTTGTTTTCCTGGACGTCCTCCACGATGATCGGTTCACGCTTCTTGATCGCGTCCCCGCTAAGACTGCCGCTGATCTTTAAATTCGGCCGCTTGGTATAACTCTTATTAAGTGAATGCGTCGCCTGCATCTTGAGTTCCTTGCCGTTCTTATCGAGCAGCATAATGGAGCAGATTTTGGAATTCAGCATCTCGGCCGTAACCACAACGATCAAATTTAAGATCTCGTCGAGATAATCATGCGATATGATCGACTGGCTTACCTTATTGAGGCTATCAAACTGCAAGGCTTTCTTTTTGGTCTCCTCGTAGAGCCGGGCATGCTGAATCGATCCACTGATCTGCTTGGCGATCAACGTGATCAAATCGATGGTTCCCTTGGCATACTCATGCGGCTTCTTGTGCTGAATATTTACAACGCCAATCGCGCGGTCCTTATACACAACCGGTACTGATAAAAAGGCTTCATATTTATCTTCAGGCAACACGTCAAAATTTTTGAAACGCTTATCGTGACTCGCGTCCTTGCCGATCGCCACCGGCTTGTTTTCCTTGGCTACCCAACCGGTTATCCCCTCACCCGCCTTAAGGGTTACATTTCCCAATTCTTTCTTGTGAGGCGTCTTTGAGGCCATCAAGGTTAGATGTTTACGGCGGTCGTCAAACAGATAGATAAAGACCGAGTCGGCCTTGGTCATCTCGTTAACAATCTTGACGACCTCCCCCAGGATCAGGTTTAAATCCAACTCAGAATTGGTTATTTCAACAATTTTACGCAGGACATCCAGTTCCGTATCCGGACTGATATTTAATTTTTCGCTTTTGGCAGGAGTCATATGTTTTGCTGGTTGATTAATAATCTGGATTGAATTATACTACCGGTATGAAATATTTAGTGACCTTTATAGTTTTTGGCGGATGTTTGCTGGGTATGGCGATCGGTCTGATCGTGACGAAGAAGGCCCTGAAGAAGGGCTGTTCTGACGATCCTGAATCCTGCGCCTGCCGGGCTGAAGGCAAAGATCCTACCCAGTGTACGAATTAAATACCGCCTAAATGTAAAAGGGACAGTCAGTTGACTGTCCCTTTTTTTTATTACCCGAACGAATCAAACGCAATCATCTCTTCGGGAACACCCAAGCTATCCAGCATATTCTGAACAGCACTGATCATCATCGGCGGTCCGCACAAATAGTATTCAATCTCTTCGGGTTCCGGATGATTCTTCAAATAATTTTCAAGAACAACCTGGTGAATAAATCCTGTCGGCCCATCCCAATTGTCTTCGGGAAGAGGTTCTGACAGAGCCACATTATACTTAAAATTCGGATATTCTTTTTCAATCTTTTCGAAATGATCCGTGTAAAACATCTCCCGTTTCGAACGCGCTCCATACCAGAAGCTGACCTTGCGGTCCTTGGTCTTTAATGTATGGAACAGATGGAACAGATGCGAACGCATTGGCGCCATCCCAGCGCCTCCACCGATGTAACACATTTCACGTTTCGTGTCTTTGATAAAGAACTCACCATAAGGCCCGCTGATCGTTACCTTGTCACCCGGTTTCAGGTTAAAGATATATGACGACGCCTTACCCGGCGGTAAACTCCATTCGCGTGGTGGTGGCGTGGCGATACGGACATTCAACATCACAATACCCGGCTCGGCCGGATGTGAAGCCATGGAGTATGCCCGGAAAATCGGTTCTTCATTCACTGATTTCAGATCCCAGATCTTAAATTTATCCCAATCCGGATGATATTCCTTTTGGATATCAAATGTCTTGAACTCAAGCTCATATGGCGGAATATCAATCTGAATATATCCACCAGCCTCAAAGTCCAAGGTCTGATCTTTGGGCAGTTCGAGTACGAGCTCTTTAATAAACGTCGCAACGTTATCATTGGAGCGAACGGTACAATCAAATTTTTGAATCTTGAAGATCTCATCAGGAATCTTGATCTTCATGTCCTGACGGATCTTTACCTGACAGGCCAGACGATAGTTTTCTTTCTGCTCCTTACGCGGGATCAAACCGGTTTCCGTCGGCAGAATGTCGCCGCCGCCTTCCAAAACCTGACATTTACACATGGCGCATGTTCCACCGCCTCCGCAGGCCGATGGAAGAAATACATTCTGTGTCGCCAGTGCAGTCAACAGCGTTCCGCCGGAAGGCACCGCAATCGGCTCGGCTTCATTGTTGACCGTGATCTTGCAATCACCTTGCTGCATAATCTTATTTTTGACGAACATCAGCAATGATACGAGCACCAAAGTGATGACCGCGAAAACAGCCGTGCTGAGTAGTAAGTATCCACCTAATCCCATAATAACCTCTCGAATAGAATCTACAGTTGGATTCCGGCGAAGCACATAAAGCCCATCGCCATTAATCCGGTTATGATCATTGTCAGGCCAAGACCTTGTAATGATTTTGGAACATTAGAATATTGAAGTTTTGTTCTGATGGCGGCCATGGCGACGATGGCTAACGCCCATCCGACACCGGACCCGAATCCGAATACCGCTGATTCCGCGAAATTGTATCCGCGCTCGGCCATAAATAATGAACCACCTAAGATAGAGCAGTTTACCGCAATAAGCGGAAGAAAGATTCCCAGTGCCGTGTACAGCTTGGGGCTAAATCGGTCCAGCACCATCTCGACGATCTGCACCATCGCCGCGATAACCGCAATAAAAGCAATAAACGTCAAGAAGCTCAGGTCAACATCCGGTAAACCGGCCCAGCTCAACGCCCCTTTGGATAAAAGGAAGTTGTTGATGGCCCAGTTGGCCGGACATGTAACCGTCAAAACAAAGATAACCGCGCATCCCAATCCAATCGCCGTTTCAATCTTTTTCGAGCATGCCAAAAACGAGCACATGCCAAGGAAATACGCCAAAAGGATATTTTCTACGAAAATTGATTTAACCGCTAAGCTCAGATAATGTTCCATAATATTAACCTCGTTTATCTCGTCGAATCTTTATCGGCCAATTCCGGCGACAGTGCTCGTTGTCCCCAAATCAAAAGCCCTAATAGGAAGAAGGCCCCTGGTGCCAGAACCATCATCCCGCAATCCACATATCCCATTTCGTATAATGCCTTGGGAACAATCTTGAATCCCAACAAGGATCCGCTGCCTAGGATCTCACGACCGGAAGCGACCAATATCAATACCGCACTGTACCCAAAGGCGTTTCCTAATCCATCCACAAAAGATGATTTCCACTCGTTGGCCATCGCAAAGGCCTCAGCCCGCCCCATAACAATACAGTTGGTGATGATCAATCCGACAAAAACACTTAACTGCTTGCTGACATCAAACATAAACGCCTTGAGCAGCTGATCGGCAATGATAACCAACGACGCGATGACGGAAAGCTGAACGATAACACGGATTTCATTAGGAATCATGTTACGGATCAATGAAATAATCACATTCGACAAACACAATACAAATGTCAGTGCCGCACACATAACCAGGGCCGTATTTAATTGAACCGTAACCGCCAGCGCCGAACAGATCCCCAATACCTGTAGCGTTACCGGGTTGTTGTCCCACATCGCGTCTTTGACTTGCTTGCGTTCTTTTCTCAGTAGTGTACTCGCCATAATAATTCCTCCCCTGATCGGGTCCTATCGTCGAATTTTCGCAAAGAATGGTTCGTATTTTCGAATCTCACGGTCGACCATTTCCGTGACACCGTTAGCTGTCATTGTCGCCCCGCTGATTCCGTCAACATAATGCTTCTTCTGCTCCGGATCGGAAATCTTCTCCGAAACTTTCCCTTTGATAACCGCCACCGGCCACAACTGACCGTCTTTGTAATCCCAGATACTCTTGCCTTTGAAATTGTTTTGGAACCAATCTTTTTCAATCTCGGCTCCCAGACCAGGCGTTTCACCATGCTTGTAGAAGGTGATCCCGCGGATGGTCTTGGCATCCGGTTCCAGCGCCAAATATCCGTACAGTGTCGACCACAGTCCTTTACCCACGATTGGAAACGCGTAGGCCACCTTCTCGCTGCCTTCTTTATAAACGTACAACGGATACGCATCTTCGCCTTCCTGAATATCAGCCGGCGATTTACCTTCAATCACATTTCCGGAACCGTCAATCACCTTCACGTCGATGTATTTCTGATACACACTCTCGATATCCGCGTTTGTGGCCTTATCGGCGAGTGGCGTTCGCAAATCAACGGCCTTAAGGATATTCTTCTTAACGTCGAGCGCTTCATTGAATTCTTTCTTGGGACGCAATCCTTCCGACACAAGCGTCAGGCAGATGCTGCAGATAATGCAAATCCCCAGGGCAAATTGAAATGTATAAAATTGACTACGCTTTTTGGACACGAGCTAGCCTCCTTTTTACATTCCCCTGGACAACAAAATGATCAATTGTCGGAGCAAATACGTTCATAAATAAGATGGCCAGCATAACCCCTTCCGGATAGGCTGGGTTAACGACCCGAATCAGGACGACCAGCATACCGATTAGAATCCCATAAATCCAGCGGCCTGTATTTGTCGCGGCTGAGGAAACCGGATCGGTGGCCATAAATACCGCCCCAAACGCGAAACCTCCCATCACCAAATGCCAATGCGCCGGCAGACTAAAGAAGGCCAAAGCCTCACTGCCTTGAAAAAGCGAAAAAATAAAGCTCATCGCGAATAACCCAATCACACAACCGGCAATCACTCGCCAGCTGGCGACACGTGTCACTAACAAGAAGATCAAACCGAGCAAACACGCCACCGCCGAACTCTCACCGATTGAGCCCGGAATAAATCCCAGCGCGATATCGCTAAATGTATATCCTGCTGACGTCAAGGCCTCCACGGCTGAAGAACCACGGTCCGCGCCGGCCACCACCGCTAAAGGTGTCGCCCGGGAAAATCCATCCACGGCCGCCCAAACGGCATCTCCTGACATCTGAGCCGGATAGGCAAAAAATACAAACGCCCGCGCCGTTAAGGCCGGGTTCAACACGTTGTATCCGGTACCGCCAAAAATCTCTTTCCCAATCACGACTCCGAACGAAATCCCCACCGCGACCATCCACAAAGGGATCGTCGGCGGCAATGTCAGCGCGAAGAGAATTCCGGTCACCAGAAATCCTTCATTGATCTCGTGCTTACGGACAATAGCAAACAAACCTTCCCACATCCCCCCAACGGCGTATGTGACGATGATAATAGGGAGGACCTTCAAAGCTCCCTGTCCCATGGCTCCCATCAAGCTGACTTCGGCTCCCTTGGCCAGCAGCATTTGATACCCGACATTGTAGATCCCCATGATAATACAAGGAATAAGGGCCACAACAACAAAGATCATGACCCGTTTGATGTCCACGGCATCACGCACATGCGGCGCGGCCTTGGTCGTTTTGCCTGGTGTCAATAGAAATGTATCCAGAGCGTCAAACAGCGGATACATCTTTTCGAGGGGCTTGCCCTTGGCGAAAAACTTTTCTTCAATTTCTTTGGATTTTTTGGCTAGAAAACTCATATTTTAATTCACCATCGCTGTGTTAACGAGGTTATCCTTCTTTCTCTATGATATCCAATCCTTGTCGAATGATCGATCCGACGTTCACCTTGGAAGGACAGACAAATGTACATAAGGCGAAATCTTCGGGATCACATTCCAGAATACCCAGGCGTTCGGCCTCATCAATATCTTCGGCCAGGATCGCCTTAAGCAGAAAATACGTCACAACATCCAATGCGACGTAAGAGTCGTATAGGTGATTGAGAACAATCGCTCGATGACCGCCGTTTTCGTCGGTGTCGAGTGAGACAGGTTTTTCGGGTAAAAACGCCGATGCGTATGTGTGTGACAGCGTGTATTTCTTGAATCCCGGAACTAACCAACCTAGAAACTCACGATTTCCACCTTCCGGAACAATCGTGATCTGCGAATCATAAAATCCCAGAAATCCATCCGCGCCGACGTCTCGTCCACTCAGTACACTGCCCGTCAGGCAGCGTTTGCCGGCAAAATCCGTCCCGCTCAGCAAATCTTTAATGGAAGCTCCCTGAAGAGTAAAGGCGTAGACATTGTCTTTGGCCCCTTCTCCGGTCAGCGCGACCACGCATCGGTTCGGGTACTGTCCGGTTGAGAACAACTGCGCGATTCGTACAACATCTTGAGCCTCAACGTACCACACCACATCGCCTTTATTAATCGGGTCAACGTGATGTATGTGAGTTCCCACATTTCCAGCCGGATGAGGACCTGAGAACAAATGCACTTCGACGCCCTCCGCCGACGTTAAAGCCGCCGAATTTGCCGTATCTTTAATGCACAGATGGACTTTTCCGTCTGTTAAGTTGGTGAGAATGTTCAGACCAGCCTGAAAATCTTTTTCCTGGTCATTGAGAATAAAATCAGTATCCGCGGCCAGAGGATCCGTGTTGATGGCCCGGACGAAAATGGATTTGGGTTTGTCTTGGGGAGAAGCGATCTTACCGAACGGTCGTTGCCGGATGGTCGGCCACAAGCCGCCTTCCAGCAGGCTGGCCACGATGTCTTTTCGCTTGAGTTTTTTGATATCGGCCGCGCTGTATTTCTTGAAGTCACGGCTGTCGTTAGACTTATCGTTCTCGATGACGATACTAAGCAGGGCCCGCTTGGCGCCGCGGTTGATCGCCTTGACCGTACCGCTGATCGGCGACAGCAGATTCAATCCGTCGATATCTTTATCCTCGATAACAACCGATCCGCGTTGGACCTTTTCGCCTTCTTTGACGAGAACTCTGGCCTTGAGGCCACGAAAATCCGGGGGCTGAATTGCAACCCGCTGAGGGGCTAAGACATCGATGTATTCTCGTCGGGCCTCGCCCTTAAGCTGAATGTCTTTACCTCGTTTGATATTGAATGAGCTCATATGGATTATGATGGTTAAATGTTAATCAATGGAGCCGGTCGGCTGATGCGCTAATAAATATTAAGTCCGCATGATAACATTTTGTTAATCTTAAATCAACACATTTTATCACTGCTTTTTACCTGACAGATCCGACTTGAGCCTGCCCGATTCTTAGGCAATTTTTTCAGTCTATTTCTAGTCAAAACTCTTGAGAATCGTGTTTACGTCCACATATTTGCGGACCAGCTTACCCGCCTCTTCGATTTTGTCTTTATCGGTTTTCTGGATCTTGCAGATCATATGTTCGACTGTCGCGGCAATGGTGTAGGTGTCCTCATCGGTGATCAAAACCGGGATTTCACTTTTTTTAAGGAGTTCCACGATTTGGGGGTTCGGCATCAAACCTCCCGTAAGTATTATCCCTGAGATCTGAAAACTTCGTCCGTCCCGCACCAGATGCGTACTGACCGCCAGCAAAATGTTGTCAACCCGATCGCCCGACGTGATCACCAGCGTGCCGTCCCGTAAGTAATGGACCATATTGTGCGGTTCCATCGCCGCCACAATAACGTTCTTGACCCGGCGTGATGTGGCCGTCATCCCGCACAGCACCTGCAATTTCAGACGCGACCGGATCTGCGCCACCGTCGGTGAACTCATCAGCGGATTCACGGGAATGACACCCAACAATTTTAATCCCTTATTTTTCAAGCCCCGTGACAAAATACGTTTGATCTTATTGTATTTCTCGGGGAGCACCTTATTGACAATGACGCCGATAATTTCGACTTGTTTGAGATCAAACAAGGCCTTGTTGAGTGTGATTTCATCAATACAGCGTCCGATCCCGCCCTCGCTGATAATGATCACTTTTGATCCCAGCAACTTCGCCACATCGGCGTTGGAGTGATCAATGACCGACCCGACGCCCGCGTGCCCCGTCCCCTCGACGATGATCGCGTCTTTGCGTTTGATCAGACTTTCGTACGCCCGGACAATCTTGCGTTCATGGGCAGCCTTGTTGGGATTAAAAATATACTTTTCCGTGTAGCCGCGTCCGATGGTGACCGGGCTCATCTCCTTGAGCTTTTTTCCCATCTTAAAAACCTCACCAATCAGATATGAATCCTTGTCGACGCTCAGATCACCGACATTCACAAATTGCTGACCAATGGGCTTGAGAAAGGTGGTACGGATTTTTCGGCTCTTGAGGGCCTGGTAGAGACCCAGCGACATCGTGGTCTTACCGGCATTTTGGTGGATGGAAGATACAAAAATATTCTTGAAAATTTTTTTCTTCATAGGACAAACAGCCTGATTGACTTGAGTTATTATAATACGATTTGGAGGGAATTAAGCTAATTTTTGCTTAAAAATAGGTGGAATTTCATCCGGAAAGTCAACGACATGAACGCCGGCGTCTTCCAGAATCGCGCGCTTGGCCTCAGCCGTGCTGTCGCCCGAAGAAATGATCGCTCCGGCGTGCCCCATACGTTTACCTTTGGGCGCTGTCCGTCCGGCGATAAATCCGACGACAGGCTTTTTGATCTCTCGTTTGATGTACTCGGCCGCGATCTGTTCATCCTGACCACCGATCTCACCGACCATGACGATTCCCTGGGTCTCGTCGTCTTTATTGAACATTTCCAGTACATCGATAAAACGTGTTCCGATAATGGGATCGCCGCCGATTCCCACGCAACTAGTTTGACCGATGTCATTGAGGGTAAGATTATAAACAACTTCATAGGTGAGCGTGCCGCTGCGCGATACAACTCCGATTGGCCCCGGCTTGTGAATATGACCAGGCATAATCCCGACCTTGCATTGTCCCGGTGAAATTACTCCCGGACAGTTGGGCCCGATAAGCCGAATATTTTTACCTTTCATCGCGTGACGGACATCTACCATATCGAGCATCGGTAATCCTTCGCTGATACAGATAATCAGTTCCATACCCGCCTCGATATCTTCAAGCATCGCCGCCTTGGCAAATTTGGCCGGGACATAGATAATCGCGCAATTGGCTCCCGTCGCTGATTTGGCCTCTGCCACCGAATTAAATACAGGCACACCGTGAACTTCCTGTCCGCCCTTGCCCGGGGTGACCCCGCCGACAACCTTGGTGCCGTACTCGAGCATCTGCTGGGCGTGAAAAGATCCATCCCGGCCGGTTATTCCCTGAACAATGACTTTTGTGTTGTTATCAACAATAACGCTCATAGTGTTTAGCCTCGGGCGAGTTCCACCACTTTGTTGACCGCTTCGCGCATGGTCGAGAATGTCTCAACCCCCGCGGCCGTTAGGATATCTTTGGCTTCTTTTTCATTAGTCCCGGTCAGACGGATAACAAGTGGAACCGGCAAATCGATCTGCTTTTTGGCTTCCAGAATTCCGTTGGCGATATCATCGCAACGCGTAATCCCGCCGAAGATATTGATCAGGATTGCCTTGACCTCGGGACTGCGCAAAATGATCTTGATCGCGTTTAAGACCTTTTCCGGATTGGAACTGCCGCCCACGTCGAGAAAGTTGGCCGGGTTTCCGCCAGATAACTTCACGATGTCCATCGTGGCCATCGCCAGCCCGGCACCATTGACAATACATCCAACATTACCGTCGAGCTTGACAAAACTCAAGTTGTGCTTCTTGGCCTCGAGCTCATCGGCATTTTCATAATCCATATCCCGCAAATCTTCCAAACCTTCGTGCCGCATCAAGGCATTGTCATCCAGATTAATCTTGGCGTCCGCCGCATATATCGTTCCTGTGCCGTCGATAACCAGCGGATTGATCTCGGCCAGCGAACAATCATTGTCAAAAAATGTTTTCAGTAGTCCTTCAAAGACCTTCGTTCCCTGGGCCTGCAATTCGGGCGTATCAAATACCCCCTGAATAAATGATGGAAATCGCGCCGGATCGAGCGATTTCTGACCTTGCAGATAATATTTCTTGATGGCATCCGGATTGGTCTTGGCCGTCTCCTCGATTTCCACACCGCCTTCAGAGCTGGCGATCAGGACAATGTCATCCTGAGCCGTATCGACAATGGCGGCCAAATAGAATTCTTTCTGGATATCAATGGCCTTGACGACGAGAATCTTTCTGACCGGATAGCCTTTGATGGTGAGATTTTTCAGATCCTGATACTTTTCACGTAACTCTTCCTCGGATTTGACGACCTTGATACCGCCGGCCTTGCCCCGTCCTCCGACGAGAACCTGACTTTTCAAGACAACCGGATATCCTATCGATTGCGCAAACGATACCGCTTCGTCGACTTCGGACGTCACCTGTCCATCGACAACCGGCAATCCGGATTTCTTAAATAATTCTGAGGCTTGATATTCGTGAATTTTCATAATCAGATGTGAGGATTACAAATGTGAATAAATTGATAATAGCGATTTTTTCCGAAAAAGCAAGAGCTTTATCGGCGATTTAAACGACTAATCCTGATTTTCAAGATTTTTCAGATGCTTGAGGACAACTTCGAGCGCCATCGAGACCTCCGCTGTATCCTTGATCCTGAAGTCGGCATGAGACGCCCGTGCCTTCTCCGCGACCAATATCCCCATCCCATTGCCCTTGAGGACCTCAAAAGCATCTTCATCGGTGGTGTCATCTCCGATATAGACGGCAAAATCCTGCGCGGGGTTATACCTCAGCAAATCCAGAATCCAACGCACGGCTTTGCCTTTATGCCAGTCTATCTGAGGACGGATCTCAAAGACCTTCTTGCCGCACATTTTCTGAAAGCCGCTGACCTCGCTCAAAATTCGATCTACCTCGGCCTCGACCGTTGGGACATCCGCCTCGTCAACCAGCCGGTAATGCACTGAAACGGTGTATTTGACATCTTCGATCAAAACACCGTCAATGTCTCGAAGGCGTTCGCCTAATTGTTTCAGAATATGTTCAAGGGTTTTCCGGACCTGTTGGGCCTCCTCATTCACATGGACATTTCCGTCGGGCTGAACGATTTCAAATCCATGACTGCCGGCATAAAATATCCCGTCGATATCGACCTTCTTTTTGACATCTTCTGTTGCCCGTCCGCTGACGATCGCCACCCGCGCCAGCGCGGCAATGGACGCGACCAGCTCACGGTTCGATGCCGACAACACCGCCTGATCCGGCGTATCCACGATCGGTGTCAATGTGCCATCATAATCCAAAAAAAGGATCAATTTTTTTTGCGTTAAGTGTTGTTGAATTTCTTTCAAAACCGGATTGTTCGATTGAGTCATGTTATGGGGTCGTTTGTATGGGTTGATTAATGTAGAGCGCCATGGCCTTCATGGTATTGTAACCGATTTTGCCATCAACTTTCAGTTGATGCGCCTTTTGAAATTCTTCCACGGCTTTCTGAGTTTTGGGGCCGAACTTGCCGTCTACCGCACCGATGTCATGGCCGGCCCGCGTGAGCAGTTCCTGAACGCGGGTGATGCTGACCTCACCGTCCACCACTAAGCCGTTGTCTTTATGCACACACAGCATGGCCCACGTCTCGTCATCGACAAATCGGGAAGGTTTGAGTCCATGGTCGTTCTGAAATTTCTCGATGGAATTCCGGGTCCGTAAACCCAGCACCCCGTCTACCGCCCCGGGGCTGTAACCGTATATTTTGAGCAAATGCTGAATTTCTTCAACTGTCGGATTCTTCTCAAAAGGGGACATCTCCCCGACCAATTCCAATTCCTCGGCGCCTTCCTTATCCAACAATCGGTAAATATAGTCGCAGCCGACCAGCGAGAAACTGACCAGAACCAGGCAGACACCCACGCCCATTCGGCGGAAAATTTCTCCCAACCCATTGATTTTGCACATGTTTTTGACAGACACTCTCCTTTATAGCACAAGTTTCCGGCTAGATAAATACTTTTTGACATACCCGGTGAAACTTATTGCTATGCCGGTTTATGTGTGGTAACTTATAGTATCATTCAACTTATAAAAACTGACTATTACCACCATGCAAGACAGATCTAACCTAATCGTAGCCGCCATTGTTATTTTTCTGGGTATCGTTCACTTTATTATGATGCCCGCCGTTCATAAAGGGGCTGCGTCCAAAGTGGTTAAAAACATTCTTGATGAGTGGTCTCAGGACAGTATGTTAACGGCCATGAACCATTGGGAAGATCGGGACAAATACCCGAATGTGGTCAAGGTTATATCATATCGTATCAAAAGCCGGCGTCTGCTCAAGAACAAAGACGAAATGCTGGTCAAGATTAATGTCGATATCAAATTTGTCCGAAATCGGTATCTTCCCATGAATAGTCAGTGGGAATATGTCCTGATCCGTTCGGGGATGGACTGGAAGGTCAAATCTTTTGAGGTATCGGATATGAATCCCGAAGATATTCTCGCCATCCAGGGCGGTCACGGTCTGGATGCCACACTGGATTCCGAAGATGTTGCGGATTTTGAAAAAATTCCGGCGGAAAAAATCCAGGAAAAGCTCACTCCTAAACCGGCTCCAACACCGGATCCATTCGCTCCCGCTCCGGATTCAAAACCCAAAGTCAAAGTCATTCCGGCATTGCTGGACTAATCAGCCCTGTTACCGCTACCAATATTTTTCCTGAACCTGTTTGTCTCGCTCCGTCCAGCGTCTCCAATCCTCTGAAAAACCGTCTCTGGCCCCGCGCCACGTTTCACATCCCTGTAACAGCAATGTCAGCACACATAAACAAACAAGACGTCCAAAAATTTTCATGACTTTCTCCTTATGTTGGCTAAATAGAAACATGGTTTAACCGACTGACCGTTTTGTCTTTGCCAAGTATCGACATAATATGGAATAAACTCGGTCCCACCTCTTTTCCGGTCAGGGCGACACGAACTGGATGGATATAATCTTTGGAGGTATGTCCGCTGCTTTCTACTGTTTGCTTGAAAACGCTTTCTGCCGTTGACGCATCAAACTGGCCGACTCCGGCCAATGCGTCGGCAAGTTTTTTAAGAATCTCACATTTTTCCGCGGCCAGATACTTAGACTTAAGCTCATCACTGATTTTGACATCACTGACAAACGCAAAATCTGTCCAGTCGTAAAAATCATTCAGCGTCGCCAGTCGTCCTTTGTACAAATCCACCAGCTCACGGAATTGCGCATCATCGACAAGATTCATATCGACCTTACGCTCTTGCAGATTTTCTTTAAGTATCTCGATCAATTGATCGGTCTTCATTTCCTTAAAATATTGATTGTTCAGCCACCGCAGCTTTTCCATAGAAAAAATGGCCGCGGCCTTGTTGACTTTCTTGATCGAGAATTTTTTAACGGCCGCCTCAAGCGTAGTCTTTTCCTGGTTGTTTCCCGGAGACCAGCCCAGCAGCATCAAGTAATTCACGAGCGACTCGGCGATAAATCCCTGATTCTTGTAGTCGCTCACCGCCACCGCGCCGTTACGTTTAGACAAACGGCTGCCGTCCTCTCCCATGATCAATGGCAAATGAGCATACTTGGGAACCTTCCACCCAAGCGCGTTATAAATCATGATCTGTTTCGGTGTATTAGAGATGTGATCTTCTCCCCGGATGACATGCGAAATTTCCATTAACGCGTCGTCGACCACACAGCAGAAACTATACGCCGGCGAACCATCCGACTTCATCAGCACTTGATCTTTGAGATCAGAACTATCAAATGTAATCTCGTCCCGGATCAAATCATAGATCTTGATCTCTTGATCAGGAATCATCTTCAGGATAATCGCCTCGCCTTCTTTGTAAGCCTTACCTTCATCCAGCAAACGATGGGCGTGTTCGCGATAAATGTCAAAACGTTGACTCTGATAATGCAGTTCATCCCAGTCGAAGCCCAGCCATTTCATGCTGCGCAAAATCTCTTCTTCAAATTCCTTTTTAGAACGCTGCTGATCGGTATCCTCAATGCGCAATACAAACGTTCCCTTTTGAGCGCGGGCGTACATCCAGTTAAAAAGCGCAGTCCGGGCGCCTCCAATATGCAAAAACCCCGTTGGACTCGGGGCAAATCGTACTTTTATCATGTGGATCCTCTATATTCGAAAGAAGTTAAAACGATGGCGTTTGTCTATGTGTATGGGACCTCTCGATCCAAACCGGCCAGTTTGGTGATGATGTGCTCGACCCGTTCACGTTCCTTGTCTGTGATATCCTTAAATTCAATACCCACGTCGTAAAACGCCGGTTTTTTCTTGGCATCATCCTTCCGCTGGACGTTCCAGACGATCTTTCCCTGACACTTGATATGCTGACTCATATCCAGCAAATCAAGTTCGATCTCGACGGTGGAAAACATTTTAACGTTTTTCTTTAGAATAACACAAATTCCGCCGATGCCGATATTTTCAGTATGACTGAGAATAATTTCTTTGTTATCCTCTGCGTCTTTGAGGATAACCAAACACGGATATTTGACCCGCGGAAACTTTCTTCGATCTAATCCGTCCCAATTTCCCATATATCCCCCTTTATCTAGGCCATTTCGATCGCGATAATTTCGGCGATACGTAAATTATAGTATATGATCCAAAGCCGAACAAGGTAATTGTAGATTCCTTATTGGCTATGACTGGGGTTGGTACGGATATTGGATCCGCTGTATCTTGCTGGCTTGACCCGATGCTTCGTCAATCGACACCACCACTCCGCAAATCTTGATATTCTGTTCGGCCACCTGAAACCGGATCGGCCGGCTGCTCAAAAAACGCTCGATGATATTTTCGGTATTCTGTCCTATCACCGAATCATATGGACCACTCATGCCGACATCAGTGATATAGGCCGTCCCGCGGTCAAGCACGGTCTCGTCCGCCGTTTGAATATGCGTATGGGTTCCATATACAGCCGATACCATGCCGTTGCAGAAATGCCCCATGGCCATTTTTTCGCTGGTGGTTTCGGCATGCATATCCAGAATAATGACCGGTGTTTGCTGACGGATCTCTTCAGCAATAGCCTTGACCGCCCGGAACGGGCATTCAACTTGATGACGCATGAATGTCCGCCCCAATAAATTGATCACACCGACCTTAACGCCCGATTGACTGGTCTGCACGCACCATCCGCGGCCCGGCGCGCCTTCGGGAAAGTTCGCCGGTCGTATCACCCGTTCGGAATCCTCCAAATATTCCTCCAATTCCTTCTGGTCCCACGTATGGTCTCCGAGTGTCAGCACATCGCAACCGAACTTTAAAAATTTTTTGGCTATCCTTGATGTTAATCCGGCACCACCCGCCGCGTTTTCTGAATTCACAATGGTGAAGTCTACCTGATATTCCTCTTTGATTTTATCCAGACAATGTTCCAACGCCTCTCGTCCCGGACGCCCTACAATATCTCCAATACATAAAACGTTCATACGTTCCTCAATTCCATTTATAGATGTAAATAAAAAAGCTGCAGCTGCCAAATTTCACAAACAAAATCAGCAATCTGCAGCTCTCAACTATTTGGCAAATTCAACCGCGCGTGTCTCACGAAGGACAATGACCTTGATCTGTCCTGGATATTCCATTTCCTCTTCAATCTTCTTTCGCAAATCACGGGCCAGAACAATCGCCTCATCATCATTAATCTTGTCCGGATCAACCAGCATGCGGACCTCTCGCCCGGCCTGCAATGCGTACGCCTTGCTGATTCCTTTAAATGAATTGGCAATCTTTTCCAGATTTTCCAGACGCTTGACGTATGTCTCCAACGTTTCCGCCCGCGCTCCGGGCCTGGACGCGCTGATGGCATCCGCCGCGCAAACCAATGCCCCGTAAATCGTCGTTGACTCAACCTCGTCATGATGACTCTCAACGGCATTGGCGACCTCTTCTCGTTCGCCATATTTGCGGGCGAGATTTCCACCCACGATCGCGTGTGTTCCTTCTTCAACATCCTGACTGACAACCTTTCCAATGTCATGCAGCAATCCGGCACGCATCGCCAGTTTAGAATCAAGACCTAATTGCGAGGCCATTGAACCGATCAACATCGCGACCTCTTTGGTGTGCTGCAGACCATTCTGACCATAACTGGTACGGAATTTCAGACGTCCGACCAATTTTAACAGCTCAACATGCATCCCATGAATCCCTAAATCAAAGGCCGTTTTTTCGCCTTCTTCTTTGATGAGGTTCTCCATTTCCTTTTTGGCCTTTTCAACAACCTCCTCAATCCGGCCCGGATGAATCCGACCGTCCGCAATCAGGTTTTCCAACGCGATTCGGGCTGTTTCACGACGGTACATATCAAATCCTGAAATCGTGACCGCCTCCGGGGTATCATCAATAATGATATCCACCCCTGCCGCCGCTTCCAGCGCGCGGATGTTACGCCCCTCACGTCCGATAATCCGTCCCTTCATTTCATCGCTCGGTAATAACACCACGGTCACGGTCGATGCCGCTGTATGTTCCGATGAACACCGTTGAATGGCAACACTCAGAATTTCCCGTGATTTTTTATCCACGGTACTTTTAATTTCTTCTTCCATAGCGCGGATACGTGATGCTTTTTCCTGCAGCAAATCTTCGTCAACCCGAGATAACAATAGCTTTTTGGCATCTTCTTCAGTCATCGATGAAATTTTCTGTAATCGATCTTTTTCTTCAGCAATGACCTTTTCCAGTTGTTCATTGTTATCGATCACCTTCTGCTCTTTGACCTTCAACTCATCCAGACGTTCTTCCATGTCCTTTTCTTTACGCTCCAGAAGATCCACCCGTTTATCCAGATTCTCCTCTTTCTGCATCAGTCGTTTTTCAATTTTATTGTTCTCTTCACGGCGGTGACGGGTCTCTTCTTCAAACTCCTGGCGCAATTGAAGCATCATATCTTTGCCCTGAAGCTCAATTTCTTTCTTACGGTTTTCCGCCTCACGCTTGGCCTGATCAACAATTCCTTTGGCCATAGCTTGGGCGTCTTTCAGCTTTTTATTGGCAAAAAACCATCGCAACAGATAGCCGGCCAAAACCGACCCCATAACGATGATGGATAAAACAATGCTTTGCGTATAAATTCCTGCTTCTTCAGTCATAGGTGACTCCTCTCTATCAATGGTCCGGAGATATGCGGCAGGGGTAATGGTTGGAAGACGAGCGTCTAATTAGACAAGACATGCGTCACAGGAACATCATGTGACTCGACCTGAGGTAATTGATCAAAAACTTGAATGTCGTAGGCAAGGCCGACGGTAATAGTCCCGGCTGGCAGTGTTCCTAGAAACCGGTCATAGTATCCGCCACCTCGACCCAAGCGTCGGTTGGACATGTCAAACGCCACACCGGGCACGATGACCATATCAATCGACGGCATGATGTTGTTGTCTTGGATTTTTGGTTGTCGGATACCATAAGGTCCTTGTTGCGTATCGGTTTCCAAATTATGGATAATTCTGGGCTGTATATGCGGATCAGCCGGATCAAAATACGGCAATCCTACCGTTTTGCCCAGATCAAGTGAATCATTGATCATTCCTGTTGTGATGACTTCCTCTTCGGTCGATGCATAGAATAAAATATGAGATGATTGTTGAAACTCATTCATATTTAAAAGCTTACGATGTATCGCCAAGCTTTTTTCTTGTCGCTTTTCTTCCTCCTGCCCTCTTAAAAGCGTTATGACATACTTCCGTAACTCTTTTTTTGTATTTATTTGCACGTTAATCGCTTAGAACAGCAACGAAATATATTTTAAGTGGCAATATCTTAGCATTATTTTAGATTTTGTACAATCTTAAAATCGGGGTGGAAATCGCAGATTTTGGTCATTATTTAGGTGAAGAAATCGGAAGGTAGGAGGGAAAAGCAAAGTAATCCCCACTTATGCCGTCGGACGATATAATTGGTGAACCGAGCCACCAAGTGGGTACCCTCTCTAAAAGCCCACGGGCGTTTTAGTCATCAGGCGTCCCGTTTATTATGTTAGGTTCATTTTTTTATCGCCCTAACAAACACAGCAGGGATTACTTCAATGCAATTATTTTAACACAACTGTTCGATAAACCCACAACATTTTATCGAATGGTTGCCTGGAAGGAGCTGACTATCTGATCCAGCACCTGTTGATGCGCGTCATTGACCTCTTGCTCTGTCAATGTCCGGTCGTTGGATTGATATTTTAGAGAAATAATGATCCCGCGTTGACCCGCAGGAATCTTTTCGCCTAAGTATTCCTCGCAGAATACGACGTCCTGCAAAAATTCACCGCCGTTACTCCTGGCCGCCGCCAGTACATCTTTATACTGAATATTCTGGTCCAGGGCCAAACTGATATCCCGTGTGATGGCCGGATACTCCGACAACTCCTTAAATTTAACAACCGGTATCGGCTTACCGACGGCTGGCACACGGACCTGCGCAAACCACACATCCTTGATCTTGATCCCAAAATTTTTCAAGACACCATCCTGTACGCGGCCAATCATACCGGATGGCTTACCACCCTGCATCATCGCGACACTGTTTCCCTCTTCAAAATAGGGAAACTGAGAGGCCTCAAATTCTAAACCTCCCAGGGAGGCTCGTTCAAAGGCCTGAACAATGGCGCCTTTAATATCATAGTAACCGATGTTTCGCTTTTTTAGTTCACGCCAATCGTCGACGAGGTTTCCCGTACAAACTATCCCTAATGTATAAGCTTCCCGCCCCGTACTTTGATAGATCTTACCTAGCTCAAAAAGACGCAGATGCCGCTGCCCGCGGTTGACATTGGCCCGGACCACCTGAAGCAGTGACGGCAACATACTGGAACGTAGAATTTCCTGATCGAGCGATAACGGATTTGAAATGGCTAACACATCTTTGCTTTCGACCTTGGCCTGCGCCAGCTCTTTGCGGTTTAGCAAAGAAAATGTAATCGCTTCGCTGAACCCTTGTGACAGCATCATTTCCCGCAGCTGCTGCCGTCGCTGTCGGTCCGAATTTTCCGGAATATTGACGACCTGAATATTCGGTAGACTCTCTGGAAGATTGTCATACCCAATAATACGGGCCACCTCTTCGATCAAATCCACATCTGAATGAATATCGCTGCGCGATGACGGTGCCGTCACTTCAAAATGACCGGCTTTGGGGGAAACAATGGAAAAATTCAATTTCTTCAGGGTTCCCTTGACCTGAGTGGCGTTCAATGATGTTCCCAAATAAGAATTAATTCGATCCAAACTGATCTTGACCGGTTTAACTGCCTTCACCTGATCTGTTCCGGCCTGTCCGCGCGCGACAACCTTGCCGCCGGCCAAATTCAAGATCATATCTAACGCCCGTTGTCCCACGCGGTTCACGCCGGCGATGTCCACACCGCGTTCAAATCGATAGCATGAATCACTCGACAATCCCAGCTTTCTTGATGTGCGCCGAATCAAGATCGGATCGAAATAGGCACTCTCCAGCAGAACATTCCGGGTCGCGGACGTGACCTCCGTATCTTTTCCACCCATGATCCCGGCAATGGCGACCGGCTTTTCGGCATCGGCAATCACCAACACGCCTTCATCTAATTCTCGTTCTACATCGTCGATGGTCACGATCTTTTCACCCTTACGCGCCCGACGCACCACAATAGATCCGCCGGCCAGTTTATCCGCATCGAAAACATGAAGCGGCTGGCCCATTTCCATCATACAAAAGTTGGTAACATCGACGAGATTACTGATCGGCCGGATACCGATTGACTGCAATCGCTGCTGAATTTCCTTCGGTGACTCCTTGACGGCTACCCCTTCAATCAATTGTCCGGTATAAATTCGGCAATCTTTTTTATCCTCGATCTTGACCGGCACTGTGGCCTTAACGGCCTTGGATTTTGGGATGGATGGAACGGTCAGTTTTGACTCAAAAATTGTAGCGATCTCCCGGGCCATACCCAACATACTCAAACAATCGGCACGGTTCGGTGTGATTTCCAATTCAAACACCGTATCCTTGCCGACATGTGATATCTCTTCGACCTCAAGGCCGGCCATGGTTAATCGATGCGCCAGGGTATCGGCCTTGAATTTTCCGTCGACGTAATCTTTAATCCAGTTCAGACTTATCTTCATAATCTAAAATTGCTCCAGAAATCTTTGATCATTCTCATAAAAAAGCCGAATATCCTTGATGCCGTACTTCAGCATCGTCATTCGTTCAACACCAAGTCCGAAGGCCAATCCCGTATATTTTCCCTTGGGATATCCCGCATACTCAAAGACTTTCGGATGAACCATTCCGCATCCCATAATCTCCAGCCAGTCGCGTTTACCGCCGCGCCAGGAAATATCAACCTCCGCTGAGGGCTCGGTAAATGGAAAATAATGCGGTCGAAACCGCATCTGAATATCATTGCCAAACAGACGCTTGCAAAACGCGTTCAGTAATCCCTTTAAATCTGAAAATTTCACATCCTTATCGACCAACAAACCTTCAATCTGATGGAACATAAATGAATGGCTGGCATCAACGGCGTCGGGTCGATACACGCGTCCCGGGATGATCACCGCCAAAGGCGGCTTGTTGTTCTGCATAATTCGAATCTGTCCGGGTGATGTGTGACTCCGCAGAAGTAGATGAGATGATTGATCCTCGGGATTCCGGGCGGTCGTGTAAAACGTGTCAAAACCGTCGCGGGATGGATGATTTTCAGGAATATTTAGTGCCGTGAAATTATTAAATTCGGTCTCAACTTCCGGTCCATCTTCAATGACAAAACCCAGCTTCTCAAATATATCCGATATTTCCTCGATCGTCTGGGTCAGCAAGTGCTTATATCCCACCCTAGGCGCCACCCCGGGGATGGTCGGATCAATAGATCGTCGTGCTTTCCCTCCGCCGGCCGATCCAACACGAGTTTTGAGCTCCTCCATGACGCGAGTCGCCAGCTGTTTGATTTCATTGGCCGCCTTTCCAATCGTCCGCTTTTCTTCATTCGGGGCCTGGGCCAGCGAGGCATAGATATCCTGAATCACGCCTTTCTTGCCCAAATACTTGATCCGAAACGCCTCAAGCTGCTGGGCATCGGATACCTGGGCCGCTTCCGTGGATATACTGGCTTTTATCTCTTCAAAATTCATACTCATATCGTCTTTCCCTCTGTGATAAACGGGAGCATTATAACACCAAAAATTATTTTTCCTTACTATTTTTTCCAGGTCGCCGGGACAAACAGGATCAGGATCGAATACAGCTCCAAACGGCCGGCCAACATCAAAAATGTCAGCAGCCATTTTCCCGGGACGCTGACCCAGGCATAATTCTGTACGGGGCCGATCCTGCCGAGGCCGGGACCAATATTACTCAGGGCTGATACAGAAGCCGTCATTGATGTAATCAAGTCACACGATTCAGTTAGGGTAAATAAAGCCGCCCCGAATAAAAACAAAAACATATAAATCGTAAAGTAGGCGAGAACAGCCGTGACGACTTTTTCCGATAATGGCTTATCATTAAATTTGATGGAAAAAACCGCGTTTGGAAAGACCGTCTGCAGGATTGATCGTATCGAGATTTTGATCGCCAGAAAAAACCGGACAATCTTCATCCCTCCGCCCGTTGACCCGCCGCAGGCGCCGACAAACATCATCAGTACAAATAAAAATCTCAAGGCATTAGGCCACAAGTCAAAATCGGCCGTTATAAATCCCGTGGATGTGAGAACAGATACCACCTGAAACGCCGCATCCTGGATCGGCTTTTCTGACATGCCGGTCATGGAGATCAAAAAGGCACTAATGGCAGTCATCACCAGAATTATGGCCGTATAGTATCGAAACTCTTCGTTCCTAAAAATCGCTTTAACATTACCCCGGATCAATTGAAAATGCAGGATAAAATTGATCCCGGCCAGATACATGAATACAATAATCACCCACTGGATATAATCATTGTAGTACGCAACACTCAGATTTTTGGTTGAGAAACCACCCGTGGCGATGGTTCCAAATGTATGACATAAAGCATCAAAAAGTGACATCCCGCCGAACATCAACAAAACCGTCTGAACGATCGTAAACCCAAAGTAGACAAACCAGAGCTTTTTGGCCGTCTCGCGAATACGCGGTTCGATCCGCTCCACATCTAGTCCGGGGGCCTCGGCTTTGTATAATTGAAAAGTATTGGCCCCGATAGCCGGAAGCAGGGCGATATACAACACGATAATCCCCATTCCGCCCAGCCAATGCGTGAGACTCCGCCAGAACATGATGCCCGGTGAGAGGGCCTCAATATCTGTCATGATGGTCGCCCCCGTCGTGGTAAAACCGCTGGCCGTCTCAAAAAACGCGTCTGTAAAACTCAATACCTCGCCACTCAAATACACCGGTAACGCCCCAAAGGCCGACAAAATCACCCATGACAAGCCGACAATAGCCAACCCGTCCTTGGAATTAATTTTTTTAAAATCTGATTTTTGAAAACGAAAAAAGAATAGACAAAGACTGGAAACAATAGCACCGAAAATAATTGTAATGATAAACGCTTCAACTTCCTGATGGTGCACATCGTCCACTACGGCCCATGCCAGTGGTATCAGCATCAAAGCACAGACAAAGAGGACGATTCGACTAATAATATTAATAACAAATCTCTTGTGCATAATAGTGGACGATTAGGAATTACTTAGGAGCAAAAAGCGCTTGAACTTTTTTAAGGGCGGATTCATGACAAAAAACAATGACTTTTTCGCCTTCCTTAATATGTGTATCACCATTGGCCAACGTGACCTCATTTTCAGATGAGACTGCGCCGACAATAGAGTTTTTGGGAAGCTTAATATTTTTGAGGGGATTGCGGGTGATGAGGGCATTTTTTTGCGGAACCAATTCAATGGCCTCGGCATCACACTCCATTAATTTGGTAACCGAGCTGATACTACGTCCGCGAGCCATCTGTAGAATCTGTTCCACCGCCAGATAATGAGGGTTGATAATGGCATCGATATTCAAGGCATCAACGATCGCCATATACTCCGGCTGCTGTGTTGTGATGATAGTCATCCGAGCGCCCAAACGTTTGGCCAACACCGAACTAATGAGGTTGGAGTCATCATCTTTGGATGTGGCAATGTAGGCGTCCGCCACCTCGACGCCGCATTCATTCAAGATCTCCGACTCTGACGCTGATCCATTAATTACCGTGACATTACTGATTTCTTCAGACACGCGCTGTGCTAGATCTCTATCTTCCTCAATTAGGATGACATCTTTGATGGTTTGCGATAGGGACGTCGCCAATTGCCTTCCGGTAATACTGGCGCCATAAATAACCACTTTTCGCGGCGGCTTAATCTCCGGATTAACAACTGACACAAATTCGGCCAGAGAATGGCGTGGCAAGAGAACATAGATATGATCCCCTTCTTCGACGACGGTGTCGCCTTTGGGGATAAATACTTCATGATCACGCACAATTGAGATAATCAGAAACGGCCAAGGAAAATCATCATCGGCAAACTCGCCAATCTTGACACCGCACAAAGGCGATGATCCGGAGATGTCAAAAGCCCTCAACAGTATACGGCCGGAAGCAAACTCTCCAACCTCACTGGCACCGGGCGTGTGGATCGTTTTAACAATCGCTTCGGCGGCCACAAGTTCCGGATTAATAATCTCATTTACATTGAAAATATTATAGCCAAACTCGGCGATTGTCGCCCTAAGCCGGGTATTGCGCACCCTGGCGATCCGTCTTTTGGTTCCGAACGACGCCGCCAACGTACATACCACCAAATTGGTTTCATCGGATGTGGTCACGGCCAGAACCAAATCAGCATTGGCGATATCAGCCTTGAGCAAAGTATTCGGGTCCGAGCCGGTGCCGATGATAATCTTGACATCGAGCTTATCTCCGAACCGCGTGGCCACGGCCTTGTTATTTTCGATCAGATAGACCTCATTCCCCTCCTCCGACAAAGTCTTCGAGAGATTTCGACCAATCCGACCTGCTCCAACAATGACTATTTTCATATTTTAATTGGGTATACAGACTGCTGTTAATCTATAAATTCTAATATAGAAAAAAAGTCCGGACAACTCTATTCCGGTAAATTGTCCCTATAAATAAATTGGGCCCTTAAATTAAGGGCCCAATCTGATTTTTGATTTCTATAATGATACTATTTTTCGGCAGCTTTTCGCATTTTCGCGGCCAGATCCTTATCAACCTGCGCCCGCGGTTCTGCTCCACCGATCATTTCTTTGGCCTGGACAATCCATTCTTCCTTTTCGACGATACCAGGCTTCCCAATGGCTTCTTCCAACTCCGCGATTTCCTTATCGGACATCTTCACCAATTGAGTTAGCTTCGTGATTCCCTGATCGGCCAATGTTTTTTCCGCCTTGGGTCCGATTCCATCGATTAAAACGATGGCATCAACAAAGTCGGCCTTTTTGGCTTTTGGCTTGGCCGGGGCTTCTTTTTTCTTTGGCGCCGCTGACGATCCGTTTTGTGCGATCTTGACCAGTTCCTTGAATGCCTCTGGAGAACTTACAGCCAATTCGGCGATGGCCTTTCGATTGATTTCGACATTCGCATCTGACAACCCTTTAATGAAGCGGCTGTACTTGATACCTTCTTCCGCGCATGCGGCATTGATTCGAATGATCCATAATCGGCGAAATTCACGCTTTTTAACCTTACGGTCACGGTACTCGTAGACTAAACCTTTGATGACCGACCGTTTGGCTTGTGTGAAGTTCCGGCTTCTTTGTCCGAACTGCCCCTTCGCATCTTTTAAGACACGCTTTCTTCGTCTGTGCGACGCAACCGATGTTTTAATTCTAACCATAAGGCAGAAGCCTCCTTATCTTCTTCGAATCCGCGTCGGATAAATAGCTGCTTTGACGCAAATTTCGTTTTGCTTTTCGACTCATTTTTCCCAATATATGTCCCCGCCTTGCACTACGTTTTTTGATCTTACCGCTCTTGGTAATCTTAAAACGTTTTGCCGCAGATCTGTTCGTCTTTAACTTTGGCATGATTTTGGTTCCTCCCTCTAAACCGTTCCTGCATAAAAACGCGCAATGATTTATGCTGTAACTAAATTTATTTTTTATCGGATATCGGATTGAAAAGCACCGACATGACCCGGCCTTCCATGGATGGAGCACGTTCCGGTGTTCCAAATTCCGCTAAATCAACAATCAAGCGATCCAGAATTTCCCGTCCGAGTTCCCGGTGCATCATCTCCCGTCCGCGGAAAAACATATTCGCCTTGACTTTGTCTTTCTTTTTAAGAAAACCAGCGGCCTGTCTCATCTTCATTTCATAATCGGCGTCTCCAATATGCGGCTTCAAACGAATTTGTTTCAGATGCGTCACATGCTGATTTTTCTTGATTCGGCGTTCTTTCTTCTCTTGATCGTATTTAAATTTGCTGTAATCCATAATTCGGCAAACCGGCGGGTTGGCCGTTGGTGCAATTTCAACCAGATCAAGATCATGTTCCTGAGCTAAATCTAAGGCCCGGCTTAATGCCACTACACCTAACTGCTCCGAGTCCGGTCCAATAACCCGGACTTCCGAGGCCTTAATACGCTGATTAACTCGTGTAAATTTTCTAATAGCTACACCTCCGTAATTACTTTTTATCCCGTATTTCTTGTTCTAATGTTTGAATAAATTCCTCAACGGAAAAAGATCCAATGTCTCCTTTTCCATACTTTCTTATCGCAACCTTATTTTCCTCAATTTCCTTATCCCCGATAATAAGCAAATATGGGACTTTCTTGATGGTACCCTCTCGAATCTTCTTGCCCAATCCTTCGTTACGGCGATCAACTATAACCCTAAACCCTTGATTTTGTAAATTTTCTCGAAGCTGTGCGGCATACTCCTCATGGGAATCCTTGATCGGTATGATTATCGCCTGTGTCGGCGCCAGCCAGGCTGGAAACGCGCCGGCGTAATGTTCGATCAATGTGCCTAAAAAACGCTCCACACTTCCCAGGATCGCCCGGTGAATCATAATCGGCCGAACTTTATTGCCCTGATCATCCGCATACGTCAAATTGAAACGCTCCGGCAATGAAAAATCACATTGAATGGTGGCACATTGCCATTCGCGGTTTAAGGCGTCGCGGAGCTTGAAATCAATCTTGGGTCCGTAAAACGCGCCGTCACCCTCATTGATCTTGAATTCAATATCTTTTTCGGTTAACGCGGCTTTAAGTGTATCCGTGGCATGATCCCAATTTTTTTGATCGCCGATAAATTTTTCCGGCTGTGTACTCAGCTCAATCTCGATATCTTTAAAACCAAAATCATTAGAGATACTAAAGACAAAATCGATCACACTCTTGATCTCATCTTTGAGCTGATCTTCACGGCAATAAATGTGAGCATCATCTTGAGTGAATCCGCGAACCCTCAGCAAACCGTGTAAAACCCCGGCCTTCTCCTGACGATATACCGTACCCAATTCGAAAAATCGAATTGGAAGCTCACGGTAAGATCGGACTTTCGAATTGTAGATCAAATTATGCCCTGGACAATTCATCGGCTTAACCGCATATTCTTCATTGTCTATGTCGAGGTAATACATGTTCTCTTTATAATGCCCCGAGTGACCGCTTTGGTCCCAAAGCTTGCCTCGCAGAAGATGCGGTGTCATGACCAATTCATATCCCCTTTTGGAATTTTCCTCGCGGATATAATTCTCCAAAATATTGCGGAGTGTCGCTCCTGCCGGCGGATAAAAAATCAACCCGGCGCCGGCTTCTTCCTGGTAAATATTGTAAAGGTCTAACTGCGGCCCTAACTTACGGTGATCCCGCTTTTGCGCTTCTTCCAGCATATTCAGATAGGCATCCAGTTCTTCTTTGCTCTCAAATGCCGTTCCATAAATCCGCTGAAGCTGTTCGCGATTTTCATCACCGCGCCAGTAAGCGCCCGCCACCGACAATAGCTTAAAAGCCTTGATGGCCCCCGCATTCTCGATGTGCGGTCCTTTACACAGATCCATCCATTCATCACCGGTGTGAAAAATGGATACTTGATCATCGTTTAGGTTTTCAATGAGCTCAACTTTATACGACTCGTTCTTATCATGAAAGAACTGAATCGCTTCCTCTCGCGGCATGAACGATTGCTTGAACGCCGGTTTGCGTTCAATAATCTTGCGCATACGCTTTTCAATTTTCTTCAAATCTTGATCGGTAAATGGTTCCGGTTTATCAAAATCATAATAGAACCCGTTATCGATCGCCGGTCCAATGGTGACTTTGGTTTCCGGCCATAGCTCCTGAACAGCCTGAGCCATGATATGAGAACAGCTATGTCTGAGTTTATCTAGGTCTGTCTTATAGTCCATAACCTGCTGGCAAATTTTTCTCTAGCAGTTCCCGCTCTTCTTCTGTCAGGGACGCCTCAAAATTTTTCCATTCCTCAGCCATTGTCTGTTGGATTTCTACTTGCTTTGACATCATTCGTCGTTGGCCGATTTCCATCCCTCGGGCAAAAAGTTCCGGCATTTTGTCGACCAATTTTTGTCCTAAATCTGTCTTGTAAAAATTGTTGAGCTGAACAATTTCTTCTTCCGTGAACATTTCCATATATAGGGAGATGTACTCGCCGCTGATCTTGTCCCATCCGATTTCGTCATTGATCAGGTCAAATTGCTTGTTGATAACTTTTTCAAACTTTTGTCCCAATTCGGCTGGGAAATTTTGTGCGTCCAATTGTGCCGTGGCTGATTCTCTCATGTTGTCAACCATCGCACCGATTTGTGTATCAATCTTTAACAGTTTAAGTAAATCAACCGTGGCTTTTTTGTGTGACGCTTCATCCGCCATTGCCGGTTTTGAAACCGCAATGGTTAAGGCCGCACATACGGCAAGTGTCATACCCAATTTTTTCATCATGTTCTCCTTTATTGGAATTAGATAAATGGTGGACCCGACAAGATTCGAACTTGTGACCCCTACCATGTCAAGGTAGTACTCTAACCAACTGAGCTACGGGTCCGTAATTTTGTAAATCTCTAATGTGGGCAAGGTGGGAGTCGAACCCACACGACCTTACGGTCATTGGATTTTAAGTCCAACGTGTATGCCATTCCACCACTTGCCCAACAAATCAATTGTATCAGAACAAAAAAGGCGTGGACCGGAATCGAACCGGTGAATAAGGGCTTTGCAGGCCCCCGCCTTACCACTTGGCCACCACGCCGCAATGTCACTTCAAAACGTCAAGTACGGCCTCAATGATTGTCTGTTCGTCCGCGATATGCCCGTCACCGTAATCCCCACAGGCCAGTTTGCCTTTTTTGGGGTCGATAAATTTTACGCCAATATCCTTAAGTTTCTGAATATTACTCTGAACAATTGGATTCTGGTACATGTTTGTGTTCATGGCGGGGACAATCAGGATCGGTGCCCGCGTCCCCATGGCTACACATGCTAACAAATCATCCGCAAACCCTCCCGCGATCCGGGCAATGGTATCAGCCGTCGCGGGTGCTATCAAAAGAACATCTGCTGACTTCGCTAACTCAATATGATCCATTTGAGACGGATCACTCTGCTTGTCAAACATCGAACGGTAAACCCGTTCACCACTTAAACTGGAAAAAGTCAAAGGGGTTATAAAACGCTCGGCGGACTTGGTCATCACCACCGAAACCCTTAACCCCTTGTCGATTAATCCCCTGGTTAAATCCGCCGCACGATACGCGGCAATACTGCCGGTGACTCCTAAAATAACTCTGGACTTTTTACTCACAAAACCTACTCATCCGACTCTTTGCTCTCTTCGATATCCGCCTTTTTCTGATGCTCTTCGGCATTTTCAGCGGCTTCCGGAGTCAAAATTCGCCCTTGATAAATTTCCTCTAGCGCAATCGATGTCAGTTTATCCGTACCCGGATTTTTGATCAACGGAGGCTTGCCGTCAGCTAATTCCAACGCACGATTTGCAGCCATTCTAACCAGACGATACACACTATAATTTGCCTTCGGTAAAAGTTCTTCTATGGGTTGTTGAGCCATTCGGGATTGCCTCCTAAAGTCAGGTCTTCGTATATATTAATAAAAAATGCCTATTATATATTCAAATATAATGGGCAATAATTTATCACAACCTTGAAAGATTGTCAAAAGAAAGTTACGGCTGATTTTTGGCGGCCATTTTCCTTAAATATAGCTCATTCTAAGGTTTAGGATATCCAACCACAGTTTATCCGGCGGTGATCTCCCGGACAATTCGATTTAACTCCCCCTGAGCCGTGTTCAGATTGGCATTGATAATGACATAGTCATAGTGCCTGGCCTGTTTGAGCTCCATTTCCACCCGGTCGAGACGTTTCTGAATGGTTTCCAAGTCCTCAGATCCGCGCTTGAGCAGTCGATCCTTTAAATCCTGGATGGTTGGCGTTTTGATAAAGATACGGACCGCCTCCCGGTGATTCTTTTTGACCGTTTCGGCCCCCTTAACATCAATGCAAAGTAATACGGACTGGCCTTTACGCAACAAATCCAAAACATAACGGCGGGGTGTTCCATAATAGTTACCAAAAAATTTCTCATACTCCAAAAAATGTCCCATACGAATTTTGTATTCAAACATCTTTGGACTGACAAAAAAATAATCCTTACCGTGAACCTCGCCCGGCCGTTTGGACCGGGTCGTCACTGAAATGGATTTGGAGAGATGCGCGTTGGTTTTGAGAAGCTTTTGATACAGGGTGGTTTTACCGGATCCAGATGGTCCCGATAAAATAATAATTTTGCCTCGACTCATTTAATTATCCGCTTACAACATCCGGCGATGTTGATTTATCCAAAGGATGCGCTTATTCAATATTCTGGGCCTGCTCACGGATCTTTTCAATCTTGCTTTTAATAGAGATCACCGCATTAGACACCACTCCGTCTTGAAGCTTTGATCCAATGGTGTTGGTTTCGCGCTGCATCTCCTGAGCAATAAAATCCACCTTCTTCCCGACGGGAACACTGGATTTCAGCAGGGCTTTGACTTCCTGAATATAATGTTTAAGACGTGCTAGTTCTTCGTTGATGTCCAGACTTTTCTGGACCGAAGAAAATTCTTCTACGGTGAGCTTACTTTTTTTGTCTTTGAGGATCACCCTGGAACGGGTTTGAATCATCCGTATTTGGGTTGACATTTTCTTGAGTTGATTACCGACATCGGTGCATAAACTCCGGCCTTCGCTTTTACGCATCTGCTCAAGCATAGTCACGGCCTTGGTCAAAGATTTTTTTAAGCTTGGCCATATCTTGTCTGGATGTACCAAAGTCTCTTTGGATTCCAGAACCCCCGGTAACCGAATAATGTCGGACAAGGTGAGATCATTATCAAGTTTGAATTCACGTTTCAATTGTTTGGCATACGTGAGATGTTTTTTAACTACATCTTTGTGAAGGACAATGGTGCTGCTGGGTTTTTCGGTGATCTTGATAGAGAGAGTGACACGGCCGCGCTGCAACTGCGTGCGGATCAGTTGCTGGATCTTTCGCTCCAACGACCCAAAGCCAATCGGCAGATAATAGTTGATATCAAAGTAGCGATGGTTAACGCTCTTGATTTCAATGATGGCCTTTACGTTTCCAGACGTACATTCGGCGCTGCCAAATCCGGTCATTCCCTTGATCATTTCCAGACTCGCTTCTTCTCTTGCTCTACAATCTTGTTTTCAGGATACAACTCGCGGGTGATTTCGGCGGGTTCGAACCATAATTGAATTTCGCGCTTGGCGTCCCGGCGGCTCGAGGAGACATGCACAACATTCTCATATAACCCCTTGGTCGTAATCCGGCCATAGGATCCTCTGATACTAAAGGGGTGAGCTTCCTCAGGATTTGTAACACCAGCGATTTTGCGACATTTTTTAATGGCGCCTTCCCCATAATAGATAATGGCCAAAAGCTTCTTACGCTTATAGCCCTTACCCATGAGGTAGTCTATCACACCTTTAAAAAAAGGTTCGTCCTTGAGATGCTCGTAATGCTTCTCGACCAATGGACGTGAGGCCTTGGCAATTTTGATCCCAATGATCTCCAGATCAGCCTGTGAAAATTTGGTAAAAACGGCCCCAGTCAATCCCTTGCTAATGCCGTCCGGCTTGATAAGTACGAGTGCTGCTTCTTTCATTTGCGAATCAATTGAATCACCCGCTGCAAGTCTTCAAGCGAATAATATTCAATTACAATCTTTCCTCTTTTTTTGGATGCATCCACCCGAACCTTGGTACCAAGGGTCTTTTGCAGATCCTCTTCCAAGGCGATAATTTCATGATTTTTGGTTTTTTCTTTCTTCACCCGTCGAGATCCAAGTCCTGCATCCCGAGGCGCTTGCGCCTTGACTAAATTTTCCAATTCACGGACCGATAATGCATCCTGAACAACCAAGTCAAACAGACGGTTCTTTTCATTTTGTGAATCAACCCCCAACAACGTTCGGGCGTGCCCCATACTGATCTTACCATCAAACACGCCTTGCTGAATATTCTCAGGCAGGTTCAAGACACGTAATAAATTTGTGATCGTTGAGCGATCCTTACCCACGGCTTGAGCAACTTCTTCTTGTGTATACTGAAACTCATCTATCAATTTACGAAAAGCCTTGGCCTCCTCAATGGGATTCAATTCTTCACGTTGAATATTTTCAACCAACGCAATCTCTAATGCCTCTTTATCCGTAACATTCTTGATAATGACTGGCACGGTCTCAAGCTTGAGCGATCGAGCGGCCTTGAGTCGACGTTCTCCAGCTACTACCTCATACCCATCACCTTTGGCACGAACCAGGATCGGTTGCAGCACGCCCTGTTCACGAATAGAATTTTTCAGTTCCAGCAATTTTTCTTCATCGTAGTCAATTCTAGGCTGTAAGGTATTGTTGCTGATAAGCTTTGTCTCGACGGTCAAAACATCGGCGGAGGCTGCCCGCTGTGTATCGTCAAGGTCATCTGTCTCTGTGTGACCAGGAATCAACGCTGACAACCCTTTTCCAAGAGCTCGATTATCCATTAACAACTCCTTTTGTTCAATATTTGAACATTATATTGCATTATCATGATTCACCGGATCTTTAGGTACATCCTGAATTGATTCCGAAACCGCCTGTGTTTCCGGTTGAGGTTCAGTTGGCGTTTCTGTAGTAGATTCTGTATCTGATATTTCGTCCACCCGATTCTCAGAGGTTACGATAGATTGAGGCTGAGAGGCGCTTAATACCTCTTGCGCCAATTCCGCGTATCGAATGGCCCCAATCGAGTTACTATCGTATAGTGCGATCGGCTTACCATGACTAGGCGCCTCACTCAGACGAATATTTCGTGGGATGATCGTCTCGTACACCTTATCTTTAAAGTAGGACTTGATCTCCGTGATAACCTCATTGGTCAGATTCGTTCGATAGTCGGCCATCGTCAACAAGACACCTTCAATCGACAATCGAGGGTTTAGACCTTCGCGAATCAAATTCAACGTATTCAATAACTGGGATACACCCTCAAGGGCGTAAAACTCACATTGGATCGGAATAATAATAGAATTGCTGGCAACTAACGCATTAAGAGTTAAAAGACCAAGCGAAGGCGGCGAATCAGTAAAAATATAGTCATAGTGATCCTGTACCGTAGCCAGCGCGTTCTTCAGACGGGTTTCGCGGGCGATAGCACCCACCAACTCTATTTCGGCCCCGGTAAGATTGATGTTACACGGTATAATGTCCAAACTGGGATAGACATTCTCGAGGATTACCTCTCGAGCCGTAGCCCGATTGAGCAACAATTCGTAAATCGTTTTATTAAGCTCACTCTTATTGACACCCACGCCACTGGTGGCATTTCCTTGGGGATCAACATCAACGATCAAAACACGATTGCCTAACTGAGCCAAAGCTGAAGCCAGATTGACAACCGTCGTTGTTTTTCCGGTTCCACCTTTTTGATTACAAACTGAAATTATCTTTGCCATAAAATGGAGGGTAGGGGGTTAGAATTGTGTTTCACGTGAAACAAATCTGTGACTATGGAACTATTCTCTTACAAACAAAAATAAAAATCAAGAACTTTCGGGATTATTTTAGCGTAACTTTGATTTTAGCTGGATTAGCACCTTCCATGCCAAATAATCCCTTTTTCTCCTCGCTGACAACCTTGACGGATATTTCTTCCCGTTTGACTTTTAGCGCATCCAAGGCCTTGGAAATAGCTTCGTCAACCGAGCATGCTTCAAACTCAAAACTCTTACTTTCTGGATTACTCATACCTAGGCTGCTTTAGGAGACTGTGAAATTTTCCACTGTGTAATAGTTGAAAAAATGTAGAACATGGTGAAGTAAAGTGTCAGACCGCTAGCAAACTTGTAAAAGATGAATCCAAGGAAGATTGGCATGATCATCATCATCATCTTCTGCTGTTGAATCTGTGCCGGATCGGTTAATGTCATATTTCTTGATGAAAATTTTTGCTGAAAGAACATAATCACGACCATTAACAAAGGCAATAAATTTATTTCGTTGCCTATGATCGGTAGGCTGAAATCCAGTACAAACAATCGGTCCGGACGTGACAGATCCTGGATCCATAGGAAATTCGCCCCTTTAAACTCAACATTACGCCATAGCACTTGATAGAGACCGATAAATACCGGCATTTGGAACAGTATCGGTAGACAACCACCCAATGGATTGATCTTTTCGCGCTTGTACAGCTCGAGCATTTCCTGATTGAGCTTCTGTGGATTTTTCTCGTGCTTTTCCTTAAGCGCCTGAATTTTCGGCTGCAAGGCCTGCATCCTACGCATGGAGGCCATTCCCTTGGCCGTCAAAGGATACATCGAATAGTAGATAATTACGCTGATAATGATGATACAAAGCCCCCAATTTGGAACAACCTTGTGGATGACATTCATCATCTTGTAAATGATCTTGGCAATTCCGTCAAATAACCCGAATTTGTAGTAACGCTGAATATCTTCAAGACCAGAATCATACTGTTTAAGCAAAGCAATTTTTTCTGGGCCAACAAACGCGTGAGTCGAGAAAGTTCGACCTTCCTGAGGTGCCAATGTAAAATCTTCGGTTCGCACGATAAAATCAGCACTCGATTCTTCAATATTTTTTATAGAATGTCCAATGTTATCAAACTTGGGCTCCACGATCGCCGTGTAGTATCGATTCCGGAAACCCAGCCAATTGATGGGATCATCGCCTGTCACGCGATCCTTGTCACTAAACTTAAATGCGTTATTCTTGCGCTTGATTCCTTTAGTACTGTTGATTACATACTCATTGAGACCACGGTCACGTTGCGCCGAGACATCTTTCTTTTCATCAACATCTTCGAGCTTCTTACCGGCATTATCCAAGTTGGCCATGTTCAACGTGAAACTCTTGATTTCCGTTGAAATCTTTTTGGACATTTCCTGCAAATTGATAATGCTAATGTCGGCATCAATGATGTACTCATTTTCGAGGATGGTGTACATCTTCACAATCTTTAATTCCTCCGACACATACTCAAATATGACCTGCTTTTCAGTCTGACTTGAAATAGAAAATTCCGAGGCGTTAAAATCTGGAAGGGATACGATATTTGTTACAGGCAGGAGTGTCTTATACTCCTTGAGGTAGACGCTCTTGAGATTACCGCCTTTATTAGAGAACGTCAAAATGAAAAGTTCATTCTCTAAGGTGTAATTTTCCTCGATGATTTTAGAAGATTGTGATGCCGTGGGTATGCTTGAGCCAAGTGAAGCGGGGTCTTTAACGTCTTTTAGATCCGTAATTTGCTCAGATTCAAGAATCGTTTCCGCTTCGCGGGAAAATTCAGATTGGACATTATCGGATTTTGGAGCCAGACTGGCCCAAATGTAGAGGACGAGAAAGGATAATACAAAGGATATAACAAGTCTTTTTTCCATAGCTTAAAAACCACACAAATGTGTGTATTATTTTTGGTTAAAAGCCTGTTTAAAACGCATTGGTCGGGCCTATTTCGCTAAACTTTTACGCCCTTTTCGACGACGTCGATTGATGATATCTCGACCATCTTGAGTACTCATTCGCTTGCGAAACCCGTGCGTTCGTTTACCCTTCAATATTGTAGGAGTCTTTAAGTTCTTTTTCATGACATGTTCCTTAAAAAATAGGATGGTTATCCTTAACCATCCCGATGATCTGTTTGGTGACTGATCCCAGTCATTAATCCGCCAATTATAGCATAGGCCTAATCTTAGTCAAGGGATTTATGGCATTAAAAGTGAAAATTTATGCCCCACAATGATATACGACTCTGGGACATACTTTCTCAGCCTGAAAAAGGCTGGATTTTTTTGTCCTGAGCTTTTGAATCTTCTCGTCGAGAAAAAAAATATTGATCATCTTGTTTGGGAACCATCGGCATTTTGGCCAACAAAATTTGATTTGAATTACATTTTTTCTTTGTTATAATGAATCACTATTTCGATTTTTCATTGCCTTAATCTCGTCGGAAAATGATCGGTCAGACACCTGTTCGCGCGTTTTCAACACCTTACTTTTGGGAATCTCTTTCGTTGTTTCCCCAACAGAACATCCATATGACATATACCCACAATGTGGATAACCTGTTAACATTGTTTTTTTATAGTCCTAAATTTTTTAATAACAGTTATTTAGAACAAATGAGTTATTAACTGCCTTAGCGGGGGGTCGGTTTCGCATATGAGTCTTACCGGAATTTGGGAAAAAGCCCAGGACGATATCAAAGAAAAGGTCGGAGCCACCTCCTATGAAACCTGGTTTTCAACCGTTCAAGTCAAAGAAAAAAGTCCCGACACTCTTATCATTGAGACACCTGACGACTTTTTTAAAAACTGGATTGTCGAACACTATAAAACTTTCATCCAGGACACACTGCAAACTTTATCTACCCAATCCCTGAACCTGGAATTTGCGGTTAATTCGAATATCCTCAAAAAAGACACGCAACATCGGTTGACAGAATTCGAGAAGGGATTCAACCAAACACCTAATCTCTCGACGACGTCACCGTCAAAACTCAATGCCCGTTTTACCTTTGATAATTTTGTTGTGGGGTCGTCAAACCGATTTGCCGCGGCCGCCGGATTAGCTGTAGCCGAGTCACCGGCCAAAGCTTATAATCCTCTCTTTATATATGGTCAAGTGGGATTAGGAAAAACCCATTTGATTCAGGCCATCACTCATAAGATTTCACAAGTCCATCCGCAACTCAAACATTTTTATATGTCGTCGGAGCGGTTTACCAATGAACTCATCGATTCGATCCGGACCCGCTCGACAAATAATTTCCGTAAGAAATACCGCGAGATTGATATTCTATTGATCGACGACATTCAGTTCATCGCCGGTAAAGAATCGACACAAGAAGAATTTTTTCATACGTTTAATGTGCTGCACGACAGCCGTAAACAGATTATCATCACATCGGACCGACCGCCTAAAGAGATATCTAATCTCGAGGAGCGATTGAGTTCCCGGTTTTCGTGGGGGCTCATTACTGATATCCAGCCACCAGACTTTGAAACGCGCGTTGCGATTCTGCGAAAGAAAATGGAAAGCGAAACAGTAAAAGTCCCGGAAGATGTGATCTATTTTATTGCCGAAGAGATCAAAACCAATATCCGCGAACTGGAAGGAGCCCTGATCCGGGTTGCGGCTTATGCATTACTTGAAGATACACCTATTTCGTTGGACATGGCCAAGATTATTTTGAAAGACATGGTTCAGGAGAGCACTAAGATTATCAGTGTCGAAATGATCCAAAAAACGGTGGCCCAATTTTTTACCGTAACGATGGCGGATCTTCGGGCTAAAAAAAGAACCAAGAATATTGTTGTCGCTCGTCAAGTTGCTATGTATCTGTGTCGCAACCTGGCTAATATGTCACTTCCCGAAATCGGCAATGCCTTTGGGGGTAAAGATCACACTACTGTTTTGCATGCCTGTAAAAAAGTTGATAATGATTTGGAATCAAATCCTGAGTTAAAAACAGCTGTCCTGAAGTTAACAACACAATTAAAACAATAACCACGGGTTTGCACATAGGTTATAAACATCGATTTAAGTTGTAAATTCAATTAATTCAGTATGTTATAAATTTGTTCAAATTATCCACAGGTTCTACTAATACGAAGACTAGTTTAATTTAAAAAATATAGTTAGCGAGGTGTTAACAAATGAAATTTAAAGCATCAAAGGAAAACCTACTTTTTGGAATACAGACAGTACAAAACGTTGTATCGACAAAAGTGACTCTACCTATATTAAGCAACATCTTAGCTGAGACTAAGGATAATATTCTTCGTTTAAATGCCACCGATTTAGACATCGGCATATCATGTGAAATACCTGTGGAAACAATTGAAGAAGGGGCAATAACTATTCCCGCTAAACGTTTTAGTGACATCATTAAAGAAGTCCCGTTTGGGGATATCATCGTGAATACCAAAAAGAACAATCAGATCGATATCGAAGGGACCAATTACCGCTTTAAACTGATCGGCCTGCCGAGAGATGAGTTTCCAAAGTTTCCGGAGTTTAACAAGAAAGATCGGATTGAAATTGAACAATCTCTACTTAAGGAAATGTTCAAACTGACGTCATTTGCTGTTTCACATGAAGAATCGCGATACGTATTGAATGGTGTTCTTTTTGAAATCAGCGGAAATACGATTCGTGTCGTTGCTACTGATGGACGCCGTTTGGCTAAAATCGAGAGAACAGTCAAATCGCCTTTAAAAAACGACACCAATGTCATTATTCCCATCAAGGCCATTCAGGAAATCAACCGAAATCTCAAAGATGAAGGGACAGTATCCTTTATCATAGGATCCAATCAGATCCTGTTTGATATTGGTGGAGTGTTAATAGCCACTCGTGTGATTGAGGGCGAATTCCCAAATTATAATCAAGTTATTCCAAAACCTGCTGATAATAAAATAGTTATGAACACACAGGAATTATTGTCCAGTATTCGTCGAGCCAATTTATTGTCAACTCCAGATTTTCAGGCCGTAAAATTCGAGGTGTTTACCGATAAAATGGTTGTTTCTAAAACCACCCCGGATGTGGGTGAATCGCGTGAAGAGATTCCAGTGGAATACAAGGGTTCCGAAATGGTGGTGGGATTTAATCCTCAATTCCTGATTGATTTTCTAAAAAACATCAATGACGAGGAAATTCACATGGAGTTAATGGGAGTGGATAAGCCTGCGGTCATGCGGATGAATGACTATTTATATCTGGCCTTACCTATGCGAATCTGATTTAATTTTAAAAAAATCATAGATATTAAAAAAGGCTTATGGATAATATAGAAGACATTGTCAAAAGTGTGATCGGTCAGATGGCGGAGAAAAAGCTTGAAGACTATCAGAAAATCGACCGGTTGTGGATGAACATCTTAAATGACAGTGAACAGAAGCACACAAAAATTTTAGGGATTAAGGATGGTATGGTCTCCGTCGTTGTCGATTCACCGGCATGGCTGTATCAGATGAACATCAAAAAGAATAATATTCTCAAAGAGTTACAAGCGGAAATACCAAATATTGATTCTATAAGATTTAGGATAGGTAAAATTACATGAGTGCAAAAGCAAAGAAGACAACAACCAAAAAAGCAGACAGCGCCGGTCATAATTACGACGCTAAAAATATTCAGATTCTCGAGGGGGTTGAAGCAGTCCGCAAACGCCCCGCTATGTATATTGGTGATACATTTGCCCGTGGTTTACATCACCTTGTTTACGAAGTCGTTGATAACTCCGTTGATGAGGCATTAGCTGGATTTTGTACGGATATTATCGTCACCATTCATGAAGGCGATTCGATCACTGTGGCCGATAATGGACGGGGTATTCCTGTCGACATGCATAAAACGGAAAAGAAACCCGCTGTCGAAGTTGTACTTACAACTCTGCATGCCGGTGGAAAATTTGATCATAGCACTTACAAAGTCTCCGGTGGTCTGCATGGGGTGGGTGTTAGTTGTGTGAATGCACTCTCTAATTGGTTGGAAGTTGAAATTAAACGTGATGGAAAGATTCATCATCAACGTTATGAAAAAGGTGTAACTGCAACCAAACTAAAGGTGATTGGAAAAACAAAATCCAATGGAACTAAAATCACCTTCAAGCCCGACGAGACCATTTTTGAACAAACCACCAAATATTCATATGACACGTTAGCTAAGCGTTTACGGGAACTTGCGTTTCTGAATAAAGGTCTCAAAATAATTCTCAAAGATGAACGTGATGGTAAAGAAAAAGAAAATGAATTTTATTTCGAAGGCGGGATTAAATCCTTTATCAAGAATTTGACGGAGAAAAAAGAGCGAATCCATAAAAAAATTGTCTACTTTCAGAAGGAAGCTGACAATATTCAAATCGAAACTGCGCTGCAATATGATGATGGTTATTCAGAAAATGTTTACACCTATGCGAATAACATCAACACTACAGAAGGTGGAACGCATTTAAGCGGTTTTCGTTCAGCACTCACCCGCGCGATTAATTCATATGCCAAATCAAAGAAGTTGTTAAAGGATGGTGTCAGTATTATCGGTGACGACACGCGCGAAGGATTGACAGCTGTTATCAGTGTTAAGATTCCTGATCCGCAATTCGAAGGACAAACCAAAACCAAACTTGGAAACTCTGAGGTTGAAGGTTTGGTCAGCTCTGCAACATTCGAAGCGCTAGGAACATTCTTTGAGGAAAATCCTCCAGTCGCTAAAAAAATCATCGAAAAAATAGTCACCGCTTCACGGGCGCGGGAAGCGGCACGTAAAGCCCGGGAATTAACACGCCGAAAAGGAGCCTTAGAAACCAGTGGACTACCGGGAAAACTGGCTGATTGTTCGCAGCGTGATCCCGAACTATGTGAGATATATCTCGTTGAGGGGGATTCCGCGGGTGGTTCTGCCAAGCAAGGACGGGACCGGACCTTTCAAGCGATCCTTCCATTAAAGGGTAAGATTCTGAATGTTGAAAAATCGCGTATGGATAAGATTTTAAGTAACGAAGAGATCCGAACGATCATTACGGCTTTAGGTGCCGGGGTGGGTAATGAATTTAATCTGGAGAAGCTCCGTTATCACAAAATTATCATTATGTGTGACGCGGATGTCGATGGATCACATATCCGGACACTATTGTTGACTCTTTTGTACCGGCAGATGCGTGCCTTGATCGAAGCAGGTCATGTGTATATTGCCCAACCTCCACTATATAAACTCAAACGCGGTAAACGTGAAGAGTATATAGAATCTGAAGAAGAGAAAAATCAGATCATTATCGATATGGGCGCTGACGGATTGAAGTTTAAGAAAATCAAAGGATCTAAAACATATAATGCCGGACAGTTTAAAGATATTCTCAATATCATCGTCGATCTTGAACGTATAATCGGTATTCTTCATCGTAAAGGGATAAATTTCGAAGAATATATTCAAAATTACAATCCTAAGAATAAAAAGATGCCTGTATACACATTAAAGATGGACGGGAAAAATCATTTCCTCACAACGGAAGATGAATTAACAAAACTGACTAAAGGGTCGGAAGATGTTAAATATACGGAAATATTTGAACATGAAGATCTAGAATTAATTGAAGAACGGCTTAATAAACATGAATTAAGTTGTCTTGAATATGTTAAACCGGAAATCTCTAAGCCGATTGAAGTTAATGTTAAAAAGAAAACAACCAAAAAGACTTCAAAAGAACCGGTCTTAAAACCGGTTTTCCAAATTACCAGTGACAAAGATACCAAGGAATTTTATTCACTAGAAGGGATTTTGGAATTTGTACAAGTTCAAGCTAACAAAGGTGTTCAGCTTCAACGTTATAAAGGTTTGGGGGAAATGAATCCTCAACAACTTTGGGAAACCACTATGGATCCTCAGCGTCGGACTATTCTTCAGGTAGAACTGGCGGATGCAGTTGAGGTTGATAAGACTTTTTCGATGTTAATGGGAGATGAGGTTGCCCCTCGTCGGGAATTTATCGAAACATTTGCTCATGAAGTCAAAGATTTAGATGTTTAAGTTTATGATGTGAAAGGAATATAATGAAAGATTCATCAGATAAACAAAAAATTATCCCGGTATATATCGAAGAGGAGATGCGTAAATCGTATCTCGCTTACTCGATGAGTGTTATCGTTGGCCGTGCATTACCGGATGTCCGGGATGGATTGAAGCCGGTTCACCGTCGTGTCCTATATGCGATGAAAGAACTTTCATTGGATTATGGTAAACCCTATAAAAAATCCGCGCGTATCGTTGGTGAGACGATGGGTAAGTATCACCCTCATGGTGATTCGGCGATCTATGACACAATTGTCCGTATGGTTCAGGATTTTTCGCTGCGCTATCCGCTTGTCGATGGACAGGGCAACTTCGGATCGATTGATGGTGATGCCGCTGCCGCGATGCGATATACCGAAGCCCGTATGGCCGCGATTACTAGCGAAATGCTGGGGGATATCGAAAAAAATACGGTCGACTTTCAACCTAATTTTGATGATTCACTTAAAGAACCGGTTATTTTACCTGCAGCCCTACCCAATCTTTTAATCAATGGGTCAAGTGGTATCGCGGTTGGGATGGCAACAAATATGCCGCCGCATAATCTTGGTGAAGTTGTCGATGCGGCCGTTAAGTTGATTGAAGATCCTGATATCTCGATTAAGAAATTAAGCTCAACGATCAAAGGACCGGATTTCCCGACAGGAGGAATTATCTGCGGTAAAGACGGGATTAAGAGTGCGTATGAGACGGGGCGAGGTAAACTTGTCGTCCGAGCTAAAGCAATTATCGAAAAACAGAACAATAAAAAAGATTTTATTGTCATTACTGAAATTCCTTATCAGGTCAATAAAGCGAATTTGATCAAATCAATCGCTTCCCTTGTTCAAAATAAAAAGATCGATGGGATTACAGATATTCGTGATGAATCGGATAAAGATGGTATCCGAATTGTGATTGAGATGCGTCGGGATGTTGAACCTCAAATTGTCCTGAATAGACTTTTCAAACACACCCAATTAGAGACCACCTTTGGAATTATTAATCTGGCTATTGTGAGTGGTCGTCCTAAAATTCTCAATGTTAAAGAGATTCTGTATCACTATCTGAATCACCGCCGGATTATTATCCGACGACGAACGCAATTTGATTTGGATCGTGCCCTTCGACGCGCCCATATTCTTGAAGGTCTTAAGATTGCGATTGATAAGATTAATCTGATCATCAAGACGATTCGGGAATCCAAGAGTACAGCCGAGGCTAAGGTTAATCTGATGAATAAATTCGGGCTTTCCGAGATTCAGGCCCAAGCAATTCTGGAAATGCAATTGCAGCGTTTAACAGCCTTAGAGCGCGACAAAATCGAAGCCGAGTATCAAGCGCTGTTAAAAGATATTGATAATTACCGGGCGATTTTGGCTTCGGAACAAAAGATCGATGGAATTATCAAAACCGAATTGGAACATATAAAAAAGAAGTATGCCAACGAACGAAGAACAGAAATCGCAGCCAAAGCCGAGGAAATCGAAGTAGAAGATTTGATCGCTGAAGAAGATATGGCGATTACGATCAGTAACTCAGGCTATATCAAACGAATTGCTGTGTCTTCCTATCGAAAACAGCGTCGAGGCGGTAAGGGTGTTTCCGCGATGTCAACGAAGGAAGAAGACTTTGTTAAGCAATTATTTGTAGCGTCTTCGAAAGACTATCTCTTGATTTTTTCTAATCTGGGGATTGTCCGGTGGCTGAAGGTTTACGAGATTCCAATTGCTTCGCGTACAGCGAAGGGAAAGAATATCGTGAATCTGTTATCGATGAAAAACAACGAACGGATCAGTTCGATTGTCGCGGTTAAAGAATTTGCTGAAGATTTTGAATTGGTCATGGCGACGGCTAAAGGAAATGTAAAGAAGACAAATCTGTCTCTTTTCAGTAATCCACGTAAGGGTGGTATTGTTGGAATTACGCTGGATAAAGGGGATTCCTTGATTGGAACCGCCTTAAGTAATGGCAAGAGTGAGGTTATCCTGGCGACAAGAGCCGGTAAGGCCTTACGGTTTCCGGAAAAGAATATCCGGCCGATGGGACGTTCCGCGAAAGGGGTTCGGGGAATTAATCTGGCCAAAGACGATGAAGTCGTAAGTATGATAGTGTTCCCGCCGGACATCAGTAAAACCGGACGCACATTATTGACCGTGACACAGAGTGGATACGCGAAGCGTTCTGACTTTAACGATTACCGTATTCAAAGCCGAGGCGGCAAAGGGATTATCAATGTCAAGGTCACCGATCGTAACGGAAAGGTTGTGGGCGTGTTGGCGGTAATGAAGGATGACGAGATCATGGCCGTCACGAAAACGGGGATGATTGTGCGTTGTTCGCCCGACGAAATTCGTCAGACCGGCCGCAGTGCGGTAGGTGTCCGATTGATCACACTTAAGGGTGAAGATCATGTGACCTCGATCGCCAACGTGGTTTCCAAGGAAGGGTAAATCGTCGAATAATTTTACTTGACCCGGAATAAATCTTGAATATAATAGGGATTCTGAATTTGAAGTACGTCGATATTTCGACCCCATCGTCTAGCCTGGTTAGGACTCTAGCTTTTCAAGCTAGCAGCGCGGGTTCAAATCCCGCTGGGGTCGCCATTATATAGGGCCATCATTTGATGGCCCTATCTTTTTTGGCAAATCGGAGCGCAATTGATGAATCAGCAAGAGTTAATCAAACCTTCTTCACGTCGGGAAATTGAGACAACCAAGTCAAAATTGGTCCTGGGGCATGCCGGAAAACAGGACGATGACGCCGTCACGCTGGATATTGATCCCGAACATAATCCCGATGTGATTCATGATCTCAATCAATGTCCTTATCCCTTCAAGGACAATCAATTTCAAGAGATCATTTGTCATCATGTACTTGAACATCTAGAAAATTTACCGCCGGTTATGAGTGAACTTCATCGGATCTGTCGTAAGGATGGAACGATCTATATTGAAGTTCCGCATCATTCTTCCTGGTGCGCGAATACACCTCACCACAAACTACGTTTCAATTTTTTCGGATTTGACGATTATATCGAAGATGAATACACCTGGCTAAAAGGCAAGAAATTCCGACTTCTCAAAAAAGAAATCACCTTTCACCGGGCCCACCGAAGATTCTTTCTACACAAAATTTTTAATAAATACCCGATGGCATATGAACGTTTTTGGACGTATATGTTTCCAGCCGAACATTTCAAAATTTGGCTGTCCCCAATGAAAGAATCCTGATTTTTATGTATGATGTTGCCTTTTACGAAGTGTTTCGTGAAGAACAGGATCGTCTAAAGTCGATCCTTCCCCCGACGCTGAAGGTTCAATATCACCCTGAAACCGTTCAGGAGGCCGACGAATCAGCCCCTATCTCCAGAATTATCTGTATAAGAACGCAATCCGTCATTCCCGCTGATTGGTATGGGACGATTGATGCTGTACTGACACGTAGTCAAGGTTATGATCATTTAACCAGGATGTTTGCGGGATCAAATGCGAGAGTATCATTGGGATATTTAGGTGATTATTGCAGTTATTCGGTAGCGGAGCACGCCGTTTTTTCAGTGATCTCTTTACTCCGGCAGTTTAAAAGGCAATACCTTCATTTCCAAACGTTTAACCGGGACGATTTGACTGGTTATGAATGCCCTGGGAAACGGGTATTGGTTGTCGGTGTCGGCCATATTGGTCGTCAGGTAGTGAAGATGGCTCAGGCCCTGGGTATGGAGGTTCGGGGGGTGGATATCAGCCCACAAACAGATATGTGTGAGTATGTGGGGTTGGAGGATGGCCTAAGCTGGGCGAATATTGTCGTCTGCGCCTTGCCTCTCACGGATTTGACCCACGGTATGCTCGGTTACGAGCGAATCAAGAACAGCGGATCTTTGATGTGTCTGGTCAATATTTCGCGGGGTGAGATTACACCGCTGGAGGATATGCGTCGGTTACTGGATGAAGGTATTTTGAATGGCTTGGCCATGGATGTCTTTGAGCAGGAGGGCGTTCTGGCGGATGGGCTCAGGGCCGGGCATATGCGTCATACCTGGATTGAAACAGCGGCTAAGTTATCTCAACGGGATAATGTCCTGTTTACCCCGCACAATGCGTTTAACACAATCGAAGGATTAGCCCGTAAAACCCGGGCGACGGTGGATTCCATTCAGCATTTTCTCACCCAAGGATCTTTTTTGCATTCGCTGCAGATATCATAAAACACATTGCCTTTTTCACAATATGAAACTAGAATGAGAATAGGTTTCAGGTTCAATATCGACGACAATCTTGAGTGAATGAAAGTAGCACTGATACAACTCGATGCCGGATCAGATAAGCCGTTTAATTTGCTCAAGGCGGAACAATTGGTACTAAAGGCCGCGAAGAAGCGGGCGGATTTGATTTGTTTACCCGAGGTATTTGTCTATCGGGGAGATCTGAGCCGTACGGCTGAACGACTGTCCGTTGCTGAATATATTCCCGGATTCTCGACGAGAAAATTTGCAAAAATTGCCTGTGATCATCATGTGTCAATTTTGCTGGGGTCGATATACGAAAAGAGATCCGGTGAAAAAAAGGTCTACAACACCTCGATTTTAATTGATAATCGAGGAAATATTGAAGCCAAGTACCGCAAACAACATTTGTTCCGTGCCCGGGTGGGTCGGACGGATGTCGACGAATCCAGGACATTTTTAGCCGGTCGACGATTTCAGGTCGCCAAGGTTCAGGGATGGTCGGTGGGGCTTTCAATTTGTTTTGATCTTCGTTATCCAGAGTTATATCGCGAATACCGCCGGCGTGGTGCTGAGGTCCTGTGTGTTCCGGCTTCATTCACTTACGAAACCGGTCAGGCGCACTGGATGACTCTCCTGAGGGCCAGGGCTATCGAAAATCAGTGTTACATATTGGCCCCCAATCAGATAGGGAAAGATCACCGTGGTATCCGGTACTATGGACATTCGGCCGTCGTGGATCCATGGGGGAAAGTTATTGCGGAAGGATCATCAGACCGCGAGGAAATACTATATGCTACACTTGATAGGAAGTTAATTCAGTCGACACGCCAACGGATAAAGGTATGACAATTACGCGCACGCACAGGGGGATTTCATGCTAAAACTCAAGCCCAATTCTCACACATCCAGATCGGCCCAGAGTATGACGGAATACTTAATGATGATTGCCGCCGTTCTGGTTATTATGTTCATATTCCTAAGACCCAACGGAATGTTTGTCAATAATATCAATCAATCCCTACAATCCACCATGTATACGATGAATGCGGTTGGAACGGATGTTTTTGATGATCTCACAGGAAACTAATCCTAAATCTTTTAATTCCAAATATTTATGTTAAGGAGGAAAGTATGTCAGGCAAAGAAGTACGTGTAGCCGTAACGGGAGCGGCCGGTCAAATCGGATATGCCTTGTTGTTTCGAATCGCTTCAGGCCAGATGTTTGGTCCGGATACCCAAGTCCATCTGAATTTGTTGGAACTTGAGGCGGCTTTGCCGGCCTTAAACGGGGTTTGTATGGAGCTTGACGATTGCGCCTTTCCACTGCTGAAATCGGTGACTCAAACATCGGATTTAAACAAGGCATTTTCGGATGTCGATTGGGCGTTACTCGTTGGAAGTGTCCCGCGTAAAGCCGGGATGGAGCGTGGAGATCTACTGAAGATCAATGGTGGAATCTTCACGGCGCAGGGACAGGCGATCAACAATAATGCCAAACCGACCTGTAAGGTGGTTGTTGTCGGAAATCCTTGCAATACAAATGCTTACATAGCTAAAGCCTCCGCGCCGAACATCCCGGCCAGTAACTTTTTTGCCATGACGATGCTGGATCAAAATAGAGCATATGCTCAAATTAGTCAAAAGGCAGGCGTGTCAGTTAACGACATCCAGAACATCGCGATTTGGGGAAACCATTCCGCGACACAATATCCGGATGTGTACAACGGCACGATCAACGGAAAAGCGATTGATGAGGTTATTTCCGACGACAATTGGCTTAAAACGACCTTCATCGAAACGGTCCAGAAGCGTGGGGCGGCCATCATTCAAGCCCGAGGCTTATCCTCGGCAGCCTCAGCGGCCAATGCCGTAGTGGATACCGTCAGAAACCTAACCACACCAACCCCGGAAGGTGAGTACTTTTCCGTCGCTGTTAGCTCAGACGGGAGCTATGGAATTGAGGAAGGACTGATGTTTAGTTTTCCTGTGCGATCAGATGGGGCAAATTGGACAATTGTGCAAAATCTTCAGCTCAATGACTTTGCCAAGCAAAAAATTCAGGCGACCTATGACGAATTGAAGTCCGAGCGGGATGCTGTTCAGGAATTGGTCTAAAAAATAACATAAATATATAAAAATCATATATTTACAAAAAATAAGCCTAAAAAATTTTGCATTGCTCTCATAATATGATATCATTGAATGTGTTGCACAAATATTGGGCAAGTTATTCGATGATTTAATTGCCAAAGATATGTAAAATTTTGATAATTTTGCATAAACAGCCGAAACAGGCTTGTCAGAGGCGAGGATAGCGGATATACTTTATAAATAAAAATTGCAAATAGTAAGGAGCCTCAATTGAAAACCAGGTACGTTATTTTCAAATTGTTGTTGGCAACTGTGTTTGTTTCAAGCGTCTCCGGATGCGACATGATTTCCTCAATTAAAGAACACCTCTCGAAAGACAAAAAGAAGATGGTGGCTACTTCCACACCCAAGCCGCCGGTTGTCAATAAACAGACTCAACCACAATCTCCACCTCCACAACAAATGGCCAAAGCTGAAACACCTCAAAAAGCGATGCCGAAAAGTATGCCATCCAAACCATCAGACGGTAACTTTCTGGCCAAAGTGGGTAATTGGACCATCACATTAGATGAGTTTAACGAACGGTTGGATGCCCTTAAAGAGGTAGTCCCCGATTTCGATGCAGAGAATGTTGATGCCAAAAAGCTGATTCTGGAGGAGTTAGTCCGTCAGCAACTATTAGTAGAAGATGCCGAACGGACCGGTGTGGCCCAAGACAAAGATATCGTAGCGGCTGTCGAAGAATTCAGACGCACTCTTCTGGTTCGGGAATCAGCTCGAAAGATCACCGAAAACGTTGAGGTCACGGAAGAAGACGCCAAAAAATTCTATGAAGAGCAAAAAGAGCAATTGGTCGAACCATCGGAATACCGGGTTCGCGAAATCGTGGTCAAGGACCAGATTAAAGCCAATGAGATCCTGGTGGATGTGCTCAAGGGATCCGATTTTGCCGAGTTAGCCAAACTCAATTCAATTGCCGATTCAAAGTCAAAAGGCGGAGATTTGGGCTACATCACCCAGGAACCATTTCCGGCGATGGCCCAGGAAATTTTGGCTCTTGAAAAGGGCGGTACCAGTAACGTATTTAAAGGCCCCAAAGGCTTTTACATCATAAAACTGGAAGATATTCGTGGCGGTAAAACGATACCTTTCAGTGAAATCAAAGAAGACATCATCCAGTCACAAACCTTGCTCAAACAACAACAAGCCATACTGGATTACATCGACAATGTCAAAGAAAAGGTAACTGTTGAGGTCCGGGAGGATTTGCTAAAATAACCGAGGTGAAACTATGAACATTGAAAACAAAAAACAATTTGCAACGATACTACTAGCTGTGGGTTTAGGGCTTGTGGCTGCCTTCTTGATGAGTCAATACGTTAAAGGAAGTATTGAATCACAAACCAAGGCATTGGCCCAGGACTACGAAAAGAAGTCCCAAGCCCAAACGGCTGCTTTGCGGAAAGAGATGGAGATCAAAAACCGCGAATTACATAAACAAATGCAGGCCATGGCGCAGCAACAGCAAAAAGCGTTGCAGGCACAGTTAGCTAACCTTCCAAAAGGTGAAGTTGCCAAATCAGCCGCCGGCATGCCGACGCAAATTGTGGACAGTACAGTGTTCGCTTCAATCACACCTCCAGGAAAACGCGCCATGACAATTCTGATCGATTCTCTATCGGCGGTAGGTGGATTGATCAATCCGGGAGATTATGTAGATATCTTGGCTGATCTGCAGGTGCCACATCCCCAAGATCCTCTCGAAAAACCACTGGAAGTTACATCTGTGCTCTTCCAGAACATTCAGGTGCTGGCCGTCAATTCGAATTTTAAACCGGTAGGAAGTGCGCTGGTTTATCAGCAACAACAAAAATCAAGGGACTTGAATGTCACGATCGCAGTCGCCCCTGAAGAAGCGGGGTTGATCACTTTTTCTCAGAAATACGGAAAGTTAAAACTAGCCCTACGATCTCCGGCGGAGAAAGACACTAAAGCGTTACAAGTGGCCGCCTGGGATTCACTATCCGATTATGTTTTGGATAAGCAAGGGACAGAGCTCAATCTGCCAAAGCAGAAAAAAGCAGAGCGGCGTGAGTCTGTCGAAGTCGAGGAAGTTGAAGCGGATGACTTGCCTTTTGTTCAAATCTTTCGGGGGGGCGCGGAGCTATAGACTATGAAAACAGCACAGATAACTCATAACAGATTTTTCACCATAATGGCGCTCTTCCTAATAATGGGACTTGGGCTAATAAGACCTCAACAAGCCGATGCTGAGGCTTTAGATACAATATACACCGATGAAGTCAACATGGTTCTGGGGGAGTTGACGCAACTACGCGTATATTCCCTGACCCGACTTTCGATGACTGATCCAGACATTGCTGACGTTGTCGATGCCGACGAACAGGAAATCCTGCTGATTGCCAAAAACGTGGGCCAAACACCTTTATTTATCTGGGACGAACATGGCAAACGTGTGGTTATGATTAACGTCTCAGGAACCGAGTTAAGCGTCATTAAAGATCGACTTGAACGACTTCTCAATGGGGCTGGAATTAACAACGTAAAATTGGATATCAATAAGCCGGAAGGGCGGGTTGTCCTAACTGGTAGTGTGCCTGACAAAAAGGCCATACTGTTTGATGATATCATTGCTCCGTTTGACCAACATGTTCTAAGCCTTGTGGAAGAAGAGGACATCGAAGATTTGGTTCAAATCGACATACAAGTTACGGAGCTTAACACCACCTTAACCAAGAGTCTAGGGATTGACTGGACAGCTGGTGGTGGTAATGGCGCCACCGGATCCGGCGGAGGTATTAAGCTGGACTATGCAGAGGACTTGCCTGATTTTGATGGATCCATTGGAGATTTCTTCAAGATTGGGGACTTCCGTCGTACAAGCGCCCTGATTTCTACCGTAAATGCTCTATTAGAAGAAGGTATGGGACGAATCCTATCGCAACCTAAACTCGTAGTTCTGAGCGGCGAAGAGGCTAGTTTCCTAATTGGTGGTGAAATTCCAATTCGTACGACGACATCGACAGGAACGTCTACTCAAGAAAACGTCGAATTTAAGGAGTATGGTATTGGAATGACGATCACACCGACGATTCGGCGTAACAAGATTGACGTTCAGATCAATATTGAGATCAGTGATATTGACAACTCGAATGCGGTGGGGGATGACGTGGCCTTCGTTACGCGAAGCGCAAGCACACAGCTATTCCTTGATGATGGACAAACGATCGTATTGGCCGGTTTGATCCAACAGCGTTCGGGTGAATTGGTTAAAAAGGTACCATTTTTAGGCAGCATTCCAGTTGTCGGATTGGTTTTCCGATCCCGATCAACACCATCACCAGATTCAGATGTCGAGTTAGTGATTTCACTAACACCTCATCGAATCGATACGGGGCTCAATGAGGATTCGCCTCGTAAAAAGATGATGGATAGTCAGGTTCCGCACCCTACGACGACGAAGTTTATGTCGGATATGTCCATGTCCGGAGGAGATGACTACTCGTCATTTATTCCACCGGAAATGACCGATTACGTGCAAAACCTTCAGCAGGCTATTTCTGAGCAAGTTGTTTATCCTCAGGAGGCCAAGGATTACGGATGGGAAGGGACTGTCAAAATCGGTCTGCACATCCTGAGCGATGGCACGTTGGCCTATGCTCTAGTCAAGGAAACATCCGGGCAGGAAATCTTTGATGACTATGCCTTAAATACAGCCCGTGAAACTGCACCTTTTGAAAGTTTTCCACCAGAGACAGACTTACAGGAACTGAACATAACAATTCCGATTGTTTATAGTTTGCAAACAAACTAATAGCGGTATATAATACGTTAAATTTTCATTAGTCATTCTTCAGTAAGTTTGAAATTATGGATTGTAGAATTATTACCGTCTTTAGCAGCAAGGGCGGGGTTGGAAAAACGCTGACGGCAGTAAACCTTTCGGCTTCACTAGCCAAAGCTGGAAAAAAGGTGTTGCTCGTCGATCTAGACATGCAGGCCGGACAGGATATGTCCCGAATGCTTAATGTCCAGGTTCGTAATTCCGTCGTCGATATCATACCCACGTTCAGCAATCCAAATGCCGATCAAGATCCGTTAGCTCAGCATGCCACCGTCCATCAAAGTGGACTTCATTTCCTACCAGCCATAAAAAACAATAAAGAAATCGCTCAGGTTAATGCCGAGGCTTTACAGGCGTTCTTTCGTATTGCCCGCAAACAATACGAGTATGTCATTATTGATGCCGGTCGTACGTTTAGTGATATTCTAGTCGCCGCGCTGGACCACACGAATTTGATTCTTCTCGTCGGAACGCCGGATATTTTATCTGTGTATCAGATTAAGAATTGTCTGGACGTTTTACAGAGTCTCCACTACCCGATGAATATGGTCCGCCTGATCTTAAACCGTTCGGAGAGCCGCGGAAGTGTCCATTGGCAGGAAGTTCGATCGGCGATTCCAGTTGAAATATTAGCGCACATTCCTTCAGATGGAAAAACGGTCGGAATGGCCCTTAACAAGGGGATTCCTTGCGTATTAGATAGCCCTCGCAGCGGGGTGGCTGATGCATTCAACAAAATGGTCAATGCGCTCAAGAAGAACGATATTTACGTTGAGACCAGCAATGTCGAAAAGGTCAGATCAACTGACGGTATGTCCGGACAAGGATCGTTCTGGGAAAAATTTGGTGTCACGCAGCAAGCGGGAACGACAACGACATTTGCGACGGAAGAGGATGAGATTATATCGCTGAAGAAACGGATTCATGAGAAATTGGTCGAACGGCTTAATCTCGACGGAATTTCGGTTGATATGCTGGGTGATCCGGAATCGGCGGTAAAGGTCAAGAAAAGCGCCGAGCAGGTCGTTCTTAACTTACTTATGGAGGAGTCTGGTGGTAAGATTTCCTCACAAGAAGAGCGCACACGCGTGGTCCGTGATATTGTCAATGAGGCCCTTGGACTGGGTCCTTTGGAAGATTTCCTGGCCGATCCCGACGTAACGGATATCATGGTCAACAACAAGGACGAAATCTACGTCGAGAAGAATGGTAAGTTGATTTTTACCAATCGAAAATTTGTTTCCAATGAAAAGATGCGCTCCATTATTGATCGTATCATCGCGCCATTAGGTCGACGAATCGATGAATCGACTCCGATGGTTGATGCCCGTCTGCAGGACGGATCGCGGATCAATGCCATTATTCCACCTTTGTCGTTGGGCGGACCAATGATCACCATTCGAAAGTTTGGGCAGGAACGTATCGAGGTCAATGATTTGATTGAAAAATACGGCAGTATCACCAAGGAAATGGCCGATTTTCTTCAGGCATGTGTTATTTGCCGTAAAAATATGATCGTTTCGGGTGGTACAGGTGCGGGTAAAACAACGCTCCTAAACGTCGTTTCAGAATTTATTCCCGACAGCGAGCGTATTATCACGATTGAGGACGCCGCTGAGCTTCGATTGAAGAAAAGCCATTGGGGACGTCTGGAGTCACGCCCAGCGAACGTTGAGGGTAAAGGGCAGATCACGATTCGTGATTTGTTTATCAACTGTCTGCGGATGCGTCCTGACCGGATTGTTATCGGTGAGTGTCGCGGGGGCGAGGTTCTTGATATGCTTCAGGCGATGAATACCGGTCACGATGGATCAATGACCACGCTACACGCCAACTCAACACGCGATGTATTGACCCGAATGCACTCGATGATTCTGTTAAGTGGTATCGAGCTGCCAGTGCGTGCGATTAACGAGATGATCTCCTCAGCGATTCAGATCATCGTTCACATCAACCGTTATTCAGACGGTTCGAGAAAGATCACGGGGGTCAGCGAGACAACAGGACTCACGGCCGATTTTCAACTTCATCTCGAGGATGTTTTTGTATTTAAACAAAAGGGGATGGACAGCAATGGCAAGATTCTCGGTCAGTTTGAGGCCACAGGATACGTCCCCAACTGTTACCACGACTTTATTACCCGTGGAATGAACTTCAATAAAGAGATGTTCAACAAGCCTGTCTAGTGCCTATCCCCGTCGACGTTGGCACATCAAAACCTAACCCTTATGAAGATAGAAAACTCCACCCGTAATACGGTTATCGCAGATCAAGCCGTCTTAGCAGATACCTTTATGTCCAGAATGGTGGGATTACTTAAGCACAAGTCCCTAGAGCCGGGTCACGGTCTGCTAATCACCCATTGTAATTCTATTCACATGTTCTTTATGCGTTTCGCCATTGATGTGATTTTTATCGATGACAATAATACCGTGGTGGGTTTGGTCCAAAATATCCGACCCAATCGGCTAAGCCGAATTTACTGGAAGGCAAAATCCGCCATCGAAGTTCCAGTAGGAGTCATCCAATCTTCCCGCACTCAAGTCGCTGACAAAATTATTCTTGGTTAGACCATTGACCTAAACGCATTTGGACGGTATACTTAAATGTCCAATCTGATGATCTTAGGAAAACTATGGGTGTTGTCCACAAACTAAAAAAAGAAGTTATCGACTATATACTTGATCAGAAGCAATCAAATCCCAAGCTGGGCTGTCGAAAACTAGCCGAGATGACATCTGAGAAATTTGAGATCAAGGTGTCAAAATCCTCCATCAACACCATCCTAAAACAAGCTAATTTAAGCAATTCCGTTGGTCGACCGGCCAAGGTCAAGGTCGAGAAGAAAAAGAAGTTTGAGATCCCGGCTGAAAAGAAAATTCAGATTTCGCAGGACCTCACCAAGATCCCGATACCGACCGAAACCGAAGGGGTCACTACTCCCCAGGAAAATGATCCGACAAAGAGTGAAGCTGTACAGACAATGTCGGATTCTGGTCAAACAGAAGAAATGGACGCGATCAAAAATAATGTCCAATCTGAGAGTGGTTTGGACGAAGAGTTCTTACGCTCCGTAGAAACAATTCGGTCAAGGAAACAAGGTTTGGAGGAGCATCCGATTAGCAACGCAGGATTGACTTTTATGTTGGCCGGTGTATGTGAATGTCTATCGTCAAATTTTTACACAGAACTCTTTCGAGATCTCAGTTTGGACATTAATTCTCAGGAAACGATCCAGGCCTTGGATTTTCAGATTCTCACAAGGCTTGAGAAAAATGGCCCTTCAGACTCAGGTCGAAATGATTTAGCCTTGTTGCTTCCACTCCAAAATGAGGGAGTCATTGGCAAAATTACTGATTCTTCACAGTCAGGCTCGTTTTGGGCCCGTGCAGAGTTGGAGATTGATCAACTCAAGAACATGGCGCAGAGTTTCCAGATCGATTTTTCGGATGGACGATCTCTAAAACTGGACACAAAGCTATTTCAGATTGGACAAAAAAATGACAATTTTTCAACGAAGCTACCGCTTTACAAGGCTATTTCTGTTTTGGACAGCTGTATCGTCAGTAATAGCAATACTTTGTGTCTGCTTAATAGCGAGGGACGCTCCTTGGGAAGCCCGGAGATAGCGGCGTTAGTCGAATCATTTGAGATTCCAGAGCAGCTTTTTATAAACGAGGTCCACATACTTGATGGCGAATCACGATCATTGTCCAGTCTACCCTTCGTGGTCCCTAAGCGCAGGGAATTTATCATTGGAGTCCATCCAAGTCAGCCAGAACTGAAGGAATTGGTCAAATCGGGGAAATGGGCCCAGCGAATCCCCTATTACTGTCATGATGACGACACAATCTATCAGTATGCCAAGATGTCGACCGACATTCTGAACGAACATGTTCATGATTTGAGTCAGCCACTGACAGTATTTGCCATTTGGGCTCACGAATCACCTGAGCCGCTAGTGGCCCTGGTTACTAATGCAGAAACGGCCGATACGGACATCCTGGATGCATTCATGCGGAAATATGTCAATCAAGCGCCCGTATCCTCAAATGAGGATCCGTCGGCTTCTCAACCGATCGCAGCGACAACTATAATGAACGTCGATGGAATGTTCGAGCAACTTTTATCTCATGTTCAGGCCTATGTAGAGGGGCAATATCTCAGCAAATACGTAAGTCTAACAATTTCAGATACTTTTGACCGTGCCGCCACATACCGATTGGACGAGAGCCATGTATATGTGACTATTTCGGCAGGATCGGCCGCGGATTCAAAGGCTTCGCTAATTCATGCGGTCAAGGAGATCAATTCACGGGACATCCGGGATCGACAGGGGCGGCGGCTAAACTTCGACCTAATATAAGGGAAGGGCAACCATTGCATGATCCTTGACAATTACTCGATATATGATATACTTTTATCACATTAAACAGCCATTTATACAGATATGACGATTTCATTCCTAGGAGAAAAAATGAATACTTTTGAGATCAAAACGAAAATTTCGTATAGATGCTGTCTGCGTTCATTGAAACAGCCATAACCCGATTACCTCTACATAACTGTAGGGGTTTTTTATTGGAATGAGTTAATAGCACTTTCGAGTGCTTTTACCCTTCGGTTCGTTCTGAATCAGTCAGGATGTTTCGAAGTGTTGAAGGCCGGCTGGACAGTCGACCCCTTCAGCAATAGAGCTCTCAGGATTCTGATGTAAGCAACATCACATCGAGAGCAGGCATTATTTGTGAAATACATAAGGTGGTTACGATGAGGTCAAAGAAACAAAAAATCAGAAACACGACAGGTCAAAGTATACTAGAGTATGCCTTAATCGCAGCCATTGTGGCAGCAGGAGCAATTGCCATGAGTACCTATGTATTTAGATCAGTACAAGCAACACAACAAATAATTCTTCAAGAGTCCAGAAATCAGTAACCCACGATGAAGTTTTGTGGGCGCTATCTTAAAAGTGAACTTTTTTAAGGAGGAAGACAATGCTTAAAAGGAATATAAATAATAATCCTAAAAAGAAAAAGAAAGGTCAAAGTACCGTTGAGTATATCATTTTGGTTGCGGCCGTATTAGCAGCCCTTTTGGTTTTCCTAGGACCTAATGGTATCTTCCGTACAGCGTACAACAGTACACTAACGACGGGTACAAACGGTATGACTGATATGGCTAACCGATTGGCCACTTCACGACCTACTTCTAACTAATGTTTGAAAAATTCAATCTTTACATGAATTTAATCTTAGGAGGACAAATAAATGTTCAGAAAGTTAATAAAAAATAAAAAGGCGCAAAATACTGCAGAATATGCCATCCTGATTTCACTGGTTGTGGCCGGTATTATTGCGATGCAGACATATGCACAACGTGCTCTACAAGCCAGGGTTCGTGAAGCTGGGCAGTACATGACTACTCAATCAAACGCTTTGGGAACAGCAGCACAATACGAGCCGTATTACCTACAAACTGATTATCTGATTGATACAGCGACTAACCAAATCCAAACATTGGATAACACGACAGTTGCTGAGCAAACAGATAACGCAAGAACAAGAGGGGTTGGTGGTTTCCAAGAATCATCATATAACACCGCGCTTGGTCTTATTCAAGGTCTGTAATCTGAAGATAATAACTTAATCCCTCTATTAACTTAGAGGATTAATTTGGGAGGATATATCAATGCTTAAGTACTTTAACAAGAAAAGAAAAAAAGGTCAGAGTACATTGGAATATGCGATTCTGATCATCATTATCATTGGTGCCCTTTTATCGATCCAGGTATACATCAAACGTGGTGTTCAAGGACGATTGAAGCAAGCGGCTGATGATATTGGACAACAGTATTCCGAAGGTAACACTAACGTAATCAAGAAAATGGTTGTCATCGGACAGTCTCGTGATACTTTTGCTTCTGGGGTTACACGATCTCAGTTGACTCAAGCAGAGACAACGTATGACCTAATGAACTCTGCAATTCTGAACAACACGTCAGAATTCTGGGGTAACTAATACAGTCTAAACGGCTACTCGCTAGTCGTTTTGTTCAAAATATGGCTTACTTGAGGAATATAATTGCTCAGGTAAGCCATATTTTGTTGAAGTAGCTCACAATTTGTGATACGTGTTTTTAGTTGATCTTTATCCATAGATTCGTGTATAATAGAGAAGCTTACCGTGTTAAAAAAGGACCAGAATGTTAAGACGATTTGAAAATGAAAAAGCCCAAATGGTCGCCGGAGAATATGTTCTGGTTTTTTTTGTGGTTGTTGCCATGCTGTCAGGAATGACAATGTACTTTAGACGGGCTGTGCAGGCAAAAATTCGCGATGCCCACAGTTCCATTATCACGACCGTTCGAAATCGTGTAGGAAACATCTACGGAGGTAATGATGTCTTCGTACAGTATGAGCCATACTATCGAAATTCTGTTACAGATACCACGACCTTATTTGCAGATACGACGGCCGTATTACCTTCCTTGCCACTTAGTTCTGGAATATTTCGCAAGGATTACAACCAAACAACATTTTCAAATTCTGTCAGTTTCACAGTTCCGGCCATAAACGCGGACTAATTTATATGCTCAAGCAAAGTAAACAATCTAATCACAGAGCCCAGACGGTGGTCGAATATACGCTGATTTTGACGATTATTGTGGCAATTACGGCTGTTATGGGAACGATGATCCGTCGTTCCACCCAAGGTTGGATTAGATTTGTGGCCGATCAAATTGGCGTGCAGAACGAATCCGATCAGCGATTCAATGATATAACCCAGGGGCATTTGAATGCATCTTATGGCATATCCAGTGCCAGAGTAGACAAGCAAACATTAGACGTAGCCGGCATAATCAATTATGTCTATGATGATGCGATTTCAGGCCAACTTAACACCCTGACTAATTTGGGGATCCAACCAGACGTTTAATGGTGAATAAAGTCGAGGTATAAATATATGATTATTAGAAAGAACAAAGGTCAATCAGCGATCGAATACTCGACGATTTTAATTATCGTAATAGGGGCCTTGGTGGCCTCTCAAAACTACTTCAAGCGAGGCATGCAAGGACGTTGGAAAGAATCGGTGGATCAATTAGGCGATCAGTATGATCCTCGAACGACTAATGGAAGTATACGTCATGTTATTCAAACGAATACGGTTACGGCTCTGGTGTCTGTATCGACTCCGTCTGGACTGCAAACAATGCGTAATGATGTCTCGCGTTCACTGGAAACCAAAACCGGTTCTATGGCTGTGGGAGCATACTAGCAAATGAATATTAACCGTACAAAAAAAGCCATTTCGGGGCGATCCAAAACAGCGCAAACTGCTCTGGAACTAGCGGTGTTTGGATCGGTTGTGGTTTTTGTTATTGGACTTATTGTAAGATCTGTCATGACAACTAGTTATGCACAAAATCATCGCTATAAAGCATTCCGCTTGGCGATGCTCATGTCATTTGAATTTACGGAAGGTTTGAAAAATGTTCCGGGAAACTGGCGTGATGGCACCGCCTCCCGCAACAGTGCCTCAGTTTTGGTAATTGAAGATAGGCTGTCGGTGGAATCTTCCAGGCAGGCACCAATCGACAGGGTTCCCCAACAAGCGATTGGGGGAGCAACCCATAGTCGTAATCTTTTTATGCCGATTGATCCGGGTGAATTTGCCAATTTGCCGGTTATCGATTACTTTATTAACGGGGTGCACTTTGTGTTCACTACAGCCAATGTGGCGACAAAGGCATTTAATTCTCCGGCCAACCCCACGGGGCTGGTATATCAGAAAGAAAACAACCACCCGGCATTACCATGGTGCGATTGTGGAGGTACGGCGTCCAATTGTGTGGACAATATCGGCGGTAACAACTACTACCGATTCGATTTGGATCGAAACGGGGCTCTTGATGACGGACTGGCGTCGGATCCGGCTATGGATGCGATCTGCCAGGATTTTTGGTGGCAGTGGATTGCTGCGACACCTTCACAGATAGATGGTGAAAACGGTGAATTTACATTTGTGGATGTCGATGGAGATTTGCACCAGGAAAGGATTGTTGGTATCAACGGCCGTCCAATGGATGATCTGAGGGGGACTCCGATAACAGCCAATGTGGTGGATTTCCAGGAAGGGGACATGGACTTTACAATTCCAGATCCGGATCCTCTCAATCCGGCTCCGCAGCGTCCGACAGCGGGCATCACGACACAAGACATCCAAATGTTTACATTTACGAAAGATTGGACACCTGCCGGTGACGGTGTGGGCACTTATCTTCAAATCGATGAGGGGCAGTTGTATCAGGTGGCTGGCGATTCCAGACGATATGTTCGTTCTGCACAGCGTAAAGATTCACTTGATTTGATCCAGAGGACGGTTCAACTGAGTAATGATACGGGCAGATTTTGCAACGGTACGGCGGGGGATGGAAGTTCTGTAGTTCAACCGGGCACGATTGAAGGAAATCAGGCTGGGTGGACATCAGATGTGCGTAATCCTGTGGAGGTGTGCTGTCCGAATAATGCCTGTTGTTTTACCAGCGCCAATGCGACAAGAATCTGTATGGTTATTCCTACTTTGGGCGGGCAGGATCCTCACATTTTGGTCCGAAGCCGGATAACAGATAAGCATGGCCGAAAATGGATAACGCCGACGGACGGAGATCCATTTGTTCAGTATCTATATCCGTAAAATTTGGTAGGCAATTTCCTCGGTTAGGAGTATGATATAATGATTCGAAGAAAGAAGACATCTGAAGAACGACGCTTGGGTCAGGTCATCATTGAGTTTACCTTCAGTATGATCATCGTGTTTCTGATGATTTATTCGATAACCAAAATTTTTGAATGGTCAGGAAAAGAGATCGTAAATCGTAGGATTGCGCATGACACAATATTGACCGGTCAAACGTTGAGCCGGTCATATACCAATGTATCTGACAGTCAGCAAATTGCACAGATTTCTCCATTTTTCTCGTCGGGGACGGCGATGAATGCTATTTGGGACAACTAATTAGCCCCGGGACAATCAATTATATGATGTCATTTATGAACAAATCGATGCGAAAAAAAGAAGGCCAGGCCGGACTGGTTATCCTTTTGGTTGTCGCATTTGCGTTGATATTTTATGCTGTAACACTAAATTTGGGGCGGATCTCTGAAAACAAAGTTTCCACGGAGATAGGGGCTAATACCGGGGCGGCATCATTGGCCTCGGCCATGGCCAGCTACGGGCACTCGTTGCTTATGCAGCAGCTGGGTGGGGAACGCAAGAAATGCCAAAGCACAGGATTCTTCAAGGCGCTGATATCGTTTATTGTAATTGTTATTCTGGTTGTTGTAACGTACGGGGTTGGTGCTATTGGGGCGACAGCTGCGATAACCACGGTGGCTGTTGCCGGTGTCGGGGTGGTACTCCAAATGTCCATAGGCTCCCAAATCACCAGCGCATGGAATAATCTGGAGGCCAACTTACTGGATACGGTGGATCAGTTTATGGCCAACGCCATGCGCGGGGCTATTCAAGTGGCAGCCAATGACAACAAGCAGGTTCCAGATTTGTACGATTCAGATATGGATGGTATCTTTGGTCTTCATCCGGTGACATCTGAACCGCTTGATACCATGAACCGGTACGCCAAATATTATCCGCTCTTGCTGGACCAGATAGCCGTAAATTATCTGCCTGCGGCAGAGCAATTTTTGGTTGATCTTCAAGATTTTATTTACAAGATTCCGGGGCCCAACGGAGATTGTTTTGGAACCACCTGTGGACCGGCCTCTGAATGTGATTTGGATTCTGCGACCTGCCAGCCGGCTTGGGCGCTAATTGACCCCATGCCAGGAACTTTCGTCCCGGGTCTGCAAACCAGCACTATCAACTACTCGTTTTCGATTCCGCTGGATCCATCGCATCCTTGCCACGTGGATATCAACGTTCCTTACGGCAATCCTGTAACCGATCCGTTTCCTTTTTCGGTCCCATCCGAGTGTAATTTGTGTTGTTTGCCAGACACGGTACCTGATCCTCGAGGCCCTTCCTTTGGACAGATTCAGGTTCGACCAGGATGTTGTGACTGTCGAGGTAAACCTCCGACGATTCAGATACCAGATCCAACAAACCCGTCTGGACCGTTGATCACGGTACCCAACCCTGATTACTGTGATCCAACACTCTTCCCGCCAAACTTGGAGTGCGGAACGGCCAGTACCTGTCAATTGCTTAGTCCATATGGGGCTGTAGAGCCATCATTGGGGACTTTCTATCAGTGGGTTTTTGACGAAAATTTCGAAAATTCTGAAAATACCTTTTTCTCCTTCCGGGAACTCCTAGGCAAGGATGACGAGAATCAACGATACTTCAAGGATTCCTCCAACCCTAACTGGGCGCAGCAGTTTGCTCCTCCGTGGCAGGGAATTCGTTACTATGTCGACGACACCACCGGATTCTATTCGGGGTACACGGCTCCTCCGCCATCAACTCCGGAAAACCGTATAGGTGTGTTCCCATTCTTGTGGAAGATCCATGACTGGGGAACCGATCTGGACTCATTGGACACGGTGGGCACGCTTGTCATCGGTAACCCTGTCTATAACCCATTTGACCAGCGGTGTAAATGGTGTGATTCAAGGGCTGCTACATTGTGTTCGCCTAATCTTCCATATGAAATGAATCAGCTGGTATTACGGAATGACCCGTCAACCATGACGTATGACACATCCTACTGTGTAGAGACGTATGTTGATGATGTGACCTTGGCGTTAACAGGTTCGTTTGAAATCCCGGTTGATACATGTGCGCCGGACCCATATGCCGGGGGGGCATTCTGGAAGCGTGGGTCTGATCAATTTTGTTCCAATGGTGATATAGATGGTCCTTCCGCATGGCCTTACAGTGGGCAATGTGCCAAATTCCTGAACGGTAACTGTACGACGAATGTCTCCGGAACCCCTGAACCATCCATATGTGAGTGCGAGGACCCGACGTCAACCAGCCCAGCTGATACCGCGGCCGCTAATTTCCCTGAGGATATTCTTGACGAGATGATATATAACACGCACACATTTACGCGAGAAGCTGATTCGCTATTGCAATACAGTCGCGGTCAGTTGGCATCGCAATTTGAGACATGGTTTGAGAATTGGCAGCGATGGATCGATCCGGGCCAGGGATTGGCCAATGCGGCCAGTCCAGGAGGGACGGGCAATTTTGGTAATTGCTACCCTTATGATTGGGATAATGATCCGGGAACGCCGGATGAATGCCAACCATTTGCCGGGCAGTTGTATTTGTGGCTACAGGCCTTGGTGGACATTCGGGATGAGCTGAGTGCACTGGCCGTCCAAAGTTTTCAGGGAAGTGCTTGTGCGACGGGGCCGTGGTGTGTACCGCCACGGGGATGTCCGGACGTAAGTGCCTATGAGGAATTGACTTTTGACTTTAATGGTGACGGCACGGATGGACAAATTGAGGATGTTGTGGCTTGCCTCAACTACGCGATACACGGATATGATTACACTTGTAACGGGGGGGTCCCCGATGTAGCCTGTCTGAATGCATCAAGCATATTTGACGGCAACGATGCACAGTACAATGATTGTAAACTAACCTGCTCATTGGCCGAATGTACCAATTTGCCGCGAACATTGGTGACGAATCCGCCATATGATCGAAATGCCTACGTGCAGGCCGATCCGCTGGATGAGCCGGATATGGCTGCTATGCTCCAATGTGTTCACGCCTGCTCGGATTTAACCTGCCGTGGAATGGCGGCCGGATTACCATGGAATCCGGTGTTATCCGCCATGCCGTTAACTCAATCGTCTAGTGGGGCCGCTTATGCCTACAGCGGAACTATTTCCAACTTTAATGCCATATTTGACTGTAACGGTAATGATTTGAATGATGCTCGCGGAATGCGCACGTTGGTGCGAGATTCACTGGTGCAGGCCAATCCTATTTGTGACATTAACCCGGGAGGATGGCTAGCCTCCACGGGAACGGCGGCTATAGAGGCGGAAAACCAGATCGACAAATTTATTATGCGCCGGGATTATCTGGATTCGAGAATGACTGAGTTAAACTACTTCCGGAATATTCTCACCACAGCCATCGTCGAATTTGAGGATTTTCTGACCAACGCGGTTCCTCCGTTGATCGACGAACGGATAGCCTATGACGCAGCGCCACCAGATGATTGGCCCAATCAAATCGTTTATGGGTGGCAGGAGGATAATTCACCTGAAAACAGGCCGGCAGCTCCGGGAGAGGCCTATTGGCATATCGTAAAGGTCGAGGGACGAATACCCAAGAGGTGTAACAATGCCTGTGGAGTTGGTGGAGGTCCCGATCCTAAGTGGCCCAAGGTGGAGACCTATACCCGAAAGGGGGGGTTGAAGCGTTGCTATGAGCTGTTCAATACGGATGGTATAGTCAAGTTTCGGGTAACACGATACGATGAAAGTCCAACGCCGGCTGGTGGTGGTTTGAGATTTCCTAATGGTCAGCCAATCTGGAAATTCAGATTTTTCCATCCTCACCCGACGAGAGCAAGCGTCAGTGCGGCCACACTGGGATCAACTTGTGACTCCATCATGATTGTCGATCCGCAGATCCAGTATCCGACTGTCCCAGCCAGTACATTTAAAGGGGCCTTTATCATGAATCGTAGGCGGGGTACGTCTCCAGCTGATCCGATATTGGGTAATAATTACAATTGTTGGAACAGGTCTCACTTCATATTGGCGAATTCGGGGATTATGTCTGAAACGTGTGCAAGGTATTACTACAAGGATGGTATTCGAAAGGGGCTGACATTCTCCTTCATTGACTGTCCAGGCGGATTCTAGAGGGATAACAAGGGGCCGGCCATATGTTAAAATCTTTCCGAAAGCAAAAGGCGCAATCAACTATCGAAATAGCCGCTCTGATTGTATTTGTCCTTACAGCGATGGTTATCTTTCAGAAATACATGGCGAGGGGGATTTACGGGCGTTGGAAGGGGGTTGGAGACGCAATAGGTTTTCAGCGTTTGTACGATCCCAACCTTACCATAGAGTGCGGTCATGATCGGTGGACCGGATCAGGTCTGTGGTACAATGCCACGTGTTTTGACACTGTCTGCGGTGAAGCTTCGTGTGTAGCGGCAACGGCAACGAATTCCGATTGCTTCACCTGTATCTCGGCCACCTGCCGATCCAGTTATGGCGGAGTTGATATCTGCAATCAATAATGTCCAATCTGAGATAGTGTATCCCACGGTTTTAGATTGATCCCTACCCCATTTTTTATCTAAAACAGAACTTGAAAAATTTTCATTTTATTGCCCCAAAAACTGGCATTTTCACGTCGATAGTGTATAATATTACTATAAACTTTTTGGAGCAGTCCAAACAGGGAATACTATGCTAGTCATAATATTACTTTTGGTATTCAGCACCGCAACTTTGATCGGATATCAGCTGATACCAACGGTTTACAATCGTACAGCAGTAATCAACGAGCGCCGTCAACAGAAACTTTCCAATAACATGGAAAAGTTGATGTCCCGCACCGAGGCGCGAAAACTCTCTCAAATATTTATTCTGGCTCCCCTCATCTTAGCGGTGGGCTTTTATTTTATTTTCTCGGAGGAAATGCGATTCTTTGGAATCGTTTTTGGGCTGATTCTGGGATTGTTGTTCCCTGGGATCTACATCCAAATGCTGGCAAGGAAGACCCGTGAAAAGTTTGACGGTCAGCTCATTGACGCCCTTATGATCATGTCTAGCTCTTTTCGTGGTGGTTTAAGTTTGGTCCAGGCGATGGAGGCGGTGGAGCAGGAAATGCCGGATCCTATCCGTAAGGAATTCAGTATTGTGTTAGGTGAGAACAAAATGGGGGTGTCTTTGGAAGAAGCTTTAAATCACCTTTATAACCGTATGCCCTCCACAGCTTTACAGCAAATGAATACCGCTATTCTGCTGGCACGTGAGACAGGGGGAAACTTGCCTGTTATTTTCAACCGGATTGTTACAAATATCCGTGAAAGCCGAAAGATTCAGCAGAATCTGGATACCCTTACAATGCAGGGAAAAATTCAGGGTGTTGTCATGACCCTTTTGCCTGTAGGGTTTACGTTTGTAATCTATTCAACTAATCCGGACATGTTCAATCACATGCTTGTTTCAAAAATTGGTCGTAATATGCTGATCTACGCTGCTTTTTCATGGACGATCGGTGCGTATATGGTTTGGAAAATCAGTACTTTCAAGGACTTTTAATCATGCTGACAGTTTTGTTGATAAACGCTTATCTCTGCATATTTTTCTTCATCATGGGGATGATTCCCGTCGAGTGGGAGCATCGTCCGACTCTCGGGGCCTTGGGACTGGATGCCCAGACAACCAAGAAGAAGAAAAGTATCTCGTCGCTGGTTCGCATCATCGCCAAGCTGAACAAACCGGTTTGTCAGGGCAAAATGCGTCAGAGGATTGAAAAAGATTTGGCCATTGCTCATGTCAATATTACGCCTGAGGAGTTTATCCTGGCCAAGGAGCTGTGTATCATCTTGGTCCTATTTGTGACGTTTCCGGCGATCAATCCGGACATGATGCCCTTCTGGATCTTTATGAGTCTGGCCGTCGGATATGTTCTACCGGAAATGATCATTCGAGGAAAGATCAAAAAGGTCAAGGCGATTATGGTTAAGGAGTTGCCGGATGCCATTGACCTTCTTGGACTGTGTGTGAACGCGGGTCTCGACTTCATGTTGTCCCTCAAGTGGGTGGTTGAAAAATCGCCGCCATCGGTTATGATCGACGAGCTCAACATTGTTTTACAGGAGATCAATGTGGGTAAAACCCGTCGGGATGCCATCAAGGATTTGGCATTGCGATATGAGTTGCCTGATTTGTCTACGTTTTCACGGACGCTTATTCAGGCCGACAAGATGGGGACATCCGTTACAGAAGCCCTCAACATACTTTCGGAGGATATGCGTCTCGCCCGTTATCGTCGTGGTGAGCAATTAGCACTGAAAGCCCCGATGAAGATGCTTGTCCCACTTTTGCTATTTATCTTCCCGGTTGTAGGTATCATGGTTGCCGGTCCGATTCTTTTGGATTTTATCGAAAACAATCCATTCGAGCAAATGGGCAACTAAAAAAATCCATCCAGTCATCAGTAAATCCCTTCCGATGCCTATTTCCTAGGCAAAATAAGCCTTTTTAAGTCCCGAGATCACAAAATGGGTTCCAGTGGCATCAAAAAATGTCCAATAACAGCCCAAAATGCCCCATTTTAGCCAAGAATATCTGAAAAACGGTAAATGATATTGTCCAAAAAGAAAAGTCCGCGAGAGGGGCCTTTTTGGCTTAGAATGGACATTAAGATTTTCCAAAGATCTTAGGCTGAAAAAAATGGGCGCATGATCTTTTCGTAATTTTGAACAAACTAAAGATTGAATGCAAAGCGGGGATGTTGTTTTTGGATAACCAGTGTTGATGGACGTTGTGAACCTGCGTTAAGAGCTACGACTGTAAGTACGGGTTGCTCAGTAAATACTAGTAATTTTATAAGTATTTTGAAAACGTTTTCACGAAATAAGCAGATTCGAGGGGGGCGTTTTCTCGACGAGAAAATCAGTTTTGTTTAAAAAAGTTTCATATTTTTTCAACGAGAGATGTAAATGTATGAAAAAAAACGACTTTTATTTGAAAAATAACTTGCAATATATTTGTTAGTTAGATATAATATGTTATACTTCACGTACGGGAAAATAGAAGTAATTGACAACTAGCAAATAGCCAAGGATGGCGCCAAAACTATTTGCTGATTTATGCTGGTGGATTAAGGGGATAGCATGGCAAAGGCTCTAACCAACAATCTAACTTGTTCTTCATTTGTTAACCTTTCAAAAAGACAGGGCTACCTCTCAACGGTAGTCTTTTTTTTGTGCCTTTCAGCCCCGACTCACACAGACGTAGCTACGATTCATTCCCGTATTGAATCGATTTGCCTGGCTGCGTTGCAACGAGCTGCCGATTTTGCCTACGCAGCTCGAACCAGCAACATTTTCCGTAAATTGTTGAAGCACCTAAATTTGCCGATAATCTCAGCTGTAAAGGTGTCAGCTGAGGCATCTCGTAATGTCCAATCAGAAGCCCACATGAGGTGGGTGTCTAGGACTTACGGGGGTCAAAATATATGGACGAGAACTTAGACAACTTGGACCCGGAAAAGGTAAACAAACCTAATCCGGAAGCTCCACAGCAAAAGTCCGCGGAGGATTCTTCGTGGAAATTTGCCGTTGATGCCCAAAAAGATCATTGGGAGGTTGAAGGCGATCGGTTGCTTGAAACAAACTTCTCCGATGACGACGAGGCAGGGGTGCGTCAAGGTCAAATCGAGTTTGGTCCATATGTCCAATCTAGTCATAAAGGGCGTCCGTTCAGAAGTCGTTTCAAATCTTGGATGCGGACGGTAAGTTGCTTAATCATATTGGTTTTTGTTCCCGAACAAGCCAGTTGGGCGTTCAACTACAACCCGATGGTATTGTGGGGTGAAAAACGGTATGCTTCGGAGACGGCCATGCAGCCGCGTAGCGTTGCTCCGAATGATTTGGTCTCCGAACAAATCGCAGGTAGCATCAACCACTTATTGTCCAAAGTGATCGATAAGAACGGTGCTCGCATACAATTACAGCTACCATCCGGTAGCGAAGAACAATCCACTCAAAGGAGTCTACTGATTGACAGCAAAGGGCGATTCGATACACGGTATGTGGATCAAGTCACGGCCTGGTTGCGTCGTCCTGAAATCCATCCGCTAAACTGTGGGGTTTACGCCCTCAAAGATATTCTAGGTTCCTATCAGATCGACGTGGAACTCGAAGAGTTGTCCGTCAGCTCGCTGGCGGTTGACTTGATGAGTAACATAGTCAAGCCAGGCGAAGAGCGGCTTAAGACATCTCTCTTCTCTATAAGTCGTGTCATCAATGCGTATGGTTTAGGTTATCGAAATGCCAAGCTTGATCCACAAGATATTATCAAACTCGAGACGCCTTTCATTGCCAGCTTCGATAATGAGCACTTTGTTACCGTCACCAAGATCGGTAAAAACACCGTGTACTACAACGACATAGGTGTCCCGGCTAATTTGTCCAAAGAGGCATTTGTCTCCGAGCTAACGGGTTATGTTCTTGCCAAAGACCTTGCCGGACGAGAGGATCTCAAGGTCGAGTTTATTCCCGATTCAATGGCGGCTTTTGTGTGGGGGGACAAATGGCGTGACTACTCGAAGGACCTTCCGGACATGTACAGTTGGGGTGACATTGGAAAAGGGTTGGCGATTGATGTCGGTATCTTTCTGGTTACCCTAGGTATGGGGGCTGCTGCCCAGGCTTTATCTGAGGCGGCCAAGGCCAGCAAAGCGATTGCAGCGCTAGTTTGGGTTCTGGAAAAACTTGGGCAGGCCTTCAAGGGCTGGGGGAATGCCATGGCGACCTTTGCGGCCATCAAGGCATGGTCGATGTTTGCGGATGGCGTTGCAACTCTTTGTGTCATGAAGGGGGCTTGTAGTGAAGACATGGCGTTCTTCCTGAATGTGGCGATTGCGGCAGGCGGTAGTATGTTCATGGGTGGTATGGCCGCCGGTGGTGAAGCAGCCACCAAAGCAGGCACTGCTGGGGCTACCAAAGCAGGGATGCGCAAGGCATTTGATCAGGCGTTCAAAACGGCGATCAGTAAGGCCGTCAAGGCTTTACCAGTGCTATTATCCAGAGCGTTGGTGTCAACTTATGTGAAATATCAGGTGGCTGATATCTTAGCGAAAGAATTTGCTAATGAAGATGGTGAAATTGGAGTGTTAGAGCAGTCTCTTATCGGAATTGTGGCAGGTGCGGCTGGTGGCATCGCTGGTAATTTCGCCGGTGATCTAGTGGGGCGAGGGGTTTCAGCGATAATCGGTCAGGACGACCTTGCTGAAGCACGTACGGAGATGAATCAAAATCGCGAGAATGCAAAAAATAATGATGAGCCTACTCAGCAGGAAATAGAAGAGGGCAAATATGAAACAAGTGCAAAAGGTGTAGCCGAGCGGATGCATTATGCGCCGAATACATGGGCGGGTGTCTACAGCGCGCTTGGATTTGACGGCGGAAATTTCTGGTCAGGAGTATGGTCAAGTCTAGTTCAATCCGTTAAGGCGCAATTTAAGAGTGCGGCTTTTCAATTATTTGGTCTGGCGATGAGATATCTTGCGCGCGAGGCGATGGGTAAAGACGAAAATGGCGAATACAAGCTAGACGATGACTCAATACTATCACAGGTCATTGGCCAATTGTCTACAGCGCTCGCTCAACAGTTTGTCGAAAAGTGGGCCGTTGGTGCGCTCAATTCGGAGCAAAACAAAAAGAAGATTGAGGAAAAATACCGTGAGCTTCTCGTTCGTAATACGGGCGCCCAAGCAGACAAGTTCTTTGATTCGCAAGGGCGGCTATTAGATGAATTCAAAGTGGGTGGTGCAAGGAGAGGTGAGTTTGAGGAGGCGTTTGCCGATGCCGAAGCGAATTTAGATGCAGATGCCAGACAGGCATTTGTGGCGTCGCTTAAGGATCGAAAAGGTTCTCAGGGATATGAGGCCGAGATTATCAGACAATACGGTGATGACGAAACGCGGCAAAACTTTTTTGATGAACAAGGTAACTTGGTCGATATGTCGAACGACCAGAACATGCAACAGCAGTTTGATGAAGCCTTTCTGAAGGCGGAAGCCCTTATGGAGGATTCATTCCGCAAGGGAATTATGTCGATGGCCATTGCGGAAGTGGCCGATGATATTGGTTTCTGGGGCAAACTCAAGGGGCTTGGGGGTGACTTACTGAGTGTGGGTTCAGCCTTATCTAAGCTGGGTGGCGACAACGATAATCCTACTTCGGATGATGACGTCGAAATCACGGATAATGTCAATGCAATCGAGCAGCCAGAAGAAACTACCGCCACGGCCATGGACACATTTATCGACGAATCTTTAGCTGCCTACGAGAAAAGTCTGGGACGAATGATCACGGAGACGTTTTTCAAGGGATTGCTCACTATGGCCGCCGCCCGGTTCATCTTTGATCCTATTGAGGATCGGATCATTGGCGATGATGACCGTGCCGGAATAAACCAAAACAGCCGCTGGAAATTGCTGGGTGTACGCCTTGGAATGTTTGCTTCCATGAACCTTCTAACGGGGTTGGTGGCTTTGCCTGGCTCTAGGGGATGTGTGAACGGTTCGGATGCCTGCAAGGGGCGTGAGATGAATACCGAGGTTGGGGACGGAGGCTTTATGACGCAGTGGCTCAATTTTGCTGTCTTCAATCCTATTAAAGATCAGATCATGCAGCATTCGGTGGCCATGTTGACCCTAGGCGGAACCATGCCCTTTACATATGGCAAGGGCGGAGAATTCATAAATACCGGGTGGGGTTCGGTTAGTGGCAACGGTCAACCATGGGCTTGGGGTGCCGATATAGCCGAGCAGCGGCAGGCCTATCTGGATGGATTTATGGCGAACACGGAACAATTGGCCCAGCGTGGTGGCGTATGGGGGGATGTGAACAGAAGTGTTCAGCGAGGTATGCAGCGTGAACGAATGCGCGAACAAATGGAAGAAGATTTACGAGAAGACTTTGAGGGGCGTAATCCGGACGCCACAGAGGAAGAAATTCAAGCCTATGTCGATGCTGAGATGGCAGCAAATTTTGACTATGCGTATATCAAAGCGACCTACAATAGCTACGACCACCAATACAACGATGTGAACTATGCATTGGATTCGATCAACGGCCAATTGCTAGGAGCGCTTAGTAACCCGGGGGGAAATGTATTTCTAGACTTTCTATCTTTCAGTGTGGGACGCATAGGTGGAGGGGCTCCGCTTGACTTCATGGGCATCCACTCGAAGAAGCTCAAGAAGGCCTTACTCCCAGACGGCACGCTGATTTTAACTGTTGTGGAACAAGGTACAGAAACCATCGGCTCGGATGGTCTAGTATCTATCGGACAAGATGCCGAAGACGCTCTATATACCATGCAGCGGACTTATCTCGCTGGAGTCGGGTATGAATTCGGTGGCGTCGGTGGCTTGAACAATACGTATATCCTTGGTACGGGAAATAACGAACACTACACCAAGGCCCTGGTTGGTGAAAACGGAGAAGTTGTTCGAGGAATCGGAGCTAACGCCTTGAACTTAAGTCTGTTCTCTGATGATGATCTAGAGGCCATGGAAATCACCCGCGATGATCCAAATGTGTTCCTCGCTAGCGATGGTACCGTTTTGATCAAAGCCAATATGGGAGACGAAGATGCGGATAATAATGAATCTGCTGATGGTGCAAGTGCATTAGAAGCAACGTTAGCTAGAATCAGAGAAGCGATCAGTGAAGTAGATCCGGGATTATTGGCGGAGTTCGATAAGGTTGAAACCGAAGAAGACCTACGTAATTTTAGCGATCGTCAAAAAGTCAAACGTCTTGCGCCAACTTTGTTGGATGAGTTTGATCTCTTGTTGCAAGGAAAGAATCGTAACGGTAATGAAATAAGCCAGGAAGATTTGGAAAATCAACGCGCCATATTCTTCGAAAAGTTGCGTGGAAGAGTTTATGTGGAAAATACGAGTCCCGGTCAGTTAGAGGCATATGATGCAATAACGACCCGAGAACGGCGAAACGAATTCTTAACGAAATTGGTTACTATCAATAATCTTACGGATTCGCAACGCGCGGACTACAATGCATTAGGCACCGAGAGCGAGCGCAACGAATTTCTAGCGAGGGTACGTGGAGCTAGACCTACAGAAGAATCCATTCAAGTCTTGGCTTCGGTTTACGGCGATGCAGATAATCCGGTTCCGGATCGATCGGGTGACCGGCCAATAGGAATAACCGGTGTTGTGTTAGAGGAGGGGTTAAGCGTCGCGCTAAGTCCTGAGGTTGCTGCAAAACTGGGTGTTATTATCGGCGGAACGGAGTCATATTCTGTTACTCTGGAAGATGGATCAACCAGGACGGCTGTGTCCATCGCAAATGGAGAAGATCAAGGGGAAGAGAAAACACTTATTCTTTCGTTCGCGAATGGAAGCAAAGAGACCATTTTGGAATCAAATGTCTCAAGTATCGACGCCAATGCCACTTACCTAATAGTGACAGATGATTCTGGAAATCAACAGCGAGTGCGCTTAGACGATTCGGCAATCAGCCTTAGAGGTGAGGGGCAGATCGCTTTCTATAGCCCATCAGGACGATCGATTTTTGAGGGCAAGAACGTTTCCATTTCGGTTGAAGGACGAGAGGTCAAAGAAGATGGTGAAGATCAGGGCACTCCTCAACTTCCACCTGAAGTGCTCGCGCGGTCAACTTCTGATGAACCAGATGCCTTATCCCAAGCAATTAACCGTATCGTTCTAACTCAAAGAGCGATGGCAGGTGACAATGCTCAGATGTTTGCTGCGGCGAATGCGGTTAACCAAGAGATTGAAAAAGATTCCAGGGTCGGGGGTATATTCGCTGAAGAGGGCGAGGATGGCCAGGACCTAGCGAGAGCTTTCGGAAATATGTTTTTCGGAGCTGGCGCAGCTACGGCAGCGGATGAAGATCGGGGGTCGTATGGCATTTATTTGGAATTTGGAGATGATCGCAGCAATCCAGACAGAACTGTTTTTGTGACGATGGGACCGAATCTGAACGCAGCCGGTGACCGGGCTGTGGAGATGTTCAATGTCACGTCTCGTATTGCAAATTCCAAAGGACGTGATGCAGTGAGGCAGTTTGTCCTCTCTGTACAGACAACCACACAACTTATTGCCAGAGAAGATAATGTCAATGCATTTGAAAAGTATGAAGATGGACCTAAGAAAGGACAATACAAAACAGAAGAAGTGTTGCAACGCCAATTTGCGGTTAATGAGTTCGTAGAGGGAGAGAATGTCTACAGTGCCAGCATAACCAATTCACTCGATATTAAGGAAGGTCGAGTCGGCGAAAGCAGAGGCGTGACCGTCCGCGAGGTTGGTGTGCCGATTTATGAAAATGAACAGGAACGGGCGGATGCGTTAGATGAGTTTGGCGGTCAGCTACAAGCCCAAGCACAAATAGCGCTGAATGCGGTAGATCCATCGGTGCTTGAGGCAACGATGGGGATCGTCGATGCCCAACGAATTGCGTCAACGGGGTCCGATTCAGTTTCAGGATCGGCTCGCTTAGGAATGTTGGCCGCAGCCGATGTAGCACCTTCAAGCGTATCTATTAGCATGGTACACTACACAGGGAAATTACTGAACCCAACGGTTGTAGATGGCAGAGTTCAAAAAGATACTGGATTTGTTCCGCTTGTGGCCTTTAAGGGGAATCGTTCGAATGCGGATCCGGATCATCTCAAACGCGGAGTCCTAGCCATCGCTGGACCTGATGGATACAGACAAGGTCCTGGACAAATCATCATTAATCCGATCAATGGAGCGATAACACCTGGATCTGGTACATTGGTTGCATTCGATGCCTTAGGGGATATCGGATTTGCAAATATTTTTGCCGGAGAAGGCGTGGAAGGCGGACTAGATTCGGCCGGATTTAAGTTTTTGGATATGGTCGGTATGAGAAGAACGGCCGGAGGTGGTATCACCGGTAGTCGATACACTGCGCTCAATTTGGGTGGCAGTCCAAAGCTCTTCCCTATAGCTGGTGGCGGAGGAGGATCCGGAGGCGATCCATTCCAAGGGCAAATGACAGTTGCTTCTACTTGGGCTTTAGGACAGGGTGTTCATACAGCTCGAGCTTCTATCACAGGCGGTGACTATTGGTATGATCAAGGTGGAAACCTGCAGTTTTTAACAACTCTTTCTGGACAAATCATTAACTACGATCCGACATCCGGTCGAGCAGATATGTTCTCGACCAGTCCCGAGGCGATAAAGCTATACAATGAAGCTATTATTTACGCATACGCACGCCGAAAAGGTGTTGATCGAATACGAGCAGAGGCTGAAGGTCGAGGCGGCGAACGTGCAACTGCGTTGATTGAGGCGTTAGATGAGGCCGGTGATAATCGAATGTTGCAGGCCAGAGCGATAGAATTATATCTGCGGGGGCAGAATCAAGCCGATCAGAAAGAAATGGCAAGCGATTACTACGGTGCGGTGGGTGATGCGGCTCTGTCCATTGCCAATGGAACGGCCACAGATGCACCGGAGGGTGCTGTCGAGAGCTATGATCAAAGGATTGTAGCGCAAAACTTCAGCATGTCGGGAAATACGGTAAATACCTCAAATGCTATTCTCAAATATGGGGCAAGGGAAGGACGAGATCCGACAGATGCTACACGATTGTGGACGAATATTATTATTCGTAATCAATATGGAAACAAAAGCTATTTCGGTGTGGCAGCCCCAACGGGCGAAGAAATTGCAGGGGCGGAGTTAGGCAGAGCGATCACCGAAGGAACGGTAAGACAACTGGAACGCACGATGGAGCTTATTACTGAAGCTGGTGGTGCCTACTTGGGGAACGATGAATACACCCTCAAGTTAGTAAGAGAAGTCACGATCAGTTTTGAGGGCGAAGTTGGAAACATGCTAATTGCCTCCGTGGGAGGCCCGGCTATGCCACTTAGTCCATTAAATATCAATGTGGAAGAGGAAAAGCAAAGCGTAGAGATCACAAGTGCAGTGTTGGAGGTATACAAAAATATAGAAACTCCAGGCGGTCCAGTTTCTACTCTAGTATCAAAAATTGACTTTGAGGAGTCAGAGGGCGTAATTGAAGGAGATGGAGAGATAGCCATGCGAAGTTTCGCTGGGCGCTTGATAGATGGCTCACCGATTGCGAATTATTCAGGTGATTTGAATGATGCAGATGGAGATGTAGGCTTATGGATACCATGGTTCATTCCTCGAGGACAGGCGGTTGAATCAGGTGATACCGTCTTGGCTGAAACCAACGCCGTTATAAGCCGGGCTTTGGCGGGCATGAATGATCCGAATGCGCCAACACATGTTTTAGGAAATATCAATGAGGCGACAACTTCGGCGGAAATCGATGGAAGTCGACCTATGGGAGACTTTATGTATATGGTGAATGGAGAGGCCGTTGCCAAACTGGGAGATGCCTTTCTAATGAACATAGCTCCTATTCGTGATGCAGAAGGTAATGTTATAGGCGATGAGGGGGTTTTCCGAGGGATAACCACACGGAGCAACATCCTTGATTCGATGGATAGCGGCTTTACGGCTCCCGCGACGGACCGGTTGCGTTATTCTATTCTCGAAGGTAGCATACCTGAAGAAGCAGACACGGTGCGTCCGGAAAATTCACGTTATATTTACTTGGATGGTACTGACGAAGGAATTATCAGGAGTATCCGTAAAGGTGGTTTTGATATCATCGGTGGTAGAGTTATGGTGCGCACCGATGAGCCTGGCGAAAGATTTATCAGTGGCGGTAGTTTTGGAAAAAATGTATGGTTCAACAATATCGCGACTGCGGAAGACCCAGGGAAATTAAATCGCTACACGTTCCAGGGAGAATATAAATCACTCAATGAGCGGGACAGGACAAGATTTGGGGTTTCTGCATTGGTCACTGAGCTAGACTCGATGCTGGTTGAACTTAGCTCACAGAGATATGTATATGATTTCGGGGCGGACAATATGTCTGGTACCGACTGGATAGATAACGCAATGAAAAGATCCATGCTTGTTCAAAATGAAGATGGTGATCTTGTTAGAAGCTTTGAGAAAATCACCGTGGGGTCAGAATTGCTTACCTTGGGCTTTTTCGGAATGGGTGATCGGGGTGAAAGTGGTCGTTTCAGGCTTTCATTTACAGCCGATGGTCATTTTAACATCTACGTACCTAGAGGATCAAATCCAAAAATCTCCCCAAACTCTAAGATTATCACGGGTTACACGAGGGCGGATGGTACGGCCACAGCAGTGACCACGGACCTGTCGCAAGGAAGATTTATTCGTTTTAACTCAGAAGGGGCAAATGACGGGCAATTAGCCCGTAGCTATATAACCGGAATTGGAGACTACCCGGATATATCTTCATTTATCTCGCGCGATCAAGGCGGTAACCCAAGCGATAGAGCGACGCTCGAAAAGACGGATCCTACCTACACTGAAGAGGATGCGGCTGCAGATGCGGCCTCACTTGAGGATACTCCCCCGGCGTTTGGACCAGAATCAGTGGTGTTGGAGCGAGGCGCTGGGGCGTCAGATGAGAGAATATCCATTATATCGGCAGGCCCTTACGTGAATGGATTGATGCGGCGGGGGATACTTCGCGAGATGGATGCAGAGTTGCGCGGTCCTAATGGAGAACGCACGGGGCGCAAATTAACTGAGGAAGCACAGGCACGTATCGATAGAGCATTAAATGGTAACGGTTCTGAGATGGTGTTCAGAATGGGATCTGGACAAGCGGGACCAAAGGGAAATATCTTTAGTGGCAACTTGTACCTAGATCGTTCAAACACGTTAATTTTATTCGATCCTTCCATAGATTTTGAATCTCCCAACAGTGTATATACCTTCTCAGAGGGACACAGTGATAATTTGGATCGCGATGACAATGGAAGGCTGTCCCGCGACAGCAACGGATTGGGACAAGCAACGGAAGACGTTCCGCATGACGAAAGCACTATTAGTATGTTGAGTTCAGGGCAGCATTCAATGGTGAGAGAAGGCCGGTTGGCTCGACGGAAGTATTCTGAGTTCAACATGGAATCTCCGTTAATGGGGGCCTTGCGTGTCGGCGGAAGTCTTCAGTATTTTGGCGTAAATGACCTTGTCTTCTTTGGTAGAGAGGCCGAGCAGGGTGTCGGACGAGCCGATTTTCTAGGACGGGACTTGTTGGATTCCCTATATGCCCTAGGATCGGCATATAACAACCTTTTGGATTTGCGGTACGGATACACGTTATTCCAGGATGGAGCTCAGAAACTCACCTCGAACGGGGGATGGACTCCGCTCACCGAAAGTACTCTTGAGATTACGGGCGAATTGAGAGGATTGACCAACGCTGGAAATGACCGTTTTTACACCAATGGCAAGGTTGCAGAAATTACGGGATGGTCACGTATCGGGCGCTCTCGTAAATCAGGTGATCAAAGGGAGTCGGCGGGGGTGGTTCAGGACGGAATTATGATATACGCCACCAAGGGGCGTATTGATGTTCAGGACGATGGAGTGTTAACTCAAGCAAATATTCCGAGCAGTAATGGTGGTGGTGTTGAAGGGATGCCGCAGAGAATAGACGGGGCATATGGCACAACCACCAATCAGGCCACTAGAGATTTAATAAAAAGTCGTGCTGAAGCGGAAATAAACCGTCTAACCCGGGATAAGTACGAGAATGGATGGACCTTTGGGGAAGAGTTGTTGGGATTTGGTCATGCGGTGGTTACCTTGGGTGGCGCTGGTAGTAAATGGACGCAGTCAAAGCCGTCAGCAGAAAGACAAGCAGAGATCGGCGAACGGGTAGCAGGGGAGGTTCTCAGAGAAATTCTACTGGGCAACAATATATACGTTAATACGTCAGAAGGATATGTTAACCTCGGGGCCGAATACAGGGCGCAGGAAGAACGGGCTGGTCGGCCGCTTACGATTACAGAAGAGAATGTGGATGAGGCTGTTCAAAGCATTCTTAACCCAGATCCAGACGCGGCACGGATTGTGCTCGCTCCTTTGGATGGAAACCGACGAAGAATTATTTTTGAATCTCGTGGATATGACAAGCTCGGTATAAATTTGGATGCGGAAGGTTCGGAAGGTCTTGGATTTATTTTGGGTCGAAATCAAGATGGAACACGAACATTCACGTCAACGCACACCAGCGAAGAGTTCACGGAAATACGGGCTATGGGCAACGTATCAACGGATAACCGTGCAGGGGTAGCCGTTGCCATTGATGGCGACGAAAATAATATCCAGTACTTCACCCCTCGTGAAGGTTATGATGGTCCGGACGTAAGACTTGGAGAAGTTGACGTGGAAGCGGCCAAGGCCGAATTTTTCCGACAAGTTGACGAGGAGGAGGTCAACATACGTGAATTCGATGAAATGATGCGCAGATCTGCCGCAATGAGCTATTCAATGGGAGGGGGAGGATACTCTACGTTATTTTTGGGAACTCCTCGCGAACGGGCCATCGAACGAGTCAATAAACGTAATGCTGCACTGGGAGTTGAAACAAACTTTGTGGGGGGTGGCGAGGCCGCTCCGTGGTTTACGGAGGACTCAGCACGAGCGTTGTTTGAACGTTCTAAGGGTATTTTAATCGCGCCGGTTGATGAAGGTGGTTTTGGTGGGCAGGAAGCAGGCTTAAACGACGCCTATTTACTTTCTAGAGGATATGACACCGGACATGAATTAGCTAGAATTGCGGCAAAGGGGGCAAATGCGACGGTAGACGAGCTGGCAAGATTAAATCGCGCGATCAGTCGAGGTTTAACATCCGCCGAGGATGTCTTGATTAAAAGCGCCCGAGGTGAAGAGTTAACCTTCGAAGAACGAAACACTCTTCGCGGGGCTGAGGTGTCCTATGAAATTGCCCGAATATATAGAGACAAGGTTGAATCAGAAGGCTCAAAGCATAATGCCATGGCTGTTGTAGATGAGAACGGGCGCCGAGCGTACACGATGGTCAGCAATTATAACAATCCAAATTGGTGGTTTGGTATAGAGGTACAGGCCGTAGATGCATATGGTCGGCCGACAGGTGACAAGATACTGGTTGACCGAGACACCTTGTTTTATCCGGAAGACGTCGGTGAGTTTGTGGCCAATGCGTCGGATGATAGTGGTAATCAAAACTTCTGGCAGCGATTTTCTGCTGAACCGGATCTAATGGATGTAGCGGCTCTTAGAAAAATCGACTCTTTGGAAGGTTTGATGGACTATGGAGCTGGTTTGACAAATATGGCTGATGACGATACCGGCAACCGATTCATCGGATCTGATGGTGAAATGAAGGTGGCTTTCTTCAATGCATCTAAGCAAGAGGCTTTGATGGCTCGGGTGTCGGGTGGACCAACTGCGTTAGCACGTGCCGAACAACTGGATAGCATGCGTTTTATGGCCAATGTCAGTGGTGGGTTGGTAATTGGTGAGGCAGTATTATACGTTGCGCAAGCTATAGTAACAGTGTTTTCTGTTGGTTCGGGTACCGCTCCCGCTCACGCTGTCGCAGAAGCTGGTCGTCAAGGGTTAAAACGTGGTGGTCAGTGGCTGGCGCGAAAATTCGCGCGTAACGTTATTGCCAAAAGACTGGCCACGATGGGAGCAAACTTGGCCTCAAGACGTGCCATACAAACGATGATTAACTTCTCGGGAACCCAGATGGTAAGGAGAGGATTAGCCGGTGCGACGCACTTCAGTGCGGGGCTCTTCACCAGAAAAGGCATAAGTGTAATGGGGACGTCAGCTCTCCATAATATCAAAAATCGCTACTCTGCCAAAGTCTTTTTGGGTTGGATGGTGGCTGGTTCAGCGGCGGGCGGCTATTTTGCGTCTCAAGATTCGCGAGCGGATGGAGATGATATAATTTTGGGCGCGGTACGGGGCGGAATGTTTGCGGGAGTAATGTCTGGAAAATCTTTCTTGGCCAGCGGAATTGCTGCCAAATTTGGCCAAAGTGCTAGAGTTCAGGCCTCTTATCGGTGGTTGGCTCAATCTTCACATTCCGTAGGGCGTTTTACATTAAATTCTCGAGTTTCCTCAGGATTGAATTCGCTTGTCACTCCTCTAGTAACTAATGCTGCTCAGGCAGGCGCGCAGACGGCTCCACAGCTCCTGCAATTGACCACGCGAGGAGCGTTCTTGGCAAATACCACGGCGAGTTTAGCCATTATGGTTGGTATCCCTAATACCGTATCACTGGCTAGTACGGGACAAACATTGTCAGGATGGGAAAATGCGGCTCTAATCAGTGCGGCCGTTTTGGCTCCATTAGGAAGAAGTATTGCGGCCAGAAACATAGCGGCTCAAGCAACGACTAAGATGGCTACAACCAGAATTACTGGTGCTTCCATTATGCAATTTGGTAAACGAGCAGCTGTCGCAGGTGCTTCGGAGGCATTGCTCGTCGGTCAAATTTATGGTTTCAGTACGGCAACGCTTCAAGCCAGACAGGCTCGTGGCGGAAATGTATCAGATTTTGATCGTATGGTTAATATCACTTCAAGTGTTGCGGAAGGGCTCAAAGTTGGTTTTGCCTTTGGTGTCGGAATGCGTTCTGTTGGAGAGCTAGCCTTAGCGAAAAATTTAAGTACAACCTCAAGATATTTGATATCTGCAGCAGCTGGTTCGGCCGCTACGGTTGGCTACAATTATTTTACAGCTGACATGAAGCCTGTACGAGATGCCAATGGGGTTATTCAAAGAGATGCTCAAGGTGAGGTGATCAAAAAGCGTGACTATAGTTTGGGGGATGCAGGCTATCATGCCCTTTTGGGAGCGGGGGCTGGAATAGGTCTGATTTCTGCTATGCGAGCCGGAAGAGGATTAAAAGAGCTGGCAGAGGCAAGTCAATTGGCCAGAGGGGGCGCCGCGACCAACACAGGTTTATTGGCCAAGACAGGTGAATTTGGTTTACGATTGGGCCAAATGGCTCCGAAAAACTTTACAAGTTTGTCCTTGACCAGCCAAGGGGCGAACGTTGTTGCATTTGCAGCAGGGGGAGCTGCTATTAACCTGCACAACAAATACAGGGCATACGTTAAGGCGAAAGAGGATGCAAATGATTCGAATGTTCAGGATTTTACTGATTGGGCCACCGACAAAACGAATTTGATCAGGTATGGGGCTAGTGGTGCCTTTATGGGAATCATGGCGATGGCCATGTTGCGGGGTTCCAAAAATAGTGAGCAAATCGAGAAAATGTTTGGAGCGTCTAATTCCAAAGAGTTGTTTGCTCAATCCCTTAAGGGTGCGATTAAATGGCCTCTTGTGTCTGGAGCCTTTACGATAGGTGGAGCTGCATGGGAAGGGATGTTTGCCAGAATCGATCGGGCCATGGGTGGAGACACCTATGATGATGCCTTTGGTCCGGGTGGAGATTTACCTGTATTGATTTTGGCTACCAATGATGAAAACGGTAATAAAACGTTTGTGAACTTCATATCAAATCAAGGGAAAGAAGCCTTCATAACAAGTGTGATCGAGGGGCCGAAACACGGTTTCTGGATGGCTCCATTATTCGGGATTACCCAAGTTGTCGGACGTGCTCCAATGCTAAAGTCCAGGGCGAGCGCAGGAAGTTTGGTAAAGTTGGCAGATCATGCCCAGTACAACGTAGCCAGAGGCCTACAGTATATTCAACGAGGGCCGGCGACAAAGACAGCGTCGTTACAAACGCTTTACCGTGATGTATTTTATATGCCAGGTTTGGTAACCGGAACCAGCAAAGGTATCGAGTTTGTTGGGAAGCAAATTGGAGAAGGCGAAAGTGCCTTTACGCCAGAGGAGACAGAGGCTCTGGGTTTTGCAGCATTTTTGGCCATTCCTCAAATTGGTGCTCGTAATGCTGGAGCCATGCAAAAGGCAGACAGACATTTCATATCACGAGATCGTGCCCGCCTTCAACTCGACGCCGAGTTGTCATCTTCCTCTCCTAACAAAAGCGTGGTCAACAATCTTATGCGACAGGTAACCCGTAAAAATGCTGCTGGAATTCGGGAGTTGGAGGCCGCAATCGCCAAGGACCCAGGAGATTTAGGATTACAGAATATGCTTATAAAAGCGTCTCAATTGGACGCATCTTTCAGAGGGCAATACAATATTCAACGGGAACGATTATCTGCAACGGGATTAAGGCTCAAAGAGGCAGGAGATCCTATCAAGTCCGAGGCAGAGATTGACGGTATTATTGATCAGGCCATCCAAAATAGTCAAAATAACAATCAGAGGATGCTGGTAGGTAAATTTAAAGAGATGCGACTGATCAACGAAGTACAGGCGCTGGCGCGAACCTCTGAGGCAATGTCTGTGAAGGCAGACGCATTTGTGCGAGCCGCAACAAGTGAAAAAGGGGAAGAGGTCGCCGCTATTCTTGAAAAAGGATGGGTGCTTGAAACCAGAGGTGGCGAAAGATACAACGTTGAAGGCAATATGTTGATCAATATTGAATCGGGTCAAAAAATTAGATTCCGATCGGAAGTATCGGATAAAGGTGATGTTTTAACCAGTGCAGACAAGCAGGCTTCCGATTTGTTGAAGGATGCCCTTTTCGTATTTGAACCAGGAAATGCGGCGAGTAAAGAGCTTAGCTTGTTCCGCGGGCTTGCTGTGAGAACGGGAAATGAAACGGCAATTTCTGCAGGCACATTAGCGGCTGGATTAAAACGAGGAATGGTTATCGAAACAGATACTGGTAGATTTGAAGTTCGAGGAGAACCAGGGAAGTCAGAGGGTGGGGCAGACTATTTGGTCAAGTTAGATTCCGCCACAGGTAAACCTGCATCATCATCGGAGGCGGGAATTAAGTTCAGAAATACCACCACGAGGAATGGTGAAACAGTTCGGGAAATAACGGCTGAGGGAGCGGAGGTTCTAGCCAAGGCTAGAGTTACGGAAGCTAAATTTTCGGCGGCCGACTTGGCGCAAATCGCCACACGGGAGGCGGTTCGAACAGCTGATACGGCTGCCGTGGCTGTCGAAAGATCAGGGATTCGAAGTTCAGAAATATCTACGGAAGTACAGAGAAACATCTATAACCGCCTATCAAACCAATTTAATTTGCTCAGCCAAAACCAATCATTCGGAATAGGTACAGGAGAAATTAGAACGGTGCTGAATCGTTTGGATGCGGTAGCGGAAGGGTTATATCGTTCAAACCCACGACGATTTGGACGCGAGTACGAGGTCATACAAGTACTACGCAATAATCAGAATATGGGAGACGCCATATCCGGTTTGTCTAAGGCAACTGCGAGTTTTGATAAACTTAGAGAGCTGGGCGTAGACGTAGACGCAAAAACATTAACACATGTGAATACTGTGGTTGATGCTTTTGCTAGAGCGATTGAAGGAATGCGAAGCAATCTGTCCCTTAATAGAGCTCGAAACGGTCTTGAAGAGTTGATGGAGAGCAAGGCTCAACTAGAAGGGTTAGACGCGAAATTTGCCGGGTCGGAAACAGCGCAAGGCCGAGAAATTGCACGATTAGCCAAAGAGGGGTTGAGTTACGTCAATGAATCATTAGCGGTTACAAAAGCGTCGGAGGCTATGGCAGAAGGTCAATACGTTGAGGCAAAGACGCATTTCGCTGAGGCTCGTAGTCTAGCGGCAAGTCGTCCAAGTGGTCGTAAGAGCGTTGCAGTTTATGCGCAGGGTGAGCGTCAAGCGGAGATACGGGAAACTCAGAGAGTAGAGAACAAGCAGCGCAATGAACAGATTGTTGAGCAAACGCCATTGGGACAATCTCCACGTCAGGATCTGAATATCGCAAAGGCTAAGTTTGAATTAGGTGATGCTAAGGGCGCCAACGAGATATTGTCGACTTTAAAACCTCAAGAAATCGATCAGACGAAATCTTCTGTCAGTTCATTCTTGATCTCAATTGCCACGGGAGTAGGACGAGCAACCCGGGAAAAAATAGCCTTTAACACAGAACTTGAAGGGCTAAAGAATAGAGTACAAGACAGTTTGCAAAGACGAAATAATGACACAGATGGTGCTTCTGGGCCGACGGGTCAGGCCACCGGAAAGTCATATGGATCACTTCGATTGCAGGAAATCCTATCAGAGGTAGAGGCTGGTACGGATAAGAGGCCAATTGTTACGGAAATAGAAGGTTTGCTGGCCCAGACAGGTACGAGTGGAGCGGCGCAATTAGGCGGAAAAATCGTAATTGATGCCAGTTTAAGGCAAAATCAGCTACGACTTATCAAGGAGGCACAGGCGGTCGAATTAGAAGCTTCACGACTACAACAGCAAGGGGATGTAAAGGGATCTGAAAGACAACTCGCCAAGGCTCAAGATCTTCGTCGTCAGGCTCAGCAGTTTGCTGATACACGATCTCGTATTTTGACGCATGAGCGAGGAGAGTTGCAAGCGATGACAAAGATTTTACGTGAATTTGGTATTGATCCAGCGGATAAGGTTATGGTTCGACGAGTATTTGATGCGGTTTCAGACCTGCAAGCCGAGGCGCATTACCGAGCCAAAGTCTATCAAGGCCTTGAAGGCGAGGGTGCTGGTAAGGAGATAGGTGAGAGTGCGGGCTATAGCAGAGGCTCTATGCCATCTAAAACGGAAGTCTTCGCCCGAATCAATGCCCGAGAAACGGTGGCACTCGAATATATCAAGACTGAAGATGGACGGGCTCCTCCAGTTGATAAAGTAGCCGAACTTTTCGCCTCCCGTCCAGAACTGAAATCTCGAGTCGAAGCAGAATTTAAACTAGAGATGCAAAGAGCAGCTGAAGTAGCTCGAAACAAAGCTGATGCGGCTCTAATTTCTTCCCCAAGACTTAAACCTCAAAACTCCTTTATTATCATTGAAGCGCCAGCTATACGACCACCAACGTTGGCTCCACCGGTATTGTCTACATTGGGACCATTGGCAGCTGCACGTGGAACGGGTGGTGGTCAGGGTTCTGTGTCTGGACCAATCGGACGGGCCACAGGTGTTGATTCCGGTCTGGCCAGAGAACGTTCTCAGCCATCTGATGGGGCAAGTGCAGTAATCGCAAAGAAGGAAGCTTCGACTATCGAGCAGCTTCTTGCAAGAACCAAGGGTGCCCGCGAAACAGCCCGAATTCTAGCCACTCAAGCTAAACCAATGCTGGAAAATTATTCGCCCAAAATGAGGGCCGAAATAAGTAGGCGTCTAGAAAAATTAGGAGACATAAGCGACACGACAGTTCGGGATAAGGCAATTGAGGCAGTAGCCAAGGAAGCGGCAGCGGAAACAGCTGATTATATTACCCGAAAGTTAGGACAAAAGGCTGAGCTGGATATCAGTCAGATTGCTATGACGGATGTGGTGGTCAGAAGTATTATGGAAGCAGCCTACGGTAAGGATACTGTGCGAGCGGTTGCATCCTTAGGTGCTGGTGGGGGTAAGACTATCATGAGCGCTCCAGCCGCCTTAATGTCAGCCGCTCTGACCAAGGGTTCAGGTAAGGTGGTCATATTTGCAACATCTACTGAAGCGAACCGTGATGAAATTATATCTAGGCTGACAGCCAGGGGATTCGGGAAGGATTTTGGTTTTGAGACATTAACCGGGCGTGAAGGCGGAGGATTCAAGGATATCGCTGATCTTAGGACGCAGATGGATGGAAAGATGTTGGTTGTCACTCATCGCGAGATCAATGAAATGAATCTAGACAAACTTATCGGCAAGGACACCATTATTGTTTCTGACGAGATCCATGCTGGTATTCTTGGGCCAGGTAGCTATCGTGGGCAGGCCGTCACGGGACGACAAATGGTCTTGGATCGTGATGCTAGTCTGGGTGACCGAAAAGTACAATTCCAGCGCCTGGTAGAATTCAACAATGTCGTTAATCGCACCTTGGAACAGGGTGTTGAGCAGAGAAAACAGGATATCAATCAGCAACTCGAAAATAACGCCAACTTATCACGAGCCGATCGAAGTCGGTTGCGAAATGAATTGCGCTCGTTAGAGGAAAATGGTATCCAGGCCCTAATCAAAGACTTTAGACCAACCTTAAAAGATGGCTCCTTTGGGGATGCTCAAGCTGGTAGATATGAATTGAACCCAGAGCTTAAGTTTAGCCGATTTGCAGGAGAAACGCTTAAGGCCCCGCTGACGCTCAAGGAAATTATGTTGAGTCGAATGGGTGCAGAAACCAAGAGACAAGGTAGCTTTTTATCCGAAAAAACCCAGGATTCCTATATCGAAGCTTCTTTAGAAGTCATCAAGGATAATTTGAGTGCCGCGCGGGTAGAATGGAAGCCCGATGGAACTGGATATGCCCTAAAGGACAAGAGCACGGGTGAGACAATGAAGGACGTTGTCTTTGGAGCTTCCGAGAGTGGAGTGAACGCTAGAGGAGAAATGTTCATAGCCGCCAAATATGCCTCAGAAGTAAACAACTTGGGCAGAGACAAAGGTAAGGGCATAGAAGCGCTGAGTCATTTTATTGATGCACAATTGTCAAATACCGAAGGCGCTGTCGAGTATCTAAATGCCTTGGCAGTATCCAAGGGTTTTGTCGGTTTTACAGCCACGGTTGGTTCTGTTCGTAGACAGCTGGAAACGATTCAAACAGATATTCTAAATATAGAGAAAGAATTGACGATGGGTGATTTGATGGCGCCAACGCTTTCAGGAAGCCACGTGAAGGCCTACCTTGCCCAAACCAGAGGATCGGGACCGGATTCTCAACTTCGTGCGAGAGCGGTCGTTGACAGCATCATGAACGCGCAGGCAAATAGAGGTAAAGATGTGATCGTGGTGAGTTCCAACCAAACCAGAGATCATATTGAAATTGTGAGCCAATTGTTGGCGGGTAGATCTGGATTGGGTGAATTTGGGAAAGCGTCAGTGGTCCGTGTAGATTCGGAAATGGGTTCGATTGCGGAGAGATTCTCAAAGGAGTTGCCTACGGGAGATGCAGAGCGAAAGGCAGCGATTGATAAATTGATCCTTAAGGAAGCCAGTGACACAGGAGTAATGAACCGGGAAGATGCTCAAAGGGCAATACAGCTAAGGGCAGCAAACGGTGATAAAACAATTGTCGTCATGCAAGTGTATGATGCGTGGTCATTACCTCGTGTGAAAGTCAACGGTACACGAGAAGCCAGGGCCAGGTTTATGTTGGTCAATGCGTCTGAATCGGCTAACGTTGTTCAGGCAATGCAACGGGGTGCCACAACGGAAAAACTGATTGGTAATTTGGAATTAGTTCGTGGCAGAGCCAATATGGTGTCAGGTGCCGAAAAAGCAAGGCTGCAAGATTTGGTGCAGTTAGCCGATTCTCTAGTGGCCAGATCAGAAAGTGTTAAGGGATCCGAAACTGATACAAAATTGCAGAATCAAATACAAAGTGTGGCCGTCCGATTAGAAGTTGAGATCATGAAGGCCAAACTGGAATCCGGTAGTGTTTCTGCATCGGAAAAAGCGGAAATTCGTGATCTGTTGGCGCAAGTTGAGCCAATTAGCCGGAAACTACAATTTTCATCACTTCCTCAGGCCCGCAGAAACGAACTTTCGCAACAGTTGTTTGATTTAGAAGTGAATCAAAAGATACAAACACCCCGACGTATGCTCACCGATGCGGAATGGGTATTTACTTCAAGAGATGCCTATATCGATAACGTTACGGAAGGTGCTGAAATCACTCGATTGACTCAAAGAATTCAGTCCGTAACAAACCGTCGGGATATGATTGTGAATCAGCTGAAGGCAGAGATGCCTACGGTGCAGGCCAACAGATTGCGTGAAAAGTTAAGTCTAGTTGAGAAAGAATTGACGGGATTGGAAAAAGAAAGCCGACTTCTTATGCAGACCGTAGCGGCTCGTATGGAAGCTGATGCGAATATGCAAGGAACATTGCAAGCCTATCGAAAACAAGGCGGTGTCGTAACCGCTCAAATTCCAAAGTTGCAGGCGTTGGAAATGTTGGCTGAAGGTAGAAGTCAAGAGACCAAGCGTTTGCAAACCGAGTATTTGAACTCAGAAGGTGTAGGAGATCGAATCGTAACGCAGTTAAGGTCTGGTCAAGGTGTTGAAGTTTATGCTGGAATTAAGGGGTCGGATGGCAGTTACGTGGATACACAACTCATAGAAACACGAGCGATCACTGGGCAGGTTGGCGAAATTGCTCGCGGGCTAATGTTTAACCGGCAAGGCATCGTTACGGCAAGTAGTGTTAGCTATGAAGATATTGCTCAGAGTTCTGCGCCGATCGAAATTGCGGCAACGGATGTAATAGAAACCTCAATAACAAATGCTTCTGGCGAGCGGATTAGTTTCAAGGCTTCTGATTTCAATGGAGACAGCAAGATTGCAGAAAAATTTGTCAGATCACTACCTGCCAATGTCAGGGCCAATATTTCCCAAATTGGACTAGCGCCTATTGGGCAACAAGATGCGCTGGTGGCGGTCAACAGTAATGGTGATCAAGGTCGAGGTTTGGCCACCTTCCGAGCAGATAGTTTTGGTGTGTATACAAGTGTCGAGAATCCAAATGATATGCGGAATCCTTATACGGTAATGGTTGCGCCTATTGTGAATGGTCAGGCCGTTATAGAACAAAATATTGTGATGAATCTGGAAGCAAGTGGTCGAAGAACGATAGTCCCAACGCGTATTATTCAGGATATAGACTTAAGTTCCGGAGATCTTAGCTTTAACCGTCGTGAAATTTCGTCAAATGTTTCCATCGGTGCACGGGATGTCAAGATTATAGATTCAAGCATTCAGGGTGTTTCCAGCAATGATGTGCAGGCGATTTTGCGCAATCTGGCGGACGTCAATACGTCTGACATAGAATTTGTAGAAATTCGTCCAGCCGCTGATATGGCTGGCTCTGCGGCAATCAGTTCGGATCGAAAAATACTTGTGTTAAGTGAAGCCGTCGTTGGACAAAAGTCAACCTCAGATAGTCAAATCACGGTTGATGCCATGTCCGATCGGCAGCAGGCGGATGCCAGGAACTTGATCAGATATGCAGAGAACACGCGTGTTGTTCCGATCCGTTCCCAAGGACAGTCGCGGAGAATCAATTTTGTAAACAACACAGACCAAGATTTATCTAATGATCAGGCCGAGATTGTGTTTGCTTCATTGCCAAAGGCTCAAGCTGATACGGTGACTACGCTTGAGGTTCGACCTCAAGCTGAAATGGGAGATTCTGTCATAACAATTAGTCCAGATCAACGCACAGTCATCGTAAGCGAATCAATTTTGCCTTCAACCAAATCGCAAGTTAAAGGTCAGGCTTCAACTATTAAGGCTCTGGCGACATTAAGTTCAGGACAGCTCGCTTCAGCTTTCAAAGCGTTGAAGATAGGAAACGCTGCAAGTTTGGCTAATAATATAGTCAATGTACGCGAATCGGATCCAGAGAAATTTGTTAATGCTACACGTGTCGTCGATTTGGATCTTGGCACAGATGTTATCCAAGTTTTAAGTTCGACAGCCGGGGCTCGGCAGCTGGCACAGGCCCTGGTTTCGTCACAGAAAGTGACGGCTAACGAAGAACCACTGGATCGAGAAGGCATAAAATCACAAGCCGCCGCAGTCAAAGCCATAGAAACACTTAGCGAGGAAGCTCTAGCTCAGGCGTTCAAAGCGGCTGGACATACACAACCACAAGTGCTTGCCAGCGAAGTAGTGGATCTACGAACGGCTAATCCAGGAGCATTTGCTAGTGCTAGTAATCTGAAGCAGGTAAGTGAGATACTATCGAAAGACGTTACTCCAGACCAAGTAGATAAGGCCGTTTCTCGGGTAGAATCCATTAAGTTGGTGGACAACAAGAGAGGCCGAACGGCGTTGACACAAGCCCTGACTCAAGAGATGGTTGGTGTCCAAGCGCAGGAGGTTGTAGGACGCATGGCGGCTGCCGCTGAAGGATCATCCGGCAAAGAGGCTGCTCCAATCAACCCGAGTATTATGGAGTTTTCAAAGGTGTTACGAAGACTGCCAGCTGCAGGACTTGACGATGTTAGCATATTCATGGCCAAGGCCGGTGATGATATGCGATTCAAAGAAGCTTGGGCAGCTGGACATTCTACACAAATGGGATCGGACTTTGGTGTCAAGGTCATTGAGCTTTCGCCAGCCCAAATGGAGATTGTCGCAAAGGAAGCATGGGGTGACAGAATTCCGAGTGACAGACGATTGCGTGGAGCGGCTTTTGGGAATGTCCAAAAGGCCGCCGATATACTGGCCAAGGCAAATGTTAGAGCGGCCGAGTTCTTAAAAGCCGGAGATCGAGTCGTGTTGGTTGAGGCTGGAAATATGTCTGACACCAAGAAGGCACAAGTCATCCGACATGAAAAACGACATCAGGGAGCCTTCGTGGTTCTGTCTCCAGATTTAAGAGCGATAGGAAACCAGATTGTTCAGGCTGTCGAGGCCAATCCGAGTTTAGCTCCGGAGATGGCTGCCTTTATCCGAGACAGAAGAGAGGGTAACTATCCAACCGCAGAGTTGGTTGATGAAGTTGTGGCCGAAGGTCATCTGCGTGTCAAAAATATCAAACAAGTAGCCAGGGAAATGGGTATAAGAACGGACGTCAGCAGCACTGGCGGTACAGGTACAGGTCAGAACCTTGCTTCGGTCGCTCCATTGGTTCGCCCAATCCAAACAATGTCACTTGGTGGCACAAAGCTAACAACTAGTGACGAAATTGTTCGATACACACCGGAAGACTTTGGCGGTGAATCTACACTCACAGGCGTGGATTTCGTATTTGCCAAAGGTGATCGAACCACACCTAAAGCGGCAATCTTTAACGGCCGGGTATATGACTTCTCAGCCGGTGAAGTATCACTGCCGGTAAACTCCAGACTTGACAGTGACGTAAAGGTAGGCGAAGTTGTGATCGCCATGGGAGACAATGCCAAACCAGAAGTGACGGCGTACAATATTGTCGGATCCAGTACAGCGATCGCCGATCTCGAATTTGCCTCTAACCAGGATGCGGAGTTAAGTCAAGCAATCAAGGGTAAAAAGCTTTCACCAAAAATGGAAGCGTCCTTGGCTGCCGTACAGCAAATGTTTACCGGTCAATCTGTGGTTCGTCAAAAAGATTTTGACAAAGCGGCAGCGGATACGGATACCGCCAGAATTGTTCAGCGAATTCAAAACAACTCAGGTATTGCCCGTCAATTGGCTAGCCTGCAGTCGACGGCTGACCAAATGGAAACAATGTCCATGTCGGAGATTCAAACCCGAGCCATTCAAGCTATCGCACAGGCTCAAAGTCCAGAGAAGTTGGCGGCAGTCAGAACGGCGCTGACTCAACCAACGGTTGTGAAGCGTGTCACCAAACAAGAGCTTGACAACGTAATGAGTCCGGCCGACCGAGCCAACAACAATCGTTGGGTCGGCTACTTCCAGGATCGAAGTTTGTTTGAACGAATTGCCGTTAAGAAGGACGCCGCGCTACTAGGTGAAATCTTCGCAGGGGAAACGGCTGATGGGGCCCGGTTTGACCCGGTCAAGACCGACAGATACAAACGTGCGGCGACACGTATGCAGAAATTTGTGGCCGAGAGTTTGAACCAGCGCGATCAATTAGGCAGCGAACAAGTCGCCTTGCTGACGGATGTGCAGAATATGCTAACAAGCGTCATCCAGGGGAATGGCGGTGTGGACGTGGTGGTGTTGGATGCATTGGATGCCCAGGAAACTCTAAAAGCTTTAAAGAAATTTACGACTGAGCAACAGCAGTTCTATGACAAGGATACGTTTACATCAATAGTGAGAGCCCTCGATGATGCTGGTCAATTGACTAGAGCGAGTGTTGGTTTAGAAGGTGATGGAAAACTATTTGGAGCGAATGATAATGGCGATGAAATTTCGCAAATCCGGGCTGTACTTACGCAATCGGAGACACCAGGAGCTCCAAAATTAACGTCTGCTCAGAAAGTCATTCTAAGCAAAGTAAACGCTCTTGAAGCACGGATTAAGGCGTTGTCGCGAACAGAGGATCCAGTTCAGCAACAACAAGCGAAGGTTGTATTCGATATTGTCGAATCTGCGTTAGCCAGTGATTCCCAAGGATTTGACCAATTAAATTTTGGAAAGATTTCAGGCAATACGGCCAAATACGCGCAGGTGATGGCACAAATTGCAAATCCGAGCTCAGGTGTGACCACATCGTTCGGTATGGACTTTACGCCTAAGGAAAGTGCTCAGGTTGAACAAGTGTTAATTGCCAGGGCCTCGGGTAGCGAGGGTATTTCCCAACTAAGTCAGGATGGCGTAAAGCTACTCAAAAAAGTCCAAGAATTAGAATCTAAGTTGCAGAACTCTACATCAAATCCAGAAGTTAAGAAATTCGTAAGAGAAATTGTTTCAGGCGCTGTTGCCGGTGAGGTTACAGATAAAAATGCAATGCGACAATTGTTTGAAATCAATAATGGCAGAGATGGACTGAGTGATATCGGTGTATTCCGTGGAATGACAGCACGTCAGAGAGTGGTGTTCGAACATAAATTGAACGGAGCCTTCCCGGCTGGTTATGCCGATGAATCAGCCAACCGGGTTGTCGTGACCAATGCGTCCAATTTGAACGACGGCTTCCTTAGCCAGCTAGGGCTGAACCCGTCTAATTATCAGGGTGCGGAGCATGATGACTTCCGCATCATGCACGCCATGTTGCACGAAATGATTGGTCTTCAGACTGTCGGTGGGGCGACCTTGTCGAAAGGTCAAAAGCATCGCCGGTCAGATGAAGAGAATATTGCGGTTCACCGAACAATGTTGGCGGCTGCTGGATCATCCATTGGTGTTGACAATTTCAATGCCGATGCTCCAATTGCCCAGACGGATATCCGAAATGTCATGACACCGACATATCTACGAAGGTCTGATGAACGAGGGTTTATTGGACCGGGAGGTGTATACAAGGAAGCTGATAATGGCCAAGTTGAGTTTGATGTAGTAGGCATGAAGGTCGGACAGGTACCGGTGACCAAGGTCAAATTTGATGAGAATACGGGCGAAAGAACATTTACGCTTAAGGCGGCCCCACAAGAATTCGCCAAATTATCGGGTCTGGACTCGGCAAGAGTTCCGTCGGTGTCTACATCAGATGTTCAGGAAATTGAAATCTCCAACAGCGAGTACAATCAGATTGCCTCTAACTATGCGGATCCACGCGGGTTTGTATTTGATCGACCTGTCTATTCGGATTCCAGTATTCCAGAAGGCATTACACCTAAAGCCATTACGTTGAGTGCTCCGAACAATCCTTTGAAGCCGCAACAAACACAACGGGTAGAACTGGATTATGCCGAAGGCCAGTCTAATCAAGCGACTTTTGCCGGTCAGACGAAGCCAATCGCGGCGGTTACCGGACAGAATCAATTCAATCCGAGTGTCATATTGGCGCAGGAAACGGGTGCGATAGATCTAGATACTCATGTTATCTCCGGTCGACAGCTCAAGATTGCACAAGATGTATCCGTTTCAGGTGTTGATCTTAAGTCAGGCGATCCGGTTCAAATATCTCAACTACAGATTTTGGAACAAGAGGCAAATGCGGGTCGGTTTATGACCATAATGGATCGTGATAATCCACAAATAGTCAAGGCAGTTAGCAATGGGACTTCATTGGCTTCGGTCAAAGACGGGAAGTTTGACCTTGATGTCCAGGCTTTGCCAAGTTTGAATCGGGTTACATTCAGTGGAAATGTTGGCGCGGATGGAATTGACACCGGCAGTATAATCGTCAGTTTACAGGCCTCTGAATCGGTTCTTCAGGAGATAGGGCTCGTGAATGTCGCTGGAGATGTAGCGGAAGTAGCAATGACAGCTGATTCGTCCCAAGCTGTTGTGAGAAACATCCCGTTAGCTAATTATTTGGACAAAATGGTTAAACGGGAAACAGTCATTGCTCAGACCCAACAGGACCTGAAGACATATATTGCCAAAAACTCGGTCGTTTCTCCATCCTCTGATATTTCCGAGACTGATTTGACGGAGGCAATCCGATCAATAGGTCAGGGTGTTCAGCAATTTGTGCAAAAGTCGAATGGTCAATTGGATGCAACCCAACGAGGTATTCTAGCTCGAGCTTCAAACAAGTTACTAGGTGTGAGTTCTGTTGAAACGATTTCAGCGGGAGGCGATAGGCAACAGGCTCTTATTAGTCAGTTTATGGGTAAGCTTGAGCAATCTGATACTGATATCACGCTTGGCAATGATTTCAAGGCACGCGTGGTTGACTTATTTGATAACAAGGAGGTGATTGCTCAAATAGCACCAAATGGCGCGGATGATTTTGTAGCCTCAGTTCCTACAGTTGAGCGCGGTGAAAGAGCACTAAAGGAAATTAAACTTGATCAAGAGCCTGTATTTGATACAAATAACATGTCCGACAGAGACGTCATAGCCAACGTAGCGTTATACACGGCGATTGAAGCAGCTATGCCAACTAAGACGAAGATCGAAGTTGCGGACTTGGTTAAGATTGTGTCTCAAAATATCCGCTCAGATTCGGCTATGATGTCAGCTCAGGCGGATGTAGACCTTCCAGTTTTAACGTCAACCTCCGGCATTGATAATAAGTCTCCGCCTAGTCGTACCGCGCGTGTAATGGGTGCGGTTAAGGAAGGATCCAGAAAGGCCATTATCCTGGCTACCTTGGTTGGAACGACCATGATGGGATTGGGTGGTTTTAATGATGTGCAGGCTGCGAATGTTTCTAACTATCGTGATTCGGTTGTTATTGAACAATCAATCAACGTAGGTACGCCGACGATGCAGCAGGAATTCGCAGATACTGTTGTTACGGTGCCAACAATTGCCCCAGCGGTGGTTCCTACGATTCAGCCGATCTTTACGACTATGCAACTGGGTATGGATATCGATGCAGATGATAAGATGATGACCAATCTGTCTCCGGTTCAGTTAGGAGGAGCGATCCAATCACCGATTGATACGGATTTTGATGCCGGTGACATCTCGATCGACACGGATTTCGATTCGATCGATATACCTGTTCTGGCCAGCAGTCGTATGGTGAACCTAGAGAAAACAATGCCATCACTGTCTCAGGCATTGAAGACACAAAACATGCAAGTGGCCTTGGCCGAGCTGGATCGAGTATCTAAAGGTCCTATCCTAGCTGCGTCACCGCCGGATGATGAGTTAGATCTGGCAAATTCTGTAAAAGCAAAGAGGGGGGCTAGATCAGTTAGATCGGAACCAACGATAGAAAAGTCCTCGGAAACAGATACGTCTGCGGCTGTTTACCAGGCTAAGGGGCCAAGCAGGGGTGGAAATGATTTTGGTCAAGGTTCTACCAAAGCCGCACCGAAAGCAAAAAGATCAGCTAAATCAGTCAGGCCTGAATCAACGGCAGAAAAGTCTTCGGAAACAGATACATCTGCGGCCGTTTACCAGGCCAAGGGACCAAGCAGGGGTGGAAATGATTTTGGAACAGGTGCAGCTCCCAACCTTAGTAGTTCCTTGCAAGCACCAACTGTGTTGGCCAATACATCAGCTTCTGGAGCAAAGATTGGCAGCTCCACATCTATCTCGTTAGCAGCAGTCAACGTTTCCACATATGGTGTCAGTTCCTCAGCAGAGGAAGATTTGACCTCAATACGATCAGTCAGTATGGACCTAAACGGCCAAAGCATCCAAGTGTCGGGGATGAATCAAGCTGTGATGTCTCCGGTACTGGGACGCATTTCAACGCCAGATATTATGAATCGAGTCAGATCAGTTAGTGTGACTCCTAAGATTTCACAGCCAACGTTTGTAGCTGATTCAGGCGAGCTATTCCTTCCAGCTGGAATTGAGCAAGGTAACAATGTTCAAGCTCCGATTGATGTTGTCCAGGTTGCGTCACGAGCCGATTTGACTCAGGTGGCGACAGTTTCCGGTATGGCGGAATTTTCGTCACCAGGACAAGTTCAAGCCAATCTGGCGGCAACTCAGTTAGTCTCGGCACCGACATTGAGACTAAACACGTTACCTCAGAATAATTTACTTGGCGGAACAAATTTTGATATCGCCAGTCGGGCGGCCCTAAATACTGGACAGGTGTTACCAGCCACGGACTTTGCCATGATGGCAACAACAGCTCAGCAGCCGTCCATCATTACAACCGTGATGGGTGTGGATACAGCTGCACCAAAGGCGTCAACACAATATAGAGGAACCACGGTAGAAGTAGCTGGTGTTGAGCGATCAAGTGTCGCGCCGATCCTAAACAACATTTCAAATCCGGAAATCGTAGCGAATGTAACAACGATCACCGCGGCGAACAATATCGCCACACCAACGTTCGTGGCTCAGACAGGTGAGTTGATTGTTCCTCAGGCGATGAGCACATCAACCAATATCACCCGACCGATCGCGGTGGACGTGGTATCGCAACCAACAACGTCAGCAGAGCCAGTAAGTCTGGCAGCAACGGTGATGGGAATCGATACTGCCGCACCACAAGCGACCACAGAATTTAACGGTAACACCGTGTCCTTAGCTGGCATCACGACAGCAAAGGCGACACCGATCCTGGCCAACATCACTGACACGAATGTCCAGTCACAAGTGTCAGCGGTTAAGGTGGCAAGTAATATCGCGACACCAACGTTTGTCGCCAGCACAGGTGAATTGATCGTTCCACAAGCGATGGCTCAAGCGGCCACAGCGCCACAGGCGATCAATGTCAACACGATCACACAGCCAGCGGTGATGACAGCACAAGCGACACCGGTATCGATTACAGCGGTATCAACTCAAGCGCCAGTCA
>JAUIER010000031.1 GCA_030429765.1 bacterium | reverse complement strand
CAAAGTTATAAAATGAGACATCCGCGGATATACTTTGAGTACCGCTGGCCTGATCAAAAATGACCGTTCCCTGTCTCGGTAGAAACACACCGGCCGTTTCCTGCCAATCGCCGTTGATGTTGATCGTGTAATTACCCGATACATTGGCATCAAGCGTACCGGCCAGGAGTTTTAACCCATCATTCAAATCCATATTGTCCTGCAGGATCCATGGGCCAACCCCATTAAACGTAATATCATTAAACGCGCTTCCGTTACTGCGGATCATCTCTGAACCGGCGCTGGTAAATGTAATACGCGCGTCACCATGCGTAAATACACCACCCGATGTCAACCACCCACCGGCCACCGAGATTGTACTAATCCCGTCTGCCCCGCTGTTCAGATCCAGTGTTCCGCTGATTGTGACATCATCCGTAATGTTCATTTCATATCCGTTTACATCGAGCAAATCGCCCGCACTGATTGTAAGCCGCTCGATCACCACATCCGATTCTAATGTCACCGTCCCCGATCCAGGTGGATTGATCACGACATTACCCAGGCTGCTGCCCGAGTCCATATCCAGCGAGGATAATCCGTCCAAGGTGATCGTCCCCGTAGAATTCAAGATCACACCGCCGGTCTTTAGAAAATTTCCGCCAACCACAAGCTCACCGCCATTGGTTGCTAAATCAACCGTCCCGGTAACCTGGGTATAGTTTCCGTCCACATCGATAATTATTCCTGCATTCGTCGTGATCACCCCGGCAAATCCGGCCTGAATATCCATGGAGGCGACATTCAAATTCGCATCCACCGTTGCGTTATTGGTACATCCCCCGTCAAATATGACATCACTGGTCGTCGTCGGAATACCGATCCCTCCGGTTCCACAGGCCCCGGACACAGCCGCCCAACTGGAGGCCAAATTTGTATTGGCCGGGTTTGTCGCACCGACCCAATAGCGAGCCTGGGAGAAAATCCAATGCGGTGATGCCGCCCCGCTGTCGGTCCCGCCATTGTCGACCGACGTGGTGGCGGTAATGTCGCTCGTCAAGGTCTCGGAATTCTGAACCACCAGAAAACTCACTGATTGACTGGAAGCGACATCGAAGAAAAAACTGGCCCCGGTACTGTCCAGATTAATCCGATCATTGGCATCCAGACCATCGAGAGTTAGTACCCCCAACACGGTCTGCGTTGTTCCGGCCTCAATCGTAAAATCGGTATCCGCCCCGTCATTGGAAACTTCTGTCTTGGACAAATTATAGAATACTGTCGATCCGGATATAAGCTGATCGTCCCCGTCGAACGTTACCGTTTCGGTGCCCGCGTCAAATGTACCGCTCACACCCATCACCCAGTTCCCGGCGATATTGATATTCGCCGCGTTGGTTCGAGCGTCAATATCTCCGTCAACGATACTCAACGTTCCATTGATATCGAGCTCATCCGTCAAAACCACACTGTCACTGACGCCGGCTACGCCGATATTGTTCACCCGAATATTTCGAAATGTCTGCGCGTTGGTGGTGAACTGCTGATCCGTGCTGCCTTCAAAAACTATTGTCTCGGTTGTCGAACCGCCCACGACACCGCCGGCCGCCTGAACGCTAAAATCTCCCGACACCTCAATGTTTCCATCACTCAGATCCAAATCGATCCGTCCATCCGTGACCAGAATATCACCCGCGGCATTTAATGTTCCGGCCACGATAATACGGTTGTCCGGTGGGGCCGTTGAATTGTTAATCATAACATCGTAAAGCGTGATACTTGACGCGCTGACATTCTGATTGGTCACGCTCCCGTCAAATGTGACCGTCGAAGTTCCCGTGGTGAGCTCGGCATTACCGCCCGCCGTCAAATCTCCGTAAATCATAATCCAGGCATTGTTGGTTCCCTGGTCCAAATCTCCGTCCGTAATGGTCAGATCATTGTCGACGTCCAGTGTTCCCGTGAGGATGACGTCATTAACACCGGCCCCGCCGGTATTGTTAACGGTAAAATTGTAAAAATTGTCGCCGTCCGGTAGCACCATCTGATCAGCGGTACCGTTAAATGTGATGTTGGATGCGCCTTCTGTAAATGTTCCCGCACCGGTCGCGTCGAGATCACCGCTGATGTTCACACTTGCCGCGCCAACCAAACTTAATGTCCCGTCAATGTCAAGATCATGGGTTGTCAGGGTTTGCACAGCTGAAACCGTCAGAGTATTATTGACAAGAATCCTCAACTCTTCATCCGCATAGTCGCTGCCGGCCGGATCCAACAGGAGGACATTTGAATTGGACGTATACATCACGTCTTCATCATTATCCTGATCAAACTGTGCCAGGTCAGTGATCGACACATTGGCGTTGTCATCACTTCCCACGATAACCTTATGTCGATTCAAAACAAGACCGGTGATGTCACCGCTTCCGTCATATTTAGTCACCGCCGTTGATTCATCCGCCTCCGCCACGCCATCAGCCCAACACGTAATCACATCATCCGTATCCGGCTTACTGACATCGGCCAACGTAAACGCCCCGCTATTGATTGTTGTGGTTTGCGCGAGGACCCCACCGTTCTGCGCGCAGCGCACGGACGTGCCGTTACTCAGATCCGAAGTCCCGGATATATTCGTCGACAGCACGCCCAATGCCGCCGTTGACATAACCTCCACATTGGAGCCGGTATCCTGCACCACGGTGATGTAATTCGCCCCGGATAGATACGTGACTCCGATGGCATAATCTCCATTCGCGTCCGCGCTGCCGGTCGTCGTCGATGATGTGACACCATTGGTAATATGCACATCGATGCTGGCACTGGCCGCGGCCGTTCCAATAACCTGCGTTCCCGTGATCGTTGTAATGGCTGGCCCGACAAACTGACTCGTCCCCGCATCAGATACTGTTCCCTGTATACTCGCGCCTCCAGCCGGAACTCCATCCACACGAATTCGTCCATCACCTCCGGCCGCCGTACCGGTTCCGCCGTCGGTATCCCATTGACCGACACTTGTTCTTACATCGGGAGATTGAAGGATGATGGAACCGCCCGATCCGCCGCCGCCGTCTCCATTGGTTCCCACCGCACCGGCGCCTCCGTCCGCCGACAAGACACCATCAACCGTGATCGTACCGGTGGCCATAATGATCAACGCACCCCCGGCTCCTCCACCGCCGCCTCCGCCCTGCGCTTCAGCACCACCACCGCCACCCCCTGATCCGCCGGCAAATGGAACGAGCTGCGCGTTTCCGGTCACTGATCCGCCGGTTCCGGTTTCGCCGTCACCGCCCGCCTCAGCAAAGCCACCGCCGCCGCCATTCACATTAAACGCACCGGCTCCACTTCCCGTGCCGCCGACACCACTGGTCGATGGATCACTTGCCCCGGTTCCGCTGCTTCCGAACGCGAATCCTGTCCCACCGTTACCGCCCGCGCCATCGGCTGTGTCCCCGGTTCCACCTGGACCGCCCTTTGTTGACGGAACTAGGGCGATTCCTCCGGTTCCGCCGGTGTTTCCGATCTTTGATGTTCCCGTCCCGCCAGAGCCGTCACCCCCGTCGCCTTCGGTACAGGCCGAATTATTCGCGTCACAGGATCCGCCGCCACCTCCGGTAAAACCATCGCCCCCGGCGTTTTGTGTCGCGGCCTGTCCACCTCCGGCACCACCGCCACCACCACCAGGTCCACCGTTTCCGCCCGCGCCGCCGGCATCACCCGCGTTCGCCACACCAGCCGAACCATCCACATTGATCTCCCCATCGATCCGTGCCGTCCCGTCGACAATGATCACCGCCGGCAGATACCCCTGATTCCCTTCCGTTGTCCCATCCGAATCTGTTGTATCAATATTCACGGTTAATCCCGATGGGACGATCAATTCATCACAGAGGATGACCCCCATTTTTGTTCGGTTCCCGTGATCCGCCGCCCCATCACCCAATGTGATGGTTCCGGAGTCTCCCGTAAAATCACAATCACCGCTGGTCACCGAGGAGAGAATCTCAAACTTCTGCGCCACATCGACCCCATCAATAGTCACGGTCACCGTCTCGGCCACCGCGGATGGTAAAATAAAGAACGAGGCGCTAATCACCCGTCCGCCCGTGCTCACCCGATTTCCATTGGCATCGGTAACCACAGTAGTTCCCACGACAATATTGGCCGAGCTCGTCGTCACCACCGAGTCACTCCGGAAATTCGCCCCGACAAATTGCACCACCAGATTCATTCCCGGCAGCCCGACATCCGGCTGCATATAATCCGGCTCTCCAAGTAGAAAGATCCACTGGTCCGTCGGCGGCACATCGCCGTCATCGTTGCCGTTTGCATTTATCGATTTAGTAGCCAGAATATCATTTCCTGATCCGTTGGTAACGGCTGAATTTTCAACCATCACGTACGAAACTGATTCATTGCCCGACCCGGTGATATTAAAATTAAATTGGGTGGCGTCATTCACACTGTTGATATCGATTAGATTTCCTACGGTTCCATCCACGGTTAAATCCCCGCTGATGGTAAATGTTGCTCCTTGTTGAAAACGCAGGCGGGATCCACCGGTCGTATTGGTGAAATCCGTGGTCGTGAAGGCCTCTGAAAATGTGACAATTCCATCCGCGTTGGTCACGCGTATGTGATTAAAACTGCCCGCATTATGCGCGATCGTTTGCTCCCCCGTCCCATTGAGAACAACCTCTCCACTCCGCGGTGTAAACACATCATTATTATCCCAACTGCCCGCCAGCCGAATTGTATTATTCTCGGTCGACTTCACATCCAGATTACCCCCCGCGATGGTCATCGTTCCCGATACCGCCAAATCATCCTCAAGTTCGACCGTTAGGGTTCCGCCCGCATCATCGATAATCAGATTATAAAAAGTTTTACCGTCTGAAATAATATCGCTGGTCCCGGTGGTTCCATTGAAACGAATCGTCGAATTGGCATTGATAAACGATCCGTCCGTGGCATCCCAATTCCCGGAAACATGGACGGTGGTATTGCCACCACTTCCGTTCGTGGCGTTCATGATACCGTTGATATCCAGCGTTCCATTGATATTGATATCATACCCGTCGGTTAAAACCGTATCTCCCGCCCCGATGACCAGATCATTGACCACCACATCCGACTCCAAGGTCAACGTGATATCCGGCGACTCACTCACACGGACATCCCCGATGTTTGTTCCCGCGTTCATACTGATGGATTGTGATCCGTCGAACGTCACCACCCCCGTTCCGGCGGTAAAGGTTCCGCCTGTTTTGGTGAAGTTACCGGATACATTGAGGTTGGTGTTATTGACAGAAAAATCGATCGTCCCGTCGGCTTGGGTAAACGGTCCGTCGACATCAATCGTAACTGACGGATTAGGTGTAATGGTTCCGCTGTACCCGGACTGAATATCGAGGGCCGCGACATTCAGGTTGACATCGACGGTGGCATCGTCATCACAATTGGCCTGAAACGTGGCCACATCCGTGGGACCAGGAACGCCCGCACCTCCGCCAACCCCACAGGCATTCGCCGCGCTGGCCCAGTTACTGGAATCATTGGTGTCACCTCCCAAGGTGTTCACCCAATAAAATGTCGACGCAAATATCCAGCTCGGTGATCCTTCACCTGAATCATTGTTGCTCACATCCGTGGAAAACGTTGCGACTATGTCATTGCTCAGCGTCTGGGAATCTCTGACTCTCAGAAAACTGACATTCTGATCCGCTGCTGTCACATTCCATGTATGCCGTGTGCCGGCCGCAGACGATTCAACCCCCAATAAATTACCTGAAGCGCCGCTTAACGACAACGCTCCGGCCACCGTGATAGTTGAATCCTTACCCATGGTCAAAGTACCGGTGGTCGTAACCGACTTATTTAAATTGAAAAAAGATTCCGTGTAGTCAATTGATTGATCACCCCCGTCGAGCGTAACCGTTCGGGTTTCTTCATCCAGGACACCTCCCGTGTTCAGCCAATTGCCGTTTAAGTTGATATCAAAACCGTTAACATCTAATGTCCCGCCGTGAAGCGATAGAGTCCCCTTCACATCCAGCGCGTCCTGTAATGAATAAGTCCCCAAGGCCAACTGCGGGGTATCCCCGTTGGCCAGGCGAATAATTTCGGCCGAGCTTAATTCTCGATTATAGATCCGCAGATCATCGATCAACCCGTCAAACTCTTCAGAACCAGGATCTGCTCCGATGTACCAATTGTCATCCGTGTTGGCAACGGCCGGACTGGCTCCGGAGATGGTTTGGGTCTGGGCATTTCCATTGACATAAAAGGTCGCGTCATTGCTGGCGTCAAATACCACCGCTACGTGATACCAGGTCCCGGTCGTCAACGTGATGGTTGTCGTGTTGTAATCCAGCACCCCGTACGTGGTAAACCTCAACCCCGATCCATTTGTACCGAACGCCCATCCATTCGCCGATTGAGTACGGTCCGCGCTGAAAATCCGGTCGACCCCCGATAACGTATCATGATTTATCCAGGCCGCGACAGTGAATCCATTACTCAGATTGTTCATCACCCGGCTGCGTCCGACATCAATATAGTCACCCGTCCCGTCGAAGGATGCGCTTTGACTGTTGGCAAAATTAACATTAGGAACACTGGCGTTCGCGGACACATTCCCGGCCCACACACCATCCATTCCATACCCGCTCGTATCCTGACTGGGACTGACAGCTTCATCCAATCGCCAATATCCGATCAGTCCGTCATTAATCATTATATTATTGAACGCATCGCCTGCCGATCGGATCGTTTCGTTGGCCGTCCCGATAAACACCACCGTCGAATTCGCGCCGCTAAAACTACCGCCCGTCGCATCCCAGCTCCCATCGACATGCACCAGATTGTTACCGGACATGATCAGATCTCCATTCAAATCCAGATCATGCGTAAAGATGGCCTCCGTCGACGTCGCCGTAAAACTGCTGCCGGTGGCAATGACAAAAATATCATCGACGTATACGTCATCCGCATCAATGACCAGTGAACCATCAATGACCATGTGCATCACGTCCTCGGTGAGATTATTGTCAAACAAACTCAAATCACTGAGAATCAGCCCCGGATTCTCCGCACTTCCAATTGTCAGTTGATGCTTTTTTACAGACATGCCGGTGATGTCTCCGACGCCGTCATATTTTGTGATTCCGACGGCTTCATTGGCATCCGTCGCGAGACTTCCAAATACAGTAACAATGTCCCCCGAACTCAAGTGATCCCGTCCGACCGGTATCGAAAAGCTCGTTCCGCTGACTTCAGAATAGGCTTTCATGAGCGTGCCGTTGATGGCCAATCCCAAAATGGTTCCATTCGGTAAATCCGTCGAGCCTTCGACATTCGTAAATAGGGAATCCAAATAGATCGCCGTCAATCCGGTTTGATCATTGACATATTCGGGCGGATTATTGCCCGTGATCCCGCCTTCATCTGTCACGGCCAGCTCGATGTCGTCTCCACTGGTCAGCCCTTCAAAAATAACCGCGGTACAATTGGCGGAATCATTGGCCGTCTGTGTGTTTCCGCTGCCATGCCCTCCGCGGTTGTAGGCCCCTCCGGCACCATACTTTTGAGTGACATCGTTAATCTTCCATTGTTCGATGTAAGGATAACGTGAATCCGCATTGGCCGGTTTTTCACCATGCGTACAGGCCATAAACAAATAGTTGCCGTCAGAATTGATTTCGATCGATCCTGTGTTTGTCACAACACTGTGGGTGAATGCGCTATCCGTCTCATCTTGAGCGTCCCAGGTGATCGTCTGATCAATCACGTCAACATTCTGAGAACGTGTATTCTTATGAATTCTTAAATACTCCGCGTTATCCGGTAATTTCACAATGGTAATCCCGCACTCATCCGGGACATGATCGACCGTATCACCCACATCACCCGTGCGGGCCGTCTGTATAATTAAATCCTGATTGGGGGAGCTGGTCTCAATCAAGCAGACACCGGCCACGGCGCCTTCGTTAATGCCATCCGAATTTGGATTACCCCGCATATAAGTTCCCGAGTGACACTCTTCCTGTAACACACCTCCTACTTGAACGCGCCCTTCCATTACTGTCCGTTGCGTTGACGTCCCGGTATCAAATCTCATGTTATAGGTGACGAGATAGTGTCCGATCGAACCCAATGTGACATTCGATGTCCCGGCCGTGAAGGTATAGATATCGTCGATCTCCTCGATCGAGTCCCAGGTAAATCCGCTCCAGACATTTTGTCCGGCGTTCCAGTCCTGTGCGGCTCCTGCCTCATACGCGCGAAAATACTTCCAATCGTCATCGAGTTTAACCATACTCATCCCGGCCAAATTCGCCCGTCGTTCGACATCCTGGACGGTGGTGGATGACGCGTTACGCACCTCAAGCTTGATATCCGCGCCCGCTGAAACATCAATGAGCGCCCCGCCCGACATATACACCTCCTGCTCACTCCCGGCCGCACGCTGATATCCTTGTCCAAAACTCTGATGAATAAAAGACCCGTCAACGGTCAGACGACCAATGTGCGCCGTACGATTGTTAGCTGATCCCACCGTCGCCTGTAAATGCATGTTCCACCAGACAAAATAATGCCCGCCGCTTTTAAGATCGACCAACACATCACCTGAATCCTGTGTAAACTCCGTCGTATCTTCATAGATAATTGTATCGAACGGTTCATCATGAAATGTCTGATTATCTTCATCAACGTCCGCTCCGCCCACGGCCTCACGATAAAGCCCAATATCACCGACATCGGCCGACAGATGATGATGGGACATCATACACATTCCAATGATGACAAATATTAAGAGACTGATCTGAATGAATCTACGGGACATAAACTATCTTTTTATCGCCTGAATATGATTTTATCGGACTGCCTTAGACAAAAAAAATCGTGCGCTGCCGGGAACGCACAGCATTGATTCTCTCGGAGTATCCGGATAGTTACCTGCTTGTGGATGGAGTCCTACTAATACTATTATTATAGTGCGAAGCTGTTTATTGAATTAATTTATTGTGTTTTTTCAGTTTATGAAATTCACTGAAAATATCTGCTAATTATCGGCCATACACTCACCGAATGGTGAGCCTTAGGACCGCCTGATATTGAACATCTAATCCACAATAATCACAGCGCCGGCCAGCACGCGTTTGAACCAGAGCGTGGTATTGCCGCTGTCTGTAGAATTAAGAGGATTGATGACAGGAGGGGTTAAATTTTGTGAGTCCTGCACATCCAGAAAAGTGTTGTCACGCAACCCTTGAGGGTCAATATTCCACTGGGTGCCCGTACTGGATGATCGCAGAATCAGAAGATTTGAGGCGTCGAATCCCTGTATCTGCATTGTCCCGGCAATTGTCAAGGTAGATTTCTGACCGACCGTTAATGTTTGGGCGGGACCGGCGGTCATTTGTTTTTTGAAGTTGTAAAATGTTTCCGAGGCCGGAATTTGAAAATCGCCGCCATCAAAGGTCACGGTTCCATTTCGCGCATTATAGACGCCGCCAAAATTTTCCCAATCAGTTCCGACATTGACTTGAAAATCACTGACGCTGACATCCAAGGTTCCTGAATTAAGACGAAGAGTTCCATCGATGTCTAGGTCAGACTGCAGGGTATAGACACCCTGACTCGTGGAGGGCTGTGTTCCATTGGCAAGCGCCTGTATTTCCGTAGCCGATAAGGCCCGTTTGTATATTCGAACCTCATCAATCGCGCCATTGTAGTTTCTTGTTGTGGTCTCGGCATGTTGACCGAATGTCAACGGACGCCCGGAATCCTGAAGGTTTCCGCCTTTGGACGTCGGCCCGGCGGTCAGCACACCGTTTTGATAGAGATACATATCGCTGCCATCCCAGACCCCGGCAAAGTGCGTCCAACCATTGCTAACATTCACACTGTTTCCCGCAATCTCCAGTTGTCCGCCGGAATCAGTATTGATCCGAAAAACCTGCTGATACCCCGAAGACATGCGCTCGTGAATCAACGCGTAGTCGTCGGACGTGACACCATTGGATTTTGAGATCACCCTTCCCCATCCGGTTCCATGATCACCATCTGTTCGGGCCCATGCCGATAATGTAAACTCCGTAAAACCCTTTAATTTTTCATGGTCAGGCACTAGCACATACTGAGTCGTGGCATTAAAATCCAGCGCCCGTGGATTCGCAAAACTGATCGTGGAGGCAATCGATGTAATTACGGTAGGCGTACTTTGCCACGTTCCATGTAATTCATTCCCGCTGAAATCCTTGGCGATCGTTCCATTGGCTTCATCAAATTTCCAATAACCGACCAGTCCGTCATTGATCAACACATCATGAAACACACCCCCTCCTGACATATTGATCGTTTCTCCCGTATCTGTTCCCGTAAATAAAACAGTCGATGACGAATTATTGAATGTCCCGCCTGTTTGTGAAAAAGATCCATCTATTTCGACAATATCCGTTGGCGCGGTATACGTACCATCCGTAATGGTAACATCACCATCATGCCTGAACCGTGTCGTCGATCCGGTAAACGATCCCAAGATGACATTCACAAACATATTTCCGGTCAATGTGACTGGTTCAATATTGAGGTCATCACTGTAGGAAATATCTCCCAATGACACGGTCAGTGCCGAGGTCACAACCATATCGTCCTGTAACAACCATCCGCCGTTAAATCCAACCACAGAGATCGAAGTGAACGTGCTTGATCCGGATAGTATCTGATTTCCCGTCACCCCGCCATCAAGTACTACTACACCGCCGACGCTCGCTACAAATATGCCGCCGTTGTTAAGCCAGCTGCGATTGACATTGATCTGCCGATTACTACCGGTATCTAACGTACCATCATTGATTGACAGAGTTCCATTGACGTCCAGGTTATCCTGAAGAGTATAGATGCCGAGCCCCGTCTGCGGCATATAGCCATTGGCCATGCGGCTGATTTCAGTTGACGACAACGCCCGATTATAAATACGGACATCATCGATGACACCATTGAATTCGTAGTCCTGCGATGCCCCTTGATAGTCGCGTCCAATTAGTAAGTCTTTGGAATTACCGGCCAGCGCGGCAGTCTGCGCTACGGTTCCCGAGGCTACACCATCAACGTAAAATCTTACATTCACCCGATCATATGTCACAGCCACATGCTGCCACTCATTGAGATCAATGATATTGCTGTTTGAGTTATCATTGATGCCGTTATCATTACTGATGAATGCCATGCCCGCCGTTATACCTCCCGTATTTTTTAGGTATAGAGCGTATCCAGCCTGCCAATCTTTGCCCACCAGCGCGCTGAATCCGCCGGTGGTTCCTAGACTGCGGGGATTAATCCAGGCGGTAATCGTCATTGCATCGGTAACATTCAAAAACTCTGTGTGGGATATTTCAACGCGATCATCTGTCCCGTCAAAATCCAGGGCATAGGGGTTGGCATATTTGAGCGTTCCACTCGTGGAGGTTATCCAATCAGAGCTGTCCGCCGTCATTCCGGTGAGCGTCCCATGATGACCATACCCTGCGTAATCGAGTGCGTTTGTGTTCGTCCCGGATCTAAAACCGTCATCAAATTTCCAATATCCGATCAGCCCATTGCTGATGTAGACATTGTTAAAGGATTTTGAATCTGAGGTAATTGTCAAATCCGTTTCGGTTCCTGTAAAAACAACGGTTGAGTCCGTGGAAGTAAACAGGCCGCCGGACATATCCCATATCCCACCGATATACATCGAGACGTTGCCATCTGTCCCGGAAGAGGCATCCAGCGTTCCGTTGATATCCATCGTGCCCGAAATATAAAGCTCATAACCATCCGCGTCTAACGTATCCCCCGCTGGAATTAGGATCGATGATGCCGTCATATCCGACGTCAAGGTGGTTACCGGATCAGCCACGACACGCCCCACATCTTGTTGCGGGGTTGTTCCGTCAAAATAAGTTTGATTGCCATCCAACACGAGCGTTCCGCCCTCGGTAAACGTTGACCCGCTCCGTAAAAAGAAATTGCCCGATACGCCCATTGTCCCGGTTGTCATCACAAAGGTCGCGCCTGATTCCAAATCGAACGTTCCATTGATATCAATATTCGAATCGCCCCCGTTAAATGTGCCATCATTCATACTAAACGTACCGTTGACCGTAAGGGTCTGCCCGCTGCCTTGATTAATATTGCCCGCAAACCCGCTATCCACATCGAACCAACCGATAATGACATCGGAATCGATAATAGCCAGCTTGGTGCTTGTGGCATTGAATCGGGCAATATCATCGGCATCCGGAGCGATATCACCACTCCAATTCTCATCGGTCAACCAACTATTGTCCCCGCCGCCCCCATCCCAAACGCGTAAACTCGTAAAGGCAAACAAAATGTAACCATCTCCGTCATTACATCCGCCGCCGTCACCCGCATCCACATCCAACCCCTCGTCTGTTACCGCATCAGATGAATTAAACACCCACATGTTGGAACATAAACTCGCGGATCCAACCAGAACCACATTGTGTTCGACATTAGCGTCAGCAACCGTGGGCTCGTCAAATACCATCCCGTTAAAAATTCGCATTCCAAGATTATCCAACAGAGTTCCGGTCAATGTTATATAAGTATCGGCCCCACCTGTACCACCGGTGTTGTCAAAGGTTCCGTAACTTAAATCCGTGACGTTCGCCGTGTCGGATAGACTTAAGCCATTCGCATCTGTACCACTGATCTCATAGCGGTTGGCGTTAATCGTTCCGCTCACCACGAACGCAAAATTTGTCGCGCCGGCATCTTTCTGAATAATCGTCGGATTGCCGCTCTGTCCGACCATTTCGATCGTTCCGGAAATATTCAGGGTTCCGGTCTGCATCATGGTCAGGGTCTTTTGACTACCAACATCATTGGCCCCTTTCCACACCACAAATGCATAGGCATCCCCCGTGCTGTACCCCGGACCTCCGTCAATTTTGAATTGCACATTCGTCGAGGCATCCGTGTAAAGTACACCATAGTCCGCATCGGCCAGAACCGTCTCTGTGCCATCGACATCATATCGATACACATCCCATGCGCCGGCCGCGCTGTCGCAATCGGTCACTGCATCATCTTCACACACCAGGCGGTACCCATATCCATCTGAGACCCCGATCAACGTTCCATTGAATGCGAAGTCCAGAGAAACATCTTCCGTACCCGTTCCAAAGTAGTACTGACGGCTGAATGAATCCGGCCATGATTCCTGACCGTAACTCAACGCAAGAACACTTTCATCTTGCGGAGTCAACCCATTATCGGATGGCGTGGTGAAATCTCCCCAGATGCGTGAATTTCCACCGCTGGCATCATGACCGAATGACGCCACAAACTGATCGGCCAAACTCACACCCGTCACCTCGGTCGTGGATCCAAGATCCGTACGGTAAACTATCAAATTATGAAGCCCTGTACCGGCCACCCCTATATCGGCGGTTACATTTTCAGCAGAAACTCCCAAACTACCATTTACCAGAATATTCCCCAACGCGCTGTTAGACCCTTCGAGTACCAAGCCTCTTCCGGCATTTCCCTCAATTACGTTGCCTAACAGGATATTGTTGTCCCCACCACTCAACCCTATTCCTGTATCCCCGACTCCAAATACAGTATTTCCAATGAACAGATTACTGCCCGAGGCAAACGAAAGTGTTTGCATACCGTCGCCTTCAGCACCCTTAATACTATTACCAACGAGCATCGTATTCTCAACGCCATTTGAAAAATCGATTCCGCGGAACCGATCCCCCAATGATACATTTTGTTGAATAATCCCCGCCTGAACATCATTAATCGTAATCCCAAAAAAACTGCCTGATGATTTATTTCGTTTGAATGTACTAAAATTGATATCAGGTGTGACTCCCGGATTGGCATCGATATTATAGTTTGCGCTTCCGAAGGTGTAATTATTCTCAATAAGGGCATATCTGGAAAATCGATTCAACTTCATGCCAGAATTATTATCAACCAGAGAATTGAATGAGATCGTCACATGAGGACAATCTTCAATAGTAAATCCGATATACCCGTCATGAACATAGTTTTGTGTGAAGGTAATATTTTCTGTGCTGTTATTGTTGTCAATATCCTCGAAGGATAACCCATTAAAATCGGTATTCGTGCTGTCACCCAAATTGCAAGCATGCGTGTACTGCATATTGAATGTTGCGCCATTAACCCCATATACGTATCCATCACCATCATCACTCGTCGAAGCATTACAAGCCAGACCCGCTTGTGCCGTAATATGCGCATAGTCCAGTATTTCAAAACTGTCACCGATCTCAATCCCGTCCGTAATGCGCACGTCATCTCCGTCGTCCATTCCCGCGATATCATCCGGTGTGGAATCGATAATAATTACATAATCGGTACCGGCCTCCTCAGAATCTCCAATCAGATAATAGGTATCATCTGTCAGGTTGTGCAGGTAGCGTCCGTTATGTTCATTGTCCGCCGTCACCAGGGCTTCGGCGACATTCACCTGACACCGGCTGAGCGCACCACAGGAAGCCCCACTGTTGACATTGGGATTGGTATCCGTGCTCGAAGTAAAATCTTGAATAAGCACGGAATCATGTGCGTTGTTCGCGCAATTCGCATTGTTAGCTTGTGTATCCAATATCCGATAGACCCGCCCTGCCGCATTGCTCGCAAAATTGGTAATCCGAATGTGACGGCCGTTATGCGCATCATTCGTCATGACCTGATCGGTACAAAGAATGGTGTCTCGATCGGTGACATTATCCGTCGCCGTCATACTTCCGGTTAAGACCATTTGTCCGATGGACTCAAAATATCCGCCGTTTAAAATATCTACATGTGCATACGACACACCGTCCGAGGCGTTGAGTCGTAACAGCGCGTTGGGGCCAAGATCCAGCGTGCCACTAACTTGAATATCACAATTGGCACAGCCAGGTGGGACGCCATTGTTGTTATCATTCACATCAATCGTGGCCGTCCCCGTGGTCTGTGTCAGACTTTGATCGGTCTGAAGTATTCCGCCTGCGGCAATGACCGTCCGACCGTGAATAATCAACGCATCAGACCCGCCATTTCCCACGGTCAATGTGCCATTGTTGATCTGTAAAGTATCTGTCGCATTGGCCGCGGATATTTCCATCGTTCCATCGACCGTCCATTCACCGCCGACACCATTGATTTCAACTTTATAGAATGAATTTGATCCGCCGAGTGTCCCCGAAATCTGATATCCCGTAGAGATACCATCAAAAATCACATTGGATGTATCCACTGTAAATTGACCGGTATTATTCCATCCGCCCCCGATATTTAGAGTCGTTACCCCGTCCGCTCCTGAACTTGTATCGAATACGCCCGCGTTGGTCATCGTGCCGGATAAATCAATTTCATAGCCATCCGATATCAATGTATGAGCTGCATTTATTGTGAGATTGGCGGCCTGAATATCGGTACGCAACGTGGTTGTCGAGGATGTTCCGTTTAGTATCAGCGTTCCCAGATTCGTCGTGATATTATCGGTGACTCCGGCCGTTCCATCCAACGTGACGCTCCCCGTACCGATACTGAATGTTCCGCCATTTAAGGTTAATGATCCGCTGACGGCCATAGGACTGTTATTGGCCGACAAGTCCAGATCCCCATCAGCCAGACGAAGCGTTCCATTCACATCCAGCAGGCCACTGACCGTCAAATCATCATCCCCGACAATACCGGTGTTGTTGATCACGATATTGGGAAATGGTTGTGAACCGGTGGTGATCGCTTGATCTGTGCTTCCGTTAAACGTGACGGTGCCTCCAGAAGGTGTCACCGTACCTCCGGTCGCATCCCAATTGCCATCGACAGAAATTGTCCCGGCTGTTGTCAAACCTCCGTCAATGTCGATATTATGCGCCACTAATCCTTCCAACGAACCGATCGACAATGTATTACCGGTACGGATACTGATTGTCTGATCGTTCACGCTGTCGACTGTCACCACCGTTCCGGTCGTTGTGGTGTAAAGAATGTCTTCGTCATCGGACTGATCATAGTGGTTAAAGTCGGTGAGGGTCAGTGTGGTATTATCGTTGCTGCCGACGATAAGTGTCGTCGCATTGAGGACCACACCTGTGATCGCGCCTGCTCCGTCATACTTGAATATGGTTGTGGCCTCACTGGCATCCGCTACCCCGTCGGCCCAGATAGTGACCGGTTCATTGATCAAGACTGGAACGTCATCAATCGAGAAGGCGCCACCCGTCACCGTTCCAGTCTCGAGACACAGCGATCCGTTTACAGCAATGCCGACCGTCGTCGCATCCGGCAGGTCTGAGGTCCCCGATATGTCGATGGCCGCCGATATATAATTGATGACCACTCGTCCGCTATTTCCGGCCGCCCCAGACGCACCGGTACCGCCGCCCGATCCACCTCCTCCCGCGGATCCAAAGTAATCCACATCCGAATTATTCCCGGCACTTTGTCCTGATCCGTCGGATGTATTGGTTGATATTCCCGTCGTGTACGACGATCCGCCACCACCTCCACCGCCGCCTGCATCAGAAGCCAACGCACTGCTACCGCCACCGCCGCCATACCGTCCGGATCCTCCACCTCCACCGCCACCAAAAGCCCCCGCATCACCGATTCCCGCATCACCACCATTGGTCGTACCCCCGGCCGCTCCATCACCTGTCCCGGCTCCAGCGCTTCCGCCATCACCTCCGGCGCCTCCACTTTCCAAAGCTCCGCTTCCACCGGCGTTTTCTCCACCCGTACCACCAGCACCGCCACTGCCTCCAGCTCCGGATGTCGTACCACCGGCACCGCCGCCTGCGGATTGAGAGGCATTTCCCGTCAATCCCGTCGTTCCCCCACCGGGGCCACCATCTCCACCTTCCGTAGCGGATGAATTGTCTCCACCGCCACCACCTCCACCGCCGCCTGCAACAATTAGTGGTGTAGTCCCACGTTCAACTTCCGAGCGTCCGCCGCCGCCGCCTCCGCCACCGCCATCACCGGCAATACCTCCGGCCGCTCCGCCGCCGCCCACATGTACATTCAATGTCTCAAATGGTGTAACACTAATGCTTGATTGAGCGAATGCTGCCCCGCCACCCTCACCACCGGTTCCCAAGCTACCACCACCGCCACCACCACCGCCGCCACCCCAGGCCTTGACGGTTATAAGAGTGACCCCTTTTGGAACCGTAAATGTCGTGGCTCCCGGCGTCGTATATACATTTGAACCTGCACCAACGAATACCCATTGAGGAGTTCCTGTTCCTGTATCTGTCCCGCCGTCGTTTACCCCATTAGTTACATTGATATCAAATCCCGTGGCGTTTGAATTTCCTACTTTCACAAAATCCACATCCTGCTCTGACGACAAGCTAAACGTAAACTGCGTACTGCCATCAATACTGTTGATCTCAATCTCCTGATTCGCTCCGCCTGCCAGGTTTAAATTACCCGTCACCGTAAATATCGTGCCTTGCTGAAACTGCATTTTGGCACCCAATGTTGTCGCTACCAAATCAGTGGTTGTAAATGCCTCCGTAAAATCTACACCAAACGCCGAGTCGTTCAATACTTCAATCACGTTAAATGTTTCAGCGTTACTAGCCACCGTCTGTAACACCGTCCCGTTATACTGTACCGTTGAGCTTGTCGTCGTAAATGTGTCCAGATTCGCGTAGTCCGCGTCTCCCGCGATGAAAACGGTGTCATTACTAATATTCCAATTGGCCGTCGCGGCTGTTCCAAAGTTAAGATCGCCATCGATGTCCATATCATCCAATGTCGTCACCGTTGCGCCCGCTGTGTTACTCGCGATTCTGACATTATTAAATGATTTCCCATTGCTTGTTACATTTACTGTTCCATCAAAGACAACTGTTGAATTCGTATGTACAAAAACACCATTGGTCATGTTCCAATCCCCGCTGACATTAATGTCCGTCGTTCCGCCTCCGCCATCCGTCGCATTCAATGTTCCATTGACCGTTATTGCTCCATTGATATCCAGATCATATCCGCCCGTAATCAATTGATTACCGCTGACAACCGTTAATTGCGACGCGGTCATATCCGATATCAATGTAATGTCATGCCCCAGGGTGCCGGTATACACATGTCCAAAGTTCGTATTATTGCTATCGTTATAGAGTAAATTACCGTCTAACGTCAATGACCCGGTGCCGGCCGTAACGGTGCCGGCTGAGATGATGACATTCGACGATATTTGTATATCCGTGTTATTGACGCCAAAGTCTATCGTTCCGCCGTCCATGGCAAACGGGCCATCCACATAAATTAACGCGTTCGGTGTAATGGTTCCCGTATGCCCTGACTCGATCTGT
>JAUIER010000011.1 GCA_030429765.1 bacterium | reverse complement strand
TCCCGATGACGGGCTTTGCTTTTGAGAAGGCCGAACACGCGGTCCATGAGTATATCTCCGTGGCAGAAGCTGCGGCTGAGCTGGGAATCTCTCGTATCGCGGTGTTCAAGAAAATCAAAACCGGACGGATCAAGGCCGAACGGATGGGGCGGAGTTACGCCATACTAAAGACAGATGTACAAATAGCAAAGGCGCGCAGGAGCAAGTTGTCGACGAGCTCAGACAGCGCCTAAATTTTTTTACCTTTTGAACTGACATATTCCTATATCTAGATGACTAGATGGAAACAAAATGAGCAAAAAATTGATTTATAAAAAATGATCGCGCGAATCCTAAAGACAATCTGGATTTCACTGATGATATGCGCAGGCATGTTGTGCGCCCAAAGTGTGAGTGCGAGTACGTTTGATAATCCGCGTTTTGAAACCGGTACCGTTACACTGGATGATTCGCTGAGTTGGACGACCATCAACCTGATGAATTCCTATACCAGTACGGTGGTTGTCTTCGTCACGCCCGTGACGGCCGCGAACTGTGAAGCGGTGGGGGCCTGTGCCGGAAACAGCACGGGAGGCGGGGGCGGTATGTATCCGATTCCATTGATCCGCAATGTTTCCAATACGGACTTTGAGATCGCGATGTGTGTGGACGGCGGTAACACGACTTGTGATACCGATCCGGGTGTGAGCAGTGAAACGTTTCATTGGTTTGCCTTTGATGTGGATGACGCGGCCAACTATGATTGGATCGAAGTGGGGCGAACCACGGGGGTATCCGTCGGTGGCGGTAATACCGCGGAAACCTATTCGACGTCATTTACCGCGACACCAGATGTGTGGACCCAGGCTCAGACATATTCCCAAGGATCCAATATCGGGGCGCATGCGTGGGTTAATCCCAAATCCACAACCGGATTCACATACATCGGTTGCGTGCATACGGGAACGGGTGATACCTGTGACGGGACGGCGACGTCTGAGACATTCGGATATATCGCCATTGACGCCACCAATGAGAATTTTCCATCTGCTGTCAACTTCCAGACCGGCACAGCCAGTCCGGAGAACAGTCAGTGGATTACGGGAACGTTCACGTCGAACTATTTTGCCCCGCGGGTGATGGTCACTCAAAACAGTGATTCAGGCGGACAGGACCCGCAATATGCCTGGGCCAGAAATGTCACATCTTCCAATATGGAATTTCGATTTTGTGAGGCTGATGGTGGTACGACCTGTAACACGCACGTCGCCGAGGACATGTACTGGTTTTCCGTGGAAGGAACCAACCTGATTCAAGTCAGTGGGGATTCTGATTTGACGGTGACATCCACGATTGGACTGGCGATTAATGGCACGCTTCAGTCGGATTTCGGTCTGGTTCTTAACGGTAGCTTTAGTATTCAATTGAGCCAGCCGGTGACCTCAGGAGACATTATCACCGTCTTTGGAAGTATGGCGGTCGATGCCGATGAATCCACGGCCGTCACCAAATATGATGGAATGGGCGATATAACGGGCTTGCATCTCAACAAGCATGTCCTGCAGATCGGAAGCGATGACAATACCAGTTTGACATTAACGGATCTGTCGTTGTTTGATCAAAGTGATTCTGAGGATGTGATGCATCTGGTGACGTCTGGGACCAACCTCATAGTGGACGGGGGAGATGATTATGCCGATGATGAACTGGAAATTGTGTCCGGGACTTCGCTCACAGTTGGAAGTCTGGAAGGCATATCCGGTCACGATCACGATTTAAACGGAAGTCTTACCGCGTCCGGAACATTGACCTTCTCCGGAAGTTGGGATGCCACGGGAGGGACGTTTACGTCCACCAATTCGACGACAACTTTTAACGGAAATGCCACCGAGACGATCACCGGAACCGCGCCGTTCTATAATCTTGAATTCAATAATGCCGCGGGATCATGGGAGCTGCAGAATACTTTGAACGTGAACGGGACCTTGATGCTGGTAGCTGGTACACTGGATGTGAACGCCACGAATGATTACACAACGAACGTAAAAGGCAACTGGATTGTGACCGGAACGTTTGTACCGCAGCAAGGGCTGGTGAACTTGAACGGCGGAGATCAGCTGATCACCAATACCGGCACCTTCTACAATCTTCAGAAGATCGTATCCACCACGGGGACGTTGACCTTCGGGGCGGGTATCACTGTTGGGGTGGAGAATGTGTTGACTCTCGATGGAGCCCCGGGACAACTCCTGGGATTGGTCTCGAGTATGCCCGGGACCAAATTTAATCTCAGTATCCCGGCAGGTGATCAGCAGGTTTCGTATGTGAATGTCTCTGACTCTGAAGCGCTAGGCAATGATATTCTGGCCGTCCTGTCTACCAACGGCGGCGGCAATGACGATGGCGATGTCCCTCCGACGGATCAATGGATCTTTCTGACCGAGCGGTACTGGGTTGGACCGGCCGGAGGAAATACCAGCGATCCCAACAACTGGTCGGGGACCGAGAATGCCTGTGGTGTAGGCGGCGGGGCTGGTGTGCCGACTATTCTGGAAGTCGCGATCTTCTCGAACACCTGTTCCAACAATTCAACCGTGGATAGTACATTTAATCCCGGGGGGATGACGATTGAATCCGGACACTCGGGAACGATCACCACGAACGCGTTGCTGGATATCGATGGTCCGTTAACCATGGACGGCGGGACATTGGATCTCGATGCGAATGATACCAATGTTAATATCTCCGGTAACATTCTTATCACTGGGGGAACCTATACCGCGGGTACAGGAACACTGACGTTGGATGGGGTCCTGGCCTACAACGATTCGGTGGGTAGTGTGGATATCGGTAATGTCACCGTCGATGGCACAGCTGCGATTGTTACTTTGGCGTCGGACATGACCGTGAGTGATCTCACGATTGAGACCGATGACCGAATCATCACGGCTGGATATGATTTGACCGTTGGTAACGACTTAATGATCAATGGACAACTGAATGCGCTGACCGGGGACGGCGGCAATACCACGATCAATATGAGTGGCGATTGGGATATGACCAACGGGGCCTTTATCAATACGGACTCCACCGTTGTGTTTGAAGGAACGAGCAATCTGACCAGCAATGGCAAGGCTTTGAACAATGTGCAGATCGGAGCCTCGGCATCGGGAGGGATCTTGACGACAGCTGACAATATGGATATTGACGGCAATCTGATCGTCACCAACGGCGGCGCGACGACGCTTAATATCAGCAATGATATCATTCGTTTGTCGGAAGATGTCGACCTGGCCAATCTGGATACCTTCACTGTCACGGCTTCCCGGGTCATCTTTGATGGAGCCAGCGCGCAGACCATCGCCAGTGATGCCAAGACTTATAATATCATCGAGGTCGCGAATACATCGAGTGCGGGGATCAGTTTTACGGAGGCGTTTACAACCACTGATTTTGAAAACACGACGCTCGGGTCCAAAATGAAATTTCAGCAGTCGACCACATTTACGATTACCGGGGACATGGAGATATTGGGACAAGGAGGAAATTATATTGAAATCGACAGTGTGAATGGAGTGTCGCAATTTACCTTTAATGTCTCCAGTGATCAGGTGGTGAGTTTTGTGGACGTGTCGAATTCCAATGCCGCCACTAGCGATATCACGGCGGCAAGCTCAATCAATTCGGGTGGAAATGATGATGGACAGGCCTCGCCGCACTGGATCTTTGTGACGATCACACCGACGCTGCATGAAGCGGGCGGTTCCACACAGATCGCCTTTAATAATATTCGGCAAAATTCCACGCAACCGATTTTTAGGGCTTCGGCCAGTAATGCGGGACTAACTTTCAACCGCTTTCAGCTGGAGCTCAATACCGCGGCTGATTTTAGCGGGACATCCTACACACAGACATTTTCGAGTACATATAACTCGGACACCCAATATGATTTAACCGCCAACAGTCTGTCGCCGGGTCTGCCAACGACGGATGGGGTAACGTACTACGTTCGGGTCCGGGCCTCTGCCGACGGCGGGATCACATGGGGAGTATGGTCAACAGAAAATACATGTTGCGGGACATGGTCGTACACCTACAAAACTGCCGGCGGCGCGGCGGACTGGTTCCAGACAGCAGACGCCCAATTTGTGACCGGGACACTCGCGGATGTGAGTGTGACTGGGACGATGAGCGTACGGATTGCCGGCGGGTATGAGAATCCCAAATTTGAATCCGGTGAGGTGACGTTTGATGATTCGCTCGCCTGGACAACGGTCAACCTTCTCAATTCGTACACGACAGCGCCGGTCATTATCGTCACACCAGTAACGGCAGCGAACTGTGAGGCCGTTGGGGCCTGTGCCGGAAACAGCGCCGGAGGCGGAGGAGGGATGTATCCTATTCCATTGATTCGAAATGTCACCACCAACGATTTTGAGATCGCGATGTGTGTTGACGGCGGCAATGCCAGCTGTGATACGGATCCTGGCGTGAGTAGTGAGACATTCCATTGGTTTGCCTTTGATGTGGATGATGCGGCTAACTACAGTTGGATTGAGGTTGGGACGACGACTAATGTTGCCGTCGACGGCAGCGGAACCGCGGAAACCTACTCAACGTCATTCACGGCGACGCCGGATGTCTGGACTCAGGCGCAAACATACTCGCAAGGTGGAGATATCGGCGCCCATGCATGGGTGACGCCAAAATCCTCCAGCGGGTTTACCTATGTGGGTTGTGTGCATACCGGTACGGGCAATGACTGTGACAATACAGCCGCCACGGAAACGTTTGGATATGTCGCGATCGATGTCACAAATGAGGCCTTTCCGGCGGGTGTCGGGTTTCAATCCAGTTCGGCCAGTATCGCGAATAGTGTTTGGACCGCTGCCAGCTTCTCGCCGTCGATCACAAGTCCCAGAGTCATGGTGACACAAAACTCGGAATCAGGGGCCGAGGATGGTCAGTATGCCTGGGCGCGGAATGTGACGACGACAGGCATGGATTTTAGATACTGTGAACAAGACGATGGGACGACGTGTAATACACATAATGCCGAAGATGTGTTCTGGTTTGCGGTTGACCAGCATGGGATCAACACGACGGGAACATTGTTGTCACCGGCCATCAATTACAATAACTTTGCGAAAGGGACGGCCTGGGATTCGTTTGATTGGAGTGAACTGGAAGTGACGGGAACCATTTCGCTGCAGCTGTATCACACATCTTCGACGCCGTGCGACACGTTGGTTCCTGATCTCGATTTGAGTGGAAATTCAAGCGGATTTGCCTCGGGACCGGTCGACATCTCCGGACTCGATCCGTCGACGTACAGTGAAATTTGTATGCAGGCCGTTTTTTCAGACAATGGGGTGAATACCCCTTACCTGGAGGATTGGGTTGTCACCTTCACCGAGCGGGTCGGTCCGTTGCGCGGCGCGGTCATGATTGTGGACTAGGACGTTCGGCTGCAAATTCAATTTGGCGAATCTTTTGGCTTATACCGATAAGTCTGTCATAATACCGCTCAGGTGATAATTTCCAGCCCTAGAAATCAAGGAGGCTTTTAATGGCAAAATATGTGGATGGTTATGTGGTGCCCGTTCCCAAACGGAATATTGAGGCTTATCGAAAGATAGCGCGCAAATGCGGAAAGATTTGGCGGGAGCATGGCGCGCTGGAATACAAAGAGTACGTCGCGGAAGATGTCCAGTCCGGAAAGCTCACGTCATTTCCGCAAAGCGTTCAAGCCAAACGCGGTGAGACCGTTGTTTTTGCCTATGTGACCTACAAATCACGGGCGCATCGGGATCGCGTGAACAAAAAGGCGATGGAAGATCCACGCATGCAGGAATTCTGCGACCCCAAGAAAAAAATGCCTTTTGATCCGTCCCGTATGTTCTGGGGAGGGTTTAAAATATTGGTTTCTGAGTAATTATAGGAGCAGACGATGAAATTCTACATCATTTCCGACACACATTTTGAACATCAGCAAATCAATCATTACTGCGACCGTCCCGACGACGCGGAAGAGCGGATGGCGCGGGCGATGCGGCAGATCTCCGACAAGCATTGTCTGATCCATCTAGGTGACATCGGGATCGGACAGGATCTGCGTATTCACAAAAAATACATTCAGCCGCTGAAATGCCGTAAAATTCTGACGATCGGCAATCATGATTCTAAATCATATTCCTGGTATATGGAGCATGGCTGGGATTTTGTATGTGAATCATTCAAACTGGATTACGCGGGCTATAAATTGTGTATGTCGCATAAACCCAAGCCGTGGGACGGTGAGTGGGACATCAACATCCATGGCCATCTGCACAATTTGGGACATCGCCCCGACGAGCGTGGACGGCTCAAGGAATGGCATCGACTGTACGCGCCGGAAACGATGGGGTACAAGCCGGTCGAGCTCAAGAAATTTATCGATATCACCGCGCCGGACAAATAGAAAAGGATAGAATAGTTTTAGTCTACAGGTGTTTGCTCGGTGCGCCATAATGATCATCGAAGGGAGAGAGACAGATGGCTGTATCATATGATCTGGACAAAATCAAATATGCAACCGAGCCTCGGACCTTTGAGCGAGGGGTAAAGTTGTATAAGGGGAATAAAGTGTCAAACGTAGAGGAAGCTTTGGGTGATTACACGGCTCTGGTTCAGGGAACCCAGCCTTATCGGGTGTCCATATCCGGACGCCGTTATCAAGACGCATTTTGCGAATGTTATGTCGGTCAGCAGGGAAATATATGCAAACATGTCGTGGCTCTGGCCCTACACGTTGTTCTGGATGGACGGCCGTTGTCAGTCAAGGATCAACGGCAGACCGTTCAGATCGAATGTAGTCGTCGCCGCAGTGAATTGAGCGAAGAGGAGCTCGCGGCGATACGGAAATTGATCACAGATTCATTGAAATATATTAAAACCTATCACGGGCCCTCCCGAACATGGTTTGCCAATCAGAGTTCTTTACAAGAGGGCTGTCAACGTCTGCGGGCGATCGTGTCGGACTTTCCGATTCATCCGCAGACCGCTGGTTTGCTGGTAAATCTGCTAGGGCGATTGGACAGAAAGCTGATAGCCGGCGGTGTCGATGATTCCAATGGTATTGTGGGGAGTTTGATCCGGGAGATTGTCGCGTTGCTTGAAGAGTTTGCACGTATCGATCAGGATTGTATTGTCGCATTTAAGCCCCTGACTCGGAAGGAATCCAGTTTTGGCTGGGAGGATAGCCTGATTCAAATTTATAATTCGTCCAAGAACTAAATTGCTGACTAAGGATACGGCTGTATGGTCGAAATGACGGGTATTATTGATCACAGGATCTTATTAAATTACCGAATTGATCCCGATGTTCTGCAAAGGCAGATGCCGCGGGAATTTAAGGTCAATCTCGTTAACGGCTACGGTATCGGCGGGATCTGTCAGGTGAGCTTGTCGAATATGCGACCAAAGAATTTGCCGTTAATCCCCGGTATCAAGAGCCATAATACGGCGCATCGCGTGGCGGTTGTCGGTCCCAAGGGGGAAGGCGTTTATGTCTTCAGACGCGATACCAATTCCACGCTCAATCAATGGTCGGGCGGTCGATTGTTTCCGGGGAAGCATTACAAGGCCGATTTTGACGTCAGCATCGCCGGTGAGGCATATAAAGTTGAAGTAAAAGATAAGCAAGGCGATCGTCTCATGTGCGTCGAAGCTAGGGTCGTCGAGGAAATGCCGGCCGGTTCAATTTTTCAGAATGTTACCGAGGTGTCTGAATTTTTTAAGAAGGGGAATTTAGGTTGGTCGAAGGATCCGGACAAAGATCATTACGATGCTATTGAACTCAAAACCACGGGATGGACTATGGATCCGATGGCGGTTGTACGCGAGTACTCTGGATTTTTCAGTGATCCGGCGCGATTTCCCGCCGGAAGCGTAGAGTTTGACAGTGCAGTGATTATGCGCGATCTGGAGCACAGCTGGATATCCCGCGAAGGCTTGAACCAGATATGCTGCTAGAATTTCAAGCTGTTGATCGAAGTGTCAATTTCGCATCCAATTATCATTTAACCCTCTCAGGATTCCCTCATCAATATTTGCCCATTCTGCTAATTAATGACATAATGACGGCATATTAATTCCCAACAAAACCACTAAAAGAGAAATTTGGACACGATCATGGACCCACTAACAGCACTCACATCATTGGATGGACGATACCACAAGGCCACAGAGGAACTGCAGGATATATTCTCCGAATATGGGTTGATTAAACGCCGCGTGTTTGTCGAGATCCAATGGTTTAAGTTTTTGGCCGACGAGCTGAACCTGTTTGAACTTGATTCAGCGGGAATTGAGGCCGTTGATCAAATTTATCACGATTTTAACTTCGCGGATGCTCAACGCGTTAAGAAGATTGAGGCCACCACCAATCACGATGTCAAAGCCGTCGAATATTTTCTCAAGGAAAAGTTCAAGGGGCTTCAGCTGGATGCCCTGCAGGAGTGGATTCATTTTTCATGCACGTCGGCGGACATCAATAACACATCCTATTCGCTGATGATTCGCGATGGAAAGATGTGTATCGCTCAGTTGGCCCAGGATGTGTTGGCCCGCTGTGAAGAGTTGGCCCGGGCCTACAAAAGCGTACCGATGATGTCACGCACGCATGGTCAGCCGGCGACACCCACGACGGTGGGTAAGGAGTTTGTTAATTTCGCGTGGCGCATCCGCACGGAGCTTGAGCACATGACGACGCTGCAGGTGGCGGCCAAGATCAACGGCGCGACCGGCAGTTTTAACGCGCATCACTTTGCCTTTCCCGATATCGACTGGATCCAGGCCAGCGAAACGTTCTTATCGCAATCGCTCAAGGTTCAACCATTGCTGTACACCACCCAGATCAATCCCAATCACTATATCGCGGAGTTGTTGCACATCATGATCCGCCTTTCATCAACGTTGATCGATCTCGATCGTGATCTCTGGGGCTATATCTCGCTGGGATATTTTCGGCAAAAACTAAAAGCCGGAGAGGTGGGCTCCTCGACGATGCCGCATAAGGTCAATCCCATCGATTTCGAAAACAGCGAAGGTAATTTGGGGGTAGCGATTGCGCTGATGGAGCATTTGTCGGTCAAATTGCTGAATTCCCGGTTTCAGCGTGATCTAACGGACAGCACGGTGATGCGGAATCTCGGCGCTGTGTTTGGTTATGTGCTGCTGGGACTCAAGAGCGTTCAGAAGGGCCTGGGCAAGATTGATATCGATGAGGTGCGGATCGCCGCGGACCTGGATACCAACTGGGAGCTGCTGGCCGAACCTGTGCAAACCGTTATGCGGGTCTACGGAGAAGCTAACCCATATGAGAAACTTAAAGATCTGACCCGCGGGGCCAAGATCACACCCGAACAGCTCAGCGCGTTTATCGACGGGCTGGAGTCGGTGCCGGACGCTGTCAAACAGCGCATGAAATCGCTCACGCCGGCCAAATACATCGGCGTCGCTGAGAAATTGGTCGAGCGGTATTTTAAACAGCGAACGTCGTAGCTAAAAAATCTATAATTAGTCAAGCGGAGGAGATGGATATGAATTTGGGACTTTTGATACTCAGGTTGGGTGCCGGAGGGCTAATGCTCGCGGCGCACGGGTGGCCTAAACTTCAAAAACTATTATCGGGCAATCCGATCCAGTTTCCGGATCCGATCGGACTGGGAACCGAGTTGAGTTTTATGCTCGTGGTGTTCGCTGAATTTTTATGCGCGATCCTGCTGATCGCCGGTACACTTTCACGACTGAGCCTGATTCCTTTAATCACCACCATGCTGGTGGCCGTCTTCATCGTTAAGTCAGGTAAGCCGCTGGACGCAATTGAATTGCCCTTGTTATTTCTGAGCGCGTTTGTCGCGCTGTTTTTCACCGGTCCCGGACGTTTTGCGCTGCAGGTGCCAACCATCCAAAACAATAACGGTTTCAACTGGATCACCCGATAGCCTCGATCGGTGATTTGACGGCATCACCATGAACATTCTTATCACAGCCATTGGGATATTATTCATCGTGGCCGGACTGGGCAACTGGTCCGGCCATCCGCGTGTTATTCGGATGTATCGGGATATGACATTGAATCCCAATCTGCGTTTCGTCGCCGGTTTGTGCGAGCTTGTCGGCGGTATCGGATTGTTGACCCCGTGGGCCAAATGGGCGGCGCTTGAACTGTCCGTCTTCATGGCCATCGCCTGCATTATCCATATCTATGTGAAAGACACCCTCCTCTTGACCCTCCCGTCAGCCATCCTGATGATATTAACCGGATGGATCTTTTTCCAGCTCTGAGTTGGACCTGATTTCTTAGTCATCACATCCGTTATTTTGAAAGAAATCCAACATTTATCTAGGCGGTGTGCGGAATATGGTCTAGTATCAGGATATATGTCGAAGACGGGATTCTCCGCAAAATTTATCTGGCTGATCCTGGCCCTGGTGTTGACGTCGGTGTTTGCGTATCAGCACATTGATGTACAGTCGATGCTGGCGCAGGGCGATCATGGGCGGGATTTGTATGCCTTCGACCGCGCCACTCAGGGTGATCGCGCCTACAGCGACTATTGGTGGGTGTACGGCCCGATCATGCCGCATTACTACGGGGCGTTTATGCAGATGCTGGGTGCGAACGTGCCGAGTGTACTGATTGGTCAGCAGATGCTGGTTTTGCTATCCGCACTTTTTTTCTTTTTGATCCTGCAGCGTTTGGGTCCGGGCAGTGTCGCGTTTGCCGGGACGTTATTTTATGTGGTGTTTCGGCAGGAATTTTTCTATACGTTTAATCACACCGGCGGTGTCACGCTATCCATTCTCATTATTTATTTTGTTTTGCGATATATCCAGTCCATGCGGATGCGCTATGCCTGTATCGCCTTGTTCCTGGTCTATTTGCTGGGACTGGTGAAGATTAATTTCGCGTTAACCGCGTTGGTGTTTGTGATTCTTTGTGTGTTGGCCGCGCAGCTTTGGCTGAATGATAAGGGCGAGCGGCAACCGACGGGGCGGTTTTTATGGATGAGTGTGATCGGTGTGCCGTTGCTGCTGGCCGGAACCTATTATCTGCTGCTGCACGATCTGCCGGACTATGTGATCCGGCAGTGCTTCCCGTATTTTTCCGAAGACCATCCGCATAATATGTCGGTGTTTCAGGCGCTCAAGATCGTGTGGATGCAGTATCACGGCATCACCCTCGGACACTGGACCAAGCTGATCTTTGCCGGACTAGCCGGTGTGTCTATCGTATTTGGATTGGTCACCCTGATCACCAAATCAGACCTCGCCGTTCCCCGTCGGCAGTTGATCGTGTTTACAGCCGGATTGTTGATCTATGCCGGACTTAACTTACATGAATTTGTTGTCAGTGGTGTGTATTATCGGACGTTCTGGTCGCAGCCGCCGGCATTGCTGTTTGTGTTCACGTTTATGACCATTTGCGCGGGGCATCAATCCCGTTTGATCGGATATCTGATGGCCGCGGTGGTGATCGGGATTACCGGCGTGCAGTCCAGCCGGCTCATCGAGGGGATGTACCGGTATAAGATCCCCGAACGTTACTGGGGATCGGACCGGGGCAAGGTTTACCTGCCGGTTCAGGAGGAGTGGATCAAGACGATCGAATTCACCCGGATGTATCTGGAGCGCTTGATGGACAAGGATGATCAGGTGTTTGTTATGCCGTATGATCCAATTTATTACTACGCCTTGAACCGCAAAAGTCCGTCCCGTCAGCTGATCTTTTTTGAACATATCAATATTCCGTCGGAACAGGAAGATGTCATCGTCCGGAATCTGGAAGAAAAAAAAGTCGAATGGATCATCCTCTCCAACCGGATCAAATCTGATGAAAAAGGGTTGGGGGAGTTTGGTAAGGATTATTGTCCGCGGGTTTACCGCTATATCGAATCCAATTTTCAGCCAGTGGCTGAATTCGGCGAATGGGACCTGCCGGCGGGATGGGTAGAGAATCATGCCACACGGGTGTACCGCCGCATCCATATCAAATAGCCGCACAACCATACCGAATGATGAAAAGCTTAAGCTCATGAATAAACGTCTGGACCTTTCCAATATCTGGGTTCGGTTGGCGATAATTGTGACGTTGTGCTGTTTGGGTTACAGTAACAGCCTGACCAATCAATTCATGCTCGACGACTACCTGGTGCTGTTTGGCGAGATGGGCGTCGCGCACATGTCGTTGACCGACATTTTTACGCAATCGCAGGGAGCGTTTTATCGTCCGGTCGGACACGTGATCCTCTGGATCTGTTATCATTTATTCGGCGCCAATCCGGTGGGATATCATGCCGTAAACCTTTTGCTGTTGGCCGGGATCAGCCTTGTGTTTGACCGCTGCGTGTTCCGCTTGACGGGCAATTCAAAACTCGCCTTGCTGACGGCCTGTCTGTATGCCGTTCATCCCATCCAGAGCATGCTGGTCAATTACATCACGGCCAGTGTGATCAGTTCATTTGTACTTACCGCTCAGGGCAGTTGGTGGATGTTCCTGAAATACCTTGACGATGCAAGGCCCCGATATTATGGGCTTGCCCTGATTTTGCTGGTGATGAGTTTATTGTGTCATGAGATGGCGATCGTTTTGCCGATTGTGTTTTGGGCGACGTTATTTTTTGTGAAGCGTGTTCGCTTGCCGGAACAAATCCGACTGACCTTCATGCCCGCGCTCATCGTCGCTGGTTTTTACGTGTTCCGGATGAAATTCTTTGCGCTGGAGAAATCCACGAGCACGTTGGCCAATGCCTCAGCGGATTGGATGGAATACCTGGGTGCCATCGCGCATCTGATTTCATGGTATTTACAGAAGCTAGTGATTCCGTTGGACATCATTTTTTTGTGGACGGCCAATCTCGAGCGCGGACCGTTCGTCATCGACATGTTGATATGTCTGGCCTTGATCGCGGCGGGATTGATCTTGCTGTTTAAGATTTGGCAGCCTGGGATCCGTTCGTTTGCCCTTACATGTTTTGTGGTGGGACTCGCGCCGGTCGCGATCGCCAGCTACACCTATATGCCGTTTACGGATCCGATTATCGAACCGCACTGGTTTTATTTCACGTCGATTGGATTTTTCATTCTGGCGGCCACGCTCTTGATTGATCTAAAAAATCTCGTCGGAAAGCGATTGTGGATCGGGCTGTTGGCGGCTGTGATGATCTTTAATATGGTGGCACTACGCGGCAACAATGCCCGGTGGACGGACGAAGAGACGTATTGCCGTTATTGGTTGAGTCTCAACACGGGAAATCTGACGCCCTATTTTGGACTGGGCCGAACGTTGAATCAGCAGCAGCGGTACAGTGAGGCGCTTCAGGTTCTCGAACAGGGGATGCAATCTTCACGCTATCACAATGTGATGATTCTGGCTGAAATCGGGTACGCGTATCTTCAAAACAATCAGCCCGATCAGGCGCTCGATTATATCCGTCAGGCATTGCAGATGGATTTCAATTATTCAGTCACGCATTACTATCTGGGCTTGTATTACGAACGCCTGCGGGAGTATGACAAGGCCCGCCAGGCCATCAACAAGGCCATCCTGTTATTCAAACATGATCCGCGTTATCACCAGGCGCTGGAACGGCTTGATCCCGGCCGTTCATAATCATCCGCGTTGTCCATTCCTGTGCTATAATCAGGCCTCATGCGACGTTTCTTATTAATTCTTATCCTACTAACCGGATTCCATGTCGAAGCCTTTGCCGCGGACGGGGGCAATAGCAACAACCTGTTTATCAAAAAGAAGATCAATGATCGCTGGTCGTGGGTCTCCCGTTCCTTGACGGTGTCGCGTGACGATATGAGCGATTTCTTCTTTGGTACAGCGGATCTCGGACTGCGTTATCAGTTATCTCAGCGCTGGAGTGTCGACATGGTCTACCGCGCCGCGTGGCTGGAGCTGGGCGACCATTGGCGGTTTGAGAATCGTCCGCTGATCAATCTCAATTACACCACCAACTTGGCCGGTTATCGGTTTGACCATCGCAGCCGGGCGGAATTCCGGATCTTCGACAGCGCGCCGGATGACATCCGTTACCGGGGCGAGTTCCGGCTGATCGGTCCGTGGGAGTTCACACGGTGGCGGATCAAACCCTATCTAGAAGAAGAGTTTTTCTACAGCGTCAATCAGCAGCGGGTCAACGAGAACTGGTTGTCGGGGGGATTGAGGTACAAAGTCCGGCCAAATACCGTTGTCAAACTCGGCTACCGTTGGCAGACACAGAAGTTCGGCGACGACTGGCGCCATCGTCATGTGCTCGTGACAGGGCTGTTGTTTTTCTTCTAGCCATTCGTTTATCTTGCAGGGGGATTCATGTTTAAATCATCGAATAATTTATTACGCAATCGAGACACGCATGCCCAGGTCAAATTTGTTGAGCTCTTTTTTGATCTGGTCTTCGTGTTCACCATTATCCAGCTGTCGCACTCCTTGTCGCATCATTTTGACCTGCATGGAGCCCTTCAGTCATTTGTCCTGATGTTGGCTGTCTGGATCGTGTGGATATACACAACATGGCATCTCAACTGGCTGGACCCTGACACGGTGCAGGTGCGAATCATGCTTTACGTGGTCATGTTTGCCGCGATGATTTTGTCCATGGCAATACCGGATGCGTTCGGGGACAAGGGGATATTTTTTGGTGCGGCATTCGCGTTTATCCAAATAGGACGGACGTTGTTTATCGTCTGGGCGACCAAAGATCGATTGCCGGTGAATCACAAATCATTTGTTTTGATTCTGGTCTGGCTGATCATCTCCGGAATATTCTGGTTGGTCGGAGGATTGCTCGATGCCCATGGCCGATTTTTGAGTTGGAGTGCGGCTGTTGGAATCGAATTCTTTGCCCCGATGATCGGCTTCTGGGTCCCGGGGATCGGTAAAACAGGGCCGCGGGATTGGGATATATCTGGCGCGCATATGGCGGAGCGATGCGGGTTGTTCGTGATTATCTGCCTGGGCGAGAGCATTTGCGTCAATGGGGCAACGTTAGCAGACCTTCCCTGGACGGCCACAAATCTGGGAGTCTTTACAGTGAGTTTTGCCCTGACGGTGTTGATGTGGTGGAATTATTTTCATTGCGGGCAGTATGCCGGAACCCATCGCATCGAAAATTCGAGCAATCCCGGCAAGATTGCTATGTGGGCGTATCACTATGCGCATATTCCTATTGTGATGGGGATAGTCTTACTGGCCGTCGCGTGTTACCTGCTGTTTAAGCATCCGGTTGATCTTACCGATGCCAAGACAGCGGCCGCCTTTATCGGCAGCGGAACGCTCTTCGTGAGCGGCTGCATTATATTTAAGAAGATTGTGTCCGGTAAGGTGCCGGTTTCGGATATATCCGGATTGGTTGGGCTCGTTCTTTTATATGTTGTGTATCCAAAGCTGAATGGGCTGATCTTTGCGGGCATCATGATGCTGATTTTTCTGGCTATGGCCGTATTGGAATTTAAGTCGGCGACCAAGTATCATGCGGAACAGGGAATTGTGTCGGATTAGCGTTTAAATTTTATTTATGGAAAGGAGCTTACATGAAAGCTGTCGGGTACAAACATAGTCTTCCGGTTGATGATCCCAAGGCGTTGAAAGACATCACGCTGGATCAGCCCAAGGCCAAAGGGCGGGATATTCTCGTCGAGGTCAAGGCGATATCGGTCAATCCCGTTGACTATAAGATCCGGCATCGGGTTGATCCTCAGGGGGAGGCATGGAAGGTCCTGGGATGGGACGCCGCCGGTGTTGTTGTCGGCGTTGGAGAAAAGGTCCAGAACTTTAAGGTGGGAGATCAGGTTTATTACGCGGGTGATCTGACCCGGCCGGGCAGCAACGCGGAATATCAGCTGGTGGATGAACGGATCGTCGGAAAAAAGCCGGAGCGTTTATCGTTCGCGGAAGCCGCAGCCTTGCCGTTAACAACCATCACCGCCTGGGAGATGATCTTTGATCGCCTGCAGATCCCGACGGATGAATCGTCATCCCGACAAAAGGTCTTGATCATCGGCGCGGCCGGTGGCGTGGGGTCCATCATGGTCCAGTTGCTGCGGCGGTTGACGGGGGTGACGGTGATCGGCACGGCGTCACGCGACGTGAGCGTGCAATGGCTGGCCGATTTGGGCGCTCAGCACATCATCAATCACCGTGAACCGTTGTCGCGGGAGTTGGAGCTGAGCTGTATTCCCGAGGTGGATTATGTGATCAGTCTCATCAATACCGCGGACCATTTCGATGAAATCGTCAAATGTGTGAAACCGCAGGGTAAGTTTGGTTTGATCGATGACGCGGATTGTCTGGACGCGATGCCGTTGAAGGTCAAGTCGGTTTCATTACACTGGGAATTTATGTTCGCGCGCTCAATGTTCCAGACGCCGGATATGATCGAACAGCATCACCTGCTGAATGATGTCAGTCAGCTGGTGGATGCCGGCGCGATCAAGACCACGGTGGCCCATCAGCTCGGACCGATCAACGCGAAAAATCTCATCCAGGCCCACGCGATGCTGGAGTCCCAACAAGCGCATGGTAAGATCGTATTGGAAGGGTTCTGAGAAGTTAGATATAAATAATATCAATATATTGTATAGCATATTTATATTTTAAATATTGAGCTTTTTCCCTATAATAGAACGAGTTACACGCCGGAATAATCAATCACATCCAAATCTACAATCCCAACCGCAGGAGGAAAGTTAAATGAGTGGTGAAAGCAAATGTCCATTTCACGCCGGGCAAAAACATGCCGCGGGCGGCGGAACGTCCAATAAAGATTGGTGGCCCAATCAATTAAACCTCAAGATTCTTCATCAGCATTCTTCGAAATCAGACCCGATGGATCCGGATTTTGATTATGCCAAGGAGTTCAAGAGCCTCGATCTGGACGCGGTTAAGGCCGATATTAACAAACTCATGACGACCTCCCAAGATTGGTGGCCGGCGGATTATGGTCATTACGGTCCGCTGTTTATCCGCATGGCCTGGCACAGCGCCGGGACATATCGAACCGGCGACGGACGCGGTGGGGCGGGAACCGGAACGCAGCGTTTTGCGCCGCTCAACAGCTGGCCGGACAACGGGAATCTCGACAAGGCCCGCATGCTGTTGTGGCCGATCAAGAAAAAGTATGGAAAGAAAATTTCGTGGGCCGACTTGATGATCCTAGCCGGAAACTGCGCGCTGGAATCGATGGGGTTCAAGACATTCGGTTTCGCCGGCGGACGGAAGGACGTATGGGAACCGGAAGAAGACATCTATTGGGGTGACGAGGCTGAATGGCTCGGCGATAAACGCTATAGCGGTGATCGCGAACTCGAGGATCCACTGGCCGCGGTGCAAATGGGATTGATCTATGTGAATCCGGAAGGGCCGAATGGCAATCCTGATCCGGTGGCGTCGGGAAAAGACATTCGCGAAACGTTTGCCCGAATGGCGATGAACGACGAAGAAACCGTCGCGTTGACAGCCGGGGGACACACCTTCGGAAAATGTCACGGAGCGGGTGATGCCAAACATGTCGGGCCGGAACCCGAGGCCGCGCCGATCGAAGCGCAGGGGCAAGGCTGGTTGAGCACGCACGGAACTGGTAAAGCGGGCGACACGATCACCAGTGGCATCGAGGGGGCCTGGACGGCCAATCCAACGAAATGGGACAACGGGTATTTTGACGCGTTATTTGGTTACGAATGGGAATTGACCAAGAGTCCGGCGGGCGCGCAGCAGTGGCGGCCTAAAGATGGAGCGGGCGCCGACGATGTGCCTGACGCGCACGATCCCAACAAGCGTCACGCGCCGATGATGACGACCGCGGATATGGCGATGCGGATGGATCCGATTTACGAACCGATCTCGCGGCGTTTTCATAAGAATCCGGATCAATTCGCCGACGCGTTCGCGCGAGCGTGGTTTAAGCTCACGCATCGCGATATGGGACCACGCGCCAGATATCTGGGTAAAGAAGTGCCGGCCGAAGAACTGATCTGGCAGGATCCGATTCCTGAGGTGACGCATGAACTGGTCAACGATCAGGACATCAAGACGTTGAAAGCCAAGATCCTCGATTCAGGGTTGACGATTGCTCAATTGGTCTCAACGGCATGGGCTTCAGCGTCGACGTTTCGCGGTTCGGATATGCGCGGCGGGGCCAATGGCGCGCGTATTCGTCTGGCGCCGCAAAAGGATTGGGAGGTCAATGAGCCGGTTCAATTGGCCAAGGTCCTCGAAACACTGGAAAGTGTTCAGAAGGAATTTAACAGCGCGCAGTCCGGCGGCAAGCAAATCTCGTTGGCGGATCTGATCGTGTTGGGTGGATGCGCCGCCGTTGAAGCGGCCGCCAAAAAGGCCGGACATGACGTCAGCGTTCCGTTCACCCCGGGGCGGGCCGATGCGACCCAGGAGCAAACCGATGTTGAATCGTTTAACTGGATGGAGCCGGGCGCGGATGGCTTCCGTAACTATCAGAAAACCAAATACTCTATCTCAACGGAAGAGTTACTGGTCGATCGCGCTCAGTTGTTGACCTTGACCGCGCCGGAGATGACGGTTCTCGTCGGTGGATTGCGCGTCCTGGGAGCAAATGTCAATCACTCCAAGCACGGCGTCTTTACCTCGCGTCCGGAGACATTGACGAATGATTTTTTTGTGAACCTGCTCGATATGGGGACCACATGGAAATCAGTATCAGATGACGATCTGGAATTTGAAGGCCGTGACCGCGCGACCGGAAGCGTTAAGTGGACGGGAACACGGGCGGACTTGATTTTCGGATCCAACTCTCAATTGCGCGCCTTCGCGGAGGTCTATGCCAGTGAAGACGCCAGCGCCAAGTTCGTCAACGATTTCATCCAAGCATGGAACAAAGTGATGAATCTGGACCGGTTTGATCTGGTCTAATTTTCCCCCCGCAGTACAAACAAAGAGGGCAGCCCAGCGGCTGCCCTTTTTTGTGGATTTACAATAAAATTACTCAATCAGGTGGTCAGATAAAATTTTTGGCCGTAAATAGAAAATGTGCTATATTATATTAGTAGTACTAATATTCCCCAATCCTTCCAAAAGCACCATCAACTTTAGTTTCAATACAGGTTCTAGGTTTTTCAAGAATGGATGCAAGGGCATCCATGCTTGAATCGATCATTTGTATATGAAGCTAAAAATATTAAAGTCACAAGTTACTCATTTTCAAATGTTTAGGGTAATATTATTATCTTTATGTCTAGGCATATGTGTGTGGACTATGGATAAAGCCAGCGCGGAGACTGTGTTGGAACTCCCAAAACCGGGAGTACGTGTACGTGTGTCGGAAGATTTTTCTCCCACGGTATTGCAAGGAATCCGGATCCGTCCGGATGAGGCGTTAACATTTGATTTTCTAATTAATCCCGGTGAAGACGCACTTCAGGGGCAAGCCTTAGAAGATGAATCCGTCAAGTTAATCAAATATTTTATGGCCGCATTGACTGTTCCCGAGCAGGATATGTGGGTCAATCTGTCTCCAATCGAGGCGAATCGAATTATCCCAGATGGTTTTGGACGGACATCTATGGGCAGAGATCTTCTAGCTCAAGACTACATTCTCAAGCAGTTGACGGCATCACTCATGTATCCTGAAGATGATTTAGGGCAGGAATTTTGGAAACGTGTTAAACAACGGGCCTTGGAAACATATGGAACAACAGAAATCCCGATGAACACGTTCAACAAGGTCTGGATTGTTCCGGAGTATGCGGTTGTGCATGAGCAAGGTCAATATGTGTACTTGATGGAGAGTCGTTTACGCGTCTTGCTAGAAGAAGATTATTTAACTTTGGAAGCTAATCAAGGTCGCTCGGATCATGGTATGGGGGGCGTTCAGGCCGATCAGCTCCAAAAGCTCAGTGCGGTTTCTTCGAATGTGATTCGGGAGATTATCCTGCCGGAAATAGAACGTGAGGTTAATCAGGGTCGGACATTTGCAAATTTACGTCAAATCACCAACTCTGTGATTCTTGCGACGTGGTACAAGAGCAAATTACGCGATGGTGTGCTAGGTCATGTATATATCGACCAAAACAAGACTCAAGGTGTTCATGTTAATGATCAGTTTATCAACCAAAAGATTTATGCCCAGTATATAAAGGCATTTGAACGCGGAGTTTACAATTACATCAAAGAAGAGTATGACGAGACTTCAGGGCAGACACTCCCGCGAAAGTATTTTTCGGGCGGCGCCATAGAAGATTGGCGTGGAAAAATATTAATAAATGATTTGCCGGATATTGATGCGCTCCATAATTCTTTGCATCGAGTAGAGGTTCAATTCTCTCCTCAGAAAATCGATCGAGCGATGTTCGGGGATGATGACAGTACAGATGAGATTGAGCAACGCGTGGCTTTGTTGCGCAAACGGTTAATGACTCCGGGGATGGATTCAAGAGCTGTCATGCAGGAATTAACGAATGTGGTTATTGAGTATCCGCGCTTTATTTCTTCAGTCCTGGATGCTTTTGTTGTGCAGATTGCACGAATTCCCTCAAAAAGCTACTTTGCTGCCAACTCCAAGGTTTTAAAAGTTGATATTTGGCGTATTTTAAGAACGCGTCCTGATATATCCCCACAAACCGTATTAGAATTGGCAGAACTTTTTCGAAATACCCAGCAGGATCTGAACGTCGCAACGGGTATGTTTTTTGACTACTTTTTGGTGCCCAGTTTGTTGTATGTTCCAGAGTCGATGTCCCCCGAAGTAGTAAGCCGGGTAAAAGATTTGGCTCCAAGTATTGATGCGTACAACCAATTCTTGTATCGGGTAATTACAACCGATTTAATTGATGTGGAAACAATTAAGATGGCTAGGAATATTCTGGGAGACAAGGAATTTCAGAATCTTCAAAGTCAGGCCTCAAGTCAAAATGCGCAAGCGCAAGCGCGATGGAATGAATTGACAGGTACAAGTACAGGAAGTAAGGAGACCCCACATCAACGTCCTATCGTGTTATTTGATCCGAATGAAAGTGCGTTAGTGGATCCGCATGGGGGAGGGAGTTGGATTCTATCCAACGTAGCTGAAAAAATTCATAGTCTGGTAGATAAGGGGAATGATGTGATTATTTTGTTTCCGGGTTATGGATTGATGTGGAAATCCGGGGACAATGAGTCTGGTCTGGAGCAGCATTTGTTGGAGAAGTATGTTCGACCCGAGTATCACAAGCATGTTTTTGCTTTGAACAGGAATGACGACGAATTTGTTGGTCACTTTGCAGGATATGCCGACGTTTTAGTTTCAAGTCAGACTTACTCCAACAACCAGTTTGTGTATACAAGGTCCGGAGAAATTGAAGCTCCAGTCGTCAAATTTGATACGCCGGAAATATACTTCGATGTTGATCCAAACCTTTCTAATCGACCGCGGGTCAGTCTGAATGAGCAAGAGATGTTTCGTCGTGATAGGCGTGTTCTAGATATGCAAAAACACATCCCGGAAGAATCGCAGTTTTTTGTTGAACGGTTTCAAGAGGATTACGACGCTGCAAAGCAAGTAATTGTCAGCGTAGATCCTGAGCGCAGAGTTCTCATTAAGCAATTTTTAGACTATGTTTTTGAGGAAGGGCGACAACGAATGGGTGAATCTGGTCCGCCCAAATTGGTGTTTCTACAGACAGGGGCGCGTCCACTATATGAATTGGCCAAAACCATGGCGAATGTTATGGGGGGAGATTTAAGCGGTCGTATTCATAGTATTTGGGCGAACATGGGAAATAATCGGGCGATTTCTGAGTCAATGGATCAGGCCGTGTACTTTGTAAAGTATTTGTATGATGAAGGGATTATAGACGCGGACAGTGAGCGTTTGGTTATTGTAGACACGGATACTCGAAACAGGTATATCGGAACAGAAGAAATTTTTTATCGAACATTGCTGAATGATGAAGTAATTGGAGAGGTGAACCGACGATTTGGCTTGAATCTCAAGGTCTGGAATACGGGTGAAGGACCGCGTCTTGAATTATTATATATGATGAGCGATGGATTTGAAGAGGCCGGATTGGTTAATTATCTCTCTCGAAAGGGGTTAGACTGGCAGGATTATCAACAACGTATGATTGTAAAAGGTTTTAATGAGGGGTATGATCCGGATTTGGTAGCAAATCTTTGGAAGGCTGTGGACGTTGTTTCACCTTTGAACGGTATAGAGGATGAATTTGTCTTACAGGAAGACGGGCGTGTGACTGTTGTTCCAAAAGCTCCCTATGGGCAGCCATATGAGGGGCGGGAGCTTCAGATTCGACATCATGTTCAATATGCCGGTTTTGTGAACGGCATGTTAGCTGCGTTGGAAGCTGAGGGTTACGACGTTAAGGAAGAAGAAGATCGATATTTTGCCGAGCTGGAACGACGCCTTGTTCAGCGAACAGATCAAGACGATGAGTTTGTGGTGCACGAATATGACAAGATTCCACCTATCGCGATTACAGGAGTCAATGGGTTTCTGGGTTCGACGATTGCTCGCGATCTGGCATATAAAGAATCTGATGTGCATGTATTAGCGCGAATGGGTCGTTCACAAAAGATGGAACAAGAATACCCTCGGTTTTCAATTAAACCCGGAAATCTTTCGGATCTTAGTGGTCTGCGAGCTCTGCTGGAAGGTCGCGAAGTTTTGGTGAACATTGCGGCCGACAGTAGTACGGGAATTCGGTCTGACAATATCGAAGCAACAGCTCAAATGTTCGAGTCCAATATATTTGGACCAGCCCTGTCTCTGGTGCTTTCCACGGAAGAAAATCTGGGGATGCGAAAGATATACATTTCATCATTTGACGTTGACAAAATACCGGACGAGGCCGATGCATGGGTTGAACGAATGGCTAAACGAACGGCAACGTATGTTAAGCAGTATATCGCTGCTGAAGGAAGAACCAAGAAGTCTCCACGAGAGTTTATGCGGCAAATGGCAGGAGAATTTGCCAAACAAGAATTTGCTTCATACTCCTATCCGATGTCTAAAGTGCTGATGGACCGGACGTTGCTGAAGTTGTCCAAGCAGTTGAGAATTAAGAATGTCATTATTTTAAGGGTGATGGGACTTGTTGGTGCCGAAATGCATAGATCTTCCAATTCCGGACTTTTGCTGAACTTAATTAATGCCGCTATTGATCCGAATGAACGGCCGGTTGGAAAAAAGATAACACCTTATCGAGGGGCAACGGTATCCTTGGTTTCCGTTGAAGATGTGAGGGATGTAATTCTTCGTATGGTTCGTGCGGATATCCCTATCAAACAGCAGCGTGAGCCTTTGGTCGTAGAGTTCGCCGGTAGACATAGACACTCTTGGGAAGAGATTCTGGAAATTGTTTTATCCACGCTGGAAAAGCGTGGGTTCCGACGTGAAGACGCGATGAGAAATATTATTCCAACGGATGCTCCGGAAGGATTTGTCAATGTTGAGACTGAACCGGATTTTACTGTGCTGAACAAAATTTTGGGAGAATATTACCATGAAGAAGCAATTTTTACTGTGCTCCGAGATATTACAAATAAAGTTGTAGATTCTGCGATGTTGGCGAAAGATTTGGAAAAACCCGAGAATCCAGGTGGTATCGATTTAAATCCAGGTATAATGACAATCGAATCCCGTGGGCAAGGCATAGATGTTGCTACGCCTCTAGGAAATCGTGAATTTGAAGATATTGAGATCGATGGATTTATTCCCGTAATTATCAATGTGATCCCGGCGGGAGTTGGAGCAAAAGATCAAACGATATCAAGGAGTTTCTAAATGCCGCAATATTTAATCGCCTATCACGGCGGGAATCAGCCTGCTTCCAAGGAAGAGGGAATGGCACAGATGGCCCAATGGCAGGAGTGGGTCAAAAGTCTGGGCGATAAAATCGTTAATCCCGGAACGCCGTTGCCCGCGTCAAAGATTGTCACGTCGGAAGGTGTGTCGGAGGATTCGAATCCCGACGCGATGAAGGGATTTGCGATAGTTAAGGCCGAGACAATGGATGAAGCCGTGACGATCGCGCAATCTGATCCGTTTCTGCAGAACGGCGGGACAATCCGCGTGTCTCAAATGATGGAGATGCCGTCGTAGTTTTTAATCATGGAAGATGTTAGTCAGCACATTTTTGATGAAGAATATTTTCTTCAGGCCCTGAATATGATCATGCCGTTCGGCAAATACAAAGGCCAACGGTTGATTGATTTGCCCGAAGAATATTTGATCTGGTTTGAGCGCAAAGGCTTTCCGCCCGGAAAACTGGGCGAGTACATGCAATGTGTTTACGCGATGCAGGTCAATGGATTGGAAAATCTTCAGAAATTAAGAAGTGTCAGCCGGAGACAAAAAAGCGCCCCTGAATCGTGACCATACGAAACAGGGGCTAACTGATAGGAATTATCAGCTGATGAGAGTATAGCTGATCCCGCCCAAAAGTCAAATGCGCCGATAATGTACCGACTTAGAACAATCATTATGATCATGATTGTTTTTTTGTGTATAATGGGCGTTCATATTGAATCAATCCGACAAACTTTATGAAAGTCATTATTGCCGAAAAACCGAGTGTGGCGCGTGATATCGCGCGGGTGGTGGGCGCGAATCAGCGTCGGGAGGGATGGCTGGAAGGTCAAGGCTATCAGGTGACCTGGGCGTTTGGTCATCTGGTTACGATTGCCGAGCCGGCCGTGATGTCGGCCGACTGGGGCGGTAAATGGGACTTTGCCCAATTGCCGATGATCCCCGCCGAGTTTCAGCTGGCGCCGATTGACAGCGGACGCAAGCAATTTGATATTATCAGTCGATTGTTCAAGGATTGCGACGAGATTATCAACGCGACGGACGCGGGGCGAGAGGGCGAGCTGATCTTTCGCTGGATCTATCGTTATTCCAAGTGTGACAAACCGTTTAAGCGGTTGTGGATCTCGGATCTGACCGACGCGAGTATACGGCAGGGGCTGGACAAGCTGACGGATGGCCACGAATTTGATGAGTTGGGATATTCAGCCCAATGCCGGGCGTATGCCGACTGGATGGTCGGGCTGAATGCCACACGGGCCTATTCGGTGCGTCACGGTCAATTGTATACCGTCGGCCGGGTGCAGACGCCGACGTTGGCACTTATTGTGGAGCGCCACAAGCTGATTCAGGGGTTTGAAAAGTTTTATTATTACGAGGTTCACGCGCACGCGCGGGACGTGGATTTTCGATGGGAGAACAAGAACGGCTACAAGATCGAGACGAAAAGTACGGCTGAGAAGCTCAAGAAAAAATGTGAGGGCCAGCCGGGTAAGATCACTCAGATCAAGCGGAAGAAGCGTAAGACCGGCCCGTCATCACTGTATGATTTAACGCTGTTGCAGAAGGAGTGTAATGAAAAGTTCGGATACACCGCCAAGACTACACTGCAGTACGCCCAGGCCCTCTACGAGAAACACAAACTGATCACCTATCCACGGACGGAATCCCGTCACTTATCCGAGTCCATGCGGGACGAATTGCCCCGTGTTCTGCAATCGGCGCCGACGCATCTGCAACCCTTTGCCCGGGAGGCTGTTGAACGGCTCAAAGGCGGCTACAAACTCGGCAAGGCATATATCAATGATAAAAAATTGACGGATCATCATGCCATTATCCCGACGAGTAAACCGCTTAAAGAACAGTTGGATGTGAATCTCATGAATGTGTATGACCTGATTCAGCGGCGTTTTATCGCGGTGTTTCTGACCGACTACATCGAAGGGGTGACGGACATTTCCCTGAAGATCAATCACGAAACATTTGTCTTCAAAGGATCTCAGCCGCTGGAGTTGGGGTGGCGGCGATTGTATATCAAAGACTTCAAGTTCGATCAGGAGCCGTTGTCTCAATATCCGTTAAGGCCCGAGGTCAAGAAAATGATCGCGGCCAACTTTAAGGTGGATGAGGAAATCGAGATTTCCGCCGTCAACGTTGAGGAAAAGGAGACATCACCGCCCAAGCCTTACAATGACGGGACGCTACTCAACGCGATGCGGTATATCGGACGTCAGGTCGACGACGATTCGCTGGCCGCTCAGCTCAAAGATCAAGGGCTGGGAACTCAGGCGACGCGCGCCGCGGTCATTGAGCGCCTGATCAAATCCAAATATATCTATCGAAAGGGTAAAAGTATATTTCCTACCGAAAAGGGGATTCAGTTGATTGACGTGGTTGTGTCTGATCTGAAGACGCCAGAGCTGACAGCGCAATGGGAAATCAAGTTGTCGGATATTCAGGAGGGCCGGATCCGGCAGGAACAATTCATGACGGAGATTGCCGATTTTACACGCAGTTTTATTCCGTTGATCAAAAACAGCCGGATGTCGAGCGGCCGCGAACATTACGGCAAGTGTCCGAAGTGCAAGGACGGGGTGATCTATGAGGGGCGTAAGAATTTCTATTGTTCGGAATACCGCAACGGTTGTGATTTCGTGATCTGGTCAACGATGGCGAGCAAACGTCTGCCGTATGAGGCCATTAAGCAGCTCATCCAGGACGGCAAGACCGATTGGGTCAAGGGTTTCACCTCCAAGGCCGGCAAGCCGTTTGACGCCAAGGTCCGCTTCGACGCCCAATTCAAGACACAGTTTACGTTTGAGTAGAAAGCCACTATAATGTCAAACGACATTTAAGCGAGGATTAACTTATGATCCACATTCCAGATTCCATATTTCCAACCAATGATGAGGGTGAGGCGATTTGCGGCAAGTGCCAGAAGCCGATTAAAAAGTGCGAGTGCGTGTCCTATGATCCGACGCAGCCCAAGTTGGAACGTTATCACGTGACGGTCCGGCTCGATTCCAAGAATCGGCGGGGCAAGAGCGTGGTGATCATCGAAGGTCTGCCCAACGACGAGCGGTATTGCAAAAACCTGGCCAAGGAATTAAAGACCCGCACCGGCAGCGGCGGGTCAAGCTTTACCCGAGACGGGATGGGGATTATCGAGATCCAGGGCCACAACATCGATCAGATCAAACAGATTCTGCTCAAGAGCGGATTTGATAAAGTCACATAGCCCCGGTTACAAATAACGTCATTATGCATTCCCATTTCATCGATCAAATTTTACAAGCGACCGGCGCGTCGGATTGCCGACGAATGGAGCGTATTCAAGAGTTGTGGAGCGGCTACGGTGAGATTGCCCGGTATGAGCTTTCTGATTCCACGTACCGGACAGTCGTGGTGAAGCATGTGTCTTGGCCTGATGACATCGCGCATCCGCGCGGATGGAATACCAATCTGTCCCATCAACGCAAACTCAAATCGTATGCCGTCGAGACCGCGTGGTATAACCAATGGAGTCGGCTTTGTGACGACACCTGCCGTGTGCCTCAGTGTCTGGCGTGTGAATCCCTGGATGATGAGGTGTTGATCGTTTTGGAGGACCTGGACGCGAGCGGCTTCGCGCATCGAAAGTCGGATGTGAATCGCAAGGAAATCAGCGCCTGTCTGAAATGGCTCGCGCATTTTCACGCCACGTTTCTGGGGCAGAGTCCGGAGGGGCTCTGGAAGGTGGGAACGTATTGGCATTTGGACACCCGGCCGGATGAGCTCAAGGTACTCAAGGATAAAAAGCTTAAGCAGTCGGCCGCTGCGATCGACACCAAGCTTAATCAATGCCGGCATCAGACATTTGTGCATGGGGATGCCAAGCTCGCCAATTTTTGTTTCAGCGCGTCGGGAGAACAGGTCGCGGCCGTGGATTTTCAATACGTCGGCGGTGGATGCGGGATGAAGGACGTTGCGTACTTTATCGGCAGTTGCCTGTACGAGGATGAATGTGAACGGATGGCCGTTGATTTATTGGAAATCTATTTTGACCACCTGGAGTCCGCTGTTCAAAGTCGGGACGAATCATACGATACCGAGTCCCTGATCCACGAATGGCGGATGATGTATCCGATCGCCTGGACGGACTTTCATCGGTTTATCAAGGGATGGAGTCCGGGGCATTGGAAAATTAATTCATACAGCGAGCGATTGGCTCGGCAAGTCCTGGAGACACTATGATATTGACAACGGATCAGTTGATTGAACTCAGCCGGAACGCTATTGCGGCAGCCAGAGAGGCCGGACGCATGATCAGTGAGAAGGCAGGAACAAATGTTTCGTATGAAAAAAAATCAACCGGAGCCAGTCTGGCCTCTCAAGTGGTGACCGAGGTCGACCGGATGAGCCAGGACATCGTACTCAGGCATTTGCTGCCGACTTGTGATCAATATCAACTGGGCATGCTGGCCGAAGAGAGCGAAGATGACGGCAGTCGTTTTGAGCGCGATTATTTCTGGTGTGTCGATCCGATGGACGGAACGCTGCCCTTTATCGAATCCCGTCCGGGATACGCGGTGTCAATCGGCCTGGTGGCGCGTTCCGGGGAGCCGATCATCGGTGTTGTATATGATCCGTTGGAGCACAATCTCTATCACGCCGCGAAAGGCATCGGCGCGTTCCGCAATGAAGACAAATGGGATCTGGTGATTGCATCGGACCGTCCCGCTGAACACATTGACCGCGGCGGCGCGGTGATGAATGCCTGCTGGGTCCTGGAGCACGGAGGCGGTTACTTCTATAAGAAGCCCAAAAAGCAGAATGGCGGCGGTTGTTTGTGGGATTATGCCGCGACCGCGTGTCTGTTTGAGGTGATGGGAGCGTGGGTCAGTGACATGTACGGCAACCCACTCGAGCTCAATCGTCAGGAATCCACTTACATGAACCATCGCGGGATCATGTTTGCCAGCCACGCGGATGCCGCCCGTCCGCTTCTGATCACCTGATACAGGTCGATCAAGCCCGCCATTGATGGGCCATTTTCTTGCCATTAGTACATAAGCCACTCAAATGCATACAGATGTGCCATATTTTCCATTCCGTTATAACACTTAAAAAAATCTACATGGTCTGTCAGAATATTACCCGTGTTGATCAAATCCCCCGGCATGTTAGCATAGCAATGTAAGTCGAACGAAAGGGGGGCAACAATGAAAAATCGTTTAGGATTGAAAATTTTGTTTATCGGCATGTCCGCGTATATGGCATGGCTGGTATTCGCGACGGCATCTGTGAGCAGTCTGGCTGAGGTGGAGATGACCCCGTGGTTTCGCACCACACTCATCGACTTCTACCTAAACACCACGGTCCTGGCGGCGTGGGTTATATATAAGGAACGAACACTCATGGCCAAGACGCTGTGGATTCTTGGTTTTGTCATGACCGGCGCGGTCGCGACCTGCTTGTACGTGTTTGTGCAGCTGTGCGCGTTGAAGCCCGGAGAGAGTTTGGATAAAGTGGTTCTAGCGAACCGAAAGTGAGGCGACGATGACATCAAAATTTTTTCAAATAATTACGGCCATGGTCGTGTTAATAAGAATGACAGGCATGGCCGCGGCTGATCAAGTCAACCATCAGACGTTTGACGCAATTCTCGCGGCTTACGTTGAACCTGAAGGTGTTAAGTATGAGCAGATGTGCGCGGATCCGCGACTTCAGGAGTACCTGGATTTACTGGCTAGCACCAATCCCGATGCCATCGCGGTGTCCAAGGAGCGATTTGCCTTTTGGCTGAACGTCTATAACGCCTATTCGATACAGGCGATCTGCGCGGAGTATCCGATTGACAACATAAATGACCTGCACTTCGGCGGGATGATGTTCGCCGTTGTCACAGGGAACAGTGTGTGGGATAAACCGATCGTGAAGGTCGGGGGAGAAACCTACACGTTAAAGCAAGTGGACCATGAAATTCTGCGTCCCAACTTTCAAGATCCGCGGATTCAGTTCGCTATCGCGTGCGGCGCGGTGGGATGCGCGCCCACACGCAACGAGGCCTATGTCGCCGCACGGTTAGATCAGCAATTGGACGATCAGGCCCGGCGATTCATACAAGACAGAGCGATCAATTCGTTTGATGCCACGAAAAGGCGGGCGGATATATCGCCGCTGTTCAAATGGTCGAGCAAGGACTTTGGCGAATCAGAAGAGGATGTGCTGCGTTTCATCGCCCAATACACGTCCGACCAAATCAGTCAGCAGATCATGGCCGATCCGTCACAATGGCGGATTAAATACAAAAAATACGATTTGTCGCTTAACGACGTTAAATAATTCCTGCCGTCTGGAAACACCGATCTCAGTTTTCAGACCATCTATCAGGAGCGGGCCCACATGTGGTATTCCCCCATGCGAATGCTTCCCCCCGTACAACGGGTTCCGCTCCTGATTTTTTATGCCATTCTCGTATCCGCTATTGTGAATCGTCTTGACAATCCATTCAGAGTCGCTAGACTAAAGATATAAGTTATCTAAATGATCGGCTCGAGATCCAGAATCCAATGCCCGTCCCTTTGTCAGGGATGGGTTTTTTATTCATGATGAAATTTTTTCGAAAAAAGTCTAAAAAAGATGAAGCCCCGGGCAGTGAGCGAACACTCAAGGACGTGTCCAACGGTGAATGTGTGCGTATTGAATGTCTTCGGGGCGAAGCGCACGAGTGTCAGCGTCTGCGGGAGATGGGTTTTTGTGAGTCAGCCGTTATTGAACGGGTGTCATCCAACGGGGCTGTGATCTGTAAAGTATGTGAATCCAGGATTGTGCTGAGCGAAGTGTTGGCACAGAAAATTGTCGTGGCTGAGAATGTGGCCTAGGAGATTATTTTGACGGAAGAATCCCCTATCAAATTACTCAATGATCTGGTAAAGGGTCAAACGGCCCGGATTCATGATTTCACCGAAGAGAACGATACCTGCGCCCGGCTCGAAGAAATGGGCGTAACACCCGGAGAAGAAATATCCGTGGTTCGATATGCACCATTGGGAGATCCCATTGAAATCCGGGTGCGCGGATACAATTTATCCCTGCGAAAAGAAGAGGCCGATTTAATCCAAGTGACAGAGATATAGACTATGTCTGACACATCCCGTCCGAATGCCGGCCCTACCATCCAAACCATTGCCCTCGCCGGTAATCCTAATTCAGGAAAAACAACTTTATTCAACGCCTTCACCAAACTTCGGCAAAAAGTCGGCAATTATGCCGGTGTTACCGTCGAGAAAAAGACAGGTACACTGGTTTTGGCCGGGAATCGAGTCGTCAACGTGGTGGATTTGCCCGGAACCTACAGTCTCGCCGTGCGATCACCCGATGAACGGATTGCCCGTGAAGTGCTCACCGGACGTTCCGGAGATACCACCCGGCCTGACCTGGTGATCTGCGTGGTCGATGCCGGAAATTTGGAGCGCAATTTATATCTTGTCAGTCAGATTCAGGATTTGGGCCTTCCGATGATTATCGCCTTGAATATGATGGATGAAGTACAACGGCAGGGCAAGGAAATTGATGTGGCTCAGTTGTCCGCGGTCTTGGGTGTGCCGGTCATTCCGATGGTGGCCAATCAGAACCGGGGGATTGAAGAGCTTAAGGCGTTGATCGCCCAAGGGGTGGAGGCGACGTATACCCGACGCTGGCGTATGGCCCCCGACCTGGAGGAGCAGGCCCAGCATATTGTGCGGCTGTTGGTTGAGCATGAGGGTTTCGAAGAATCGGAGGCATTTTCCGAAGCCATTTCTATTTTGTCCGTTGGACGAAAGATTGAAAAATCGGACGATCCCGCCGATCGGTTTTTTAAAGAAGAATTGATCCATCAAATCAATGCGATTCAAGACCGATTGCGAAAAATGGGATTGCGGGCGCGGTCGGCTGCCGTGGAGGCGCGATATGCGTGGATCAAGCAAGTTTTACGTGACGTCGTCAAAGATCATCGTCCCGATCAACAAAACATAACCGATCGTATCGATGCCTTTGTAACCCATAAGATTTTTGGATGGCTATTCTTCGGCGGAATCATGGGGACGATGTTTTTTATGATCTTCACGATCGCGACATATCCGATGGATTGGATTGACGCGGGCTTCGGATGGTTGAGCGGAATCGTGGCGGACGCGCTGCCGGCGGGACTTCTTGCCGATCTTTTGGTAAATGGAATTATCGCGGGTGTGGGCGGTGTGGTGATCTTTTTGCCGCAAATTCTGATTTTGTTTTTCTTTATCGGATTGCTGCAGGATACCGGTTATATGGCCCGGGCGGCGTTCATTATGGACCGGGTGATGAGCAAAGTCGGACTGCACGGGAAATCGTTTATACCATTGTTGAGTTCATGCGCGTGCGCGATACCCGGGATTATGGCGGCCCGCACGATAGAGAGTAACAAGGACCGGTTGGTCACGATTCTCGTCGCTCCGATGATGAGCTGTTCGGCCCGGTTGCCGGTCTATATCATCATGATCGCGGTATTGATTCCGGATGCTACAGCGCTGCAGAAATCCGGTATTATGATTTTAATGTATTTGCTGGGGACTGCCGGGGTGGGAATTATGGCCTTCGTCTTTAAACGGACTCTCCTGAAGAGTCAGCAGCCGATATTTATCCTGGAGCTTCCGCCGTACCGGATGCCGTCGTTAAAAACCATATTGCTTCAAATGTGGGAGCGCAGCCGGATTTTTCTTAAGCGGGCCGGTACTGTTATTTTATTGATGTCCATCGTGCTGTGGTTTCTTATGAGTTTTCCACGCCATCAGGATTTACCTCCGCATGAGGCGTTGAAACACAGTTATGCGGGTAGTATCGGAAGCACAATGGAGCCGGTGATCAAACCGTTGGGTTACGATTGGCGGATCGGCATCGGTCTGATCGGATCCTTCGCGGCCCGTGAGGTGTTTGTATCAACGATGAGTATTGTCTTCAATGTGTCCGAGGAGGCTGATGCGGGTATCCTGCGGGATGAGTTTAGACAGGCCCGATGGCCGGATGGGCGGCCATTGTTTACGCCCTTGGTCTGTATCGGGCTTATGGTATTCTTTGTCTTTGCCATGCAATGCATAAGTACAATTGCCGTCGTCTACCGGGAAACAGGCGGATGGCTTTGGCCGACGTTTCAGTTGATGTATATGACGTCGTTGGCCTATGTCGCGGCCTTCCTGGTGTATCAGGTCGGGCGAATGATGGGATTTTCGTGATCATCAATATAAAATCAAAGGACAATCATGAGTTTATTCAAATCCAATCCGTTTGCGGGGGATAGCTGTCCGTCCCGTGTCGCCATGTTTGCGTCCGGTCGTCCATCCCTGCCTTTTCCTCATCCGTGGAATTACAATGAGCCGATTAAGATCCTTGAAACTTTCTTTGTTGATGCCGATAAAGAATCCGGTCCCGCCCGTGATAATCGATTCTTGAAGATACCGTTCATGGCGCCTGTTCTGGTTTCCCGTGATCCGGAAATGATCCGCGCGATCCTGTCGGCCACCGGGGATAAGCCTGAGCAGTTTGACCGCGACACGCTGCCCTCGACGGGGATTGCGCGCGCCACAGGCAAGGACACCTTGCTGTACGCCAATGGACCGATGTGGCGGATTCAGCGTAAACTGGCCGCGCCGTCATTCGGCAAATCCACGTTGTTTCATCCTGAGCGTTTTCAGGAATTTGAAGATACCTTTCGTCAAACCGTTATCCGCCGCATTGAGGCGTTAAAGGCCTACTTTGCCGAACATCAGACGCAGACATTCCGGGTCAAGATGGAGGCGGAGATCAAGGTGGTGATGCTGGAGATGCTGACCAATAATTTCTTCGGCGCGCAGATCGCGTATGAAGAGATCCGCGATCGATACGCGCCGGCGCTGGAACGGGTGATTGATCACATCGTCAAGGACACGGTCATCAACAAGATCGGTATTCCGGTCCGGCAGATGCCAAGTCTTACCCGGGAGATCGCTCAGGCCAAAAAGGATTACGCGGTGTTTGAGGAACTCACCGATTTGGCGTTGGCGCCGCGCAAAGCGGGGCGGGCGCTATGGAGTCAGTTTAAGTCGGACGCGCCGGATGAAAAACTGCGCAGTAATGTCCGGGTCTTCTTGGCCGGGGCGCTGGAAGCGACGACGTCATTTGCCGCATGGGCGGTGGCCCATTTAGCGCGTCATCCTGATGTGCAAGAAAGCGTATATGAAGAAGTTCGTCAGGTTGATTCATACACGCCTGAGAATCTTGATCAATGCCGGCAATTAAATTTTGTTTTAGAGGAGACATTGCGGCTGACACCGTCCTTGTATTTTCTGCCGCGTAAGGCCACGGCCGATACGTGGGTTGAGGCCAAGGACGGCCGGCGGATGTTCATTCCCAAGGGAACCCATATTCTGCTGGATGTTTGGCACGCCAATCGTCTGGAGGATTATTGGGGCGCGGCGAATACGGGATATCCGGCCGATGAGTTCGCGCCGATTCGTTGGGAGCGATTGTGCGTCAAGGGATACATTCCCAAGAATTTTCTGCATTTTGGATTTGGTCATGGGGCCCGTGTGTGTCCGGGCAAGTTTCTCGGACAATTGGAGGTGGGACTTGTCGTCGGAGCCATAGTGCGCACCTTCAAATTCAACGCCCTCAATCCTGATAATCGTTCACGGGCCGGCGTGTCCACCAAGCCGGAAGACGGGGCTGACGTCGAGCTTCAGCTGCGCTAACCCCGGAAAATTCTGCCGCCAAGCCGCTATAAACCTTTCCATACAAAATCATCTGATTGTGATAGAATAGCCATCCAATTTTCAATCAAGGATTCAGCATGACAGACCAAACTACAGATTTTTCGGCCCTGGGCCTGGCCGAACCGATACTTCAGAATTTAGTTTCACTTGGTTATCTTCAGATGACACCGGTCCAAAAACAGGGGTTACCTGTCATCCTGAAAGGACAGGACCTCATCGCGCAGGCCAATACCGGCAGCGGCAAGACGGCCGCCTTCGGCCTGGGGATTTTAGCGCATTTAAATACAGCCAGTTTAAAACCGCAGGCGCTGGTGATTGTGCCGACACGGGAATTATCCGAGCAGGTTGGTCAGGAGATCCGTCGTCTGGCGCGTTTCAGTCCGAACGTGAAGGTGGTGACCCTGGCTGGCGGATCGGAAGAACGCCACAAGATCAAATCACTTGAGCAAGGCGCTCACATCGTTGTGGGAACAGCCGGACGTTTGATCAAGATGCTGGAGAAGGGTGTCTTGAATACGGATTCGGTACGAACATTGGTGCTCGACGAGGCGGATCGATTGCTCGAGCTGGGCAGTATCGGCGATGTTGATAAGATTGCGTCGTTTATTCCGCTCAAACGGCAGACCATGTTATTTTCGGCCACCTTTCCCAACGGCATTCGTAAATTAAGTGAAACGTTACAGGATGACCCGGTTCAAATCACGATTGATTCGCAGCATCAGACCGGCACGACCGAGCAATTGTTTGTGAAATGCGGCGACAATAAGGACGAGGCGTTGCTGCGGGTGCTGGCGACACATCAACCGGAAAGCTGTATTGTGTTTTGCAACAGCCGCGTGTCGTGTCAGAGGGTGGTGCGACTGTTGCGGTCCAAGCGATTGTCTTCCTTGCCGCTGCATTCGGATCTGGAGCAGGCCGATCGGACGTTAACGCTGATTCGATTTGATAATCGCAGTTGCCGGATTTTGGTGGCGACGGACTTGGCGTCAAGAGGCCTGGATATTCCGAATGTCAGCGCGGTTATCAACTATGAGATGCCGCGTGATCACGAGCAGTATGTGCATCGCATTGGACGGACGGGTCGGGCCGGTCAGGCCGGTTTGGCTGTGAGTTTGTATACCAATCCCGAGCGCGAAATCCTTCGAGCGATCAGCGATTACATGAAAATCGATTGCCGGGTGATCAAGGTGGCCCAGCTGGATCAATTCAGGGCCTTCGATATGCCTTCATCGATGACGACGCTTTATATTACCGGCGGGCGCAAACAAAACATCCGGCCCGGGGATATTCTCGGCGCGTTGACCAAAGAGGCCGGTTTAAACGGCGCGGATGTCGGTAAGATTCATATCTTGGACATCAACAGTTATGTGGCGATCAAGTCAGAATCGGTGGACACTGTCCTCAGGCATTTCAAAAACGGAAAGATCAAGGGCAAGAAGTTTAAGGTTGGACGCGCGTAATGGCCTTGTTGAGTTTGCAGGATGTGTCACTGGCGTACGGCGGACCGCGGCTGTTTGATTCGATCAATCTCCAATTGGAGGCCGGCGAGCGGGTGGCATTGCTGGGTCGCAACGGGACCGGTAAGAGCACGCTCATGCGGGTGATGGCACAGCACGTCGATGTCGATGCCGGTCATGTCATCTGGCAGCGCGGCATTCACGTGGCGCATCTCACCCAGGAAATCCCCGACGATCTATCCGGGCCGGTATTTGATATTGTGTTGAGCGGGCTGGGCGAACAGGCCCGTTTGGTGGCCGATTTTCACGCGGTCAGTCATCAATTGGAGACCGAGCAAAATCCCGCCTTGATGAGAAAACTGGGAACGCTTCAAGAAAAGATGGATCAGACCAACGGTTGGGAGATAGATCGTCAGGTCGAACAGATCATTCAAACCATGGGTGTTGAGGTGGATCGTCGTTTCGAAGAGTTATCCGGTGGGCAGAAGCGCCGGGTGTTGCTGGCCAAAGCGATTATCCGTCGTCCTGAAGTATTGTTGCTCGATGAACCGACCAATCATCTGGATATGTCGTCCATTGAATGGTTGGAACAATTTCTCAAGGATTATGAAGGGACGATATTCTTTGTCACGCATGACCGGATGTTCATGAACAATCTGGCCAACCGGATCATGGAGTTGGACCGCGGTAAGTTATACAGTTGGACATGCGATTACGAGACCTTTCTTAAGCGCCGTCAGGAGGCGTTGGAGGTTGAAGCCAGCCAACGGGCTGAGTTTGACAAAAAGCTGTCGCAGGAAGAGGCCTGGATTCGCAAGGGTATTCGGGCGCGACGTACACGTAATGAGGGGCGCGTGCGGGCCCTCGAGCAAATGCGCGAGGAGCGTAAAGCCCGGCGTGACGTTGTCGGTAAGGTCCGGATGAATCTGCAGTCGGCGGACCGTTCCGGTCAACGGGTGATCAAGGCCCGGAACATCCGTTTTCATTACGATGACACATGCATCATCGACAATTTTTCAACCGAGATCATGCGCGGTGACAAGATTGGTGTGATTGGACCAAATGGATCCGGCAAGACGACGCTGCTCAATATTCTGCTGGGTAAACTGGCGCCGAAAGGCGGCGATGTTGAGTTCGGGACAAATTTGAAGATCACATATTTTGATCAATTGCGGGAAAAGCTCGACGGTGACAAGACGGTCCTGGAGAATGTCAGTGACAGCGATACCATTCGGATCAACGGCCGGTCCCGTCATGTGATGGGGTATCTCCAGGAGTTTTTATTTTCGCCGGAACGCGCGCGCACGCCGGTGCGCATTCTCTCCGGCGGGGAACGCAATCGTCTGCTGCTGGCCAAACTCTTCACCCATACGACCAATGTGCTGGTGATGGATGAGCCGACGAATGATCTTGATGTGGAGACACTGGAGCTTTTGGAAGAATTGCTGATCGATTTCAGCGGTACGTTGTTGCTCGTCAGTCACGACCGGACATTCTTGAATAATGTGGTGACGTCAACCATTGCGATTGGTCCCGAAGGGCGGATCACTGAACATGTCGGCGGTTATGATGATTGGCTCAGAGAGCAGCAGGCCAAGCCGGGACAGGCGGATGAAAGTCCAGATGAGATGTCGGATGAGGATGATTCCGCTTGCGTTGAAAAACGGCCGTTGACGTATGACGAGCAGCGTGAATTGCGCAATCTGCCGCGGACGATCGAGAAGCTTGAGCGCAAGCAGAATCAGATCCTGGAGACCATGGCGACGCCGGAGTTTTTTCAGCGTGATCCGGCGGACATTCAGGCGGTGAAACAGGATTTGGAGTCGGTAGAGGATGAATTGCTTGGGGCCTTTGAGCGCTGGGAGTTTTTGGAAAATTTAAAGTCATAGGGCGCGTCAAAATATTTTTGAGACTCGCCGGCGACTTGTTATAATGAGGGAACACACATAACGATTCAAGAAAGGTGGTAATCCGTGGTAGAAGTAAATGAATATTTTGAAGGCAAAGTTAAATCCTTTCCGGTGAATTCGGATCAGGGAAAAAAGACCGTCGGTGTCATGTCGCCGGGTGAGTATGAATTTGATACCAGTTCCAAAGAGACCATGACGGTCATCGCCGGTGAATTTTCGGTGTATTTCGCTGAGTACGATGAATGGGAAGAGTTTGGTGCCGGTTCATCATTTGATATCCCCGCCAATTCTAAGTTCAAGGTTAAGGTTGAACAAGACACAGCCTATTTGTGCGAATACGAATAGTCGATCCAGGATACGTTATCGGTGACAGCCGCGTCATCGAGCGCCTATGAAGCGAAAAATTCTTAACGGATGTGTATGCGTGGTCATTGTCGCGGGCTTGTTTACGGCCTCGCATTGGGGGTGGACCCCGCTTTCAGCATACGATAAGGGTGTCTCGACGGAGGAGCAGCAATCGGCGCGGCGGCTTGAACAGACGGTTACCGTATTGGCACGGCAAATCGGATCGCGAAGCTATCAGCAGCCGATCCAGCTCAAGGCCGGGGCGGATTATATTGCCCGTGAATTTGCCGCCCTGGGATACACCGTCCAACGGCAGGTGTTCGAGGCGCGTGGCCAGCAGTTTGAAAATGTGATAGCGCATCATGGCGACTCACAATCAAATGACATCGTTGTGATCGGTGCGCATTATGACACATGGCACAATCCCGGCGCGGATGACAATGCCTCAGGCGTGGCCGGTGTCTTAGAGTTGGCGAGATTGCTTAAAGATACGCAGTTGGACGTCGATATTCACTTTGCGGCCTTCGCCAATGAAGAGCCGCCTTTTTTTCACACGCCGGGCATGGGCAGTTGGGTCTATGCCAAGGCCCTCAAGCAGGGCGATCGGACCGTCCGCGCGGCGATGAGCCTGGAGATGCTGGGGTATTATTCAGAACAGTGGTTTTCGCAAAGGTACCTGCCGTTAATCGGTTTTTTCTTTCCCAACAAGGCTAATTTTATCGCGATCGTCGGCAATGCCGAGTCCCGTGAACTAACCCGGGATGTCTACCGGAGTTTTAAGCGCTCGCGCCGTTTTCCCGTCGAGAGGATCGTTGCGCCGGAACGGTTGCCGGGGATCGGGTTTTCAGATCATTGGTCTTTTTGGCAGGAAGATATTCCCGCGGTGATGGTCACTGATACCGCCTTTATGCGAAATCCGCATTATCATAAGACGACGGATTTACCCGGGACGTTAGATTACTTCAAGATGGCCAAGGTTGTGCACGGGCTGCACAGGGTGATCCAGGATATGTTTGGACGTTGATGCGATGAAAGAAAAGGACATGTACAAACCTCTGAAGAAGTATCTTCAAGCGCAGGGATATGAAGTGCACTCGGAGGTTGAAGATATCGATGTCATGGCCCGCCGTGACGATGAAATTCTCATTGTAGAAATGAAGACGGCCTTTAATTTGCAATTGATCTATCAGTTGGCCGAGAGGCTCAAGATCACGGAGCATGTGTACGCGTATGTGCCGTTGGGTAAACGCGGTCGGTGGCCGAAGTCCTACAAGCGGATGTGCGGGATTCTTAAGCGATTGAATTGCGGGTTGATCACGCTGGATTCCAAGACGCGGAAACAAGTGGTTGTCGAGTTCGAACCGGGTCCGTTCCAGGGGCGTAAGAATTATGCCAAACGCAAGCTCGCGGTCCGGGAATTTGAAGGGCGAAGTATTGATCTCAATGCCGCCGGCAGCACCAAGGAAATATTGTTCACATCCTACAAGGAAAAGGCCATTCGCATCGCGATGTACCTGTTTGAAAATGGACCGTCGTCGACGAAAGATATTAGGGAAGGGCTCGATATTGACCGGACCGGAGATATCCTTTATAGAAATCACATGCGCTGGTTTGACCGGGTGTCGCACGGGGTGTACCAGTTGTCTCCGGAGTTCGAGTTTTTTCGTTTAGAGCATGCCGAAAAGATTGAGCAGCTATGGCGCTAGACATTAAGTTTGTGTTGATCGTGTTAAGCTTGATCAATCTGATCACGTTTGGTTTATATGGGATAGACAAGCGCCGCGCGATTCAATCCCGCTCCCGGATCCGTGAGCGGACGTTGCATCTGTGGATGTTGGCCGGCGGGACAATCGGGGCATGGATGGGCCAGCGGATCTTCCGGCATAAAACGGTCAAGGGGCGTTTTCAGATTGTCTTCTGGATTTTATTGGTACTGCAAGTCGGGATCGTTGTCCTGTACTGGACGCGTTAGTCTCGAGAAAGGAATTGTTATGTCAAAACCCAGCAAGCTCAAAGGAGTGATCCGAGATTTACGTCGGGGGTTGAATTACAGCGGGCTGTACGAAAAGGACGCCGCTGATGATCCCATTCAGCAGTTTGAGGTGTGGCTGAATGAGGCTGTGAAGAAAGAAACGTTTGAACCCAACGCAATGACGTTGGCGACGGCTACGTCCGATGGGAAGCCGACCGCCCGAACGGTGCTGCTCAAGGATTTTGGACCGGAAGGTTTTGAGTTCTATACCAATTACAACAGCCGCAAAGGACAAAGCCTTGAAGAAAATCCGCAGGCCAGTCTGGTGTTTTACTGGGGATCATTGAGCCGGCAGGTCTTGATTGACGGCACGGTCACAAAATTGTCCCATGAAAAGTCGGCGGAATATTTTCATTCACGTCCGCGGGCCAGTCAGATCGCCGCCTATATATCCAATCAAAGTCACGCTGTCGCGAACCGGAATGAGCTCAAGGCGCTGATGAAATCGGCGTCCGAAAAGTTTAGGGATCAGGAAGTCCCGTGTCCGGAGCATTGGGGGGGATTTGTTCTGATGCCGACGCGGATTGAATTCTGGCAGGGCCGACCTGATCGCCTGCATGATCGTTTGTGTTACACCCGGGAGGAATCGAACCAATGGCGACGTCAACGCCTCGCTCCATAAATTGGTGTCAGAACTCCGCAAAGCCAATCATATCAATCACTTAAAGCTTAATTACCAAACTAGTTAATGAGGTGTCAGGAATTATCACGTAAGTGTATGTGGTTCATGAAGATGGGGAGTTCTGACACCAATTGTTTACATGGAGGGGTATGAATCAGATTACGAAGGGGATGATCGCGGCGGTTTTATCGGCGATGTTGTTTGGATCGGTGGGGCTGCTGGTCCGTCACATCGAGGTCAATGAATTTGTCATGACCTTTTATCGGTTGCTGCTGGGCGTCATCTTTCTAACGATATACCTTATAGCCTCACGGCGCTGGCAAACGGTTGCCCGATCGGATTTCAGCCTGATGATTTTTTTGTCCGGCGCGATGTCGTCCGTGGCAATGGTGTGCTACATGTACGCGATCAACAATCTGTCTCTGGCCAGCGCGGCGTTTCTACTCTTTCTAGGTCCGATCATGGCTGTCGGTCTGGCCGTGTTGTTCTTGGGTGAAAGGCTTTCGGCACAGAAAGCCGTCCCGCTCGGCATGGCCTTTGTCGGATTCATCTTTCTGCTGGAAATGAATTTTTCCTTTGAAAGCGGGCGGGGAGTGTTGTGGGGGATCGGGGCTGGCCTGTGCTACGCGCTGTGCATCATCTTCAACCGGAAGATTCCGCATGAGGTTTCATCGACCAGCCGGGCGTTCTTTCAATTCATTGTCGGCGCGCTGGTGATCTTGCCCTTTGCCGTCGTGGATCTGCTGAGTGTCAGCGTAAGTGATATGTTCTGGCTGACAGGCATTGCTTTTTTCCAGGGGTTTCTGGCCCTGACACTTGTGACCGCCGCGATCAAGTATCTGCCGGTGGCCGATTACGGCACGATTTCTTATATCGAACCATTGGTGGCCGCCGCGGTGGGATACATCTTTTTTGCCGAAGCGTTATCAGTGTACCAGATGATCGGGGGCTGCCTGGTGATGGCCGCCGGCATTCGACAGGTTCGATCATAGTTTCGATAATCGAAAAATATATTGTGAAAACTTGACAAATAATTTCGATGATGATATATTTTTTCTTGAGGAGTGACAGCGATGATGGTCAAGCGTAAAAAGCCGGCAGAAGATTTTCAGGAAGTGCCGATCGGTCCCGATGTCCCGATCTACACGACGGGCGTCGTATGCGCGTTGCTCGACATTCCCATCTGGGTTCTCAAGCAACTCGACAAAGAAGGGATCGTTAGCCCTCCCCGCAAGACATCAGCCCTGTCACGACTGTACTCAAAACGCGAGCTTAAGAAGGTTCAGAATTGCTGGTTTTTTATGAACACTCACAAAGTCAAAGTTCCGGGGCTTAAAGTCATACTCAAGATGCAGGACGGAACATTCGCGTAAGACCCCATATATTTTTTTGGACTATATGTAGCACTCATCCCCAACGAGTGCTACCCATTCGAAAGGAGGTGGTGACCGTGAAGTTGATGGAACGACTTAAATCACGTTGGCGGAGCTGGACATCCGCTTTTCGAAACCGCACCAGGAAAAAGTAAGACTTAACGAATTGAACATGATTTGTTGAGAGGAGGTCTAAAATGATTAATTTTCCCGTCAAAAAGAACAACAGAGTTACTAGTCCACTCAGTGAAATGGAGAGTCTTCGACAGGAGATGGACCGATTTTTTGACTTGTCGTTTCCCGGGCTGCTCGGGCGGGGAAGCGGATTGTCAGAGAACTCTTTATGGAGTCCATCGGTGGATGTGATCGAAACTCATCATCATTACCAGATCACGGCGGATCTGCCTGGTCTGGACAAAAAAGATATTTCCGTCGAACTCGAAGAGACCGCGCTGACCATTACCGGTGAGCGCCGGCAGGAGGCCACGTCCAAGGATACCGGCTACCTGAGGTCGGAGCGACACTATGGTCGGTTTAGGCGGCGCCTTCATCTCGAAGCGGCGATCGATATCAGTCAGGCCAAGGCCGTGTTTAAGAACGGCGAATTGAAGTTAACCCTTCCGAAGAAGGAAGAAAGCAGGACGCGTCAGATTCAGATTGACGTGGAATAAAACCCCGCACACCGTCGAGCGAAGTTGGACAGAAAGTTGATTGATTCATACCAAGCCGTCTGCAAGACGCTTCGCTCGGCGGCTTGAATCAAAACAAGGAGGTGCTCCTATGGGTTTAAAGCGCAGTGACACCCGGCGTAAAATACTCGAGATTCTCGAACGCAGGGGCCGGGGCGTCTCCCTGGCGGAACTCAAGTATATGCTTACTGAACCGCTGTTTGATATTCAGGTGGCGGTGAGCGAATTGGTGGCTGAGGGATTAGCAGAATTTGATGTGACGGCATCCAGGGTTTTGCCGTCGACAACTGTCGTGACGTAAGCATGAATAAGGAAATAAAATCAAACAAAAGATGAACGAAAGGAGAGGGCGATGCTAAAGTTGACTAGGAACTTATTGGTTGGCTTGGTGACTATCGCGGCACTATTTTTACATCCGGTGGTGGTTCATGCAGAAGATAGTCAGGCCGACCTCTTGCAGAAAATCCAGGAACTTCAAAAACGTGTCGAAGAATTGGAAGGCCGACAATCCAGTGCGGACCCGTGGGGACAGTCGAACCGTGACCCGGGTTGGGAGCCGTTCGCGGAGATTGATCGAATGCAGCGTGAGATGAACCGGCTGTTCAACCGGTCCTTCAGCGGAATCAACGGCATGCGAGGAGGAGTCTTCAGCAATCAGATGTCGTTCGATTACGACTTCGACATCAAAGAGACGGACAAGGAATATCAGATCACGTTTGATATGGCGGGTATGGATGATGAGAAGGTGGATTTTCAGATCAGTGATCATTCAATCACCGTGAAAGGTCAATACTCGCGGGAAGATTCCCAAGAGTCGCCGGACAGGCGCTTCAGTGCCAGTTCGTTTGGATCATTCATGAAGACCATTCCGATTCCCTCCGACGCAGACGCGTCAAAAGTGAAAACCGAGAAAAAGGACGATCGTTTTGTGATCATCCTTCCGAAAAATGTCGGTTAAATTATCGTCACCAGGGCTGGCGCTGCGGCGACCAGCCCTTTTTTTATAGCTGTGTTTTGGGTTGGAGGATAAACAGTGGCCGCAGACACTCGTCCAGGGATTGATTCGCCTGATCCAGCCGGCCCTCATCCATGCCAAAGGCCTCGATCACGGTCCATCCGTCAAACAGACGCGGGAGCAGAAGTTGGCCGTAAACGCGTGTGTTGTTCCATATCAGCTTGTCCTTCCCGACGAGAACCGAAAGCCACAGCAGACCGTCCGGTTTCAGATACCTTTTCATCGACTGCAGATATTTGATATCGGCGTCCGGATCAATTTTCTCGCCGAACTTGCCCAGTCCCATTGATTCAACACGGGAGGAGATCATCGCCATATCAAATTTGAAGTCCTCCGACGAGTCCACACACCGAACACGTGTGTCTTCAGTGTCCAAAAACGGGGTTCGCTCAATGCCCGGTTGGGCGAGATGTCGCAAACAGAACCCCAGCCGCGACATATCATCATAACGGCTGATCAGAATTTGCTTGTGTTTAATAGGATATTTGGCGACAGCCGGCATCAGAAGTTCTTCCTCGTCGTGGTTAATCTGTTCGATAAACTCATCAATCATTCCCGTTGTGATTTCAATCCGTTGGGGTGTATCCTGACTGTGATCTTGATAATCATGCAGCACGGTGATACGGCGATCCATGGTAAAGCGCTGGATTAAATCATTAGGAATTTTACGCGGCGGCCGACGGTTGGATAAACGGATCTGTTCCCATTTGTCTTTGAGCCAACGGGCGTTTTCCTTCCAGCTGCGACGTGTAGCCGCTGATAAACCCGCAGTGAATTTTTGTTGGCGGATCAGGAAGCGATAGTCATCCACCACCGGTCGGCAGGTTCGAATATGATGCCAATCATCACAGGCCAGATCCGGATTGGAAGTGTAATAGCCGGGCCGGATCCATTCCACCGGGGCGACAATCCGCCGGTCATCGACATCCGCTAAATACGCTGCCCACCAGCTGAATGTTGAGATGGAGCAAACAAAGCTTCGGCATTGCCGCATCAGAAAAAAGTCTTCATCGTCCCGGTTTCCGTCGAGGATTTGAAAGCGGTCGCACCAGATGGATTGAAGATGATCCTTCACCCGGTCGGGTTCGTCGGTAAATACCAGGATCGGATAAGCCGGATCGAAGTGTTCCAGGGCCTTTCGATAGTAATCAACTTTGGGTAATGGATAGGATAGATCGCCTTTCATGTCGCCGAAGCGCAGATGAATACCGATGGCTTGTGAAAAATCAATATGGGCGTACTTGGCCGCGGCGGCCGTGGTTACGCCCGGACGAAAGGTATACCACTGTTGAACATCGTCGGCGTTGAAGTAACGCGTCGATTGAAAGCAGCCTTTGATCTCGGTTTGATCGCCGATCTGTAAAGCGCCGGGATTGAAACCGCAATTATCCAGCGGCTCCTGGTAAGAGTGGCTGATCGTGCCGCGTGACGGGGCCCGTTCGTGATCATCGTTTAAGGTAAATAACTCGTCACCGCGCCAGGCCGGACAATAAAATGGCACACCCAGCCGGCGGGCCAGCGTCCTTAAGAAGGCATACTGGAATAGCTGATTGCCCAAGCGTCCGTGATGTCCGAGCTGTTCAAACGATAACATAGATTCAAGAATTGTGCTGACTGATAATTTATTCAACGATCTCGTGTTCAAGTCTACACCTTTTTGCGGACATATTCTACACCGGACGGGATTTTGTGCTAGAATGCGGTCATGTTGATCGGACGTACACGTTTTCAGAAAGATATTGTGACCGAGTTTGTGCCGCCGGAAGATCGAAAATCCCGACGGGTGATGATCTTTTGTGCCGGGGTTCCGGGTTCGCCTCACAAGGATGACGTCCTCGAATTCTTTGCCCGCAAAGGATACTGGACTTTCTTTCCGCGCTATCGCGGGACGTGGGAGAGTTCCGGGACATTTCTCAAGCGTTCTCTGGAAGAGGATGTGCTTGATGTGATCGATTCTCTCAATGAACGCTTTGAAGATGTCTGGACGCAAAAGAAATATCGGGTACGTCCGGAGCATATCACCATCGTTGGTTCGAGTTTTGGCGGGCCGGCGGCGATACTCTCGACGCTCGATGATCGGGTCGACCGGGCGATCTGTATCTCACCGGTGGTGGACTGGGTCGCCGAGGACAAGGCCGAGCCGTTAGAGGATTTGTACCGGATTCTCAAGGCCGGCTACGGCGGTTCGTACCGGCTGCACAAAGGCAGTTGGAATCGGCTGGCCAAGGGGCGTTTCTACAATCCGGTCAATCATATCGATGAGATCGACGGGGATAGGGTGATGATTTTTCACGCCAAAGATGATGATATTGTTCACTATAAGCCCGTGGCCAAATTTGCCCGTAAGATCGATTGTCAGCTGATTACGCTTGAGACCGGTGGTCATCTGTCCTCCAGTATGCTCACCCGCAACCGCTACTTCCGCAAAGTGGCCAAATTTCTCCAGGATTAAAAATTTCTGTCGTACCGAAAGTACGAGTCCATGATTACAAGGAGACATTTATCGTGTAATTGACGCGTGATTTCTCATCCAGTACCCTATAGGTATGGGCTTGAAACGTCTGATTGAGTTCGTGGGAATTTCTTTCACGGTGGGTGGAGTGGGATTCTGTGTATTTTGCCTGTTGCAGAATGATCTAAAGAGGCTGTGTATCGTGATGGCGGGTATGTACTTTATCGGCATGTTTCTCAGGATTATCTATGGTTATATCGATATATCGGAGAGGGGGCGTGATCCCGATTTTACCAAGTAGTGTTGTTTTCGTGATGAAAAACTCAGATTATCATTTGTCTAATGCCTAAAATTGAGGCATAATAAATTCACCGTCAATAATGACATTTTTTCCTAGTTTAACGTGTATTTCCACAAAGTGAGTTCAATGAATATTCGACATACCAGCGTATTTTTGATCATGATCTTACTCTCCGGTTATACCCATGTCAGCGCGGCGGAGCTCACCCATGATGTGTCTCAACACCATCAGCAAATTTTCCAGAAGAGTCTTGAGTTAACCAGACAGGCCGTTCAGTCTATCGAAGCGACGAACCTCTATAAGGAAGGGGTGCTGTTGGCACGGGACAAGGAATATGAACAAGCGATTGAGCGATACGATCAGGCCTTGAGTATGGCGCCGGATATTTACTTTATCTACAATGATCGCGGTCTGGCTTACAAGAATTTGATGCAGTATGAAAAGGCCCTGGAGGACTACAATCGAACGATTGACATCCAGCCGGATTATGCCGTCGCATTTAATAATCGCGGTATCGTTCACTTTAAAATGAACAACCGGGATCAGGCGATCGCAGATTACACCCGCGCCATTGAATTCGATCCGTTTTACGCGGCGGCGTATTACAACCGGGCGAATATTTACAAAGGCATGAAGCAGGATGATGATTCATTGGCTGATTATACCGAGGCCATTGAACTCAAAGCCGGCTACGTTCAGGCGTACAACAACCGTGGTATCCTGCATCAGCGTCGGGGTGACATCGAAGCGGCGATGGAAGATTACCGTCGGGCGATCTATTGGGATTCCAGTTACGCCTTTGCATATAATAATCTGGCGATTTTACATCTGCGGGACAAGGACTACGCCAAGGCGATCGAGCTTTACACCCAGGCGATTGAATCGGATCCGGATTACACCATGGCGTACTACAATCGCGGCAACGCCTACAAAGACTCGGAACAATATGACCTGGCCGCTCAAGATTACACTAAGGCCCTGGAGCTGGATCCGAATTTAGCCAAGGCGTACTACCAGCGCGGTCATGTGTACAAGGCCCAGGAAGAATACCGCAAATCCGTGCAGGACTTTTCTGAGGTTATTCGTTTGAACATCGGTTTCAAAGACAGTCATCTGGCCCGGGCGTATGCCTATTTCAAACTCAAAAAAATTGATGAATGCTGTTCGGACATTCAGACCGCCAAGTCATTGGGACTCAAGATTTCTGACGATTTCTTCGATACGATAGAATCGTCGCAGCCACCGTGCGGTCAAAATTAACCACGTATTTCGCTTACCCGTTTGATCAATTCTATTTGTTGTTTCTTTATCCCGTGATATAATACGGCACATTTTTAACCGAAAAGGAGATGATTCATGAACAGAGCAGTTGTACCCGTTATTCTAGGAATTTGTATGTTGGCGACCACCGGATGTCAAACCGTGTATAACTCCACCATGGAGAATGTTTTTGGTGTGGAGAAGCGTCAGTTGCTGAAGAAATCAGTGGTTAAGGTCAGCAAGGAGCAGAAGCAGGCCCAGGAAGAATTCAAAGACGCCATGACACGGCTCAAGGAATTGTACAACTTCAACGGCGGTGAATTGGAGGTGATGTACAACAAACTCAAGTCCACGCAGGAAAGCGCGCAAAGTCAGGCCGACAAGGTCCGCAAGCGTATCGATAACATGGAAAGCATCGCCAAGTCCATGTTCTCGAAGTGGAACAAAGAGATCAAGGAATTTACCAATGCGACCTTTGCCGCGGATAGTCGACGGCAATTGGACGAAACGCGGGCCAAATACGATCAGCTATCACAGGCTGTCCGCGCGTCGGAAGACACGATGAAGCCGGTGCTCAAACAGCTGAACGATCACGTGCTGTACCTCAAGCATAATCTGAACGCGGCGTCCATCGGAGCGCTGAAAGGCGAGGCGGCCGGCATTCAGGCCCAGATCGATCAATTGATCCAGCAAATGAACTCGTCCATTTCCGAAGCGGACTCATTTATCCGCACATTCAATCCGTAATTTTCGCGATCGCACGATTCATCCGACCCCGTTGGTGATGTCAATATCACCGGCGGGGTTTTTTTATGCGATTGGCACCCGCCTGATTCCCGCTCCTCCAAGGACACAATATTGCATGTCCATGAAAGAAGCGATGTACAAAATCACCGTAAGATGTTTAACATAATATATTTACGATAAATTTTCTTCAAAAAATATCATGTCAATTGATATACATGATTAGTCGTCTATCATGCGGCGTTGTGCGATCGGGAGCTTGTGATACTCTGTTATCACGTCAACCGAATAACAAGGAGGAACACATGGCGGCACAACTCGTAATTCACAAAGAAATGGAACAGGACCGGATGGATCACACATTTATGTCAGTGGATGACTGGGGTCCGGACAGCATCGAGGCCATGTTCAGCGTGGCCGACGAAGGACGAATGGTGGAGGAACGCATTTGTCAACGACGTCTACGGGAGAAAGAAGGACCGAATTTTTTTCTGGTTGGCGGTCCGTATCCGTATGCGTCTGTGTAAAGTCTAATTCAAGGAGATAAACATGTTCAGTGCTTTTGACCGTTACTTCTTATTTGCCGCAACAGCGAGTTTTTTCTTCAGTGTATTTCTGTGGTTTTTTGTCAATCATGACTACGGAGTTTTTGTCGGGATCTGGGTGCCCAGTATCCTGAGCCTTTGGTGTGGATGCCGCTTGTGTCTGCTGGATCGCACGACCAGAGGATAACGAAAGGATCAAACGATGCTTACAACAAACATTGCCATTATATTTGCCTTCGGCTTGGTGATCACGCTCATTGTCCTGAAAGGTGTGATGCAGGCCCGTGAGTTTGCCCGGCAGGAAGAGATTATCGCCGCGCAACGGCGTCATCGATTCCGCAATCGAACGGAAAATGTGGGATATTAGAACTCAACCGTTGAGAAAGCGGTGTAAACTTGCCATAATAGAATTATGACCACTGCCTATTTAACTATCGTCGTATCCATGTTCATTCCGATTGCTTGTGCGGGCTATGCCAAGATCACCAATAAGGGCTACAACAATCGGACGCCGCGCGAATTTCTCAACGGGCTCACGGGTGCCGGCCAACGGGCTAATTACGCGCAGCAGAACTTCTACGAGACGTTTCCGGCCTTTGCCGTCGGTGTGGTCGTCGCGCATCAATTGCAAGCGGACCAGACACTGATTGACGCGTGGGCGATGACTTACGTAGCCGCGCGGGTGATCTATGCTGCGGCGTATATTGCTGATCGTCACATACTCCGTTCACTGGCCTGGACCGTGGCCTTGGTATCAATCATCTCGCTGTATTTTATCGGATCATAGGAGATGTATGGATGAAGAGCGAAGATGCCATCGTCGTGGGTATTGATGTCGGAGACGTAAACAAAGGGTTTCATCTGGCTATCTGTCAGCCTTCAGTGGATCGGATCACCGATTTATATCACGCCTGCGACGTCCAAGCGGCAGTCGATTTTTTACGGCAACAGAAATCTGTTCCTCGATGTATCGGCATTGATGCCCCAGCGAAAAGTCTGATCAAGGGGCCGGAGACTCGGGCTGCCGAACGGGTCCTGGCCAAGCTGGGATATCGTCCGCAATGGACCCGGCGACATCACCAACCGCCTGGCTGGATGGTGCAGGGCGAAAAGCTCTGGACGGCCCTGAAGGCGTCCTTTCCGACGGCACGCTTGATCGAGACATTCCCAACCGCCTCTGTCAACGGGCTGAATCATTCTTCCATATCGTTGAACCTGAACACACTGCATGGAAGAGACAAGCGTAAATACTACAAGGATTTTTTGGACGCATGCATCTGCGCCGTCGTGGTCTGCCATGTATTGGATGGAACAGCCTTGGAGTTGGGACCTGAAGACGAGCTCAATCCCATTTATGTCCTGCCGGATTCCAGCCGTTGACGCAGAAATCGCGCCGCCCGGGATGCGCTCCTGAATGCCGACTCAACACGACCTCCCACACAACCATCACCGCAAACCAATAATTTTAACCGTTCATCTACCAGGAAATCGGCTGACGCTGCCTGTGTCACCTTGGCGAATCGCCAGTGATGACAGTGGATGTCATCGTCGGGGCGGGGATGCCAGCCGGTGAGCTCATAAAGTTCTTTAAGCAGACGTGTTGTGACTTCTTCCGATGGTCGTTGCCTGTTTTCATCCGCCCATGCGTTATCACTATGAATGATCAGGGCCGGCTGCGCCCCGTCGCGTTGAGGTTTGCTATGATTCAAGGCCAGCCAGGCAATCGGCGAATCTTTGACCACCGCGGCCTGCCACGACCAGGATGGAGGATCAGCCATCTGGATTATCACGGCCCAGCAACCGGACATCTTGACAGCACTCAGCTGATCGCGTTGGCTAAAATCCGCGGGAAACAGACTGAGTGTCTGGGGGGATGGCGCCGTGTTGATCACCCAGTCGAAATCACCCCAAGTGTTTCCCTGGCTATCGACGAGCGACCAGCCGCGCTGGACAGGCAATAATTGCCGGATCTCAGTATTCAGCTGAATATTCAAATCCGTCGCGAGACTCTTGCACAAACTATTCATCGACGGGATTCCCACATAATGCGGTTCAAACCAGATACGTCCGTATGGTTTTTGGGAATGCGACAGCGTGGTGATGCGGGGGTTCCATCGCCCGACGGATCCGTTTTTAATAAACGGCTGAAGAAATTTCTTAAATCGTCGGGACCGCGCCGTGAAAAATTGCGCGCCATGGTCCCAATGGGTTTGATCCGTTCGACGCGTTGACATACGTCCCCCGACGCCGCGGGATTTTTCGACCACGGTGACCGCAGCATCATTTCTAAGTTCGTACGCCAGGGTTAGTCCGGAAAACCCGGCGCCGATGATCGCCACTTTTTTCATAATCGGCCTTTTCGTCGGCTGAGCCGTCGGCATTGGTCGGAGCAATACTTGACCTGCTCCCAGCACAGCTTCCACTTTTTACGCCAGCTGAATGGCCGCTGACAGTGCTGACAGGTTTTTTGCGGGAGATCTTGTTTGTTGAGCCGTTTGGGCATGGTGGAATTGATATATGATTTTGACGTTGTGATGCTATAATACCACACATTATGCAGCATCTGATTCTGTATTTATCATCCACAAATCTATGAAGCCTTCATCTCCAACAAAAGACGTCTTGGTCCTCGGTCAAGGTGTCGCCGGCAGTCTTTTGACCTATGAATTGCTCGAACGGGGCATTACCGTCTCGATCGCTGATGATGATCATTCGTCATCGTCATCCGTGGTCAGCGCCGGATTGATCAATCCGGTCACGGGCAAAAGATTCGCGATCCTGCCTGATTTCGATCGGTATTTTGAACAGGCCAAATCCAAATACACTGAGCTGACTCGAATATTAGGGGAGACGTTCTTTGATGCCCTGCCGATGATCCGGATATTTCAGAATCCTGATGAACGGGATCACTGGATGCGTAAAGTGGAGCAGGGAATTGGTCAGGAATATTGTCAGGCCAATACACCGCCGAATTTTCATCAAGGCGCCGTCCAGGACCCGTTGGGCAGTGTGGTTCTCAGGGGCACCGGATTCGTCCGGGCCCGTCGGTTGTTGGAACGATTGCGGAAATATTTCAGGGAACGGGACGTGCTGATCCATCAGTCGATTCATTACGATGAGTTGGATGTCAAACCGGACGGCGTGATGTATCAAGATGTTCTTTACCGACGGGTCGTTTTTTGTGAAGGATACCGGATGCAGTGGAATCCGTGGTTTGATTGGGTGTCCTTTAACAGCGTTAAAGGTGAAATACTGCGGGTGGCGATTGACGGTAAGACTTTACCTCAGGCGATTCTCAACGGCGGCAAGTGGTGCGCTCCTCAGAATGATGGGACATGGCGGGCCGGTTCGACTTATTTATGGGATGAACTCGACTGCACTCCGACGCCGAATGGCAAGGATATCATAGTTGAGGGACTATCAAAATTTTTGGATAACCCCGTTACTGTTTTGGATCATCAGGCCGGTGTCCGTCCAGTGATCGATGATCAACGGGTGGTGTTGGGGACTCATCCGAGGTTTCAATCTCTGTGGGTGTTTAACGGTTTGGGATCGCGGGGATTTTTGATCGCGCCTTATTTCGCCGCGCGGTTGGCGGAATCCCTGCAGCGTGGGGAGCCCCTGCCGGAAAAATTTGATGTCCAACGATTTAAACACAAGTGGTGATACGATAGGAGTAACCATATGAAGACCGATTATGACAAGCAGCCGCTGGATGAGGTCATGATTCAGCTGGGATTGCGGAATGATGATCTGGTGTCGGCCTCCAGCGAACAGCTCACGCACAAACAAGTGCAGAAGGGACGATTAGGACGGCGGATCACACCAAATATTAAGGGGAAGATTGTCCGCGCCCTGATAGAGCACACAGGCGACACAAGCTACACGCACAAGAGTTTGTTTAATTACTGATTCGGGAGCCGTTCAATTTTCTGCTTCCTAAAAACGGCGTTCCCTGTTACAGTGATGCAGTATAATGACAAGAATATCAATCAGACGCACTCTCGGAAGAGATCCCGGAGCTGCGACGTGAAGAAGAGATCTCGATGAAATGGAGTATATGTGAGTACAAAAAGTAACGATTTTAGACATTTAGGATTAGCCCCCGACATTTTAGCCGTTTTGGACAAACTCAAGTTTGTCACGCCGACACCGATTCAGGAACAGGCGATTCCCATCGCGCTGGAAGGGAAGGACATCATGGGGATCGCGCAGACGGGAACCGGAAAAACACTGGCCTTTGGCTTGCCGACGATTCAGCGCTTGGCCGCTGAAGGCGGTCAGGCCCTGATCCTGGTACCGACACGGGAATTGGCGCTGCAGGTGGATGAGGTCTTGGCGCCGCTGCTCGATGCGTTTGCCATGACCAGCGCGGTCTTGATCGGCGGGATCAAGATCAATATGCAGATTCCGGATATTGAACGAAAGCCCGCGGTCATTATCGCGACGCCCGGCCGGATGAACGATCACATCTATCAAGGAACAATCGATCTAGGTGATGTGTGTGTGGCGATTCTTGATGAAGCGGACCGGATGCTGGATATGGGATTTGAGCCTCAAGTTAACAGCGTGCTGCGGTGTGTGCCGCCGAAGATTCAGACAATGTTATTCTCGGCGACAATGCCGGCGGATATCCTCAAGCTGGCCAACAAATACATGGAATTACCGATCAGTATTGAGATCGCGCCGTCGGGAACCGCGACTAAGGATGTGTCGCAGGAACTTTTTATTGTGAAAGAAGCACTGAAAAATGATGTGCTTCGCATGTTGCTGGATAAATACAAGGGAACGGTCCTGGTTTTTATCCGCACAAAGCATAAGGCCTCGCGGATCACCCGTAATATCCGGGCGATGGGGGCCAAGGTGACGGAGATCCATTCGGACCGATCGATGAGTCAGCGCAATCAGGCTATTAATGGGTTTAAGCGCGGGCGTTATCGTGTGCTGGTGGCGACAGATGTGGCGGCCAGAGGGATCGATATCAGTAAGATTGAGCTGGTGGTTAATTATGACCTGCCTGATGATGCCGAGAATTACGTGCATCGAATCGGGCGGACAGGCCGGGCCGGCATGGAAGGGCACGCGGTTACTCTCGCGACGCCGACGCAAAGTCAGGATATCGAGAAGATTGAGCGGTTGATCAAGATGACCTTGCCGCGGTCGATGCATCCGAAATTCGCGAATGCGAAATTTTCGTCGGGTGAGGCCAAGCGCCGGACGAGTTCGTCCCGTAGTTCATCGTCGCGCGGATCATCTTCACGTGGATCATCTGGGACGCGGCGTTCGGGCAGCAGTCGTTCCAAAGCCAAATCAACCAAGGGCAAAACGGCTCGAAAGTCCAGTTCGTCTGGGCCTATCCGTCCCGACGCGCCATCGTCAAGACGCAAGTCCTAGACAGACAATTTCGATCGAAAAACAAAAAGCCGACACATATCATATGTGCCGGCTTTTTTATTTGATTCCGATTTACCGCATGCGCTGAATTGTGACTTTGGCCACGGGGTTTCCGAACTGATATTCGGCCGCGGAAAGTTCACCTTCCGCATGGATCCCCGGATGTGGGACAATTACACCTTCACCGGGATCTTCATTGAATCCCTCACCGCCGCATTGCGGTCCGGGAATCTCGGCGCAGACCTCGCTGTTGAATTCCGAACCGGCGTCATACGCGGTCAGGTAAAAGGTCTGCGGTCCGAAGCCGCCTTTAATGATCTCACCGTTCAACGCCAAAAATCCATCGTTCGTTGGCAGCAGCATGGTCGCTAAGTAGAGTCCTCCGCGCACCCGTCCATCGATCTCGATGACCGCCGGCTGACCAGGGAGAATGGGATCAGGGTGGGCCACGATACTTTCAACGCCCATATTGCTCAAATAGTTTTCAAGATCCGCGGTGTTACCGCCTTCAGCGACTTTGGCCAGCGCCTCACTGGCGGGTTGGCCCAATTCCATAATACTGACGTCCTGATTAAAGCGCGTGGTTGCGACGAGGGGCGGGGTCAAGATGATATTGTGCGTGAGATTGGTGATTGTCACTTGATACTTGAATCCATTCGCGAATGCCGGCGCATTTGCGACGAGTACGGCCAATATCGTTCCTAGCAAGATACCCATTTTTTTCCTGATCATTCATTCATCTCCTTTTGATTGTTGTTGAATTTAAATATTCGAAAACCAAAGCGGCAACATTTGTGCCGCCGCTGTTTATTCAATTGAATTGGATTGTTTTGCAGCGTCGGTCACTGGGGTGTATCTGTTTATTCAATTGAAAGAGAGATAAATCAGTATGTCTGCCAACACTTTAGGACAGTTTGTGTTTGACATTGCCCATGGTTTGACGTATTCTGAGGTGTAATCGTTTATCTGGGAGCAGAATGACATTTTCACAAAAAATCATTTCGGCATTCGCCATTACTTCCTTCCTTATAACGACTTTCCTTCCTGCTGCGGCCGACGACATTCAACGCCAACAACGTGTAAATCTTGCCAAAAAAGGTTTTGAAGCCCAAGAGCGACGGGTATTAGCTTTATCTGAAGGGCAAGTGCTGCCCCAGATGATTGAATCCCAATCCATCAATCAGTTCAACGCTGAGTTTTCTCCCCAGCAGGACGCATCCTGGAAGCGGTTTACTGATTCGAACCATGGAACGGCCGAATCCCGACGTTCGGTTGCACATGTTCCGATGTCAAAAAATTTGGAGTCACTAAAGGGAGTCAATGATGTATTCTTCCCTCAAGGCGCGAATAATCCGTACGCTTTGCAGCCGGAGGACGGTGGCGCGCGCATTGCGCAGCGTATGGATGCGTTGGTCACTTCCGTGGCTCAAGTCACGCACATCGCTCATTCACAGGCGGATGTGGATCCAGAACGGTTCATCAACCGGTCGATGGATATTGCTGATCTATTTGTCAAAGATGCTGACAAGATATACGAAGAGACGGATGCCATTCAGGGGGAAGTGGACCAGATGGCCCAAACGCTCGATGCAAATTATCAGAATTTGCAGCAATACGAATATATCACCGATTCGATCGCGCAGAGTTTCAACGCCCAGTCCGATGCGATGGCGGATCGTGTATTGGAGATGATCGACGCCGTCCACGGCATGAAGCGGTTGCTGGATGAGAACGTTCAGAATCTGGATGACATGCTTCAAGGGTTTGACGCGGTCGGACGCAATCAGTCCGCCGCGAAAGACTACACGAAATCTCTTAACGGCCAGTATACCCAAGCGCGTGATCAGTTTATGAACCTGGCGATGGCCTTTCAGGACAAGGGGGCGGATCCGGATAATAAAGCGGCGGAAGTCGTGGACTATCTGAGCGATCTTAAAGTTTATGCCGGTCAATTGACAGACTACGTCTCCGATGGAGAAAACAGTTTGGCCGGTGTTAAGGCCTACCTGACTCAAACACGAACATATCTTCTGGATTCGAATGTTTATCTCGATGATATTCTTAATTTTCTCGTCGAGAATGAGGCCTATTTCAGATCGGCCAAGATTCAGGCCGAAGCGCCGGATTCGCTGCCGGATGTTTGTGCGTCCCAGGGGATGTCGTCGGACTATCAGGAATGTTCTAAAGCTTGTAATACGGTTTGTAAGTATGACACGACGATCGACGGGACCAATTGCTTTAAGTGTCAGCAAGGCGGACAGGAGACATGTTGGGATGTGGGCCAGTGGCCGACCACGCATCCATGGTGTAACGGAGGCATTTGTGACAGCAATCCGGAATTGTATTGTGAAACCAGTTCGGCGACCGGGCCCAATGGCACGGCGTTGACATGTATTGCCTGTAAAAAAAGGCCGGACCTGTGTTGGAAGTATTACGACAGTACAACCAATCTGACGAATTGTAAATTGGGATGTTATGACGGGACGTGTGAATATCGTGGCAAGTATCAGATGTGGGAATGGAACAATCGGATGGAAAACTTACATTGTTTTGAATGTGTCCGTCCGCCAGATCCGCCGACCTGTGAAGATTTAAAATGGGGTTATGATTACGAAGAGGATTGCGACGACAATTGTCAGGCTCCAGGCATGTGTATAGAGAAGACCCGGCACGCCGGTGGCGGCGCGAATAATCCGCCTGCTCCAAATCCAGGTCCGGATAATGGAAATCAGGGTGGAGGGGCTCCGAACGATGCCGGGCAGAATGGCGGGAACAACGCAGGGGATCAAAAAAGCCCGGGACAGGCAGGTGGAGATTCACCTCAAAAAGGCGCTAAAAAGAAAACAGGAGTCGACTCCGGAGGTAAGGATGGAGGTAAAAAAGGACCCGGCACCAAACCCGAGCCGCCGAAAGGACCGCCGCAAAATCCTGGCGGTAGCGGGCCATCCCAAATCGCTGGCGGACCGGCTGACCAAAAACAGGCCTTGGGAGATCCCAAGCCGAAACCGACCACTCCTGATCGACCACAGACCCGTGTCCGTCCTCGTCCGGCCAAACCAGCCGCGTCAAAACCGACAATCAACCAGCCGGAGCCGCCCAAACCGCCGGTCACACCCAAAACGATATGGCTCAATGAGTGGATCCAAAGTAATCTGCGGATGATTGAGAAAATGGCGGCGGTGGCGAATAATCCTCAGGAGGGGCCGAGTACACGGGCGACGGCCGAGCGGATTCGTCAATCGTACGTGGATCAGAATAAACATCTGAACAAACGTTTGCAGGAAGAGATTGACCGGGCCACTGTTGAGCGGGCACAGGCCGAAGAACGGAAACGTCGGCAGCAGGAATATCTGGCGAAACGGCAGGCCGAACGAAAGCGGGAAATGACATTTGAGGAACGCGAACGGCAATACTACCTCAAAAAATACAAACAGGCGGTGGAAAATTTAACCACACGCGCGACAGCGATCAATAAACATACCGCCCCGCGGCTGAAAGAGTTTGAACAGCTTAAACAGGAGGTTGAGGCCGCTCAAAAACAGGTGGATGATCTCAAGGATGAAGAAAAGCGGGTTGAAGGTTCACTGGGCGGATACTCGACGGCGGTGACAAACCGTCGTAAAGAGGCCGAAAAGAAGCTGAAACGTCTGATGGCCCGATTCAAACCGTTGAGTGAGCAATTAAAGAGCGAAATGGCTTTTTATCGTCGGGAGCTGGATAAATTACGGAAGGAAGTCGAAAAGTATCACATGATACTCGATCCTAATGCCAAGCAACGGGAAGAACTGAAGCGACTGAGTTCGTACTACAAAGTATTGGAAGAGTACAAGCACCTTTTAAAGACGCGAGAAATCAGTGATAAAGTTTGGGAACAAAAATTTGAAGAACTTCGGTCCAAGATCCGCGCGAAAAAGGCCAAGGGTGAGGATACCGATGATCTAGAAACACGGCTATCAAACATGGAGCGTGGTAAGAAGGAATGGGATGCCATTTATGACCGTCGACAAAAAACGATGGAAGACGAAATGGATGATATGTCGTACGACAATATGATGATGGGTGCCGGACCGGTTGATGAGAAGCATTTGGGCCAGAAACTCAATCAATATGCCGACGGGATGGATGGAGCGATCAAACAGCTGGAGACGCTGATCGGCAAGATCAATAATCCCAATGATCCGGGATCAAAGCTGCTGCAGCAACAGCTGGATAATATCAAGTCCATGCAGAGTGACCTTAGAGCCCAAGCGACTCTCACGCAGGGAGACTACCCGATGGATGCCGATGAAATCCAGGGTATTGTCACCACCGTCTATAATGTGTCGGAGGGATCGGCCAAAACAGATGTCCCGCCGTCGTTCATGGAACATTTTGTGACATCGTTGGGTGAAGAAATTTATGAGTCGGTTCGCAATCCATTCTACATGATGAAAAAGCAAGTCGCCTATGGATCCGGCCTTGTCGTCGGGACGGCCAAAGGAATTTACGGATTGGGTGAACTGACGGTTGGCGCGGCTGATCTGGCGTTGGAGACAACGGCGCGCGGTTTAGGATTTGAGGACGGAGGGATATTTGGGAATGATGCATCAAAGGCTTTTCAAGGGGTGGCCCAGGCTCTGGACGGTAACATGAACCTCGACGGGCTGACCAAGGCGGCGGTCATGCTGGGGGGAGCGATCGATAAGGAGCTTACCCGTATTTCCAGGTCAAGCGATGTGGCCTGGGAAGCCGCTTATGTGCCGGGTAAGGTCGTTGGTGAAACCGTTCTGGCGGATGCGGCCACGGCTGGGGTGAATAAGCTGGGGCTGTTTGATAATCTTGTGACCGGCGTCGACAAAGGGGCGGATGCGTTACGCGTGGGTGACAAATTGATAGATGGCGCCAAGCAAGCCGATAAAACGCTGGATGCGGCGCGCGCGGCGGACAAGGCGTTTGATGTTTCCGATGTTTCCCGTCAGGCTTCCAATATTTTGGATTCAACCGATGACGCGGCGCGAGCCGGGGCCAAACTCGACGGGACCACGCGCGTTCGTCCGCGGGACACTCCAACGACGGCACCTCGATCACCGGATATTCCGTCGGGTAAGAAACCCAACATCCCCGATAGTGCGCCGAACCGGGTGCCGGATAGCCCTGCTAATAATCCATCTGTCCGGCCGGATTCAACTCCGCAACCCAAGCCGAAACCGGAAACGCCGGCCGTCCGGCCGGATCAACCGGTGCGTCCTGACGCCAAGCGTCCTGATCGACCCGATCGTCCGCAGCGCGACATGCAGCAACGCGATCCGAACGCCGGTCAACAGAAGGTGGACGGAAACGCGGATCCTAAACCGGTGGAGGCGGTGAAAAAACCTACCCGTGAAGAACTACAGGCCGCCGCGGATGCTGCCAGTGATGCGGGTCTTAAGAAAGCCATGGATGATCTCAAGTCCGGACGGGCTGCCGACGATCTCGGTGAAGTCGGTGATGACATTTTGGATACCGGTATCCGTGAAGCTCCCGTCGGATCTTTGAGCAAGGATCTAACTCCGGCGCAGATTCAGGAGCTATTCACGCCGGGAGCTAATTTATCCCGTCAGCAAATCATGCAGAAGGCGGACTATCTGCGGGCGCAACGTGCCGCGCAGCGAGCGGGGCAGCCGGTCGCGCCTAACCGTATTCCGGATGACTTTAAAGGCACACAAGGATTTGATGCTCAGGATGCGATGCCGACCCAGATTCTTAACAATGTCGATAATACGCCAACACAAATGCTCAACAATTACGGGGATAATCTACCGACAAAGCGATTAACGCCCGGACAAGTACAAGATACACTGCCTACTCAGCGACTGTCACCGGGGCAGGTGCAGGACGCGATTTCCACGCAACGGTTGAAACCGGGAAGTGTTGACGATGCCATCGGAACACAAAAGTTATCGCCGGGACAAATTCAGGACGGCTTACCCACACAGAAGTTGTCTCCCGGCCAGATTCAGGATAATTTACCAACTCAGCGGTTATCACCGGGGCAGGTTCAGGATGGTATCTCGACACAACGATTGAGTCCGGGACAGATTCAAGATGGCATCTCAACTCAAAAACTTTCTCCCGGCCAGATTCAAGATAATCTGCCTACGCAAAGGTTAACGCCCGGACAGGTTCAAGATGCGATATCCACGCAGAAACTTAAGCCGGGCCAAGTCCAGGATATGCTGCCCACACAGCGCTTGAGTCCAAATATGCTGGATGACACGGTGCGAATGACGGCGAATACGGCGGATGACGCGGCCCGACGAGCCCAACAAACCCTTGATGATCTCAATAAAATGGATCTGTCCACGCCGCAAGGTCAGTTGTCCGCACGTAAAGCGGCAGCGTCGGCGGCGCGTTCAGCTGATGACGCGGCAATGCGGGCTCATCAGGCGCTGGACGATATTGCCAAGTATGATTTTCCTGATTCCGCGACGAAAAAGGCGGCGGAGAAATCAGCACAACGTTCCGCGAAAGCGGCGGATGACGCCGCGCGGCGCGCGCATCAAACACTAGATGATCTAAATCGATTGGATCTAAGCTCACCGCGAGCACAGGCCGCGGCCAAAAAGTCAGCCGAGCGAGCGGCTCAAGCCTCGGATGACGCCGCACAACGCGCCTTGCAGACGCTTGATGATCTCAACAAAATGGATTTGGATGATGCGGCACGACGTCTTGGGCCGGATGGGCGTCCCCTGGCGGATGGCGCCGCTGGACGCGCGCATCAGACCTTGGATGATCTCAATAATTTGGAATTGGCCCCGACGAAGCGTTACGGTCCCGACGGGCGACCGCTGGCCGACGGACCGGCCGGTGACGCGCATCGAACACTGGACAATCTCAATGATATGGATCTGGATAAGACGCAGCGTTTAGGTCCGGATGGACAACCGCTTATTGATGCGCCACCCGCAGGGTCCGGGGGTAAGCTCGACGAGGTTTCAGCGCCAAAAGGCAACGATGGGCCGGGAGCGTCGGGAGGACCGGCCGCCAAGCCGGACGTCCGTGGTCCGCCGGATGACGGTCTTCGGCCTGCTCCGGTCATCTCCGGCGACCAAAGACTGCCGGTGGTCGGCGAGCGACAGGCCCGCTTACCACGCGGTCACAAAAAGCGGTTGGAGCAAGTTAATGGATTCCGACGTGATCATTCACAACGCATGCATGAATTTGCCCAGGAAACCGATACGTACTTGATTGTTCGTAACGGGAATCCTGATTCGATTAAACATATGCGGAATCCGGATTACATGCCGAAGCCGATGGATTCAAAGGCCAAGACTGCTATCGTCGGACCGCATAAAGGTTTGGTCGTCGACCCGACACACAGTGTGCAGGCCGGATATTTTGAAACAGCGATTGAAAAGGCAAAAAAAGCGGGCGATCTGGATGAGGCCGCGCGCATTCAGGCGCGCTGGGATGTCTCTAAAAAGACATGGAAAAAGTACAAAGATGATATGGCCAGTAAGGGATACAAACCGAATGCGGATACCGGTGTGATTGAGTTTCATGATCCAAGCACGGGTAAGGTTTGGAAAGGGCTGCACGGGGACTATGATCTGCATGGACTGTACAAGCGTAATCCGGATGGCGGAGCGTCACGCGTGGGCACGGGAGCGGGAAAGACATTGGACGATGGCACCGAAATCCGTCGACAGCTCAATGAGAAACTTGACGGCCGCAAAGATTATGTTCAGCACGGAGCACAGGATGATTGGCAGCCGGCGGGGGGATTTAAACCGCCGGATCCGCCGGCCACGGTATTCTTCCCCGATGGACGGCCGCCGGTAACATTGAACAACGCCGAAGACATGCGAAAATTTTATCAGGATGAAATGGGGATCAAATGGGAATATCCGGACAAACCACCGGTCAATCCCGATGATCCATCCGGGATCATGCAGACCATGGAGTATTTGAACAAGTACAGCTTTGAATAATGGAGTTATCAGAACTTAAGCGATTAAAATTTATGCGTAAGACGATTCTAATTACATGGATGATTTTACTATGCGTTATCAGTGTGTCTGAGGCGCAGTTTAAGCGGCAGGCCAAACCCAAACCGCCGACGCTGCAGGAGCAATATGATGCAGCCAAGGCCAAGGGGCCGGATGCCGTGCGTGAATTCACGAATAATGTCGCCGCCAAAGGCGATGCCGCGCTCAATCAAGAACTGCAAGAGATCGAAGCCGCGTCGGCCGCCAGTGATTTTACCGATGATTACAATGCGATGGCCGCCCAGGGAGGTCCGGCATTTGATGATTGGAAACGTCAGGTTCGCAATGGACGGAACGACCGCGACAAAGAGTTTCTCAAAAACTTGGAGGATGATAAACGGGCCGATGGAAAGAACAAGACCCGCAAAGATCGTCAACGTGAAGAAGATGCCAAGAACCCGCCCAACCCAGGCTTCATGGGGGATCCAACCGATCCGGGACCGACGGATTGGTCGGACTATATCATCGAAACCGACGCGAACGGTAATGTGACGGGATTTAAACCCAAGGACTATTACGACCGTGATACCGATGGAGATGGGAAAGTATCTGAGGATGAGCAGCAGGCATGGGACAATAAGGAACAGGTCAAGAATATGGACAAGGACGGCGACGGCACGGCCAGTTTAGAGGAGATTGCGGAAGCTGAAAAAGAAATGGATGCCAATGAAGACGGTCAAATTTCCGACGAGGAACGCGATTGGTGGAATGATAAAGAGAAGGCCGAGCGTGAGGCGCGGGAAGCGACAGAGCAAAACGGAGGTCCGCCGGGGGCGGTGCCGCCGATCGCCGATTGGGATCAGGATCAGGACGGAAAGCCGGATCCGGGATTTAAATTGGATTGCTGGACCTGTGAGACGCCGGATGATCCCAAGAATGAATGTCACAATGGTTTGCCGGGCGTGTGCGACGCCCATTCATGTCTAGACGCAAATGATGAAGTGTGTATCCAGGCCAATGAGGTTCATGATGGCAAGGAATATGAATGTTACCGGTGTGAAGTTTCCAAGAAGAAGGAAGAACCCGGATTTTGTGAAAATAACGGATACACATCAGACGCCGCGTGCGACGGAGCCTGTTCGGGTGACATGTGTATGTCCATCGATGTGGATCGTCAAAGCGGTTTAATCGTTCCACCGAGACGATCACGTCAACGTGATTCAACCGTCACGTGTTATCGCTGCACGACTATCAATGAAGGACCATGTCAGCGGATGGATGCGTTTAACGGCGGTTGTCCGGGTAATTGCAATTCGCAAGCCGATGTTTGTTATCCATTTACTGTCGAGGGGGCCCAGTGTCATCGTTGTGAACCGCTGACGGACGATGAAACGTGTAACAAATTTGATATGCAGCCCGGCGGATGTCCGGGGACATGTTCGGATGGTCAAGCCTGTGCCATGCAGCGCAAAGGCGGTGTGCTTTGTCATACCTGTCAAACCGGCGCTGTCGGGCCGGATCCGTGTGAAAATGTGACATGCGCCAGTGAAACCGATTGTCTCAAGGAAGAATGCGTACAGGGTAAATGTGTTCCAACATTTAAGCAAGGACCTTGTGACGATGGCGATGCCTGTACGGATTCCGATCAATGTCAGGATGGTCAGTGTAAAGGATCAGCGATTGCTGTGCCGCCCGCCGAAACATGTAAGGAATATGCCTGCGAGTCGGACAAGGGAATCATTGAAAAATTCAAGGACGGCACAAGTTGTGATGATCAGGACACCTGTACCAGCAACGATCTGTGTTCCCAAGGGGTGTGTGCCGGAACGCCGATTCCACAATGTCGTGTCAATCAGGATTGCGCCGCCAACGTACCGGGCAGCACGGCCAGTCCAAATTGTAATGGCGAATGTCCGGCGGAATTGTGTGAGGCAACGCCGGTCTATGGTGATCCAAACAACCCGCAGGGTATCGCGTACACATGTTACAAATGTCGGCCGGGGTGCGCGGATGACAGTGAATGTGATGACGGTCAATTTTGTAACGGGCCGGAGAAATGTGTCGGCGGCGAGTGCGTTCCCGGTGAAGAACCATGTCATGGAGAGGTCTGCGACGAATCCGGTGACCGATGTGTGTCATGTCAATCTGAAGGATTGGAAGACGGAGGGTGTCCAGGGACATGCCGTGAATACATGGAGGTCTGTTCTCCCGTAGATCCGGTGGCCGGCTTGAAATGTCATAACTGTTATCCCAAAAATCCGGCATCAAATTGCAAGAAGCAAGGGCTTAACGATGGGGTGTGTCCAGGGGTATGTGATCCGGATTTTGAAGCTTGCAAAGACAGTAGTGTAGATGGAGAAAGTTGTCACTCATGCAGCTATAAGACTAGTGGTCCGAATTGCGCGGCTGAGTTGGGGACGGATTGGTCAACGTCATGTCCAAGCGATTGTCCGGAACAAAATTGTGAGATGCGGATGATCAGTGGACTCAATGGTACCGGAACCTGCTGGCGATGTAAGCCGTCGACGGGATTCCCGCGGGATTGTCCGGAAGGGACGTTCCCGGGGATGTGTTTTGGTAACGACAGCTGTCCTTCAAATACCAAGTGTCGTGATGTGATGCTCCAGGGGGCGGAATGTCATCGGTGTCAGCCGATAACGGGTGGCTCGGATCCCGATGATTTGATCAGTGTACCGGGTGGTGATCCGATTGGAGGCCTGCAGACTCAACCGATCGGTAGTCTGCCGGGCGAGACGATCACAACGGGCGGTACGCCGACCGATGGATTTGTGAAGATCGGGGATGATCTGATAATCGGCGGTGATGTCAGTCAACTCGTCGTTGAGATCGAATACTTTATTTTGATTGTCGAAACGCCGCGGGGACGTTATGTCCTCAATAAAAAAGGGACGATGGATCTGGGTGACTTCAAGGTTTCGCAGGTGATGCAATTAGTCAAGGCCGATTCGGCCAAACAAGCGGTTCAGTCGATGGGGTCGATGTTTCCGAAAGGTGGAATGAATATTGCCAGCTTCCTTAGCGCCGGAGGAATCGGGGTCGGGGACTTCCAGAATTTACTGATGAAGGGGATGAATAAAGGACGGCGCTATAGCGATGATTGTTTTGAACGCGAGGATAACTTTGCCGAGACCCAGATTCCGGACGCGGTTGAGCCGGCGGAGAAGTTATCGAAACGTGACGATCCGCCAAGCGAACCGCAATCGTTCGGTCAAAGCGGGGCCAAGGAAGTTGCGGCGGACGGCCCCATGGTCGCGTGTGGTGAGAAAGACGGCCGCAAGGCGTTGGCCATCATGGACGCCCATGGACGCATTGTTGATTACATCTTCCGGGACATGATCGACGGTGATCCCAACGCGATCCAGAACGCCCTTCTCAAGGCCCAGCGGATGACGGATTTGGTCCAGGATGTCTCTGACGGTAATTGGCGGGGTATTCTACAGCGGGTTCAACGTAAGGTGATCGATAAAGTCCAGTCGCGGGTGGAAACGGCGGTCAAAGATTTCTTTGCCCCCGAGGATGATGAGGTGATGATTGAGCCCGATGATCCGTTCTATCGGCCGCCCGCGCAGGAAGGCAAGAAGAAAAAGTTGTTTGGTGTTTTAGGCAGTTCCAAGAAGGCGGCGAAAGTAACAATCGGCAGCACCATGAAGATGGGCGGACGCGGTAAAACGCTCGGCGCCCAGGAAGATCAGTACAAAGATAAACGCGAGGAAATGAAATGGCAATGGGGCATTCATCGTGTGGGATATACACCGCTGGAGGATCCGGACTCGGCCTGGCATCTGGTAGATGAGCAACGGCGAAACGTGGTGGTCGCGGTAATCGATTCGGGATTGGATATGAACCACGTTGACGGCCCGGAACATGTTTGGGTGAACACAGACGAGATACCCGGTAACGGGGTTGACGACGACAACAACGGGTACGTGGATGACGTCAACGGTTGGAACTTCCTGGACAACAACGCGGACTTAACGGATGAACAAGGTCACGGGTCGTTTGTCGCCGGTATCATTGCCGCTAAAACCAACAACGGTTACGGGATGGCGGGGATAAATCCAGGCGCGGTGATCATGCCGATCAAGGTCGCCGATAAAGACGGACAAACGACGAGCTTCATGATCACGCGCGCGATTTATTATGCGGTTGATAACGGCGCGAAGATTATCAATATCAGTCTCGGTGCCCGTGTTCCGTCGAGGATGGAAGAGTTGGCCTTCCGATATGCGTACAAGCAAGGCGTTTTTATTGCGGCGGCCGCCGGGAATGTGGGTGAGGATATTCAAGAGCACGGACCGGCTTCAGTGCGCGGCGCGTTCGCGGTCGGCGCGATGGACTTTGAGGAGACGCGCAGTACCATCTCCAACTGGGGGGCGAATAACGGATTGCTGGCGCCGGGAGATCGGATCATTTCCTTGATCGCTGAAGGTACCGGCAAGAAGCTCAAACCTTCGACATTAAAGGCAGGATTCTATCCTCAATCCGGGACGTCATTCTCCACCCCTATCGTTGCTGCGACGGCTTCACTGCTGCTCGCGCAGAATCCTGATCTGACAAATCTGGATATCGAAGACATTTTACATCGTACCGCTGATGACATGGAAGAGCCTGGATGGGATGAATACACGGGGGCCGGGGTGTTGAACGCCAAGGCAGCCTTGAGTGAAGATGTCAACGACCGCGTTACCGCGAAATTTACCGGGCTCGATTTTGTCGATACCGATCGTGACCGGGCGGTCAATGTCTATGCCACCGTGCGCGGTGATTTTGAATCGTTTATTGTCGAGGTTGGCAAAGGCGAGCGCGCCAAGAAGTTCAAATATGTCGCCGGTCCGTTTGTCGAGCAGGCCAACCATGATCTGATCACACAGATCGAGCGCAAAGAACATCTGCGCGGGAGTAAGGATTGGGTTCTTCGAATCACGGTCACCCACCATGACGGCACCCAGACAACCGCCCATACGTCTCTTCGCATCAAATAGATCATTCCCACGGGTGGGGATGACGGTCTTGTTATACTAGTATTAATATGATAATATTAAGAAAACGCCGTCAATTTCCACAACCAGGTGAAAACATAAATGATCTATCCACTTGAAAATAAAAGGCTTAAATTTATAGCATGCAAAGCCATCAGCCTGTGTTTGGGGTTGATTTTGGCCTTGAGCCCCGTATGTCCCCTATTGACGCCGTCGGCCTTTGCCGAGAGCGTCCTAAATCTTCCCGCCCCAGGCACATTAGTTCCACTCAGTGAAGCCTATGAACCCGTGATCGTGATGGGACTGACCGTGTACCCGGATGATCCGCTTAAATTTGATTTTGTGATCGATCAGGGTACATCCGAATTGAATCAGGATGCATTCGCGGCCGAATCCTCCAAGCTTATCAAGTATTTTTTGGCCTCGCTCACCATTCCTGAGGACGAAATGTGGGTTAACCTTTCACCGTACGAAAAAGATCGCATTATCCCCGACGCGTTTGGTCAAACAGAAATGGGACGTGACCTTCTAGCCTTGGACTACATGCTCAAGCAATTGTCCTCATCGCTCATGCATCCAGACCAACAGCTCGGCGGAGAATTTTGGCAACGAGTGTACGCCAAGGCGCTCAAGCAATTTGGTTCTACCGATATTCCGATGAACACCTTTAACAAGATCTGGATTGTACCGGAGCGGGCGACGGTGTATGAACATGCCAGCGGCGCGTTTATTGTTGAAAGTTACTTGAAGGTTATGTTGGAGGAAGACTACCTGGCGCTGGATGCCAACCGCGATAGCACCAAGCACGGTTTGGGCGACATCGACGCCGATGAACTTGATATCATCAGCGGTGTGTCCGGTGAAATTGTGCGTGAAGTTTTGATTCCGGAGATTGAGAAAGAGATCAATCAGGGGCGCACGTTTGCCAACCTAAGGCAGATCTATCATTCAATGCTGCTGGCCGCGTGGTACAAAAACAAACTCAAAGAGAGTGTGTTAGGCCAGATCTATGTCAATCAAAAGCGTACGGAAGGGGTTGAGTCGGCGGACCCGACAATCAATCAAGCAATCTACGAACAGTATGTTGAGGCGTTTCAGGAAGGCGTATTCAGCCTTATTAAGGAAGAGGTGGATCCGGTATCACAGGAGATCATCCCCCGTAAATATTTCTCAGGCGGCGTTGAGTTAAATGGCGATCAAGCCATGATCTCATCGGCAGATTTACAGAATCAGGACTCTATTCGTCAACGCGTCTTAGACGCGTCTAACCGTCTACGCAACGGGGTGCGAGTGACATTTGGATTAAACGCATCGAATCCGGTGGGAGAAAATGCCGACCGCTTGACGTTCAGGTCAACAGATGCGGCTGACAACGCCATGATGGCGGATATCAGCAGTTTCGCGAGTGAGTATCAAATCGAGCCAAGCCTGGTACAGGCCTTGATGGTCAATAGTATGGAGCTTGAAAGCTTTGTTGAAGGGGCACTGAACGCGGTACGACTTAGAAATCCCGCCACCCGCATGACCGCCGACGACATCCAATCACAATTAGCTGAGCAAGGGGTTGTGGCGGACGGACGTTTAACGATGGATGTCATCCGCGCGTCGGTGGAGTTTCGCGAACCTGCGGAAGCCGTGGAAGACGTCGGAGGATACATCATCAATGGTGTAGAGTTCTCGGGGATAATTGTGGGAGCCATGCAGACGGAACAGTTTTCCAATCAGCTCAGCCGATTGTCTGGTCAAGTAGATGACTCGCTGATTCGAGAGCTTAATCAAAAAGGCTATTTGACGGACTCGATCAAAAAATTAAGCCGGGACTACTTAGATTTATCGGATGACGATCGACGCAGGGTCAATGAAATGATGTTTAATGATGGGTTGACGCGTTCGGAGTCGATCAGTTTGATTTTAAACGAAAAAGAGATCGATGAGCGTCAGCGTGTCGCGATACGCTCAATGGATCATAGCGCGAGCGCCTCGGTGGACCCTTTTGCGAAGATGTCGACGCTGGCGGGCGTTTTTGTCTTGCCGACTTATATGCAAGGATTTAGCGAGGCCCAGCTAGCCGAGTTCAAGGATCTATCTGAGACTGTCGTGGAATTTAAGAATGAGATGATGAGTTTTGCCGGAGAAGCACCCCGTCGGGATGATTTTGATTATGACCAGATTTTTGACTTTCAAAATCGATGGCAGACGATCAGCCAGCGTGTGGCCGCCTTGGTGGGCGCTGTTCGTCAAGCGGGCCAAATAGCCGAAAATGACCCGGAATCGTCCCGCATACTGCTGCAGGAGATGACAAGTCTGCCGCAGCTTGTGAGCCGTGAAATTGAAGGGCAGTTGGCTTTCGCCCGGGGCGATGCCTCCTATAATCGAGAGACCGTCAACTTAGGAAACGTCGTCGAGAATGCGATTGAAGGGTTGAATGCCAAACGAGGTTTTATGGCGGGTTACGTCTCGTTGGATGTCGATGCCGAGGCTGAAAATTTGGTTTTGGATGTGAATCCGGTATGGATCGGATTGATAATCAGTAATCTCGTGAATAATGCGCATGATGAAATTGTCAAACAGATTGAAGATGGACAACGTCCGGGATTCCAGCCAGGTGATATCCAGGTTCGATTGAGCGCGGACACGCAATCAGGTGAGATGACGCTGACGGTGCATGATACCGCGGGAGGTATTCCGCAGTCGACCGGATTACTGGAAGAACGGTTTGGACGAATGCGTATTTTTGAATACGGGCGGACGCAGGGTAAGGAGTTTGGAACCGGTGTGGGGCTTGCTGAAGTCTATCACATCACACGGTTGATGAATTGGGGATTAAACCTAAATGCTCAACGGCGAATCCCCGGAGGCACACAAAGCGGAGCTGAATTTCAGATCGTGATGCCGGTTCAGTCTACGAGTTCGGATAAGGCCATGACCGCCGATCCGGTCGGGGGGATTGATATGAACTCGGCGATGGTTGAAATGAACATTTCGGGTGAAGGTGAGGGATTTGCCTTTACACCGGAAGCATGGAATGCCTCCGGCGTGGAAGTTGGAGGATTTGTTCCGGTCATCATCAATATCGCCCCGATACAGAATCTGCCGTTTATCCTCGGTCTTACCGATACCCCTCAAGACGAATCTCCCCAAGATCCGGCGAACGGACGTCTGGCTGGTCTGCGGATTTAAAACTTTACGAGTTCGATTTCAAATCTATTTTGTCTTCCGACGACGTTTCGGAAAGTTTCCCTTGGGAAACTCGGCCTTACCTCGTCGTCCTTTTCCAAAAGATGTCTTGCCATCCACCCGTTTCGCGCCAGAACGTTTCTTATCCGGTCGTCCGGGTGAGGCATTCCGGTCCTTCTTGGCCTTGGTCACGTACATGCCGTTTCGACTTTTGTTTTTATGGAAGAATTCCAGCACTACCTCCGCGTCCGCGAACGGCAGGCTGATAAAGGCGAAGTTATCGCGGATCTGAATATCATGGATTTTCTCACCCGGGATACCGCACTTTTCCTTGATGATGTTGACGAGCTTTCGGTTGGTTAAGCCGCTTTTCTTACCGAACCCGACAAACAAACGTGTTGTCCCGCTTTTTTCAGGACCGGCATCGGCAATATCCGAATAGCTCTTGGGGTCCAATTCATTGCGGTATGTCTGCTGCAGCATCGCGGCCAGAAGGGCGGAGGCTTGATTTCGTTCGAGCAGATCTTCGGCGAGTTTGATGTAATCGGGCTTTAGTCCGGCTTCGATCTTGGTTTCCAGTTGTGTACAGATCCGGTCTTTCTTGAGTTTAATAATATCTTTGACCTTGGGCAATTTCTCCCGGCGGATATCGGTTTTGGCCACCCGCTGAATGAAACGCAATTTTCGTGACTCGGCCGGTGTGACAAAGGTGATGGCGTTGCCGGTCTTGCCCGCGCGCCCGGTCCGTCCGATACGGTGAACATACGCCTCGGGATCCTGCGGCAGTGAATAATTAATGACGTGGGTGATGTCCTGGACGTCGATCCCGCGGGCGGCCACATCGGTGGCAATGAGAATGCTGATCCGGCGGTTTTTGAACTTGGTCAGGATCTTCTCACGCAGCGCCTGGCTGATATCGCCATGCAGCGCGTCAGAGGGATAACCGCGGTCTTTGAGGTGATTGGAGACCCGATCAACATCGACCTTGGTGCGGCAGAAGACCACGCCATAAAATTCCTCTTCCACATCAATGATGCGGCATAGCGCTTCGAATTTATTCGCTTCAATCACTTCAAAATATATCTGTTCCGTCCGGCTCGATGTGAGTTCGCCATGGGTGACTTTAAGCGTCTGAAAGGTGTTCATATATTTCTTGGCGATCTGAAGGATCGGCGCGGGCATTGTTGCTGAAAATAGCATGGTGCGTTTTTCCGCGGGCGTGTAATCCATGATCTGCTGAACATCTTCCAGAAAGCCCATGTTGAGCATTTCGTCGGCTTCATCCAGGACCAGATGTGTGAGGTGTTTCAGGTTAAGTGATTTTCGGTTCAGATGATCAAGGATACGGCCCGGTGTTCCGACGACAATATCGACACCTTTTTTAAGTCCGCGCAATTGAAGCTGAATCGATTGTCCGCCATAGACCGGCAGGACCGTCAGCTTTTTACGTCCTTTCAGCGATAGAATTTCTTCAGCGACCTGAATGGCCAGCTCACGGGTCGGCGTCAGGACCAGGGCTTGTACATGTTTGGATTTTTCCTGCAGCATTTCCACCAACGGCAGTCCGAAGGCGGCGGTTTTTCCGGTTCCGGTCTGGGCCTGTCCGATAATATCATCGGTGCCCGACAAAATAATGGGGATGGTTTTCTCCTGAATAGGAGAGGGTTCTTCAAAACCCTTGGCTTTGATGGTCTTTAACGTTTCCGGGGACAGTCCCAGTTCTTCAAATGATAGATTAGACATACACGCATTTCCTTAAATTATCAGATTTTGGCTTAAACTCTTGAAACAATAGATCGGTAATCGACTAAGACTAAAAGAGTGATTTCTAAAGTCTTTGTCCAGGCCGAAAGTGTTTCGCCAATCCGAAAAGCTGATAGGAGGCGTGAAACCGACAGGAAATTCCGATGGTCCGGATTTCGAGAATGGGCGTGATCATTGACTTTACGCGTTTGTTGAGACGTCCTCAGAGGGTCTCAATAAGTCGCCTAGAGTAACACTTTGATGGGGATCTGTCTACCTAAATTCGATGTGTGGGCTGGTCAATGTTATGGGCGTTTTGTTGTCAGGTAGAAAAAAGTCATATGATTGTGTTGGCAGTGTTTCAGCTTCAACCCTTGCCCGATGAGCTATATTTTCTAGAGTTCGGTAGGTAAAGGTATCCGTTTATGATAGATTATATAATGGACAATTGTTAACTAAATTTATACCAAAAAAGTTAATAATTGATTAATTTAAATCGATTTTGTTAACCAAGGTCTTCATGTCCTCTCAGCATCACGCCTACATTTCGACCACTGAGCTCGCGCAGTTTCTGGGTATCAGTGTGGTTGCCGTCTGCAAGCGTATTCAAAAAGGTCAGATCCGTGCGGTCAAGATTGGTCGCAGCTACGCGATACCGCGCTCCTACGTGGAGGAGCAGTATCCGCTGTTCCCTCGGCATCGGCTGCCGCTCGAGGAATATTTATCGGTTATGGAGGCGGCTGAATTACTGAATGTGCACCGGATGACCATTCTAGCCCGAATACGGAACGGTCAGCTCAAGGCGAGACGGGTAGGACGGCATTACGTCATCGCAAAAAGTGATTTGGATTCAGCGTCACCGAATGATTCGCAGATTGATTCGGACTATTTATCGGTCATGCAGGTGGCGGAAGTGACGGGGCAAGATCGCCGTACTATTCACCTGGCCGTGGTTCAGGGAAAAATTCGGGCACATAAAGTCGGACGTCACTATGTTATCGCCCGGGAGGATATTCCGCAGGTCGGGCATGATTTAGCCCGGGCCAAACACCGGGCGGATGAATACATCTCCGTGGCTGAGGCTGCGGAAATTCTTAGTATTAGCCGTATCGCTGTTTTTAAACGGATTCAAAAAGGACAAATCCCCGCAGAGCGCATGGGTCGTAGTTACGCGATCCGGCGCTCTTTTTTTAGTAATGAACTTTAGACGCCTATTACAATTTGGATTGTCATTGTGGCTGTTGATCGCCACGCTTACCGGTGCCGCCTGGGGTGCAGCCGGTGACTATGCGGTATACAAAGACATTGCGGGGCTGGACGCGATTAATACGACCGCGACGGATATCACGTGGGACGACGAGGTTTCGGTGTCCGGCAGCTTCTCCATTAGCGGTAGCCTCGATATCGACATGGAAGAGGGCGGGCACTATCTGGTGATGTATTCCATCCCAACGGAGTCCACGTCGGGAACCAATCGTTCCGAGATGCAGAGCTGGATCCGTAATGTGACTACAGCAACGGATCTGACATATGGACGTGGTCAGGGATACATCCGTCGGCAAAATAATAACTTTGAAGGATACAATCAGGGTGCGGCTATATTGGATGTGTCCGCCGGGGATGATATTCGTATTCAAATGCAACGCACGGAAAATAATACGGATCCTGTCCGGCGCAGAGCGAATAAATCCGGTATATCTGTTCTCAAGCTGGACGATAAATGGGATTATATACGGACGCGTCCGACATCCAATCAGTCGTTCAGTTCCGCCACCTTCATTGATTTGACTTTGGCCACGGATGACGAGATCGACTCAGCTACCTTTTCACGAAGCGGTTCAACAATTACTTTGGCCAAGCAGGGACACTATCTGATCGCCTACAATGTTAGCTTTAACCAGAGTGATACGACGAATCGCGGAAACCTTGAAACTCGTTTAACATTGGATGGAGCTGAGATCATCGGGACGCGTATTACCGGGTACCAGCGCGGTTCACAGGAAACCGAAGATTCGGTTGCGGTCTACGCGGGGATAATCGAGACAACCACCTCGAACCAGGATCTCAAAGTTCAAATTCGGGTCGAAGGAGTTAGTCTTCCATCAGGACTGCGGGTCACGGCGGCCGAAACAGCCATGTCTATTGTCAAACTGCCGGATGACGCTGATTATATTCGACTTCATGAGAACGGCGGAGGACAAGACTTAAGCACCAGTCGAACCAATATCACATGGGACAACACCGATGAGGAAGATTCGGCGTCATTTGACCATGATACAACAAATACAGAACGAATTAATATTGAATCGGATGGAGACTATCTTTTCTTCAGTTCGATTTATTCAGCCAGATCGGGGAGCGCCGGAACGAACCGTGAAACGCAGTTCTTGGAATGGCAAAATAGCAGTTCTGCAGGATCTGATACGGATGGATCCGGAGTTTATTTGTACGGCGGACATGGACAGTACAATCGTGGGGATGAGGATACCGGTGGAGATGCCTATACGAGCGGGTCCTCTGGCGGGATTCTAATGACTGGATTATTGGATTCGCAATATGTCCAGCTGACCCAGATCAATGAAGCGACGAATGATGATTCGACGTACCAAGGCGATCGCATGGCAGCTCAGGGTGTGAATTTGAACACATTGTTTATACCACCGGGCACACCATTTACACGCCAGCTGCGGTATCGTTGGCGGGATGACACGACGGCGTTGAATACGACTGGCGGATATCTGGCCGCGGAGGACACAGAATATGACGGGGCAGAGGACGGTATCACTTATCGTTTGCGATTGAGTGTGGCAAATGCCGGAGATAGTGCGGAGTCGGCGGCTCGGCAGTATGAACTGCAATGGGCCGATTCAGGCGGCGGAGCCTGTTCCGCCGTCTCTACGGTGAGTTTCGTCGGTGTTGGAAATGCCGCAGATGCATTTGCTATCTCCGCTAGTGCCAACATAGCAGATGGACAATCAATCACTGGTACGCTCCTATCAAATCCAGAGGGATACAGTTTTACGAACGGAGAGGGGCGAGATGTTGCTGATACAACCGGATCCATCGGGCCGCTGGGTGGCTCGACGGGTACAGAGTTAGAGTTCAGCATCACGCCGACAGCCAGCGCCACGGACGGGACACGCTATTGCTTTAGAGTGCGCGACGCCCTGGAGGGGGTCGATCTCGATGGGTACGCGACGGCACCGGCCATGACGATGGCCGAAGAAGACACCACTCAATTGAATTTTATTTGGCGGGATGATTCCACCGATCTAAATACGGTAGGGGGAACCCTCGCCATCGAGGATTCTAACGCCATCGGTCAAATCGATCGCGGAGTCACCCGCCGGGTGCGTATAGGCGTGGCCAATTTGGGGAACAAAGCGGAAGATGCCGCGCGTCAATATGAGCTGGAATTCGGACGCAAGGTCACCAGTTGTTCCGCGATCAGCACCTGGACCGGCGTGGGTGACACGGCGGACGAATTTCAAATGGTTGATTCGATCCACATCTCCCCGGATGGTGAGTCGGCCACGGCAGGACTCTTATCTTTACCATCGGGATTCAGTCGTATCAACGGTGAGGGGCGAGATTCATCGGATACCAGCGGGTCGCTGGGTGCGCTGGATGATGACGAAATGGTTGAGATCGAATACGCGATTACAGCGGGCGACGACGCGATCACCGGTGAAACATATTGTTTCCGGCTCTACGATACGGTGGCCGGTTCAGCCCTGAATTCATATTCGACTTATCCAGAGTTAACCATTGACGCCAACGGAACCAATGTTCTCGGAGAATTCGGTAAAGTCAGTCTTACGAATAACAGCTGGACGACCATTAATTTTAATAATACCTATGTCAGTCCCGTTGTTGTTGGTTCGGCCCGGTATGATGTCACGACCAATACTCAAAGAGAGGTTCGGGTTCGAAATAAAACAGCTACACAGTTTGAGATGAAGGTGGATAACTACGCGCAATCGCTTACAGCGACGACAGTGGTCGATTACATTGTCATGGAGTCAGGCACGTTCGGGATGGATACGGGAACCGGGACAATGTTGATACAAGCCGGCAGCGAGAGCGTCAGCGGCAATTTCTGTTCATTGGATGTGACCACCGGAACTCCAACCACGGTGACCTTCAGTCCGGCCTTCCCGGGAGCGCCGGTTGTTTTGACGACAGTGGCATCGGAGAATGACACGGACTGGACAACAACACATATTGATGACGGGACAGTATTTGACAATGAACCCACGGCGACAACGATGCGGATGATGTTGAACTTGAGTTGGGAGGATTGTACGACCAATACGCATGCCGCTGAAAATATTGATTACATCGCGTTTCAGGAAGGTGTCCATGGAACAAATAATGGTGTGGATTTTGATACGCAGTTGGGTGAGTCGACGGTCGCATGCTGTTCATCGGGTGTCGGCTATCCGACATCCTTCACAAGCGCATTCTCGACGCCGCCTGAAGTGACTGTTATTAGTAGTCTTAGTGAGAAGGGAGGGAACGGGGCTTGGGTTTCGACATCAACCGGAACGGCAACGACAACAACGACTCACTATGGGACAGCCGACGAAGACGGTCCGAGTGCTGATCGTACTCACGCCGATGAAAGCGTGGCGCTGGTTGCTTTTGATGCCGAGTCTGGCAATATTTTGTCACCGAACTCGATTTTTGACTTAACCCATTTTCGGTTCTATGAAAATACTGATGCAATTCAGCCCACCGTGGCGTTGGCGGCGGAAAATACAGGCGGCATGTCCATTGCCAACGGCGATGTGATTCGTCTTCGAACATCGATACAGGTGGGGGGCGCCGATCTTTCAGCCGTGGAACAGGCGTTTATTTTGCAATACATCGAGAGTACAAATTGTGCGGCGGAGCCCGATGGTGCCTGGTCAAATGTTGATCTGGCGGGTGGTGGAGGAATATGGCGCGGTTTTGACAATGCCACACCGGCAGACGGCGCGACGATTAGCAGTGCGTTGATTTCCCAAAGTGATGTGCGGGCTTCATATGAAGAATCGAATACCTCCGCGAATAATCCGTTGGCTGCCAATTTGGGAGATCGTCTCGAGCACGATTGGGTGGTACAGAACAATAATGCACCGTCAGGCCGCAATTACTGCTTCCGAACGATTTTGAGAAACGGGGATGCGATGCATTATTCGCGATATCCTCAAATTCGATCCGGCGGTCCGTTGCGCGGTGCTATTATCATCGTTGATTAAACATATTGTCCCGCCGCATATCCGGACGCCCAGGCCCATTGAAAATTAAATCCGCCGAGATGTCCGGTGACGTCGACCACCTCACCGATGAAATAGAGGCCCGCCACCCGTACGGCTTCCATGGTCTTCGATGAGAGTTCTTCGGTGTCGACCCCGCCGACAGTGACCTCGGCCTTGGCATAGCCTTCGGTCCCTTTGGGAATGAACGTCCATTGATGAATTTGCTGATGGATCAGTTGGATCTCTTTTTTGGAAAGCTGGTTGAGCGGTTTGTTAGGCGCGATCAAACGACCGAGTGTCTCGGCTAATCGTGAAGGCAGATATTCTTTGAGGAAATTTTTCAACGTGAACCGGCTTTCCCGATGATTCAAAATTTGTTCGGTGATGTCATGGTCAGGACACCAATTAATGACAATGGGTTGACGAGGTTTCCAGTAGGATGATATCTGCAGGATCGCCGGGCCGCTAAGTCCGCGATGTGTAAACAAGGTGTTCTCGCGGAAAGATATGGATCCCAATGAAACGATGGTTTCCGCCGATACGCCGGAGAGACCGTCGTAGGTCAACCGATCATCCGGCGTCATTGTTAGCGGTACCAGTCCCGGTCGGCAGGGGTTGATCTTGATGTCGAATTGCCGGGCAATCTGATAGCCCAGATCGGTAGCTCCGAGGGGAGGAATGGAAAGTCCCCCGGTGGCAACCACCAGCGATGAACCGGTAAAGCGTCCTGTACCCGTGTCGATAACAAAATTTTTATCCCGTTGGATTTGTTTTATATGTGAGCCTGTTCGAATGTCGACATTGTGTGCACGGCAGGTGTTGTTGAGCATGTCAATGACTTGCTGGGCACTGGTATCACAAAACAATTGTCCGAGTTTTTTTTCATGATAGTCTATGCCCGCGGCCTCAATCAGTGATCGGAAGTCATCGGGTGTAAATCGGGACAGGGCTGATTTGACAAAATGTTCATTGTTTGAAATGAAGTTTGCCGGACGGGTGTGGATGTTGGTGAAATTGCATCGGCCGCCTCCGGAGATTCGGATCTTTTTGCCGATTCGGTCGTTATGCTCGAGAACGATCACCCGTCGACCGCGCTTACCGGCTTCGATCGCGCACATAAGCCCGGCGGCTCCGGCTCCAAGAATGATCACGTCTGTGGAAATAGCCGTATGTGTCATAGGATTCTATTGTACACAGCGCCTCGCGAAAAACGAGGAATATCTGGCGGGATTGATCACATTGTTGTCGTAAACTATTTTATAGCAACATATTAAGATGAATTTTTGGGGGTTTGTAATCGAACCGGGAATGAGGTAAACTATACATATGAAATTACGTTACATACTCTTGATATTACTGGTGGCCAACCCGGCCTTCGCCCAATCTGATGTTGATGGGGCGGCGTCGACAAAGAAATTCTTTGATTTTTCCCAGTACACGGTTATCAAAAGCGGACTGGATAATGATGACATGGATGCGGACGTGGAAGCAGACGTTGAGGCGGATGGAAGGGCAGACGCTACCGTCTCGGACAGTTTGTCCACGATTGAGCGCGCCGCCATTCAGGCGGCCAAGAAACGTCCTAAGATCAATAAGCTGCGCCAGGAACGCGAAAAGCTATTTGAGACGTACAGTCAGGATAAAAAAGTCATTGAAGATGAGATCAATAAAGTCAGAGCCGCATTGGACGAAAACAAGGGAAATTTCAGCAAGACCGTGGAGCTCAATGATAAACTCGAAAAGCTTCAAGAGCAAAAACGTCAACGATTGAGCGAATACAAAGATAACAACGCGGCGCTGTTATTAAAGATGAATGATATTCAGGGGCGGAATCAGTTTGAGGAAGAGCCCGAGATTGAGGAGCCGTTGGTTGTCGTGCCCAAGCCACAGAAAAAGGTCTTGAGCATTCGGGAGAAGCTCAAGCGCAAACAGGCGGCCAGTTCAGCCCGTCGGCGAACACCAAGTCGCGCGTCAGCGTCGGGACGAGGCGGATCCGGTGAAGAAAAGTCAACGTCATATATCAAGTCCAAGCCCAAGTCCAAGGAATCAAAAGCTCCACTAAGGGCTGGTAAAAGCCCGAGTATTCTGAAAAAGCTTAAGAAACGATAGTTTGTGTGGTCATCTGGAACAATTCTTTTTTAACAGACTAGTTTGCACGTAAACATGGTTTGATACTTAGAATCACAACGTTCAACTATAGGGGGAATACATGGGAAAGAAATCCGAAAGTGGTTTGAATTTTGGCCTGTTATGGTTGCGGGTCCTGGCTGGTCTGGGGATGGTTTACCACGGTTACGGCAAAGTTTTCGGTGGTGATATTCATGGATTGATCAAAGGGGTAGAGGCCATGGGATTCCCTTACCCGATGGTTTTCGCCTGGGCCGCCGCGTTATCTGAATTTGCCGGAGGGATCTTGTTGGTGATTGGACTGGGCACGCGGACGGCTGCTTTTTTGATATTTGCCACAATGACCGTGGCCGCGTTTGTGACCCACGGAAAAGATCCATTTTCAATGAAGGAATTGGCATTGGCCTATTGGACGATGAGCGGGGCCCTGATATTTACCGGTCCCGGACGTCTGTCATTGGATGGTCTCATATACGAGAAATAATCGGACGGTTAGGATTTAATAGAATCCCCATATTGACTAAATTTTAGGCAATGTGGGGATTTTTTTTGTGTTTCGAGGAAAGAACCCTTGAGCTGTCGGCTGGGGATGGTATGATAAAGGCAACGTTTCCGATAATCTTTCAACTATGAGGATTCTTTTCATGAAACACACCTTCATCGGCCTGATCCTGGCCACGCTCATCGCTGGAATTTTTGTTTCACCGTCATCAGCCCAGCCGCCTTTTCAATCTCAACCCAATAACTGGCGCGGACAAGAGCACATTCCGGGCGAATTGATTATCAAGTTCAAAGATCATGTGCCGTCCGCCATTCGAGAGCGGATCCTGGCCCGATTAAATATGCGAAAGATGGGATTGCAGCAACGTATTGGCGCGATACGCTATCGATTGCCTCGATTGGCCAAGCTTGAGGAAATTATCGAGGAATGTCAGAAGGACGAAAATATTGAATACGTCGAACCCAATTACCGGGTGTACGCGCATTTCACTCCCAACGATCAATACTTCCGTTATCAATGGAATTTTGATAATCCCGGCACAGGCGGTATCAATGTCAAAGAGGCCTGGGATATCACGACCGGAGATCCCAGTGTGGTTGTCGCGATCATTGACACCGGGATTGCCTATGAAGACTATGTCGATCAAGTCAGCGCGTTTCGAACCGAAGAGTATTTTTTAGCGCCTGAACTGGCCCAAACCAATTTTCGGCCGGGTTATGATTTTACCAATAATGATTCACATCCCAATGATGATCATGGTCACGGAACGCACATCGCGGGGATCATCGCGCAGAGCACCAACAACGGACAGGGAACCGCGGGGATCGCTTTCAACACGTCTTTGATGCCGGTCAAGGTGCTGGACGACGAGGGAGCGGGAACATCCTTTGATGTGGCCGACGGGATTACATGGGCGACAGACAACGGGGCGGATGTCATCAATCTGAGTCTGGGGAGCAGCTCACCTTCGTTTACCATTCAGCGGGCGTGTGAATATGCGCACAATAATGGTGTTACGGTTGTGTGCTCGACGGGTAATGACGGAACCGGCGCGGTGAGTTATCCGGCCTTTTATGATCAATGCTGTATTGCCGTTGGTGCCACGCGCTATGATGAGACGCGGACGTTTTACTCTAATTATGGGCCGGAGATTGATGTGGTCGCCCCGGGAGGCGACTCATCGGTTGATCAGAATTTTGATGGCGTGGGCGACGGAATTCTGCAGCAGACATTCATCAATGGTGATCGAGGGAATTTTCAATACTACTTATTTAATGGAACGTCGATGGCCGCGCCGCATGTGAGCGGAGTCGCCGCGCTATTGCTCGCGTCGGGGCGGGCACAGACACCTGCCGAAGTGCGCGAGGCCCTGCAGGCAACGGCCAAAGATTTGGGAACTCCCGGATGGGATCCCGAATACGGATGGGGATTGATTGATGCGGCGGCCGCATTGCGTTACAGCGGCGGATCCAATCCGGGGCCGCAACCGCCGATCAACAATGCGCCGGTTGCCGATCCGGGAGGACCGTACAGTGCCTCAACAGGAGAGTTTATCCAATTTGACGGCGGAGCGTCGTCGGATCCTGACGGAGACGCGCTGACTTACCGATGGGGCTTTGGCGACGGCCGATCGGCCACGGGTATCCGGCCATCGCATCAATACACCAGCGACGGGGTTTATACGGTTCGTCTGACCGTGAATGACGGACAAATGGATTCATTGCAGGCAACCACGCTGGCCACGATTTCGAGTGATAATCAGGAACCGGTGGCCAATCCCGGCGGACCATACACCGCCGATGTGGGCGATTTGATTCGCTTTACGGGCTCAGGATCCTCAGATCCGGATGGATCCATTCGTCGCTATCAATGGGACTTTGGAGACGGTAGCACATCGACGTTTACCAATCCCAGCCGACGTTACAACACGGCCGGTGTCTATACGGTCACATTGACCGTCACCGATAATGACGATGCTACAAACACACAATCAACCACAGCGACGATTATTGATGATACGCCGCCACCACCACCGCCGCCATCAGGTGGAGAATCCGAATTCAATGATGGATTCGAAGAGGGTGAATGGAACGGAAACTGGACCGAGGACAGTCAGAATGACTGGCGACGTTCCGGCTTTAAGAGAAATTCCGGACGATACGCGGCTGAAGTCGACGGGCAGACACAGGACGGAGCATTAATCTCCCGAACGATCAACCTGCAAGGCAGTTCCCGCGCTGAGATCGCATTTGCCTGGTACATCGATCGCTGGCTGGACGCCGGTGAGTACATGGCCTTTGACATCTCAACCGATAACGGTACGACCTGGGTTGAGCAGCGCAGAATACGTCCGGAAACTGATCCGGTTGAGACGTGGATCAATGTTCAGATGACCGTCAATCATGGTGGAACGCTCAAGTTGAGGTTCCGCGGGTCGATGAATTTCGGCGGCGAGGACGCGTATGTCGACGATGTCCGTGTCACGGCCCGATAGTTTTTCTGTTATCGTTGAACTGGTTATCCCCCCAGTACAAGCAGACCACTCGATTCCCTTTACGACAAGTAAAGGAGGTTTATGTTGCGATCAAGTGTGTCCACTCAATCCAGTGAGGCGAAGGCCGTCTCAAATTCTTCAACCAGTGAATACTCGACTTCAATTTGCCAATGGCCGCTGAATGATCGGCCGCGGGAGCGGTTGGCCAAATACGGTGTTGAATCGTTGAGCGATTCGGAGTTGCTGGCTATTCTTGTCAGGACCGGCGGACAGGGTTTTAGTGCCGTTGATTTGGGGCGGCGGATAGTCCGGCAGTTTGGGACGTTCCGCGAGATGGGAGAGTCAGCGGATGAGCGTTGGCTGGATATTCCCGGGATAGGTCCGGCGAAGATTGCACAGATTCGGGCGGCCATCGAGATCGGCCGGCGGTATCGGGAAAATCAAATTTCAACTGAGACCCGTAAAGTTTCTTCGTCGGAAGATATCGCGCGGCTGCTGATGCCGCGTATGCGGGATCTTAAACGTGAAATCTTTAAAGTCGTGTATCTGAATGCCTCCAACCATGTCATAGACATCGTGGATGAGGCCAAGGGGACGGTCAATTTTGCCACACCGATCGTCCGTGAAATTATGCATGCCGCGCTCAGGCGTCACGCGGTCTCAATCATCTGCGCCCATAACCATCCGTCCGGCGAACCCTCACCCAGCCGCGAAGACCAGCAGTTTACCCGAAAAATCATCGATGCCGGCAAGTTAATGCATGTTCGTGTGCTGGATCATATTATCATCGGCAATGACTGCTATTATAGTTTTGCGGATCAAAAGGGAATGTTATAATTCAATCATGAAATTTCCTTCCGATAATGTCCTTGGCCGTTCCGCCATTCCAATGGCGATGGTGTTGTTCCTGCTGAGTTTTGTCCTGCGATATTCACTGATCTCCAAGGGAATGTATCATCTCGATACCTTGAACCTTGTGCAGAAAACAGATGTATTTTTACAGACAGGGGATTTTCAGGGGCAGTTCGGGCCGGGGTATCCCTTGATGATGGTGCTGTGTATCGTGTTTACGGTGATATTGCAGATGTTGGGTCATGCCGATACGGTTTTCGCCGTCAATATGGTCAGCGTTTTATTCAGCGCCGCATCGGTTCCATTGCTGTATCTGATCGGGCGAAAAATATATGATGCGCCGGCAGCCACGATGGCGTCGTTGCTGTTCAGTGTTTCACCGATTTATTTGGGTGTTTCAGTTTATGGAAAAAGTCATGCCCCGACGGTTTTCTTTTTGCTGTTGGCTGTTTTGTTTTTGATCCGATATCTGAGCGGTGAACGGCGATCGGACCTGATATGGGGGTCAGTTGCGTTGGGTCTGATGGGATCGTCCCGAGTTCAGGATTTAATCCTGATGGCGATTCCGATAGCCTGTTTTTTCAGTGTGAGTTTGCTGGTCAAGCGGCGCCCGATTGGTAAGATTTTATCCCGTTTGAGTCTTGCCTCATTGATCGTGGTGATGATAGTGGTCGTGTTTCATATTCCCTACATCTTAAGCGGACTCGACAGCCAGTACTCGTCGGATATGTCCGATTTCTGGGCAAGCGGGCTGACCCGAAATTTCAAGGGGCTTGTGTCCGCGTCATTGATGCGGACGTTGTACTTTTTTGAGATCAATATGGAACGGATCGGGATGATCGCGGCGCTCTTCGGTCTGGGATATTTGATTCGTGCTCGGCGTTTCTTGTGGTTGGGATTTATGGTCCTGTGGATTTTGGTCCCGGTTTTATTTTACGGGAACCTGCATACAACCGCACCGCGGTTTTTTACCTTGATTCTGCCGCCGATTTATCTGTGTCAGGGATATTTCTTTGCGCAGCTGATGCGCTGTAATCGAATTTTTACCGTCATTGGATTGGCGGTTTTTGTGGTAGCGTTTACGCTGCCTCTGAGTACGATTTCCCGGAATCTAATTATCCGTCATCAGCATGACCACATCGGCAATTACGCCCAATGGGTGGTTGATCGGACAGAACCGGACGCGGCCGTGATTATGTGTGATGAAAAGTATTTTGTCAGCCATTTGGCCTCTCGGGAGATGGTAGGGCGTCCGCTGCAGTTTGACCATGTGGATGATCGGGCCCTTTATGAGTTTAAGCAGCGTCTCGATCAAATCCTGGCGGAAGGACGTCCGGTGTATATCACGTCGACCGGCCTATACTTTTATGATCCGGATTCGGCCTTCTCCAACTTTGTCAAACGTCACTATCGCTTGACGGATCTGGGCTGGCGATGGTATGAGGACTGGCATCGCGGAGAGATCTTTCAAGATGTAATCCGTAGTCATTTGTATCGGCTGGAGCTGCGGTAGGTACAAAGGCGGATTTATTTGGCAGAGAGCGAGAGTTTGTTTTTGACGATATTGGTATCTTTCTCGTCATCCTGTTCGGGTTTGCCGATAAAGATCCGCGATGGATCGATTTGCGCTTCCTGAATAAAGAAATTCTGAATATTTCTGGCCCGATTGTCGGCGATCATCGGCAGCTGTGAGGTGTCCACCTCCTGTAAATCGATCAGGCGATTGCGGGCCTCGTTGTAGAATCCCACTTCCCAATCCGGGCTACCCGAATTCTCAAATTCATCCTCAAGATCCGAATATTCACGTGAACTGAAGCTTTTTCGGTACCGTTTTTTGAGGACTTTTCGCGCGCGGTCATCGTCGGCGCCGTCCTGTATATCCGGCTCTTCCATGAACAGGGCGGTTGATTTTAAGGCGCGTAGATCGACGGCTTCATGGATGGTCGGATGAATCGTCAGATTGATCTTGGGGCGGCTGTTGAGCACATCGGCCATTTTCATTAATTTTACTTTTTCAGTTTCGGAGAGCACATCAGAACCGGCTTCAAATCCCACATAATTGAAACTTTCACCGTCCAGGCCGGCCATGTCCGCCAGAAGACTGAACGGAGAGGAAACAATTTTGGTGAAGAGGTTCATCAATGACTTGCCGATCATGTGGGTGTATTTGAATTCCGGATCATTGAGATCACCTTTGACCGGAAGGTTTAAATTGATTTGCTGCTTTCGGTCCTGGAGCAAGGAAAGGGCCAGTTTGATCGGCGCTTTGATGGCGTCTTCGCTTTTAACGGATTGACCGAGATTCAGCTTGTCAATTAGGATATCGTGCTGGCCGATCAATGTGTTTTGCTCGATCTTGTAGTCGATATCAAAATTCAGTTTGCCTTTGTCCAGTTCATAGCCGATAAATTTTCCAGTATAGGGAGAGACGGCAATCAACTCATAATTGTTTAACGTAGCGACGATTTTAAGATCTTTGGCGCTGGCAAATGGTTTGATTGTGCCGGAAAATTTGAGATCCGCGGATTGGTCGATTGTGGCTGATGTGGAAATCGCGATTTCCGAATCCGCTTCGGTGGCCAGATCTTTGATTTCGGTATTGATCTCGCTGACGTTTAAATCAAAGCCCGGCGAGATGGTTCGGTCAAAGACAGTGATCTGGCCGTCATTCAAACGGATGTTATTGATGCGGACCAATGCCGGAGGTGGCGTCTCGTCTTGGATGACAACGTCTGATTCGATCACTTCTTCCACGGGTTCATCTGGAGTCGCCTTAGGCGGAACGCCGGTTACTGAGCCGTCCTCATTTAATCCGGCAATGACATTGAGTTTGTCAAGGGTCACCGAGCCGATCTGAAAGTCCTTGGCCAGGAGTTTAAGGTTCATATCTTTAACGGCCAACGACTGGAAAGCCACATACGGTTTTTGTTCATCCAGGGTGAGCATATCGAAATCCCGGACGGATGTGGACCCGACAAAGGTGGCTGAAGGCGTTGCATCCCCGCTGGACTGGTAGGTCAATGTTCCGTCGACATTTAACACTCCCTGTTCCAGCGATAACGGCGCGGCGGCGGCAAGGTATGTGTTGATGGTGGATAGCTTCAGATTTGCGATGTGGATCTTGCTGGACAGTTTGAGTGGGTTGATGGTAAAGCGGCTGTTGACATCAATCGATTCACCCTGAGCGGTCTTGATGAAGAGATTGAGCAGGCTTTTGTCATCAAGTCGAGTGCTGACGTTCTCCATACCCAGATTAATCGGTTTCAATGAATATTCAAATGGAGGCGAGGGAGTATTATCTCGAAAGGCAATTTCAGCCTTGTCGACAATCAGTGATTGAATGACCACGGCCTTGCCGGGTTTTTCGTTGGATTTATCTGCGGTTGGAGCCGGTGCGGTTTCTTTGTCAGCAGGAATGAGTTTCTGCAGATTAACTGTTCCGTCGGGATTCAGCTCGGCAAAGACGTAGGGTGTGTTGACGGTGAGTTCTTTGACTGTCCAGGCGTCCTTGAAAATCGAGGTGAGCTGAAAGTTGAGCAGCAGATGCTTGAAGCTGATCAGCGGTTTTTGGTCAGATTGTTGGATCGCGAAATCGGATAGCTGGATTGTCCAGGTAAATGGATTGACGCGGGCCTTGGTCACGGTGATGTCATGTTTGACAGTCTCGGCGACCTGATGGGTCAGGACATGCTTAATGACCATCGGCAGGACGATGAACCCGACCAGGCAGTACAGGGCGAACAAAACTGCTATAATGGTAATCCATGGAATCGATTTGGCTTTTTTGTCAGGCATAATCGGCAAACAATTGGGTTATCACTAAGCGTTCTAACAATGATAATAAGAGAAGGCGGATATGACAATACATTTTTTGACGTCCAAAGACGATGGGAGAAATTTGCCGATTGGTTGGCCGAATTTGCGGTTTGCGCCGGATGATTAATTGCCGAAAAACTGCTAAATATCCGGAACTTATCAGGGAGAGGCGTTGTCTAAACTATTGAAAGGACAACCGCTTAAAAAGGAGAGCGATATGAAGACAGTCAGAATTAGTCCAAAAATACTTGGAATTACATTACTTACAGCAATATTTGCCCTGCCGGCCCAGTCGGCGATGGCCGATTTTTCATGGTCGATCGGCTACAGTCACGGGGACAAGCATCATCATCGACGCCCACACTACAAGAAGAAGCACTACAAACACTCACATTATCGTCCGTACAAATTTCACCATAAATACAGAGGACACGGCTATCATGGTCGTCACGGACATCACCGATATAATCGTAAACATCATGGATACTACCGAGATCGATATGACCGCTTCGGCCGTCATTTTGGGCATGCTCATTTCGGGCACAATCATGGACTTTTGGTGAGCCTTCCGCGACGCGGACACTACCGACACCATCATGGTCACAAGTACTACGTGCATGCAGGGACATACTACAAGCACAGCGATTGCGGATACTACCGGGTTGATGCGCCTGTGGAAATTCACAAGCATTATCACGCGTCATCGCCACAATCCAAAGTCACACATGTCTATGAATCGGATTTGGATTCATCGGCGGATGCCTCGGAGTTTGTGATCAATATTAAAAATTCTGATGGTGAATACACTAAAATCAAAATCAAGAAACATTATCATGGCTACATGGGCCCGCAGGGAGAATACTATGATTCATTTCCGGAAGTTGCCCAATTAAAAGCTATGTATGTCAGGTAAACTGGTTTAAAATGTTAGAAAATTACATCAACTTAATTCAACGAATTTTATGCAGGAATTACCTGAACAAATACTGGTTGCGGCCGGTAACGGTGACATGGACGCCTTCAGGCAGATCTACGATCAGTACGCGAAGTTTGTTTACAACGTCGCACTGCGGATGGTCCGTCATCCCGAGGATGCCCAGGAGATAGCTCAGGATGTATTTCTTCTCGTGCACCGCAAGCTCAAGGATTTCCGGTTTGAATCATCGTTCAAGACGTGGCTGTACCGCATCACGGTTAACACCACCATGAACGCGATCAAGCGGCGGAAGAAGTTTAAGACCAACGAGGTGCCGTTTGATTCAGAACTTGAGCGGCCTTCGACGATGAGCGATCATGTTCAGGATCTGATGGACAAGGAATATTTCGGGACGGTCACAAACGTCCTGCTGGAGCAGTTAAATCCGGATCAGCGAATGTGCGTCGTTTTAAGAAATATGCATGGATTAAGTTACGAAGAGATCGCGGAAACGCTGGACATCAATATCAACACGGTCCGTTCGCGATTAAAAAGGGCCCGTGAGAAGTTGTTGAGTTTGAAAGATGAGGTGATGCAAAATGAAATGTGACGAAATCAAGGATCTTGTCCTGCTGGAATACGCGGACGATGAAGTCGACGCAGGTAGCCGCAAGGAAATTTTGTCTCACATCGGCGGTTGTGCCGAATGCAAGGCCTTTGCCGCCCGGGTTCGCAAACAAGCCATCGCGCCATTTGAAGAGGCGGACATGCAGGAGCCGCCCGCCGAAATCTGGCAGAATATTCAGGCGAAGATTGCGGGTGAGACGGCGATGGAGACCCCGACTTTATGGGAACGTCTGAAGGCGGGGCTGGGATTATCCCGTCCGGTGTGGGCGTTTAACGCCTTTTTAATCCTTTTTATTGCGTTAGCGGTATTTTTCGGGCAAAATAACCAAAGCCGTGAGTTGGCGCAGAATGATGCTCCCGACATCGATGTTCTAGCATATGTCGTGGAGGAAACTGAATTTGATGCGGATGTCTCCGATGGTTTCGGGTCGGATATCGAGGCATATTTTTTATAAACAGGAGTTGGCCGTCGCTATGCGAATTAAGATTTCATACATAATGGTTCTATTTCTTTTCGGATTCAGCGTGTTTACCGGAGCTGTGTTTGCCGATGGTTTTTACAAAAGTAAAGAATGGCGTGCAAACAAAGCGAAGATAATCAAGCAGATGCATCAGGAATTAAATATCTCCGCCGAACAGGAAAAGAAACTGAATCAGCATCGTGAGCGCCATCGTAAAGATCGGGAAGCGTTAAACAGGGAAATTGAATCCAAGCAAGAGGCGCTGTCCCGAGAGCTGGCCCGGCCATCACAGGATCAGAAGAAGATCGAGAAGCTGCACAACGAGATCAAGATGCTCAAAATGAAGAAGTCTGATCATCGGCTGGAATCGATTCAGGGAGTCCGGCAAATCTTGACTCCCGAGCAGTTTGAAAAATTTATGCAGCTCAAAAAGGGGCGCCGGTAGACGACGGCGTGTCCGAACACGATTAATCCCACCCAATATAATTCCTTACCCATGGATGGATCAGTCACCAACTCTGAAATGCCTTTTTGTGTGTTTCAGATCGACGGGGATCGGGATTATAAAGTCCAATTTATTTTGTAATTGACACAGGATCAGACTCACAGTTAGTATGTTGTAGATTTACTGATCCGGTAATGTTTTCTCTCTAGAGGAGGTTTGGTATGGCAAATTTACACTTACGTATGTGGGGCTTAATGGGCGTGCTGTTCGCCATCATATATGCCGTCGTGGTTGTCGTGGGTAACACGATGGGAATCACCAATTTTTATTTCTATCTGATATTTTCATTCGGGCTGATGTTCGTTCAGTTTTTGGTTGGACCGAAGATCGTCGAATGGTCGATGAAGGTTAAATATGTCGACCGCGATCAGTTCCCCAAACTATACGCGATGGTCGAGGATCAGGCGCGGGCGGCTAATATTCCAATGCCTCGCGTGTGTGTATCCCAGGTCAATATTCCCAACGCGTTTGCCTTTGGACGCGGACGGAAAGATGGCCGGGTGTGTGTGACACGGGCGCTCATGGATCTGTTAACCGATGAAGAACTCAAGGCGGTCATCGGGCATGAGGTGGCGCATTTACGCAATCGGGATGTGCTGACCATCACACTGTTGTCGGTCATCCCAATGATTATGTACCGGATGGCCTGGCACTTTATTTTCTACGGCGGCGGCCGGCGCGACAACAATGGTCCCAACGGCTTGGTGCTGGGATTGATCGCGTTTGCCTTTTATTTCGTCACGAATCTCCTGGTCTTGTATGCTTCCAGAATTCGAGAATACTATGCTGATCGCGGGGCGGTGGAATTTGGCAATCGTCCGGAGGCCCTGGCCTCGGCGTTGTACAAGTTGGTCTACGGCTCGGCCCGGATGGACAAGGCGTCGCTTAAGCAGGCCGAAGGGTTCAAGGCCTTTTTCGTCAATGATCCGTCAGCGGCTATGTCGGAAATTCGAGAACTGAGTCAGCTGGATCTGGACCGCAGCGGGACAATCGATCAGGATGAGCTGGCACTGCTCCGGAACAAATCGATCCGTGTGGACTCCAAGGACCGCATGCTTGAGGCCATGAGCACCCATCCGAATATGCTCAAACGGATCAAGCATTTGTCAGAATTGTAAATCCTTCCCCGGTAACATTTTGGTTCGCGCACTTCGCGAATTTTACTGTTTACATTTTTCCAAAATGATATATAACTATGAGACGAAAAGTTGTCTTTATTCGCTGGATTTTTTTGTTATAATACAGGAAGTTTTTATTATTAGTGTTATAATAACTCGAAATATTAAACCAAATCCCGCCGAACTGATCTTTTGAGGAAAAAAATGAGCCTGATGAACAACAAAAATAAAAATAAGTTTCAGTGGCAAAGTTATCACCGCGCAATGACTAAGCGTGGTTTCATGCTTTCCTTTCAGACCAATCTTGAATACGCGTTGGCGAAAGATCAATTCACTTCTACCAAGTACGACAAATTTATGGCGCTGGCCTATTCCTTACGGGATCGGATCGTTGAGCGCTGGATCCAAACTCAGCAACGCTACCACAAAGAAAATGTTAAGCGGGTGTACTATCTTTCGCTGGAGTTTTTGATCGGCCGCACGTTAAAAAATCACGTTTACAATTTGGGTGTTGAAAAACAGATTCGCGAGGCCTTGCATGAGATGGGTATGGATCTTGATGAGTTGTGTGATCAGGAAATGGAGGCCGGATTGGGTAACGGTGGATTAGGACGTTTGGCGGCGTGTTTTCTCGAGTCACTGGCCACATTAAGTCTTCCGGCCCAAGGCTACGGCATCCGATACGATTACGGGATTTTTCATCAGCAGATTGTGAATGGATATCAAATTGAAATGCCGGATGAGTGGCTGAAAAAAGGTTACCCCTGGGAATTCTGCCGTCCGGAGTACACCAAAGAAATCAAATTTTACGGCCGGTCCGAATGTTATTCCGATGCCAATGGCCGGCCGCAATACCGATGGGTGGATACACAGGATGTATTGGCTGTGCCGTACGATATGCCGATTGTGGGTTACAAGAATAATGTTGTCAACACGTTACGTCTCTGGTCCGCCCGCAGTTCCGAAGAATTTGATCTCAGTTATTTTAATGAGGGTGATTACGAGCAGGCGGTTTACAAAAAGATCCTGACGGAAAATATCTCCAAGGTGTTATATCCTAACGATGCCTTGAGCCAGGGGCGAGAGCTTCGGTTGAAGCAGGAGTATTTCTTTACGGCCGCATCCATCGCTGATATATTGCGTCGCTACAAAATTGAAAATTCTGATCTCACCAAGCTGTCTGACAAAGCGGTGATCCAGCTGAACGATACACATCCGGCGCTGGCGATTCCCGAACTGATGCGTGTGTTTATTGACGAAGAGTGCATGGAATGGGATCAGGCCTGGAACATCACCCGAAAAGTTTTTGACTACACCAATCACACACTCCTTCCCGAGGCGCTGGAATGCTGGTCCATCGATTTGCTGAAAAAAGTTTTGCCGCGCCATTTAGAAATCATTTACGAAATCAATCACCGTTTCCTTGAGGAAGTCGACGAACATTTTCCGGGTGATGGATATAAACGTGAACGCATGTCGTTGATTCAGGAGGGAATGCCCAAGAAAGTCCGGATGGCCAACCTGAGTATTATTGCCAGCTCGCGGGTAAACGGCGTATCGCAATTGCACACTGATTTGCTCAAGCAACGGCTGTTTCCGGAGTTCAATGAATTTTATCCCGACAAATTCGTCAGCAAGACCAACGGGATAACCCATCGACGCTGGTTACTGGTCTGTAATCAGCCCTTATCAAATCTAATCACTGATTCGATTGGAGAGCAGTGGGTCTACGACCTGATGAAGCTCAAGAAACTGGAGAGCTACAAGGATGATACGGCCTTCCAGGAGCGTTGGCAGGACGCCAAGCTGCAGAACAAGCGGGCGCTGTCCAAATTTGTCGATAAGACCCTGAATATCAGTATCGATCCACAGACTATGTTCGATGTTCAGGTCAAACGGATCCACGAGTACAAACGTCAGCTGATGTTTGCGCTGTACATATTTTCGCAATACCTGGAAATCAAAAATAATCCGAATGCCACGTTTGTCCCTAGAACGTTTATCATCGGCGGGAAGGCCGCGCCCGGATATTACATGGCCAAGCTGATTATCAAGTTCATCAACAGCATCGCCGATATGGTCAACAGCGATCCGGTGGTGCATCCCAAAATGAAACTGGTGTTTCTTGAAAACTATCGTGTGACCATGGCGGAAAAGATTATGCCGGCCAGTAATTTGTCCGAGCAAATCTCTACGGCCGGGATGGAGGCGTCGGGAACAGGTAACATGAAGTTTATGCTCAATGGCGCTTTGACAATCGGTACATTGGATGGAGCCAACATCGAAATCAGCGAGAGCGTCGGGCGAGACAACATTTTTATATTCGGGATGAAGGCCAACGAGGTCCAGGACCTTCAGGATTCCGGCTATAATCCGATGGAGTATGTCGAGCACTCGCCGGTGCTCAAAGAGATTTATAACTTGCTGATCAAGAATTATCTGTGTCCCAATCAGATCGGGATGTTCGATCCAATCCTAAAGACATTGTTCCAGTCTGATCAGTACATGATTTGCGCCGATTTTGACAGCTACTGTCAGACACAGGCCAGAGTGTCAGAGCTCTATACACAAAAAGCCGACTGGACCCGAAAGTCAATCTTGAATGTTGCATCCAGCGGGCCGTTTTCCAGCGACCGGACCATCAAAGAATATGCTGATGAGATCTGGGATCTCAAACCGTTAAAGAATTAAAGCGCGGATATTTAAGTAGTTGTACCGAAAAGTATCCGTATGTATCCTCGTAGTCAATACCTAGCGATAAATATAGAATAAGGGGAGAAGGGGCTCCCCGGTGACGAACGTCAATTACAAGGGCAATCAAAATTGAGAATAGCACTTCTATCCTGGGAATCTTTACACTCCATCGCGATCGGCGGGGTCGCCGCGCACGTGAGTGAATTGGCTGAGGCATTGGCCCGCAAAGGGCATGATGTCCATGTGTTTACCCGCATGGCGGAAAATCAGAAGACATATGATTTCGTAGACGGTGTTCATTATCATATGTGTCCATTTGAGCTGAACAGCCATTTCATTACCGAAATTGAAAATATGTGCGGGGCGTTTAAAGATGCCGTGCTGGCCACGGAAGATTTCGGCGGTCCGTTTGATATTGTGCACGCGCATGACTGGTTAACCGCTTACGCGATGTTATGGGTCAAGGACGCCCGCCACCGCAAGACCATTTTCACCATGCATTCCACCGAGTACGGCCGTTGCGGTAATAATTTTGCCGGTGGCGAGTCTGAGAAGGTTCGTCACATCGAATGGTTGGGAACCTATCACAGTGATCGGGTGATCTCGGTATCCAACATTCTCAAGAACGAATTAAACTGGATGTATAGCCTGCCGTCGGACAAGGTTCAGGTGATCTATAACGGGATCAATTGTCACTCGTTCGATGGATGGATTGACGCGCTCGCGGTACGGCGGATGTACGATATCGCGCCGAATGATCCGCTGATTCTCTATGCCGGGCGGATGGTTTATCAAAAGGGGCCGGACGTCTTGATGGAGTCAATTCCGCATATCGTCAGGGAGTTTCCCAACGCCAAGTTTGTGTTCGTCGGCGACGGAGGAATGAAGCAGGAAGTGGAACACATGGCGCATCAGTTTGGTGTGGCCTCCTCTACGCGTTTTGTTGGTCATGCTTCGGGTTGGCGTCTCATCGATTTGTTTAAAACAGCGGATATGGTCTGTGTGCCCAGTCGAAACGAACCCTTTGGGATCGTTATTCTTGAGGCCTGGGCGGCCGGCAAACCGGTTGTGGCCAGTGTCAACGGCGGACCGTCTGAGTTTGTATGGCATGATGTGAATGGTATCAAGGTTGAGGCCCGTCCGGATTCATTGGAATGGGGTGTGAACACAATGCTGGGCGATATGGACCACGCCTTGTGGATGGGAAGAAATGGTCGGCTGTCCGCGGAAACCATGTTTTCGTGGGATCACATCGCCGATGAAACTCTAGCAACATATAATTCTTAGGAACGAAACGTGTCAGATTCAGCGTACGAAGAAATAATGAACCAGGGAAAAGGACGTAAGTCAAAATTACGCCGGGCCAAAAGTTATACAGACGATACACCGCCGGCCAAGCCGAAACCCAAGGCCAAAAAGGTCAAGAAAAAGGTCGCCGTTAAGAAGAAGGCGGTCGTCAAGAAAAAGGCCGCCGTTAAAAAGAAGGCTGTGGCCAAAAAGAAAGCGGTCGTCAAGAAAAAGACCGTAGTCAAAAAGACGGCGCGAAAGACGGCACCTGTCGCGGTCAAGAATGAGTCTATTCTCGCGGCCGAACCTGTATTGCCAGTCATCTCCAATGCGTCAGCCATCAAGGAGAAAGTTGAAGCCGATGCGGTGGCTATTCTCGAAGACTACGATTTCTCCATGGAGCATTATTTTGCCGAGGAGGAGCAATTGCCGAGCTACGCCGACACGTCGGTGACGCTGATGTACCGCGATCCGCACTGTATTTACGCGTATTGGGATATTACCGGTGAGAGTGTTGATCAGATGCGGCAGGACCTTGGCGCGCAGGCTGATGATGTGACCTATACGCTGCGTGTTTATGATGTCACGTACAAATATTTTAACGGGATGAACGCCAATTCGTGGTTTGATCTCGACGGATTGCACATGAACAGCCGGTACATCGATGTCAATGATGGCGCGACTTATTGCGCTGAAATTGGTGTGCGGTTGCCGAACGGGCGGTTCTATTCATTGTCACGATCGAATTTTATCTCAACGCCGCCGGCCGGACAATCCAATCGCAATGAATTGATGTGGATCGATGTGCATATGGATGCGGATTCGCGATTGCCGGAGGCCGCTATTCAGCTTAAAAAAGATTTTCTCAAAAAGCTTCCGTTGCACCGAAATACCTATCAGATCAATGGCAACCGGATCACCTTGAGCCGCGAAGACATTATCGAGTATTACAAGAGCGGGCGATCGTTGATTGAATTGATCCGTCAGCGGATGCTGGCCCAGGGAAATTCGGATGGATCGCTGGAAGAGTTCCTCAATTCCCTGTGTATCGAAGACGCGTCGATCTCAGAGATCACAGAAAGTGTGTATTTACAGTCAGGACCGATCGGTTCGTCGGCTGGATTCTCCGGTGATTTTGTTCAAATCCGCAAAGAGGAAAAATTCCGATTCCGTCTGGAAACCGAATTGATCATCCGCGGCGAGACCGTTCCCGGTGCCAGTGTTTATTGGGGCGGGAAAAAGATCGATATTAATGACGACGGGACGTTTGAAATCCAGATGCGTCTCAACGACGGATTGATCCCGTTGGAGTTTGAAGCGGTTTCACAAAGTGAGGCCCTGTCCAAAACCATTAAGACATCAGTGATTCGAACGCGAACGACATCTGATGTCAAAACCAATAAGGAAAAACTCTAAATGGCCCGTGGTTATCTGTGTTTAATGTTACATGCGCATTTGCCGTTTGTACATCATCCGGAAGACAAGGATGTCCTTGAGCAAAATTGGTTGTTTGAGGCGATCACGGAAACCTATGTGCCTCTGCTTCAGGCCTTCGAACATTTTGTCCGCGACGATATTCCGTTTCGGATCACAATGTCGATGACGCCGCCGTTGGTGAATATGCTTAAGAACGAAATGCTGCAAGAACGCTACGTGGAGCACATCGACAAATTGATCCGGCTGGCCGAACTGGAATTAGACCGCACGGGCAACGAACCGCATTTCCACGGATTGGCCTTGATGTACTACCGCAAATTTCTTGAGGCCCGGGAAATGTTTGTGGACCGTTATGATTGTGATCTCGTCGAGGCGTTTAAGAATTTTCAAGACATGGGATGTCTGGAGATTGTCACCTGCACGGCAACACATGGATTTTTGCCGCTGTTAAATGTCAATCCGCAGTGCACGAAGGCGCAGGTGTATGTCGCCGTGGAGCATTACCAGCAGAATTTCGGACGCAGTCCACGCGGGATCTGGCTGGCCGAGTGCGGTTACACCAACGGCGTTGATGAAGTGCTGCAGCAGGCCGGCATCAAATATTTCTTTGTGGATTCACACGGGATTCAGCATTCAGATCCACAGCCTCGCTACGGTGTCTATGCGCCGATCGTGACCCCGAACGGCGTCGCTGCGTTTGGACGTGACGTTGAAAGTTCCAAACAGGTTTGGAGTTCGAAAGAGGGGTATCCAGGCGACTTTGACTATCGTGAGTACTACAAAGACATCGGTTGGGAGCGCGAATTTGATTACATCAAGCCGTTTATTCATCCGGAGGGGATCCGCATCAATACCGGGATGAAGTATTGGCGGATTACCGGTAAGTCTGACTACAAAGAGGCGTATCGGCCGGATTGGGCCGAGAAGAAGGCGGCTATGCACGCGCAGGATTTCCTCGACAATCGACGACGTCAGGCGGAATATCTGAATACATATATGGACCGTACGCCGATCGTGATCGCGCCGTACGACGCGGAGTTGTTCGGTCACTGGTGGTACGAGGGACCGATGTGGATCGATTTTCTGGTCCGGAAGATCACGTACGATCAATCCGATATCGCGATGATCACCCCGTCAGAGTATTTGCTGAACTATCCGACCAACCAGATGGCCCAGCCATCGTCCTCGAGTTGGGGACACAAGGGATTCAACAGTTTTTGGCTGGATCAAAGCAATGACTGGATCTATCCGCATCTGGATAAGGCCGGTAAACGTATGGCCGAGCTCGCCGAAAAGTTCGGTGAGGCGCTGGTGCTCGGCCGGACCAATATCACCAAAAGAGCTCTCAATCAGGCGGCCCGCGAACTGCTGCTCGCGCAGTCCAGCGACTGGCCGTTCATTATGAAGACCGATACGATGGTTCCATATGCCTGCAAGCGTTTAAAGCAGCATATCGCCCGCTTTACCAAGTTGTATGAAGACCTTAACAATGGTCGGATCAATACGGCATGGCTCGAAGAGATTGAAAAACGGGATCCAATCTTTATGGATGTGGATTGCGCCCAATTCTTCGTGTCTCGCCGATCTCCCCAGAAAACTCCTTCTCTGGAAACTGTGCAGTAAACCTGTTGATCCGGTCGGAACAGGAGGTGACAAATGCCAAGTCGAATCGTAAAACGCAAGTCCTCGGCAAAGACGTCGACACCCGCGAAATCTTCAGCTCGCAAAACAGTACGCAAGACGAGTGCGTCCAGGTCCAAGAAAGTGTTGCCTGAGACGATTGAGCTGCGAATTTCCGAAAAGGCCTATGAATTGTTTGAACGGCGCGGTTACGTTCATGGGTATGATGGCGCGGATTGGGCCGCGGCCAACTCTTATGTGAATATGGAAGCCGATATCCTCAAGTCTCGTCGGAAAACGCCGAATAAGAAGATCCTGGACCGGCTGGAGGATGAGATATCAAAGAAGGCCTATCAGCTATATGAAGGACGCGGGTATTCCGACGGGAATGACGCGCTGGACTGGTATCTGGCCAAAGAGCTAGTGGGGTTGGAGAACAATCTGCAGCTGGATTAAGAAGATTCACAGACAACAAAAAAGCCCGGTCCAAAAGGCCGGGCTTTTTATGTAGATAAAAAATTTTTAATAATTACGAAGCAAGAACGTCATAAGGACGGATCGTTTTACGTCCGTTAGCCGCGCATTTTTTCTGTGCTTGGTCGACTAACCAGTAAACGTATTCGTTAAGGGCATCCAAAGTTTCAGAAGATACATTGAAAGTGTTTTTTCCACTTCCTTTAAGGGCTTCTTTGGTCTTTGAGCCAACCAGTAACATTTCTTTTTTCTTGCCTTTGGCCATTTTGTCCATCCTTTGTTGAGGTTAATATTGTTCCGTTTAAAGAAATTTAATTTAAAATGCCCCTTTCGTCAAGCATAAAATAAAATGAAAATATCGGCTTTTGAAAAAAAGACTTTTGGTCATAAGACCGCTCATGTACAATACCTGAACCGAAAACAACGTTTTATACAATTTTAGAGGAGAGGTATGTCCAAGAATATGTCCAAGGGAAAGTATATCCTTACGGAGCTGATTCATCATATTCCGTTTTCCATCTTCGGGGTCATGATGGCGCTGTTGATGATGGGGGTTTTATCATTTATCGTTGAGATCGCTGATGCCGGGCATTCGATGTCATTTGCCAGCGAGGATCTGTATCATGTGTTTCATCCGGCCCATATCCTGCTGAGCGCGGTTACGATTGCGGCTATGGTCAGTAAGCATGATGGAAATATGGTTAAGGCGGTGGGATTGGGTTTTTTGGGTTCACTGACTCTATGTTCTCTCTCGGATGTATTTTTTCCCTTTGTAGGTGGAATGGCCCTTGGGGCCGAGATGGAGTTTCATCTCGACATTCTGGACGAGCCAGGCATTATCCTTCCTTTTGCCATTGTCGGGACCATCGCCGGATTGGCCGCTCCGCGCAGTTTCGAGAAAGCCACGGAATATTCCCATTCCATGCACGTGTTTGTCAGTAGTGTGGCCTCGATTCTGTATTTGATTGCCTTTGGCCTCGAGCATTGGATCCACGCGTTAGGCGGGGTCTTTCTGGTCACTATTTTCGCCGTGATGCTGCCTTGCTGTTTGAGTGATATTGTCTTGCCGTTAACCTGTTCCCACGCGCATTGTCGCCACGGAAATATTATGGATGAGGAACATCATCATTAGTCTTTATGAGTGATCGATTGTACTGCTGGATTGGCCTGGGGCTTGTTGCCGTATCGATCTTGTTGCGGCTGACGAATATCTCGATCGGCCCGTATCATGCCGACAGCCTGCTGCTGGCCCTGCAATCAGAAAAAATTGTCGACACCCGTCAAATGCATTACCTGCAAAGCTCCGGACTGCCGTTAACGGCCCTGACCGGGGCTTTTTTTGTGGGGCTGTACCGTTGGTTAGGAGGGGGTGATCCAGTGGCGGCTGTAAATTGGATGAGTGTGGTGATCGGCGGTTTGACCGTGGTTCCATTCTTATTGCTGTGCCGCGAGTGGTTTGATCGCCGTACCGGTGTAATCGCCGGCGTATTTTTTGTCTTTCATCCGCTATTATTCGGCCTGTCGACGTTCGGGAACAGTCATGTCCTGTCTGTTTTTTATCTATTGTGGTCAATCGTATTTCTGTCGATGTATCCAAGGACACGTCGGCTGTGGGTGCTGATCGCCGCCGGTGTGAGCCTGGGATGTCTGGGGGCGTCGCGTCTGCAGGATCTGGGCGCCATGTTCATACCCATCGGCATGATGATGCTTCTCCATGTGCGTCAATTCGTGAGTGATGAAAGACAATCCTCCAAATCTTTTAAATGGATCGCCGGATACTTTTTTGTTCCGGCATTGATAAGTATAGCGCTCATCGGCCTGATGTACGCGCCCAAGTTTTTGTCGCCGGCCGCCTCGGGGACAGATGCAACGATGGGCGGATTTGTTCAGTCGCACCTGACAAATTACATTATCGGCCGCAACTTGATCAGCTATTGGAATTTATTCGCCGCTTTTATGGAATACTTCTCTATCCCTGAGCGGATACTAATCGTGGCGGGGGCGGTATTCTGCTTGTTTAGGGAGCGGGTCAGGACATTGATCATACTGTTGGTCTGGATTGTGGTTCCGGTGGCCTTAAATGGTGTCCTGATTTTCTTTGTGTACCGTTTTCTGGCGATTATTGTTGTTCCGCTTTCGATGCTGTGCGGTTATGGGGTTTCCAGTCTGGCGGAGCGCGGACGAAAGTTTTTCTATATTGGGTTGCTGATCGGTTGTATGGGATTGTTTCAGAGTCTGCAGCAATTTTATCCGGCCGTTCAGTTTCGCCATCACTACAATCTGCTGCCCGAATTTTATCAATGGGCCGGGCAGGTCACGGAGGAAGGGGCGTATATTCTGGAACGTGATAACAGCGTTTTTATCCAGCATTACGCCCGCCGTAAACCATTGGATCTGCGTAAGAATGTCGATCGCTGGATGCCGGCGGATTATCAGGATTTTCAGTTGCAGCTGGATCACATGCTCGAGCAGAATATTCCGATCTACATCACCCGGACGCGTTTGATGAACCGTAAAGATGATTTTCGGCATTTCATGGTGAACCGCTATCAGCTTGACTGGGTGGGGCGACGCGTGATCGAAGATTGGCATTTAGGGGTGCTGCAGCACGTTATCGTGGACAATGATCTGCTAAGGATCCGTCCGCGCGGTTCAAGGCGTTAGGCCTTAAATCCATCACAGTACATATTGTCACTCAAATAACCGTACGTATTCTTGACGTTTTTAAAGCCGACCTTGATCAAGGTCTGTCGAAGATTTTTGGGCGTGAAATACACCACGTGATCGGGCGGACGTAGACCAACCCATTTGTGACGCATGAAGACGTGATTCCAGCAGGTGTAGTTGACAGTCTTGACGAACAAGGCGCCGCCGGGTTTGAGCAAGTCGTAGCAGCGCTGAACGGTTCCCAACGGATCGTCAAGATGTTCAATAATAGAGACCATGGTGATAGCGTCGAATGTCTGACCGTCAAAATCGATGGTCTGAATGTCACCGAGCTTGACCGTGAGACCTTCGTGCTGGTTCGCCAGATCGACGAGATAGGATGAGATCTCGACGCCGTGACAATCATATTTGTCGCGCGCCTTGAGCAGAATGCCTCCCGAGCCGCAGCCCAGGTCTAGCACGCTGCCGCCTTTCGGGACGTATCGATCGAGTTTTTTATAAAAGACATCGTCCTTGTTGTAACCCGTCGATTTGTTCATGAACGACTTGATATCCCGGGCGAGCTGATTGATCCATCGCCGCTTTTTCTTTTTGACATTGCGTGATGTGATCTTTTCCTCGGTATAAAATTCAGCGCGGTCCAGACGCTGAGGGAGCGGGTCAATCCGCGCGAATTTGCAGGCGCGGCATTCATCAATTGACCATTCGTTAATGTGATAGATATTCTTCCATTGACTGGCGTCACAGACCGGGCATACGGTGATATGTCGTTCAGAGGCGGTAGAGGTGGACATATTTGTAAATTAGCATGGATTGGCTGAAAGTCAATTAATATAGCGAGATTCCGGGCTGTTCAAGCCGGTAAAATGCATTATAATTAGAGGAATACATCTCAACTAATCTTTTTCGGAACGATGAAAGTTTTAAGCCGAGACAAGTGGATTTGTGAAAATTTCTGGGTGGATTTTATGTGGATCATTCTGCCCGGATGGATCGGGGTGCTGCTGGCCCGGAGCTTTCCGGTGGAATCGGCCTGGATGGCGCTGTACGCCTTTTTGGCGGTGGTGGTGGTTGATTCCGGCCACACCTACACGACGTGGTGGCGGACTCTGTTTCGTCCCGAAGAACGTGATCGTCATCCGATCTACTGGCTGACGCCGGTTTTGACGGTGCTGGGCGTGTTTGTGTGGATCAAACTCAAGATTCCATATCTGTGGAGCGTGATCGTTTACAACGCGATTTTTCACCAGATTCGCCAGTATTACGGGGTGATGCGCTGGTATCAGAAGCTGAACGGACGTTATTGCCCGTGGTCCAACCGCTTGTTGTACACCCTTCTGGTGATTCCATTCGTGCTGTTTCATTTCCGCGGAATCGACTCGATAATTTTATATTCGGAAGATGAACTGTTTTTGTATCCGTCGCCGCGGCTGCTGAGTATCGGCACATGGATTTACTACGCGGTGCTGAGTGTCTGGCTTGTGCATGAATTGAACTTGCTGCGCCGCGGCATTCGCGAGCTGAACCGATTTCTGTCCATGGCGGTGCCGATTTCCATTTATGGATTGGGCTTTATGTACGGGCGCAATTTGGCGGAGGTGGTGTTTCCGATCTTATTTGCCCATGGTATTCCGTACATCGCCATTATGGATGTTAGTTTGCGGCGATTGAATCCGGATATGTTCAAGACCTTTGCCAAGGTGTTCGGGTTACTCGTTGTGACGGCCGTGTTATTTGCGAGTGTCGAGGATTTTGCGATCGGATTTCTCACGACGATGAATCAGGCCTACCGCTACAAGGATACGTCGACCTTTCAGGCCTTTTTAACAGGCTTGGTGTTGATGCCGCTGATCTGTCATTTTGTCTGGGATGCCTACATCTGGACAGGCAAACATCACGAGGCCCGAACGGTCTTTAATCCCGCCGAGAAAACCCGAGTCTGAAGCGTTGCCGGGTGGGGTGATCAAGGAGCAGTCCGTACCAGACGATGAGAACCTGAGAGAGTGTTCCCACATCCATGGTCATCCAGATGCCCAGATGAAAAAGGATCCCGGCTATCACAAGATAGATCCGCCACCGGGTAAAGACCACCCAAATAAATCCCATTTCAAAGATCATAGTCGAGTAAGACAATATACGCGATAGCCATAGAGAATCGCCGATCCACTGATTGAGCGGTGTGTGTCTGGCCACGCCCGACCACGTGAGAATATGCTTAAGCGCGGATCCGTCACGCCACAACGGGTCGGGGAGTTTCTTGGCGCCGACGATAAAATAATACAGGCCGAAGAATACAATGATGATCCGTATCAGTGATTCATAGTCGCGGATTTGTTGCTGAGACCAGTTGGGTTGAGAAGACCGGATAAGTACGGGAGAACTGTTGGGCGGTAAAAAGAAGAACAGAAACACGAATAGATTGGCCAACGGTTGCGGTTCATGAATGATCAGCGGATTGGCATGATAGAAATAGACCTGCAACACAAATAAAACGGCGAGTCCCCATCGATTCAGCCATCCTAACGTAAACGCCACGATCAGGATCATCATGCTGAAAAAAAGCGCGGGAAACCAGATTGACGGGAAGGGAAAAAAGTCCGGCGCGACCATCAGAAATTTCGGCAGCATATATTTAGGAAGCATTCCCTGGGTTCCAAAGTACATATCCAGCCGGGTGACGAAATGCCAGTTATAGAGCAGCAGATAGATGCCCAGACAGATACGAAAAATACCGATCTCCAATAAAGCGGAGGATGACTTATTCATGATGGTCACACCTGATCTTTTGGTTCATCTGATACTTTGCGGCCACATCCCGACGCGCCTGTGATCGAATCGTAAATCCGGACCCATCGCCATAGACACGTTCAAGTTCGTGGCACAACGCGTAGATCGGTCCCGCCGTATCCAATCCCTCCCGGGCCGTAATACCCAGCCAGGTGAACGGCACCCGGAACCGGTGAAAGGACAGCTCCCGTACATCAATGACCTTATCCTGGTCCGGGCCATGATAAGCGATGTCAAAATCATATTGATAGAGGCTGGTCGAAAGATCCGCGTCATACATAAAGACCATGTCACTTGTGAAAGGTTTCATAAAGACATCAATACCCAGGGCGTGCAGCACCGGCCATGTCACATCGACCACGAAGTATGTGGCGCGGTTGGGATGAGCGGTGATGGTGATCGTGATAAAAATCCCGATCAGCAGCCATTTTTTGATGAGGTGTGTCCTTAATTGATGGGTCATGTTGTCATTATAGGTCATCCCGACCGGGTTTAAAAGTCACCCGCGGTCTATTTTTTCGAAGATCTGATCGCATTTTTACAGGGGCAGGATATAATGAAGGCATGAAACGACACAGCAGGGGATTCACCTTAGTGGAAGTGATGATTGTCGTGGCGATCATAGCGATTCTTGCATCCATACTTATTCCGTCGATTATTCGGGCCAGGACAAACGCGCGGGTGGCGCGCGTGGCCAGCAATCTCAAGACTTTTGCGGCCGGATTTCACATGTATTATAACCTCAACGGGGCATTACCGGCGGATGCGCATTTGACCTTGCCGGCGGGAATGACCGATTTTATTGCAGCTGATGACTGGTCCTCTGATGCGCTGGGCGGAACGTTTAATTGGGAAGGTCCGACGTGGGGCGAGGGCGGGCCCTACGATTACGCGGGTATATCGCTGTTCGGAACCACGGCATCGTTGGAGGAGCTGACGATGCTCGATACCGCGCTTGACGATGGGAATTTATCGACCGGTGTTTTTCGTCAGATGTCAAACGGCCGGTATACCTATGTGATTGAAGAGTAGATTTACGCGAGCGGCACCGTGGATATGGGTGAATAGACCGGCCCCTGCGACGTAAGCTGACTTTCAACAAACGTTACGTGATCGACCAACGTTTCCAAATTTGGCGGTGTTTTAAAGTTTTGAATGGTATCCATCATGACAGCTGTATCGATCGCCCGACGGATGCGTCCCAGTGTTATATGCGGAACAAATCGATCGCGCTGTTTGGGATAGCCGATCCGGCATAATCCTTCCTGCAGACGTTCATAAATTTGCACCACAGCCATTTCCCCCTCCCTGAGTCCTGCCCAAATCACCTGCGGATGACGTGTGGTTCCGAAATAGCCTAATGATCCTATTTGTATACGGAAGGCCTCGGTGCCGGCCAGCCATGCAGCTAACCCCTGATGGATAAGCTTGACTTTTTTAGGCTTGATTTCGCCCATGAATCTCAGGGTTATATGGATATTTTCCGGGCGGACCCAGCTGATTTTCGACGGCCCCCAATCCTGTGAGCGAATAGAAGCGCATAGCGGATCACTGAGGCTTTCAGGCAGGGGAATGGCGATAAATGTACGGATCATATCGATAATTTGTAGAGTTTGGACTGCTGGGTCAGTCTGTTTTTGACAGTGACAAAATTACGCGAATGCTATTTACTATTTGATTTTACCAAAACTATCGAAAAAATGGTATTGCTCATCCGGGATTGTATGCCTATAATGTTGCCATGGGGGAGAAATTCGACTTATTTCATATCGTATTTTTGGTCTGGATCTCGGGTGTGATCTATGCCGGCCTAGTCGTCTACAAGCAGTATGTCAAGACGCATCCGGTACCGACCGAGTTTGTCGATCAGGAGGCTGATCCGACGCTTCGCCCGTTTTCTGCCGAACGGCAATGGAGCGAACGAGCTGATCAGATTCGTCAGGACCATCGAAGTCTGGTTGAATCCTATAAGCAGCGACAGCGCGATCAGCGCCGGATCACAGCCGGATTGATGCGCCGCCGTTAACTTAACTCTCACGTCGACAACCCACCCGTTTAACTTCCTCGTTTAAATTCAAATTTAAAGTCCTGCAAAAGTTATGTCTGAATCTTCAGCGCGTTATATCAACAATTTTCCCGTTTGGGGCGAGCCCATTGATGATGCCGTGCGTCAGATGACGACCTGTCAGAAGCGGGCGGATCACTGTGCGTTGATGGCCGATCATCATCCCGGCTATGCAGTGCCGATCGGCGGCGTCATCGCCTATAAAAATTATGTCAGTCCATCGGGCGTGGGATTTGATATCGGTTGCGGCAACAAGGCTGTGCGGCTGGATATTCCGGCGGATGAAGTCACTCGTAATATCCGCCAAATCATGGATGATATCTACCAGACCATTTCTTTCGGCATTGGGATGAAGAACAATGAACGTGTGGATCATCCGCTGTTTGACAATGATCCGGCGTGGCGGATCGAGGTGACCCAAAAACTTAAGCTGAAAAAGCTGGCCGCGGATCAGTTGGGAACGGTCGGGAGCGGTAACCATTATGTGGATATTTTTCTCGACGAGGAGGATCGTGTGTGGCTCGGTGTACATTTTGGTTCGCGTGGACTAGGGCATCGGTTGGCGACGCACTTTATCAAGGCCGGCGGTGGTCGTGACGGGATGCATGTGGAGCCCGTGCTGCTGGAAGCCAATAGTCAGCTCGGACAGGAATATATCGCGTGCATGAAATTGGCCGGACGATACGCGTACGCGGGCCGTGACTGGGTATGCGAACGGGTGGCGCGATTGCTGGGGACGCGGATCCAAGAAGAAGTTCATAATCACCATAATTATGCCTGGCAGGAAGAGCATCGCGGCGAGACGTATTGGGTGGTTCGCAAAGGCGCAACGCCGGCGTTTCCCGGGCAGCGCGGATTTGTCGGCGGAAGCATGGGGGATGTATCGGTTATCCTCGAAGGTGTCGAGTCCCGGGATGCGCAAAAGGCCTTGTATTCGACGGTGCACGGCGCTGGTCGGGTCATGTCTCGGACCCAGGCCGCCGGACGTATGCGTCGTCGCAAACGGACTGGAGGGCAGATCACCCGCCGGATGATGATGAACTGGGTGAATCAAGCGGGTGTAGAATTACGCGGGGCGGGAACGGACGAGTCGCCGCATTGCTACAAGCGTTTGCCAGAAGTGCTCGACGCACACAGGACATCCGTCAGGATACTCCACACTTTAAAGCCCGTCGGGGTGGCGATGGCCGGCGAAGATGAATTTGATCCCTACAAAGATTGACGCGTTGATTTATTGATCAGGTGTGATGAGTTGGTTGGCTGACAGGTAGGTGTGAATATACTTCGCCGCGAATTGATTGGCTAACGGCGAATAGTGGCCGCCCGGCATAAAAAGCAGGTTGATATACGTGACTTCTTTGTCGTTGTAGAATTCTTCCGTCATATCCAGATATTGCATATCATGTTGGTCCATGAACTCGAGAAATGAGGCATGGACTTTATTTTTGTAGAGCTTCCAGCGCATCAGGTCGGCCTTATTAGGCAGAACCACGACCAGCGGTGTCGCCCCGGAAGTCTTGACTTCATCATAAAATTTTTTCAAAACCGCTGTGGTCACTTGATAGTAGTCGGTGTTGGGATTATAGCTGCCGTCCTTGATCATCTTTTCCGGCGGCGGGGCATAGGCCGCCTTCAGGTCATCGAACAAATGAAAGATGAGCAGACGGTCCTTCCATGATTTTTTCGCTCCAAATCGATGGTACTTGTCATATTTTCTGAGTCGATCGAGGACTTCTGGCGGATTGTCTAACAATTCCTGATAGTCATCGAGAGAAGGCATGGGATTTTCCAATAATTGAAGTTTACCGTCGACCAGATCAAAGCGGGGCTTGGCCAGGGGAATTTCTGAGTTTGGAACATAAAACGGACGGAAGATATTGACATTCCGGCGGGGATTTTCGCTCATAAAACCAATGATCACGATATCTGTCTCGAATTTTTTACCTTGAGCGATATATCTTAGGTAAGCTTGGTCGGTTCCGTAACCAGGCGTGCCGAAATTAATCACTTCCAAATTGTTGTTGCGTTGCTGGAGGTAATGTTGCCAGGTTTCGTTGTTTTTGACCTCATCGCAATGGACAAACGAATCACCGAACGTGAGGATGCGGGTCAGGGGGCCGGACGAGGTCGGATCATACTCCCGATCGGCGCGGATGCCTTGTGCATTGGCCTGATACGTCTCGGATGTCCCGTTGACTTTGATCGACCATCCCAAGACGGGATCATGGGCGATGTATTTTTTCTGTCCGTTGATCAATTCAGTCAGTGTTTCAATCTGTCGTGCCGTCAGCTGATTGGCGTGGATGGGATTGGCGACGGCGTTTTTCTTCTTTAATACCAGCAGTCCGACCAGCGAGATCGCCTGTACGGCAAAGATCATCAATAAGAACAACAGCGCACTAAATATGATTTTCTTCATCGATTCTTTGGTCCCAATATTGACGGTAAAGTCTTTATCATACTACAGAATTTCAGCGGATGAGCTGATTTTTCTTGAGAAACTCAACAAAGGTCCTGGCTACGACCGCATTGCCGCTCGGTGAATAATGACGACCAGGCGCAAACAGCGTATCAAGTTTGGAGCCGGAAGCAGCAGACAGCAGCGCGTCGGTTAGATCCAGGCAGTGCCATTGGTTTCGTTGGCACAGCTCCAGCAGCAGTTGATGTTTGCGCGGGTGGTCCGGGCGGTGTTGATATCGGTTGAGTTCGTCATAGGTGGGAAAGATCAGAATAACCGGTGTCGAGCTGTTCGCCCGGACGGACTGATGAAAGGCCTCCAGGATTTTTTGAGTGACCTGCCAGGCGGGTGAGGCAGGATTGAAGGTATTGTTCTTGAAGATGGCTGGTCGAGGATTAGTGTAAAACAGATGAAGGATGCGTAGCAGTTTGATGATGGAAGATCGGTCCAAAACACTCGGCTTGTATGTGAATCCATAGAAATAGTCGTGAGCGCTGAGTCTGAGCAGGGTCTCTTGTTGCTGATCCAGCAGTTGTTGATAGTCCAACCGTTCCGGCAGCGGGTTGGGGATCAGTTGCAGGCCGTCTGATATCAATTCAAAACGCGGTTTGGCCATGGGAAATTGTGTGCGCGGGGCATAGAACGGTCTGAAGGTGTTGACATTGCGCTTGAGGTTATCGCTCATAAATCCCAGCACGGCGATATCGGGTTTCCATTGCGAAGCTGTCGTCTTGTATTTGAGGTAAGACTGATCCGTCCCGTAACCCGGCACGCCGAAGTTCAGGATATGCAGCTGGGAGTTGAGTGCTCGGGCTTGTTCTTGCCAGGTTTCCGTGTTTTGTACTTCATCGCCATGCACGAATGAGTCACCATAGGTGGCAATCGTGGCAGACGGGCCGGAGTTTTTCAGGGGGTTTAGCGTTCGAAAGCCGTATGCATTGGCACGATACAATTCGTTGTCGCCGCCCGGTTTGACTGTCCAGCCCAGGTGGCCGTGGTGATCGATATATTTCGTTTGTCCGTTGATCAATTGCCGGATGCGGGATTGCTGCATCGGTGACAACATATTTTGGGTGGTAGGCAGATAGGTGAAATGCTTTTTTCGCCAGATAAACGTAATGGCTGAGGCGCAAAATAGTTCAATGATGATGATTGTCAGGATCAGCGTAACAAGGCTGTATACAAATTTTTTCATGATCGAAAGGTCTGGTAAATTTCTGGCAGTATATCACATTTTGTCAGTTAAGGCTGAACTAAGTCAATCTGTCTGCATAATATTTCAGAAAGGTTGCTAAAAATGGTATATTCTCGTCGAGAAATACAAATTTCCAAAGGTGTGACAAGTTGTTTGGCCTAGCAAAAATTTTCTGGTGTTGTGACGTTGATATACACATATATTTGTCGGTTACGTATGTCTACTGATTTGTAAAAATTTGCTCTCTATTTTAATTTAATTGTCACACACTTGACTAATTAATGAAACAACGTGTTTACTTTTTTAAACAAGAAATGTGAACGGACATGTTTTTTTTGCATAAAAAATGTGCACCCAAAGAATCTTGGAGAAAAAAATCCGGAAAAATTATTTTCTCTGCGACGACAATCGAAATTCTTATGGATTAAGTCTAGGTGTGGCATAATTTCTGGCACGGTTTTTGCTTTCTTAGCTACTGTACAAATCACGGAAATTTTCTTAGGGGGAAAATTTTAAACCACATCTAGAGTTCGGAGGAGCAGAATGAACACATTGAAGAAAATCTTACTAGTGGCGATCTTCGTTGGTATCGCGTCATTGGGATTCACTAAGCAAGCCCTGGCGGTATCGGCTGACATTATGTGGATCGTTGACACGTCAGGAAGTATGAACGGGGACATTAACGAGATCAAAGCCCGAATCGGCGATTTCAACACAGCTATGGTTAACGCAGGTATCGATGCGCACTACGGTCTGGTTGAATTCGGTGGAAATTCAGGAAACGGTTCAACAAGCGGAACAGCTACCTTGTTCCAGGATGTTGTGGATTTCGCGACATTCAACGCTGTAAACGGACCATTTTCAGACCTATCAGCATCAGGTGGTGGAACTGAGCGTGGAAGTCTAGCTACATCTGTAGCGCTTTCAGCTACTTTCCGACCAAACGCTGTTAAAAACCTTATCTTGGTCACAGATGAAGACGACGATAGCTCGCTTGCCCAATTCAACCAGGCAGCTGCTGATCTTACTGCGAACAACGCATTGTTCAACTTCATCGGACGCCCGGGAATCGGTAACACCGATGCGCGTTACGGCACACTAGCCGCTAACAACGGTGGGGCTGCCTTTGACATTTTGGCATTCCGCAGCAATCCAGGACCTTTCTTTGATGCCTTCATCAACACGAAAGTCCAGGAAATCATTGATAATGACCCAACCAACGCAGTTCCAGAACCAGCCACGATGGTTCTTTTCTCTGCAGGTCTGCTAGGTGCAGCTGCACGACGCAGAGCAAAAAAATAAGAATTTAAGCAGCATCTTAGGGCAGTCCGTCTTTGACGGGCTGCCTTCTTTTGGGGGGAAGATGACGTTAAATTTTTACGTGGAATACCTACTTGAGACCGACCTTTTTCAGCGAACGCGAGACTTGTTTAAGAGTCTATGTTCGCTGGATCTCGAAATCCTGAACATTTACGGCGAACAAAAAGATCGCAAGCCGCTCCGTTCGGCCGTTATAGCCAAAACAATTGATTCAATCAACCCGACAGCGACTCAAATGGCCCAGGAGCCCAGCTGGCGAATTCGGGTTGACAATAGCTTTGTGACCAAGGTGTTAGATTCGCGTAAACCGCTGGTCTATGTATCGCTCGATGGCTATCGTCGGATATTGGTTCCGATTGTATGTCGAGACGAAGTGGTGGCCCTGCTTTTCTCAGGTGAAACGGACCGGAATCAAGTGTCGGCAGGCAAAATGGATGTTATCAGCGACTTTTTGGTCGGGTTCGCCGGGAATATTTCCAGGAATGAACTCAAGACGCTTCGGAATTATAAGGGAAGTCCGCTCACGTATCAGGAGAAGATGATCACTAAAGTCAAGCAGTATATCGATGACAACTACTACAAGCCCAACCTGACACTGACCAAGATATCTTCAATGTACGGGGTCAACTACCATCATCTTAGCCGAGTATTCAAGCAGGAGCTTAACACCACATTTTCCAAATATGTCAACAATCTACGGGTCGATGTGGCATCTCGGTTGCTGAAAGACAAAAGTCTGTCGGTTAGCCAGATATCTTATTCATGCGGATTCGATGATCCAGGCTATTTCTGTAAAGTGTTTAAAAAATCGTTGGGAACAACGCCGGCGGAGTACCGGACGGCTGGTGCAAAGGCCAAGAGCACAGTACATGCAAAGCGATTTGATGTGGATTAATACAGGTTTAGTGGCAAATATTTACAAGCGAAAAGCAAATAAAAACGTTTTACAAAAATTTACATTACATTGTCAAATTTGTCCATTGTTGTTTTAGCGAATAGTGGTACATTTGTAAAACTAGCATATCAATATTGAATCATGACGAGTACCCAAACTATGTTCACAGCAGAAATTCAGTCAACTAACGGCACACGATTACTTCGATCTATCGGTGTCGATTTTTTATGTCAATTATCGGGAAATACGACGCAGGAGGAGGTGAGAACGACTAAGATCGGTTAAATGACCGATTTTATAGTATTCCCGCAACAAATATGGGTTAATGCGAAAGATAACGAAGCTTTCAGCGCCCACGGTTAAACCAGGTTAATTAAACAACATGGAGTCTAAACAAATGAAAAAGTTAATTGCATTAATGCTAATTCTTAGCTTTGCAGTTTATCCAGTTGCAGTACAAGCGGAAGCAATTTCGTTATCTGACGCTGAAATGGATGAAATCGCTGCAGGTGAATGGGTATTGGCATCGAACACTGTAACAGAGAAGAAGAATACGCTTCGCGTAGAATCTGAATCTCAAGCCAACATCCGTGGTATCAGCAACGCAAACTCGGTTGACTCGGCTGTATCCGTTCAAACCAACGTTGCGAATCAAACAGAAGGTGGAGTCGACACAGTACAGAGTAACGACGCTACAATCAGAAACAATCCACAAACAGCAACGACAACAATCAAGAAGTCAAAGTCGTTGTCAGTGGATGCTGTTTACGAAAGCACATTGGACGAGCGTAACACCGAAAGCACTACAAGTACAGCTACTGAGTCTAAAACAGACACATTGGCTGACGTTACCTCTAATAAAGAGAGCGCTTCAACGTCAAGCACATGGAACCTAGACGAAAGTGCTTCTCAATCAGCTAGCACTGATTACGATCGTGACGAAACAAACACAGCTAGCGACTCAGCTTCACAAGAAGAGAGCGCATCAGCTGACTACGACTTGGATGCAAGCGTATCTTACGGAAGTTCAGCTTCTGAGCAATCAGCATCTGACTCAGCGTCACAATCAGCTGCAGAAAACCAATCACAATCTGCTTCTGAATCAGCATCACAATCAGCTGCAGAAAACCAAGCGCAATCTGCTTCAGAAAGCGCGTCACAATCAGCTGCTGACAACGCATCACAATCAGCTTCTGATTCATCATCACAATCAGCCGCAGAAAACGCATCACAATCAGCATCTGACTCAGCATCACAGTCAGCCGCTGAAAACGCGTCACAATCAGCATCTGACTCAGCTTCTGAGCAAGCCGAAGGAACTGATTACGATCTAGACGCCAGCGTTTACTATACAAATGACACAGCTGAAGAGTCAGCATCTGACTCAGCTTCACAATCAGCATCTGATTCAGCATCACAATCAGCTGCCGAAAACGCATCACAATCAGCATCTGACTCAGCATCACAATCAGCTGCTGAAAATGCATCACAATCAGCATCTGATTCAGCATCTGAATCAGCTGCAACAACAGACCAAGACCTAGACGCCAGCCTATCGTACTCTGATAATGCGGCCGAAGAGTCAGCGTCTGAATCAGCATCACAATCAGCATCTGATTCAGCATCACAATCAGCTGCCGAAAACCAATCACAATCAGCATCTGAAAGTGCGGCTCAGTCAGCATCTGACTCAGCATCACAATCAGCCGCTGAGAATGCATCACAATCAGCATCAGACAGCCAATCTCAATCAGCATCAGAGAGCGCGTCTGATTCTTCATCTACAACTGACAAAGCCATCGACGCTAGCCTAGGTTACGGCGCGAGCGAGTCTTCACAAGAAGCAGCAGAAAACGCTTCTCAATCAGACTCCAGCGACGTAACTGACTCAGTTTCTAGCTCGAGCAACACGTCAAACTCAACAACTGATACGGCAACTAACAATGATGACTCAAAGAGCTTCGACGCCAACCTATCAGGCCAAGAAAGTTCTTCATCAGAAAGTGCTGACTCATCACTTGATAACTCAACAACACAAGACAGTGCGGCTACTACATCAAGTACAACTGACTTGACTGGTCCGGCTGAAGGAAGTACAACTCAGTCAGCTAGCACGGACGGAAGCGTTCCTAGCTCAAGTACTGACTCAGAGCAATCAAGCAGCGCCGAAGCTGAAGGAACAGCGTCTACTACAGAAGATACTTCTGTAACGCAAGGTTCAACAGCCGGTGGTGGATCAGAAACAGCCAGCTCATCTTCTTCATCAGAAGAAGGTAGCTTCGAAGGTTCTGTCAGTGGAACTTACACTGATACAGATTCTTCAACTAGCAGCAGCACAACTGATACAACTAGCAATACAGACGCGACAGACAGTAGCGACTCTTCTACATCAGCAGCTGACAGCGCTTCATCAAGCAGCTCAGCTTCTTCAGAAGAAAACCTAGACGCGTCTTTGAGCGGTACATACAACACTACAGACAACGCATCTGACTCAGCGTCTGATTCAGCGTCTGATAGTTCATCTGACTCAGCTGCCGACAGTTCATCAATGTCAGCATCTGATAATGCATCACAATCAGCATCTGACTCAGCATCACAATCAGCGTCTGATTCAGCGTCTCAGTCAGCATCTGACAACGCTTCACAGTCAGCATCTGATTCAGCTTCAGATAGCTCATCTTCATCATCAGGTAGCAACCTGGATGCGTCTTTGACAGCTAACAATGACTCAGCTCAAAGCGCTTCAGAAAATGCATCACAATCAGCATCTGACTCAGCATCACAGTCAGCTTCTGATAACGCATCACAATCAGCATCTGATTCAGCATCACAATCAGCAGCTGACTCAGCGTCACAATCAGCTTCTGATAGTGCCTCTGAAAGTGCGTCTGCATCAACTGGCGAAACTGCTGGTGGAGCGTTGACGATCAACGATGATACTAGTGCCTCATCAGCTGAGAGCGCGTCACAATCAGCGTCTGATTCAGCATCACAATCAGCGGCTGACTCAGCGTCACAATCAGCATCTGATTCAGCATCACAATCAGCATCTGATTCAGCATCACAATCAGCGGCTGATTCAGCATCACAATCAGCATCTGATTCAGCATCACAATCAGCATCTGATTCAGCATCACAATCAGCATCTGATTCAGCATCACAATCAGCATCTGACTCAGCATCACAGTCAGCTTCTGACAATGCATCAGAAAGTGCTTCATCTGAAAGTTCAGAGAACTTCGATGGTTCACTTACAATCAATGATGACGCTCAGTCGTCTTCATCAGCATCATCTCAGTCAGCAAGCGATAACAGCTTCACTGAAAATGATGACTCACAATCAGCTGCAGAAAGTGCCAAAACAGAGTCTACTACAGACAATGCGGACAGCAGTTCTGAAGCAACTCAAGACAAAACAACTACACTTGAAGAAACATCATCAAGTGAAGAAAATAACGAAACAGACAACTCTGTTATCACGACAAATTCATTGGATATCGTACTTGATAAGACTGATGAATTCGAAAAAACAGAAGAAACAAAGCAAAACGTGACTAACAGATTGGTTATCTCTGGAGCATCACAAGCTACGCTAAACACAATCAGCAACCTAAACTCGGTTGGTTCTGCTGTAGCTATCCAGACTAACGTTGTTAACTCAAGTTCTGTATCTGGAAACATTAACCAATCAAATGTTTCTAACGTAGTTAACGGTCTGTAATTATAGAGCAGTATACTTTTGGGGGAGAGTTCATTCTCTCCCCCAAAAGACTCACATAAACCGGGGAAATCAGATTTTAGGAAGGGCTAAAGGGAAAGACTCAAAATGAAGAAAACGACATCCATACTCACAACTTTTATGTTTTTATCGCTAAACATTGTTCCGCCTGTTTTCGCACAGAGCGCCGTGATTCTCTCAGATTCCGAGCTCGATGAAATACACGCGTCAGGTTTAAACTTCAATTTTGACAGTTTTCTAGGCAATATTCCCAACACCCCAAATAGCCCAACAGCCCCAACAGGTACAGTTTCTCCAAACGGAGTTACCATCGTTACCAATACCGGAGTCACGGTAATCGCCCCGAATAGCCCAACAGCTCCAAATGGACCGCAACCAACAAATATACCAAACACACCATTGGATCCTAGTGGTCCAGTCGCCCCTGGTGTGCCATCTAGTCCATTTGCAGCGAACACGCCTGAAGCGCCGGGGACACCAAATAGCCCAACGCTACCAGGAGGAGTCAATCTTCCATTTGCACCAAATGGGGTTGAATCACCAGGATCGCCAACAGCGCCAGGTGGAGTTACACCTCCAGGATCACCAAACGGCCCATTTGGACCAAATGGAGTCGTAGCGCCAGGATCACCAACAGCGCCAGGTGGAGTTACACCTCCAGGATTGCCAAACGGACCATTTGAACCAAATGGTGTTGTCGCACCGGGATCGCCAGCCGCACCAGGCGGAGTCACAGCGCCAGGTGTACCAAACGGCCCATTTGAACCAAACGGTGTTGTCGCACCGGGATCGCCAGTCGCACCAGGCGGAGTTACAGCGCCAGGTGTACCAAACGGCCCATTTGAACCAAACGGTGTTGTCGCGCCAGGATCACCAGT
>JAUIER010000030.1 GCA_030429765.1 bacterium | reverse complement strand
GATCTGAACCGTCGAGTGTAAACGTTCCATTTTGGGCTAATAATGAACCGCTCGTCAGATTCAGATTACCGAATACATTCACCCCAAAGTTACTCGCCGCGTTGACATCCAACGTTCCGTTGTTGAGTGATAGCGATCCATTGACATCTAACGCGTCTTGTAATTCCCAGCTTCCGTCTGCCCCATTGAAGTTGACATGGGTAAATGATTGGGCATTGGTGGTGATGGTCTGACTTGTCGTGGAGTCAAACGTCACGGTCGACGTTCCGGTATCAAACGACCCGGCCCCGTCGATGATCCAGTTACCGCCTACAGCGATATCCTGATCATTGGTGTTCGCGTCTAGGTCTCCATCGATAACTCTAAGTGTTCCGTCTACGTCAAGTGAATCAACCAGCACAATGTCGTCATCCGGTGGTGCTCCGGTATGGTTAATGATGATATTATTGAATGTCTGATTATTAGATGTTATGGCTTGATCCGAAACTGTTCCATCAAATATGACCGTTGTGGTTGATCCCGTAAACATACCGGATGTCATATCCCAGTTGCCCAAAACATTAATCGTTGTGTTTCCATCTGATCCCGCGGCGGCATTTAACGTACCGTTTAGATCCAGCGCCCCATTCATATCCAACTCATATCCATCGGTAATAACCGTGTGAGTCGAATTAATAGTCAAGTTACCGGTGATGACGTCAGACCCCAAAGTTATGTCTTCATTAGCGATCACATGACCCAGCTCAGTGCCCGCATCCACCGTAATAGATAAAGAACCATCCAACGTTAAGGCGCCGGTTCCCGCCGTCCAGGTTCCCCCTGTTTTACTAATATTGCCGGACACGTTAATATTTGTATTGTTGGTTGAAAAATCTATGGTTCCATCGGCCATAGACAATGTTCCGTCCACATCAATCAGGGCATTTGGCGTAATCGTACCTGTATGACCCGATTCGATCACGATTGATCCGACATTGAATACAGCATCCACCGTCGCATTGTTGGTACAACTATCCGTGAATATGGCAATGTTCGTTGAGTCAGGTACCGACGATCCGCCGCCGACGCCACAAGCTCCTTCCGTACCGGCCCAGTTGGCCGCGGAGCTCGTGTTGCCGCCCGGTGGTCCAACCCAATAGCGTTCGATGGCAAATATCCAGCGAGGAGATGCGCCTCCATCATCGTTTCCGCCGGCATTCACCGATGAAAGGGCGGTTATATCATCACCACTGGTTCCGACCACCTCAGAATCACTGACAATAACAAATGATACCTCCTCCGGTTCGGCGACATCGATACTCCAACTCACGCCCGGATTACTCGAAACCAGGCTCAACATCTGTCCGCTGATGCCACCGACAGTCAGCGAACCGCCAACGGTGTACGTTTGTCCGGCTTCAAATGTTAAACTGCTGGCTGTAACCACCGTTTTCTGCAGATGGTTGAACGTCCAGGACCCCGAAAGCATCTGGTCAGTTCCATTCAATGTAAACGTCCCGTTGCGGGCCAACAAAGAACCGGATGTCAACAACAGATTGCCTGAGGCCATTACCTCATAGTTTCCGACGGCATTAACATCCAATGTTCCCGCCGCTAACTTCAACGTGCCGATGACATCCATCGTATCCTGCAACTCCCAGCTCCCTCCCCCTCCATTGAATTCAATATTGGTAAACGTCTGTGTACTATTTGTTATGGTCTGGCTACCCGTTGAATCAAACACAACCGTTGAAGCGCCCGGCACAAATCCTCCACCAGCTCCTATAGTCCAGTTTCCGCCGACATTAATACTTGGATCATTGACATTCGCATCGAGGGATCCATTGTCAATCGTCAGAGAACCGTTGACATCTAATGCGTCGATGAGAATGATATCGTTATCCGGTGCCGTGCCCGTGTTATTGATCCGGACATTATTAAATGAGATCCCGTTACTTGTAATGGTTTGGTCGGCCATTGTGTTATCGAAGGTAACCAGCCCCATTCCCCCGTCAAAGTCCCCGCCGGCTCCGACGATCCAGTTGCCGAACAGGCTGATATCCGCCGTATTTGTGTTGGCATCAAGATGACCATCCGTAATAATCAGCGTCCCGTTCACATCCAGGTCATCGGTTAAAATGATGTCATTACTTCCGATCGTCCCGGTGTTGTTGATAGTCAGGTCATAGAACGCCTGGCCGTTTGACGTGACGGTTTGATCAGCCGATGTATTATCTAGTGTAACCCTGCTTGTACCTGACTGAAATCCCCCCAGCGGGCCAACGAGCCAATTTCCAAAAACCGAGATCTCATGACTGGCCGAAGTGGCATCAAAATTTCCGTCTGTAATCGTCAATGTACCATCAATATTGATGTTATCACTCAATGTAATATTGTTGCTTCCGTCCGGGGCGGTATTGTCAATGATGATATTGTTAAAAGCATTTCCCGCCGACATAATCGGCTGATCTTCGGTACTCGAATTAAACGTGACCGTTGAGTTAGCCCCATTAAAGATTCCGCCGCCCATTTCCCAACCGCCGCGTATACTGATCGATGTATTATTGTCCGTACCCGGCAAGGCATTCAGCGTTCCGGCTAGATTGATACTTCCTATAATCTCAATTTCATATCCATCCGTGACCAGGATATCAGTGATATTAATCGTCAAATCATCCGTCGTGATATCTGACACCAGCATTACCTGATCATCGATAATCACATCCCCCAGATTTGTTCCGACGTCAATGCTTAACGCCAGACTTCCATCCAACGTTAGATCTCCTGTACCTGCCGTCCATGTTCCACCCGTTTTCGTGAACGAACCGGAAACATTCATATTGGTGTTATTGGTTGAGAAATCGATCGTCCCGTCCGCCATCGTAAATGTACCGTCAACATCAATTAAAGCATTTGGTGTAATCGTTCCGGTATGACCGCTCTCGATAATCATTGCAGCCACATTAAAGGTCGAGTCAACGGTGGCATCATTTGTACAACTATTGGTAAAGACCGCCGTGTTCATCGTGGTTGGCACGGAAGCTCCCCCACCCGATCCGCACGGCATCTCCATGTTCGACCAGTTCGCCGGATCGCTCGTATTTCCTCCCGGTGCCCCGACCCAGTACCGTTCTGTGTTGAACATCCAATGCGGCGACGCGGTCAGTTCATCGTTACCACCCCCATTGATCGATGAGAACGCCATGATGTCGTCCCCGCTTGTCCCGATCACTTCAGAATCGGAAACATTGACGTATTCCACGTCCTCCGGCATGGACACATCAATATTCCAATCCACACCCGGACTGCTGGAAACCAATCCCAAAAGTTGTCCGATCGTTCCGGTTAGAGTCAGGTCTCCATTGATCGTCGTCGTTGTTCCTGATTCAAACGTCAATGTTCCCGCCGTTGTCACCGTCTTATCGAGGTTGTAGAACGTCCACGATCCATTTAGCGATTGATCTGAACCGTCGAGTGTAAACGTTCCATTTTGGGCTAATAATGAACCGCTCGTCAGATTCAGATTACCGAATACATTCACCCCAAAGTTACTCGCCGCGTTGACATCCAATGTTCCGTTGTTGAGTGATAGCGATCCATTGACATCTAACGCGTCTTGTAATTCCCAGCTTCCGCCTGCCCCATTGAAGTTGACATGGGTGAATGATTGCGCGTTCGTCGTGATGGTTTGTGATGTCGTCGAATCAAACGTCACGGTCGACGTTCCGGCATCAAACGATCCGGCCCCGTCAATGATCCAGTTACCGCCTACAGCGATATCCTGATCATTGGTGTTTGCGTCTAAATCTCCATCTACGACTCTAAGTGTTCCATCTACGTCAAGTGAATCAATCAACACAATGTCGTCATCCGATGGGGCTCCGGAATTATTAATTACCAGGCTGTAGAATGATTGACCGTTGGATGTGATCGATTGATCCGCCGCTGTGTTATCAAACGTAACCGTACTTGTTCCCGCATCGAACGATCCGCTGGCCCCCATTACCCAATCGCCAAACAGATTGATCGGAACAGTGTTGGTATTCGCATCGAGATCTCCATCAGTAATCGTTAGGGTTCCATTAATATCCAATGCGTCCGCTAGAATAACATCATCACTACCGCCTATCGCCGTATTGTTCAAAACAATATTGTTGAATGATTGACCGGCTGAAGTTACGGTCTGATCCGCACTAGATCCATCGAAAACGACGGTTGTATTTGCCGCGGTAAATAGGCCGCTCGTCAAATCCCAGTTACCAGCGACATTAAGCGTTGTGTTCCCATCCGTCCCGGCCGAAGCATCCAACGTCCCGTTCACGTCCAGGTTGCCGTCGATATCTAATTCATATCCATTGGATGTGAGTGTTTGCGTGGAGTTGATGGTTAGATTATTGGATTGAATATCACTTAACAGATCGATGTTCGCATTGAGAACGATATTCCCCAGATCCGTACCGGCATTTGTCGTGGCGCTGATGCTGCCGTCAACAATCAAATCACCGGTCCCATGTGACCACGTTCCACCGGATTTCACCAGATTTCCGGACAAATTAACATCTGTATTGTTAACCGTGAAATCCAATGTCCCGTCCTCCATACTCAACGTTCCATCGACGTCTAGTAAAGCGTTCGGCGTGACCGTACCGCTGTAACCCGACTCAAATGTAAGGGCTCCGACATTAAATAAAGCATCAACCACCGCGCTGTTGGTACAAGAATTGGAGAACACGGCCTCATTGGCTGTTGTCGGCACTCCCGCTCCTGTGTCCACGCCGCAAGGGCTTTCCATATCCGCCCAGTTGGCAGGATCACTTGTATTTCCGCCATTTGGTCCGACCCAGTAGCGCTGATTAGGGAATTCCCAACGCGGTGACAGTGCCGCGTCATCGAGCCCACCGCCATTGATCGACGAGAAGGCCATGATGTCATCACCACTTGTCCCGATCACCTCTGAATCGCTGACGTTAACGTAACTGACATCATCACCGCCGGTTTGTACGTCTATATTCCAGTCGACACCCGGACTACTTGAAACCAATCCCAATAGTTGCCCCAGCGTTCCTTCGAGTGTGAGGTCATTTTGTATCGTGGTGGTTGAACCCGCTTCAAATGTGAGTGTTCCGGCCGTGGTCACTGTTTTACTCAGATTATAGAACGTCCAGGATCCGTTCAGCGACTGATCCGCCCCGTCGAGAGTGAACGTTCCATTCTGCGCGGTGAGGCTTCCGCTTGATAAGTCAATGTTACCGGCAACATTGATGCTGTAATTACTCGCGGCATTGGCATCCAATGTCCCGTTGGTTAAATTCAACGTCCCATCGATATCTAAGGCGTCCTGTAACTCCCAGGATCCGCCCGCTCCATTGAATTCGATGTTACCGAAGGCCGTGCCATTGGAGGTGATCGTCCTTGCCGCGGTCGCGTCAAATACAACCGTACTTGTCCCGGCATCCAGCGATCCACCGCCCATAATCCAGTTGCCAGCCAAATTAATATTTTGACTATTGGTATTCAGATCAAGATCTCCATCGGATATCGTCAATGATCCGTTCACGTCTAAAGCATCAACCAAAGTGACATCATCGCTTCCGGCAACGGCCGTATTGCTCAACTGAATATTGTGGAAGGCTGATCCGGCTGATGTGATGGTTTGATCGGCAACACCGGAATCAAATATGACCGTGGAGCTTCCGACGGTAAATGTACCGCCTGTCATATCCCAATTTCCGAGCACATTAATCGTTGTCCCCGAATCTGACCCGTTGCCGGCGTCAAGTATTCCGTTGAGATCCATATTCCCGTTGAGATCGATCTCAAAACCATCAGTGACCAATGTATCCCCGGTCTCAACCGTTAGATCATCGGTTTGAATATCCGAGGCCAATGTCACGACGACATCGGGTGAACCGCTAACCGTAACATTGCCCAAATTAGTGCCGGCATTCACATTAAGAGTGAGTGAACCGTCCAAGGTCAAAAGCCCGGAACCCGGTGTGAAGGTCCCGCCGGACTTGACCAAATTACCCTGTATATTCAAATTCGTGTTATTGACACTGAAATCAATCGTCCCGCCATCGATTGTCAACACCCCGTCGACATCAATCAACGCGCTTGGGGTGATCGTTCCGGTATGTCCGGCCTCAATCAATATCGATCCGACATTAAAAGAGGCATCCACATTCGCATTGTTGGAACACGAATCCGAAAAGATGACGGTATGCGTGGTATCAGGAACGGTTGAACCACCCCCGACACCACAGGCATTTTCAACGTCAGACCAATTGGCGGAAGAATTTGTGCTGCCTCCCGATGGTCCTACCCAATAACGTGTCAGCGGGAATATCCATTGCGGTGAGGATGCGGCATCATCATTGCCCCCGCCGTTAACCGATCCCAATGCCGTGACATCATCACCGCTGGTGCCAACCACTTCCGAGTCGACGACATTGACAAATGTGACCGTTTCACCTCCGGAGCGCACGTCGATATTCCAGTCGACACCCGGGCTATCCGACACCAGCCCGAGCAGCTGCCCGCTTGCCCCTTGAAGTGTCAGATTATTATCGATGGTATATGTCTGTCCGGACTCAAACGTTAATGTACCGGCCGTTGAAACGGTTTTGCTGAAATTATAGAAGGTCCATGATCCTCCAAGGCTTTGATCATCGCCGTCGAGTGTAAACGTCCCGTTGCGCGCCAACAGACTTCCGGATGTCAGATTAAGATTACCGGCCACATTGATTGCATAGTTACTGGCCGCGTTGACGTCGAGGCTTCCATTGCTAAGCGCAAGCGTTCCATTGATGTCCAGCGCATCCTGCAGCTCCCAACTTCCCCCGACGCCATTGAAATCTACATTCGTAAAGACCTGGGCATTGGTCGTTACTGTCTGGCTGGTCGTAGAATCAAACACGACAGTCGAGGCCCCGGCATCAAAGGAACCGTCCGGCATGATAATCCAGTTACCGGCCACATTGATATTGACATCATTGGTGTTGGCATCGAGGTCCCCATTGTTTATTTTGAGCGTCCCGTTGACATCCAATAGATCAGCCAATACCAGGTCGTCGCTGCCGGATACTCCGCTATTATTCAACCGCAAATTATGGAACCCGTCACCCCCGCTTGTCACACTTTGGTCCGCCGCGCCGTCGAATACCACGGTCGATTGACGCGCTTCAAAATTACCGCTGTTCGCCCAATCGCCCGCGATAAATACGGAATAGTTGGATACGCTGTTGGTGTCAAACGTTCCGTTGGTGATGGTCAAATCACCGGCCAAATCTAGATCTCCCTGCAGGATCCATGTTCCGCCGATGCCGTTAAAAATTACATCATGGAATGCTTCGCCGCCTGGCTGAATGGTTTCACTTGCCGTGGATGTAAATGTGACCTTGGAATTACCGGCACTCACCGACGCCCCACTTGAAGTCCAGTCGCCGCCGACTGACATATTGGTAATCCCGTCACTTCCATCGGACAGATCAAACGTTCCATTGATGGTCACATCGTCGTTGACCGTTATCTCGTAACCATCAGAGATCAGCGAGTCGCCCGTTGACACAGTCAAGTCCTCAACGGTGACATCCGACATTAACGTCACACTGGCGTCAGGCGTCGCGTTGACGAAGACATTCCCTAAATTCGTCCCGAAATTCACATCGACATCCGACACGCCATCAAACGTGGTCGATCCAGTCCCTGCCAGGAAGTTTCCACCGGTCTTGGTCAAGTTCCCGGCCACATTGATGTTTGTGTTGTTGGTGGCGAGATCTATCGTCCCGTCAACCTGGATATAATTCCCCTCAACATCGATCCCGATCGAAGCATTCGGTATGATGTCACCGGTATATCCGGATTGTATCGTCAACGAGGCCACATTAAGCGTTGCGTCGACAGTGGCACCGTTAGTACAACTGCTCGTAAAGATTGCGTCACTACCAGACCCAGGCACACCCGCCCCGCCACCGGCCCCACAACTATTCGGTGCAGAGGCCCAACTTCCGGCTAAATTAGTGTTAGCCCCATCCGTAGAGCCAACCCAATAGAAGGCCGTCGAGAATATCCAATGCGGTGACGCTCCGCCGCTGTCGGTTCCCCCGTTATTTACAGACGTTGTCGCCGTGATGTCACTGGTCAAACTTTCGGTGTTCTGGACAACCAGAAAACTGACTGTCTGCGGATTTTTAACATCAAAGAAAAACGCCGATCCGGTGCTGTCCAGATTGATCCGGTCATCTGTATCCAGACCATCAAGCGTCAATACGCCGTTGATCGTCTGAGTGGTTCCCGCCTCTATCGTAAAGTTACTATCCGTACTGTTATCCGATGTCTCGACCTTGCTCAGATTGTTGAAATTGGTCGATCCGGTAATGGACTGATCACCTCCATCGAATGTGACGGTTTCTGTACCCGCCCCGGCGTCGAAGGTTCCATTTACCCCGATGGTCCAATCTCCGCCGATCGTGATATTTAGATTATTCGTGTTGGGATCAAGATCACCATTGATGATATTGAGATCACCATCCAAATCCAAATTATCGGTCAACACAACGCTGTCATTCGACCCATCCGTACCGGTATTATTAATACGTATATTCATGAACGACTGACTATTGGTTGTCAAAGTTTGATCAGCCGTACCGTCAAACACCACTGTCTCTGTGGTGTTGCCGCCCAACAGACCTCCATTCATCTGGATCACAAAATCACCGGCGACTTCAATGTGCGCCGTATTCACATCAATATCCAGCCGACCGTCTGTAACAGTTAGATCTCCATCGACGTCCATCGTCCCGGTTATAATCAATCGATCATCCGGGGCCGTCGACGTATTATTGACAATGACATCAAAGAACGGATCGTCATTCGTACTAATATTTTGATTGTTAGCTGCCCCGTTAAAGACAATCGTGGACGTCCCTTCATCCAACGATCCGGACGATCCCGTCGTCCAGTCACCATATACCTCTATGACAACGCTATTCGAATTCTGATCCAGGTCACCGTCTGTAATGGTGATGTTATTATCAATATCCAGCGTACCGACAAGCACGATATTGTCGCTGCCGCCGGCCCCTGTGTTGTTGATAATCAAATTATAGAAATTTTCACCATCGGATGTGACGGTTTGATCCGCCGCCCCGTTAAGCGTTACCGCCGACGATCCTTCACCCCATGTCCCCGCTCCGCTGGCGTCCCAGTCCCCGCTCACATTCACCGACGCATCACCTGTCAACGTAAGCGTCCCGTTGATATCAAGATCATGCGTGGTTAATGTTTCAGCTGTCCCGATCGTCAGAGAGTTGCTAAAGATCACGACCAATTGTTCATCCGTATAATCCCCGCCAGGGTCCAGTGTGAACACGGACGCGTTCGCTGTATGCAGGATATCTTCATCATTATCCTGATCGTATTGGCCGAGCTCCGGTACCGTGACGTTCAGCAGCTCATCACTTCCGATGGACATCTGATGTCGGTTCAATATAAGTCCGGTGATATTGCCATCCCCGTCGTACTTGGTAACCGCTGTGGTTTCGTCAGCCTCGACCACGCCGTCAGCCCAACACGTGATGATATCGTTTGTGTCCGGTTTACTAACGCCGGTGATGGTAAACGATCCGCTGCTAACTGTATCTGTTTGTGACAGTAGTCCGCCGTTTTGCGCACAGCGAATGGTGACACCATCGGAAAGATCGGTTGTCCCGCTAATGCTCACGGATAACACGCCCAAGGCGGCCGGACTCATCACCACCACACTTGAGCCAGTGTCCTGAGTGACCGTGATGTAGTTGGCCCCGCTCAGGTATGTGACGTCGACGGCAAAATCACCATTGGCATCCGCCGTATCGGACGCGGTAGAAGTTGTTACACCATTACTTAAGTGAACTTCAATCGTCGCGTTGGCCGCCGCGGTTCCTATGACTTGAGATGTCGTAATCGATGTAATGGCCGGCCCCACAAATTCACTTGGACTATCCGACACCGTACCCGCAATGGACGCACTGCCCGCCGGAACGCCGTCAACACGGATCCGACCGTCACCCCCGGCGGATGTAGTTCCGGTTCCGCCGTCGGCATCCCAGGTCGCTGAAGATGTTGTGACCGTTGAGGCCTGAAGCACAATCGCCCCACCTGATCCGCCACCACCGTCACCGATGGTCCCTACGGCTCCATTACCACCGTCCGCGGACACTACACCGTCGATGGCGATCGTTCCCGTCGCGTAAATGATAAGTGCACCCCCCGCGCCACCGCCACCGCCACCGCCGGAGGTTGTGCCGCCACCACCACCACCACCGGATCCACCGGCGAATGGAACCAATTGCGCGTTACCATTGACCGCCCCGTCAATTGAGGCTCCCGCACCGCCGACCTGACCGAATCCGCCACCGCCGCCATCCGCATTAAATGAACCTCCACCGCCACCATTACCGCCCGTCGCATTGGTCGCTGGATCACTAGCCCCGCTTCCACCCGAACCAAACGCAAAACCGGTTCCTCCGGATCCGCCGGATCCATCCGTGTTATCACCCGTACCGCCAACCCCTCCTGTCGTCGAGGTCACCAACGCGACGCCACCATCACCCCCCTTGATACCAATCCCGGAATTTCCGGAGGCTCCTGATCCGTCACCACCGTTACTGACGTTACATGTCGCACTATTAGAGTCACACGATGATCCACCGCCACCGGTATAGCCGTCTCCGGCATCATTTTGCGTCGCATCATCACCACCACCGGATCCACCGCCGCCACCCCCAGGTCCTGCATTACCGCCGGCACCTCCAGCATCACCCGAGTTTCCGGATCCGCTGCCGCCATCCACATTGATCTCACCCCTGATATTGACATCCCCGTCCACGATGATAATCGCGGGCAGGTAACCTTGATTACCTGGTGTCGTTCCATCAGAGTCAGACGTATCGATGGTGGCAACAACCGTCGCAGGGACAATCAACTCATCACAAAGAATTGCGCCCATCTTGGTGCGATCGCCATGATCGGCCGTTCCGTCACCCAACGTGTTAGAGGTTCCGGATTCTCCGGTAAAATCACAATCTCCTACTGTCGCCGCTGAGACAATTCCAAATTTTTGCTCCACATCAACACCGTCAATCGTAACGGTGACCGTTTCCGTGGAAGCCGACGGTAAGATGAAGAATGAAGCCGAGATAACTCGACCGCCCGTAGTAACTTGGGCCCCGGTCGCATCCGTCACGACCGTGCGTCCCACAACGATATCCGATGAACTGGTGGTGATAGTAGAGTCGGATCGGAAATTCGATCCAATGAATTGAACAACGAGATTCATGCCCGGCAATCCGATATCCGGATGCATATAGTCCGGCGCTCCAGCGAGAAAGATCCACTGATCTGTCGGCGGCACGTCACCGTCATCATTGCTGCCCACATTCAGTGAATTTGACGCCAGAATATCATTGCCGCTGCCGTTGGAAACGGCCGAATGTTCCACCCGGACATACGAAACCGTTTCATTGCCCGAACCGGTAATGTTAAAGAAGAACTGGCTGGTATCGGCGGAACTGTTAATATCAATCAAATTACCTTCCGCACCGGTGAGCGTCAGCACGCCGCTAATCGTAAACGTATCACCGTCATCGAATCGTAGTACCGATCCCGCGGTGGTGTTGGTAAAGTTGGTCGCTGTAAACGGTTCACTAAACGTGACCGCCGCTGAGCCATTGGTCACCGTTAGTGTACTGAAAGATCCTGAATTATGCGCAATCGTTTGGGCCGTTGCTCCGTCGATCGTAACGTTTCCGCTTCGCGGTGTGAATGTGTCATTGTTATCCCAATTACCGGCGATGTTAATCGAATTATTTTCAGTGGATTTTGCATCTAGGGTTCCACCCAGGATACTGAGGGTTCCATTGATATCCAGCGCGTCCTCGATTTCGACCGTCAGACTTCCGCCACTATCATCAATGATCAGATTATTAAACATTTCACCGTCCGAAATCAGGTCGCTGGTGCCGGACGCACCGCTGAATCGAACCGTTGAATTGGTGTTGGTAAACGCACCGTTTGTTGAGTCCCATGTTCCGGCAATGTCAACCGTGGTTCGTCCGTCACTGCCGTTGGTCGCGTCGAGCACCCCGTCGAGATCAAGATTTCCGCCGATATCCAATTCATATCCGTCCGTTGTCAGTGTATCCCCGGTCCCGATCGTCAGATTGCTGACCGCCAGATCCGACGTCATGGTCACAATAATATCCGGTGAGGAAGTAATCGTTACGTTCCCCAGATTGGTGCCGGCGTTTGTGTTTACAGAGAGGGCCCCATCAAATATGGTAACCCCTGTGCCCGCGGTAAAGGTCCCGCCTGATTTCGTAAAATTTCCCTGAACATTGAGATTGGTGTCATTGGCATCAAGATCCAGCACACCATCGGCCTGCGTGAACGGCCCATCCACGTCGATTGTGATCCCGGTATTTGGCGTGATCGTTCCGCTGTAGCCTGATTGTATATCCAGGGCCGCGACATTGAAATTGACGTCCACCGTCGCATTATTGTCACAGCTGGCCTGGAATGTCGCCACGTCCGTCGCCCCCGGAACACCCGCCCCCGCTCCGGCCCCGCAGGTTCCCGCCGATGTCGCCCAATTGCTTGGACTATTGGTATCTCCTCCCGACGTTCCCACCCAATAGAATGTCGACGCAAAGACCCAATGCGGTGACAGCTCGCCGTCGTCATTGCGACCGATATTTGTAGAGAATGTCGCGATAATATCATTGCCGCTGGACTGAGAGTCCTTGACGTTGACAAAACTCAAGTTTTGATCGCCGGCCGTCACATTCCATGTATGTTTTGTACCAATGGTCGAAGACGCGATCCCCAGCAAATTACCCGAAGCGCCGCTTAAACTCAACGCACCGTCGACGGTAACGGTAGAATCTTTACCAATCGTCAACGTTCCCGTGGTCATAATCGATTTGCTTAAATTGGAGAAGGTTTCACTGTAGTCTATTGTCTGATCATCTCCATCGAGGGTCACAGTTCGCGTCTCGTCGTCAAACACACCACCGGTATTCAGCCAATCGCCCGCCAGGGTGATATCTCTGGTATTTACATCGAGCGTTCCGGCGTGGATCGACAAGTCACCATTGACATCAAGCGTGTCCTGCAATGCGTATGTGCCGCCAGTGATCGCCGGCGTATTTCCGGCGGCTAAGCGTGTTATCTCGGCCGACGTCAATTCCCGGTCATAAATTCGCAGATCATCGATGCGGCCCTGCCACTCTTCCGTGGTATTCTGATTTGCGCCGATGTGCCAATTATCATCCGTATTAGCCGTCACGGCCGCACTTCCCAACACCGTCTCCGCTGATCCTCCGTTCACATAGAAATTCGCATCGTTACCGCTGTCAAATACAACGGCCACATGGATCCATGTTCCGGTCGACAGCCCGCTTGAACTCGCCGTCAGATCTGTTCCGCCGTGAACACTGAACGTCAGGTTCGATCCATTGGTTCCAAAACCGAAACCATTATCACTTGAAGCCGTATCGGCACTGAAGATCTGCCGGATGCCTGTTAATGCATCAGCCCGAATCCAGGCCGCGACGGTAAATCCATTGCTTAAATTACGCAGCTCCACCGGTTGACCAACATCCACTCGATCGTCCGTACCGTCGAGGACCAAACTACGCTCGTTGGCAAAATTGACTGACGGTATTGTCGTGTCAGTTGTCGCACCGGCCTGCCATGTTCCGTCCGAGCCATAGCCGCTGCCGTCCAGCGATGGCGTGGACACCTCATCAAATCGCCAATAACCAATTAAACCGTCATTGACATACAGATCATTAAACGCGTCACCGTTTGGCTGTAAGGTCTCAGCCGCTCCTCCCGCGAGAATAACCGCGCCGGAGCCGGCTGTAAATGTGGCGGAGGCGGCATTGTCCCAGCTTCCGTCGAGAACAATCAGCCCATTGTTGGCAACCGTGACCGTTCCGTCATTATCAATATCATGCACAGTCAACCGTTCATCCATACCGATCGTCAGCGTATTGCCGCTCTGAATCTCTATTTCATCGTCGACATACACATCATCGGCATCGACCAGCAACGTTCCGCCGCTTACCAGATGCATGATATCCTCATCATCCGCATTGGTGTACTGCCCAAAGTCCGTCAACGAAAGACTCTGATTGTCCGCACTGCCTACGGTCAGCTGATGTTTATTCAGCACTAATCCAGTGATGTCACCGGAGCCGTCATATTTCGTGATGGCCGTTGATTCATCCGCGTCTGTCACACCGTCCGCCCAAACCGTGACCACATCTCCAGAATTGATATGGTCCACCCCAACGGTCAATGAGAAGGCCCCGGCCGCCACATCCGTCGTCGCCGAAAGCAGCGTTCCGTTGACGGCAAGTCGGAGCGTTGTCCCATTGGCTAGATCTGTTGTTCCCTCGACCTTCCTAAACAAGGAATCAATGTATAGACCGCTGATGCCCGCCTCGTTCACGGTGAGGGTTGGCGCTCCAGATGTTCCACCCCCTTCATCGGTAATCGTCAGATCGATTACATCCCCATCCACCAGATCATCGAGAACCACCGCCCCGCAATTGGATGAATCATAAGCATCATATGTTCCTTGATCCCCGCGGTTGTAGGCCCCGAAATTTCCATACTGGACCGTAGTCCCATTCTTACGCCATTGGTGAATATATGGATATCTCACCCCGGATGATGTTCGGTCCGCGTGAATACAAGATGTAAACAGATAATGACCATCTTCATTCACCACGATATCATCGGTATTGGTAACGGTTGAATGAGTGAACGCGGCATCCACTTCGGTATTGGCGCCCCATAGAATCGGCTCATCCGTTGTATTGACGTCCTGGGTTCCATCGTTGTCATAGACAATGACGTAATCGGCGGCATCCGGCAGCTTGACTATTGATAGACCCGATTCACCGCCCACATCGGTGATGGTTGTCCCGCCCGACGTACTGGCCGTCATAATCTGCACCTCCAGATCCTGTCCGGTGGTGGCTTCCACAATACAGACCCCGGAAATTGCACCTTCGCGTATCGTATCGCCGGCCAGATTTCCGCGAATGTATGTCCCGGAATGACATTGTTCCTGAGGTGTTCCGCCGACGGTCACCTGACTTTGCATCTGCATACGGACCGAATTAGCCGCCCGAATCAAGCGTATCCCGTAAGTCACCAGGTAATGTCCGCTTTGCTCAAGGGTCACATTGGAATTGCCCGGCGTGAATGAGAATGATCCCGAATCAATTTCGTCGATTCGGTCCCACGTAAAATCGGTCATCGTCGCGTTGTTGTAGTCTGTTCCGCCTGTCCGCTCGTGCACCCGCAGATAATCCCAATCGTCGTCCAGCTTGATGACGCTGACACCATTTAAGTTCGCGCGCGTCTCCAGCGCTTCCCCGGTATTATTAGAGGCGTTGCGGGCCTCGATATGAAGATCATCGCCGGCCGAGGCTTCAATAATATGCCCACCGGAAAGGAAAGCCTCCAGCTCACTTCCGGCCGCCCGCGTGTAACCTTGACCATATCCACCCCGGCTGAATGTCCCGGCGATATCCATACGGGACAGATGCACGGTCCGATCAGCGCCGCCGCCAGATGTCACGCGGAAATTCAATGAGTACCAGACGAAATAGTGCCCGCCTGAAGCCAAATCAATAAGCACATCTCCGGGATCCTGCGTGAACTCCGTGGTGTCTTCGTGGACAATGGTATCAAACAGCTCATCGTGATAGGTCTGATTGTCCTCGTCCGCACCGCCGGCCGCGTCGCGATATACACCGATATCCCCGACATCAGCCATAAGGTATGACTGATATCCGATCGCGCCGAACAAGGCGATCAGCAACGGCAACCAAATTGTACGTTTAAATAATTTCATATTACGTATATGTCAATTATTATTCTTCACTGCCGTCAAAATTTTGGACGATCTGTTTCACCCTAAATTTGACTTTTTTCTAACACAAACGGCACAGCGTACCTGTTTCGTACCTGTGCAAGTTATAAAACTAACTTATTTCGTGCTACTTCTGAATTTTGTTGATGCCCAGCTCCCTTTACGGCATCCATCATTTTCTTTTTTTTATCGAAACGCTCAGACGTATATATATCTCTAGGTGAATCAACCTTGTTTATAATAAATTGATCCTTATTCATGATCCTGTTTCTCCAAATCTTTGCGATGAATTACATAGTTGCGTCCAATCTTCTGCGCCTTGATCTCGCCTCGCTTCACCTTATTGAAAACGGTAATTCGGCTGACACCCATTTCCTGGGCCAATTCCGGTATCGACATATATTTTTCAGATAGATGCGCCGTATCCTGGATTTGCGCCGGCGCCTCCCGATCTATCGTTTGCGTGTCCACCACAAAGTTCCGTCCGATCTTCTCGGCCTTGATCTTACCGGCCTTGACCTTCTGCCAAATGTCCACACGGCTCACACCCAATTGACGGGCTAGTGCAGGTATCGAGATATATTTTTTAACGTGTGTTAATTTCGGCTTTTGTACTGAAGGTGACTCGGTGGGACAATCGGCAGAGGCGATGATGTAATTACGGCCAGCCTTGGTGGCGGCTATTTTTCCAGATCGAATCCGCTGGTAAACGGCGACACGAGTAATCCCCAACCGTCTGGCCAGCTCCGCGATCGAAATATGTGGCGCTGATTTGTCGGATAAATCCTCGGATGGAGCTCCAGCCGGCCCTGAACAGCAAATCACGTAGTTCCGGCCGACCTTTTTAGCCGGAATCTCTCCGCTTTTTACCCTGTTATATATAGTGATCCGGCTGACTCCCAGCTGACGGGCGTAGTCAGGGATCGAAATATAACATTCAGGATTTGAACTAGAATGAGAATTCAAAGGAATATTCTGATAATTAAATATTAACTTATGTTAAATAATTTACATATGTAAACCATTGAACTATCCCCTATAATTTACTTATGTTTAGTTATTAACATGTGTTAACAAACTGTTGATAATTAAATTTAACTTGTGTTAAATACTTTACTATTGTTAATATTATTCAGTCATCGGCCTCAAAAGGCTTTATTGGGCCTGGAAACAGATCTATCAGCCCTTTAATACTAGAGTAAATTTAACATGTGTTAAATATTATACTTATGTTAATATACTTTTTGTCAATTTAATGTAGATTCAATATTTAACTTGTGTTAATATTTAACATAAGTTAATTACACAGCTCGCCAAATTATACATATGTTAATTATATTAACATATGTTAAACATAGCTTAAGCAAAAATTGTAATTTTTTGCACTATTCCTCAAGCCAATAAAAAAGCCCCTTGGATCTCAGATCCAAGAGGCTTTTTCTTATTACTGTAAATTATTAATTAGTCGACGATTATGGTTGCCCCTTTGAGAGGTCCGGGGAATATCCATTGGGCAGTGGCCGGAGCGTCGCCACTGTCGGTGTTGGCCCGGTCTTTTGAAATCAACGCGTTGATGTCATTGATGGAAGCTTCTGAATTTGATACATCCACATAAGAAACGGTTTGCTCGGTAGTCACATCGAACTCAAATCTGTTGGCCCCGTCACTGCTATCAAGCCGAATGCGGGTATTTTTGGATTGCCCGTTAAGGTTTAAAAGCCCGTCTATTTGATAAGTCCTGGAAGCTTCAAAAATAAGGGACGTACTCGCAACCGTTGCCGTAAAATTGTTAAAGGTGGTTGACCCTATAAATTCTACCGTTGAAGCCGACCCGCCATTGATAACCACATCATAAAAGGTATCATCGTCTACTGTCACCGTCTGATAATTCGAACCGGCAAAGGTTACCGTCCCCTGCCGCGGAATAAATGTCCCTCCTGTTGAATTCCAATTGCCTCGAACTTCAATTGGTTCATTTACACCGCTGCGGGCATCCACCGTTCCGTCAAGTATCTGCAACGTTCCCCAAATATTGATGTTATCCCGCAGTTCCCACGTCGTGTCTCCGCCACCATCTATATCGTCAAAAGTTAGATTATAAAATGTATTGGAATCCCCCGTTCGGAACACACGAATTCCGGAATCCTCATCCATAATCACTGTACTTCGGCCCATAATCAGTAACCCGCTCTGGGACCGCCAATTTTTTCCAATATTAATCGTCGTTGTTCCATCGATACCCTCACGTGCGTCCAGTGTTCCATTCACGCGTATATTCGCGCTGCAATCTATCTCGTATCCATCTGTAATCAAGGTGTCTCCCGCATCTATCGTCAACCCTGTACATGTAAAATCAGAACCCAATGTCGTCGTCGGATCAATCAGGATCGTACCCACATTGGTGACAATATTGTCAGTAAAAATCTTGTCTCCGTCGAAGGTGATCGTGGTCAATGGCGGGAGAAACGCACCGCCATTCAGTGTAAAATTGCCCGCCACAAACATCGGCACATTATTCGTCGCCAGATCCAACGTGCTGTCTGTCAACAGCAAAGTCCCGTCGATATCCAGCGTTCCCGCCGGCAGGACGGTTAGATCACTACCGTTGTCCGGGTCATCAATCACAAAGTT
>JAUIER010000010.1 GCA_030429765.1 bacterium | reverse complement strand
GCCCGTTTGGCATCTTGAATACCATCGACACCGCAACACGAAGGCTTTTTGCTGTCCGGATGGGTGATACTGAAACACATCGTGACACCCACCACGTCATAACCCTGTTCTTTCATCATCGCGGCGACCACCGATGAATCAACTCCCCCGCTCATCGCCACGAAAACCTTGGTATTTTTGTTCAGTTCTTTGCTCATGTCCGTCATAATCGTCTCAACTTCCCTGGACAACGGCTTGGATCGCTTTATAGGTCGCGTCCAGCATGGTCCGGATTTCAGCCTTGGTTATGGATAACGGCGGCATGATCACAATCACGTTTCCTAGCGGCCGTAAGATCACCCCGTGTTTCCTGACTTCCTGACAAATTTTTACACCTATTTTTTCCGTCCAGGGATACGGTTCCCGCGTCGCCCGATCGGCCACCAGTTCGATCCCGGCCATCATCCCGAGCTGTCTCACATCCCCAACGGAATCAAGATTATAGAACATTTGCAGGTGTTTGCTCAAGTATTTTATTTTGGGGGCCAATTTAGCCATAACCCTTTCTTTGCCAAACACTTCGAGACTTGCAATCGCCGCCGCACAGCACAGCGGATTTCCGGTATAGGTATGCCCGTGGAAAAAAGTCTTCTGATCTGCATAATCAAAGACAAATCCATCGTAAACTCTTTGACTGGTGAGAGTTGCCGCCAGCGGCAGATATCCGCCCGTGATCCCCTTGGCCAGGCATAAAATATCTGGACTTACCTCTTCGTGCTCGCAGGCAAACATTCGGCCGGTCCGACCAAAACCGGTCGCAACCTCATCCGCGATCAACAACACATCATACCGCCGGCAGATGTCCTCCATGCGTTTGAGTACACCGCCCGGCCAGATAATCATTCCCGCGGCGCCCTGAACAATCGGCTCGATCACCATTGCCGCCAACTCTTGATGATGATCCCGGAAATACGCCTCCATTCGATCAACATACTCGAACGCATAGTCAGGATATTGTTTGCCTTCAGGTAATCGATAGCAATCCGGAAAATCTATCTGAATGGTTGGAAAGATCAGATTACGGTACACCTTGTGAAACAAATCAATCCCGCCGACACTCACCGACCCCAAGGTATCCCCATGATATGAATTGGCCAGATGCACAATCCCGGTCTTTTGCGTCTGTCCGATATTCTGCCAATACTGATAGGCCATTTTGATGGCAATCTCCACCGAACTCGATCCGTTATCCGAATAAAAAACCTTGGATAATCCTGAGGGGGCTATCTCAATCAACTTTTTGGCGAGTTCGACGGCCGGCGTATTGCTCAACCCCAATAAGGTGGAATGACTTAGTCGGTCGACTTGATCCTTCACCGCCCGGTCGATATGTTCTTTGCCATGGCCATGCACATTGACCCATAAACTTGAGACCCCGTCGAGATAACGCCGCCCGTCGGTGTCGATCAAATAACTTCCGCGGGCCTGATCAATAATCAGCGGTTCATCTGTAAGCCAGTCGCGCATCTGCGTGAACGGGTGCCAAACATATTGCTTATCCCATTCGGTCAATCGTCGGGTGTTGGGGTTGGAAGGCGACTTTAAAAGTAAATGTGTATCAATAACGCCATCACATCTCTTGATGATTGACGTGGATTTTAAATCTTTTAGATAAGGAACCGTTCCCAACTGTTTGACTTGGCCGTAGGCCGCAACGGCTTCCGGGTTGGTCTGTTCCGGAATTCCCCGCCGACCGGGCTCTGTTTGATTAAAAATCAAGCCCCGAATCTTCAATCCGGCCTGCCGAACCTGATTGATCGTCAGCAAGGAATGATTAATGGCCCCCAAGCCCAACCGCGACACGATAACCACATCGGTTTGAAACCGTCGGATGAGATCACAGATCATCAAGTCCTTGTTTACCGGAACCATCAGTCCACCGGCCCCCTCGATGAGCAGGACATCATACTTATCCCGCAACTGCTCATACGCCCGGTCGATCGCGGCTAAATCTACCGGCGTCTTCTGCCGTTCAAAGGCCAGATGCGGCGATAGCGGTTCACGGGCGAAACACGGATTGATCGTCCGTAAATCATCATCGAGTTCCAGATGTTTTTTGAGAAAGGCCGCGTCATCTCCCCCGCATTGAACCGGCTTGAATACACCCGTATGAATCCCCTGATGTTTCAGCAGCGAGGCCAGGACCAGGGTCGTATAGGTCTTGCCCACATCGGTATCGGTACCCGTAATAAAAATGGATTGTGATTTCATAGGATGATAAAGTTCGAGCCATTCTGATCAGACGCCGAATTTGTTACGTGATTCCGTCTGAGCCTGGAATGGCCCCACATGATTATTGAGATTATGTCTGGGCTTCAAGCCACAGCACTTCGAATGTCGACGACACACCAAACTTGTCGCGATAATTCTCACCGTAATATTTTTCCGCGCGGGCCAGCCACTGTTTGCCCACGAATGTATTTCGTTTCAACACATTCGCACCGATATTCTTGATCCATCGGACCAGGCTCATCATGCTATCAAAATGCACGCGGATGATTTCATAGTCACTTGATACGGATTTAAACCCGCTTGCCTTAAGCGCCGCTTCCACCTGTTTTAACTCCGGCAAGCGGCCGATCCCCAAATCTTCATTGGATTGACGGTCGCGCGTCGCCTCAAGAGACTTGAATAATTCGTTAAACGTGTTGTAGCCGAACAAAGTCAGATAGATTTTTCCGCCCGGTTTCAGCACCTGATGATTATTACGAAAGGTCGCCGGCAGATCACGAACCCATTGGTACGCCAAATTTGAAATAATCATATCAAAGGTCTGATCCCGAAATGGAAGATGCGCTGCGTCGGCCTGAATCACATCAATCTCCTCCCACTTTTTGCGGGCAAACTCCACCATTCCCGGCGCGAAATCCACACCGACGATCTGCGACTCCGGCAGAAAAAATGACAACCGGTTGGTCAGCCATCCGGTGCCCATTCCCACGTCGAGGATTCGATCGACATTATCATTGTCGATGATCTTCCGGCTCAGTTCACGCCCGATCTCTTTATGCAAACTGGTCAGCACATCATACTGGATCGCCGCCTCCGAAAATGATGACCGGATCCGCCGGTCAATGGCACTCAATAGCATGCTCGGTTTCATTTAAAAAGTCTTCCAACACATCATTAAATTCATAGGGTTTACTCAAGAACGGAAAATGTCCGCACTTATCAAAAAAGTCATAACGGGCATCCGGTTTGATCTGCCGGACATAGTTCATAAACTCTTTTTTGCAGATCTCATCATCGGTCCCGTTAATAAACTGCATCGGAACCTCGACTTTCGCCAGCACATCGCGCAGATCCTCCTGCTCCAGGATATCCAAATATTCCAGCAACGCCGACTTGATCGGCTTTTCATCAAATTGCCGAAACTTCTGCAGCCACTTGTAGCGGCGGGTTTGACGTTCCTCTTTGGTGAACAATGACCGGAAAAAGATGTCGACCATCGACGGATACGCCGTTTCCAGCTGATCACCCAGCTTACGCATCGCCGCCACGTCCAGTCCGTACGGATAGTCCTCACACTGCGCGAACTTGGGCATCGATCCGACCATGACGATTCGATCAATCTTCTCCGGCAGGCCCTCATACATCTTAAGCGCGAACAATCCGCCGAGGCTGCTGGCGACAATCGTCACCTTGCCGTTCATAAACTTGACCAGCATCTTGATCATATCTTCACTCATCCGTGCCAGCGAAATATTTTCCCACGTCGATTTCCCATGTCCGGGCAGATCGATACTCATCACCTGATAATTCTGACTGAAATGTTTGGTCTGCTGACGCCAGATTCGTCGATCGACACCCCATCCATGTAAGAAAAGCAGATTACGCCCTTCTCCATCCAGGTCGTAATTCCAGTAGATTCCACTCTTTCCGAGAATAATCGGCATAATTAAATAACTCCCAAATCCTTGCCCACGTTTTGCAGGCGGTTTAAGGTCAAATCCAAATCGGTTTTGGTATGCGCGGCCATCACGGTGAGACGTAATCTGGAGGTACCCTTGGGCACGGTCGGAGGACGAATCGCGCTGATCAAGATCCCCTGATCAAACATCCGTCGGGAAAACGTCACACAGACATCAGGATCCGGGATCAATATCGGAATGATCGGCGTCGAGGAGCTGAGCGTATTGAAACCGGCCAACCGCAAAGCGGCGCGCATGTAATGTGTATTATCCCACAGTTTCTGACGCAGCGATTGATCTTCCTCAATAATTTCCACAGCCTTGAGGGAAGCGGCCGTAACCAGCGGCGGCAACCCCGTGGTGTAAATAAAACTGCGGGAACGGTTGATCAAAAAGTCACGAATCAACCGGGACGTACAGACATACGCGCCGAAACTACCGGCGGCCTTGGAAAATGTCCCCATCTGAATATCGATTTGATCCTGAACACCGAAATGATGCGCGCATCCCTGACCATGGTCACCCATCACACCGAACGCGTGAGCCTCATCGATCATCACCTGACAGTCATGTCGTTGAGCGATCTCCGTAATCTTGTCGAGCGGCGCGACATCGCCATCCATACTAAACACACTGTCAGTGATGATGCATCGATTCCGCAGGGCTGATGTTGATTCCAACAGTTGATCGAGATGTTCCATATCCAAATGGCGATAACGCTTGAGAGTGGCCCCGCTGAGCCGAATCCCGTCGACAATTGAGGCATGGTTCAGGCGGTCGGAAAAAATAATGTCATCCTTACCGAACAGGCTCGAAATGATGCCCACGTTGGCCATGTAGCCGGAGCTATAGGTCAAACAGGCCTCCGTCCCCTTAAACCTGGCCATGCGCTCCTCGAGCGCGCGATGCGACGGCATATTCCCGCACACCAGGCGTGAGGCGGCGGACCCAAAACCCTCGCGCTGTATACTCTCGACGATGCTCTGCCCAAGCCGCGAATCATTGGCGAGTCCCAGATAATTATTCGAGCAAAAATTCAGCACCTCCCGGTCATCAAACTGGATACGCGGCCCCTGGGCACTCTGGGTATCCCGCAGCGCGCGCTTAAGTCCTTGCTGCTCCAGCTCACCCAATATATTTGATAAATTTTGTTCAAACATAACGATCGACTTATTATCCCTGAATGACATCGCCGGACATGCAGCGAATGCGTTGACCGGTCCGGTCCCGAATGATCAACCCACCATGCTCATCCAAATCCACCGCGGTTCCACGGACATCTCCGACGGAAACGGATTTACCCAAGGTCAACGACAGTTCCCGCCAACGATCGATGATCGGACCGAATCCGTTCACCGACAATGCTTCATACCATCGTTCCAGCGACAACATCATCGCCTGGACGATCTTAACCCGGGCCTGCACCTCGCCGCTTTCCACCCGCAATGACGTCGCACCCTCCGGCAAACTGCGCGGGGTATTGTTCACATTGATCCCGATCCCCACAACAACAAACCGCACACAATCCATCTCCGCACTCAGCTCGGTCAAAATACCGGCAACCTTCTTACCATCAATCAGCAAATCATTCGGCCATTTGATCTGAACGTCAAGGCCGGTGCTGTCCTTAAGCGCTTCACACACACCAACGGCGGCAAACAAGGTGATCTTGGCGACGTCCGCCGGTGACAACTTTGGGCGGAGGATCAGCGACATATAAATCCCTTTGTGTTTGGGTGATTCCCACACGCGCTCCATCCGACCACGCCCGCGGGTCTGACGCTCGGCACAGACCAGCGTTCCTTCCGGCTCACCGTCAATCCCCAGCTGAAAACTGTGGTCCATCGTCGAGGTCAGGCTGTCAAAATACAGATACTTGCGTCCAAACGTCCGGGTCTGCAATCCATCCAGGACCTCACGTTCCAATAATTTGTCCGGAATGGCGTTGAGCTTGTAACCCAAATGCGGAACGGCCGCAATGTCATATCCCTCTCGACGGAGCTCTTCAATGTTCTTCCAAATGGCCGCCCGGCTGATATTGAGTTGCCGCGAAATCTGTTCACCCGAAAGGTAACCATCTGAATTTTTTAGGAATTGAATGATCTGATTTTGCATAATATCTGACGGCCGTCCTCTAGATGCGTAAGCCTTTAATCATTCCCGGCAGCTCCCGGATCAACGTGTCAATGTGTTCCTGACGGGTCCAACGTCCCAGCGTTAGACGCAGCGATCCGTAAGCCAGCTCGTCCGGCAATTGAATCGCCCGCAACACATGCGACGGCTCCATCGCGCCGGACGTACAGGCCGACCCCATCGACGCATAAATCTTTTTCATATCGAGCACCATCAACAGCGATTCACCCTCCACGCGATCAAATGAAAAATGAGCGTTGTTCGGCAAACGATCTTCCTGGTGTCCATTGACCCGCACCCCCTCGACGAGTCGAGGGATTTCCTTGAATAACTGATCACGAAATGCCATTTGCTGACGGGCTTCATCCGTCATCGATTGACGGCAAAGATCAATCGCCTTGGACAGGCCGACGATTCCGCTGACGTTCTGTGTAGATGCGCGAAACCCCCGTTCCTGATCGCCCCCCCGCAGATAGGATTCAACAGGCGTCTTTGGGCGAATGTACATCCCGCCCACCCCCTTGGGCCCATAAAATTTATGCGCGGAAAATGTGAGAATATCCGCATCAAGGTCATCCACATGCACCGGAATATGACCGACGGTTTGACAGGCATCGACGAGCAGCGGGATCTTTCGCGGACGTGTAATCTTGGATATGTCTGATATCGGCTGAATCGTGCCGATCTCATTGCTGGCATGCATCACCGCTACGAGTATCGTCTGATCGGTGATGGCAGCTTCCAACGTCTTGATGTCGACCGTGCCACATTTGTCAACAGGCAGGAACGTCACTTTGTATCCCTGTCTCTGCAGGAATTCCGCCGGCTCGAGGATGGAATGATGCTCCACACTCGACACAATAATATGACGGCCGATCCCTTTGAGGGAATTGGCCACGCCGTACAGTGCGTGATTGTTCCCTTCGGTGGCTCCGCTGTTAAAGACGATTTCCTTGGGCTGAGCGCCCAGAAAATCCGCGACATTGGCCCGGGCATCCTCCAGTGCTGTATTGGCTAGCCGGCCCAGCGAATGCGGACTGGACGCGTTGGCAAATTGATCCGTCCAGAAAGGAAGCATCGCTTCGACCACTTGCGGATCGACCGGTGTTGTCGCCGCATAATCAAAGTACATTTTGTCCGAAATGTCTGATTCTGAATGCATAATGAATCATCATAGACAGGACAGCCGCTAATGTCAACCCGTTTTGATAATTTGGTTTACAAATAATCTCCGCACGGGCGTAAATTCAGGTAATTGGCGAATTGACAAACAACCGACCCGGTGATATATTGTTGCGGTATTTAAGAAGTATTCATTCCGCTTTTTGTGAGGGGCCATAGCTCAGTTTGGGAGAGCGCTTGCATGGCATGCAAGAGGTCAGGGGTTCGATCCCCCTTGGCTCCATTTCTATCCTTTTGTGCTGGAGTGGTGAAATTGGTAGACGCACTGGACTCAAAATCCAGCGAGGGCAACCTCATGAGAGTTCGATTCTCTCCTCCAGCACCATTTTTTTCCTAATTTGAGTTACTTGATTCAAACCCATTCCCTCAATTTGTAGCAGTTGACGCCCTTATCGGCGTACGCTAAACTTATGAGACGGAGGATATTCCATGTCTAAAAAAATCGGTACACTCGTAATATTGGCAGTATTTCTAATCGCTTCATCCGCCCTGGCCGAAGATCCACGGGTTATTTCACTCAAGGACGGATCCACCATTCGTGGCAATGTGGTCTCGCTGAGCAGCGGCAAATACAAGATCAAAACGCAGACACTGGGTATCGTCGAGGTCGATCAGGATCAAATTGAGAGCATATCCTCCGAGCGCATGTACCGCGCTAATCAATCTGCGCAATCCCAACCGGCCGCGGTGGCCGATGTGGCCCCGGTTATCACACAGGCCAATCTCACCGCTCAGGTGGAACGCGTTCAAAATCGGGTGATGAGCGATCCGGCCATGATGGCTGAAATCCAGACGCTCATGAATGACCCGCAGATCATGTCGGTCATTTCCGATCCCGAGTTCATGAAGAAGCTCATGTCGCTGGATATGAAATCTATCGAATCCAATCCGCAGTTTCAGCAACTCTTACAAAATCCCAAGATGCTGGAACTGATCAACAAACTCAAATAATTATTTTAATAAGGAACCCGCATACGCCATTTGTTGGCCTGATGCGGCAAGGTGGGCTTCATAATGGAATTCACCAAATTAGCGTCGTAACGCGGCGGGAACGCGACGGGTTGCTGCAACGTCAACCCAAAGCGCTTACTGTTGAGGATTTGATGCCGCAGTCCAAAATTGCGGTACAACGTGTTGGGCTCGGCCAATTCCTTTTTGACAAAAATGAAACTGTTGCGATGATCATGCACAAAATCACTGATCATCTGCTTGACGATGTCATCTCTTCCATAGATCATCCGCGGTTCGCTGCCCCCTTCCTCGCTGACCTTCAGTCGGCTGGTGCTGTCAAACATCGGCTCCAAAATCTTGATCGCTTCAGGGTTATCACTCTCCAGCGTCGAGAAAAATGGAAAAATAGTCTTAAATCCCGCCCCGGCCAGAGATGAATAGTAAATGCCCCAGTAGTTTTTCTTGTAGAGATCGACGATTTCCGGCGCATCCAACGCCGCAAATCCGTTGTCATTTAAACGATGATATACAAAACTGAAAAACTCCACACTGTAAAGTTTACTGAGGTTGTAATCCTTCACCCGCGGAAAATCCATATAGATCGCGTCAAACCGACGCCCGGTATGACGAACAAAATGATAGGCATCCTGGATGATCACCTCGACACGCGGATCATTAAACGCCCGCTGATTGACATACTCCAGGACCGGATGACGACGCGCCATCTCAACCATCTTGGGATCAATCTCCACCACCGTGATCTTTTCCACTTCTTTGTATTTGACCAGCTCTCGGATCAGCATCCCGTCTCCCGCCCCTAGCACCAGCACATCCCGCGGGACATGATTGTTGAATATGATCGGTGCATGGGCGAAATATTCGTGATAGATATCTTCAATGTCGATAAGAAACTGAAAGAATCCATCGATAAACAACACATAACCCCGTGGAAAATCCGGAATATCCTTGAACTTGGTCGTATACACATTCAACAGGTCATCAAAGACATCCTCATCCGGCGGATAATACACCATATCAATCTTCTGGTACGGAGAACTTTCACGGTGTATCTTGGGCCAGTCTTTCAGGCTTTTGAGCAGGCCGGTAAAACTATCGGCCTGATACTGATAGTAGTAATATTTTTTTAGAAAATACTGCTGAATCCCGCCATGAAATACCAAGAACAGGGCGTACAAACAGACCAGCATCGTCGAGAGGGTTAATTTGAAAGATTGATTGGGCTGACGGACCTGCAGGATCCCGGCGACGAGCACATTGATCAATCCGACAAATACGCCGAGCGTCACCAATTCCATATGCACAATCAGGATCAACGGAAAGGCCAACGCACCGGCTAGTGATCCCAGATAATCAACACTCAAGATGCGATTACTGATCGAAGTCCCGTCCTTAGCTGATTTGGAACCAATACTTAACAGCAAAGGCAGCTCACATCCGGTCAAGAACCCGATGGCGATCACGGCCACAAACACGCCCGCATAAAAAACCAGCGATAAGTCAAAAAAGCTATTGGTGATCCAGATATACGACACGATCATGTGCAGCAAATGAATGAGAATAACGGACATGCCGCCGATCAGACTCAGCCACATCTCCACCTGAATCAGGGACGACCAGTTGTCGGTGGATTTAAAGACCTTGCGAAATGATAAGGCCCCGATCCCCATCGATCCCAGATAAACTCCCAGGACCAATGAATACCAGGTGACCGTACCTTCGGCAAAGAAGGACAGCGTCTGGGCGAGCAGCAACTCATATACCATGCTGCACGCGGCCAACACAAATGCAATGGCGTATATCATCCAGGGTGATGTTTTTTTCGACATAATATCTATCCGTGCCGTTCCACAAGGCGTTGACGAACATCCTGCGCGCCGAACTCCTGTTTGAGGAAATCAATAGCCGCCTGAGAGTCCATCGTCCCGCAGGTGAAGATATCCAGCGCCACAAACCCGTCTTCCGGCCAGGTATGGATGGCAAAATGCGATTCCGAGATCAGAATAATGCCGGTCACGCCTTCGGGTTCATATTGCTTGAAGAAATGTTCAACGATCGTGGCCCCGCTGATCCGCGCGGCCTCCAGAAATACATGCTCTACCGTCGAGACCTGCTGAATACGTGACGGATCGCATCCCAGCAGTTCAACCAAATAATGATGTCCGTATATTTTTGAAGATGTCATGGCTAAATCCCCTTGGCTACATATCGTTGCAGTAAAAATTCGCTAATCGGAGCTGAATAGATCAGACACACGCCAATAACCGCGGCCAGCGCCAACTGAATGTACAGCAATGCGTAGAACTGTCGACGCTGAACATGCTCCTCTTCCGCCCGGCAAAAGTTCAGCAGAATGCCCGCGCATCCGTTCATCAGCCCGACAATAAAGGCCGTGTTCAGCAATCCCACCATCGGAAAAAACACAAACGCGAAAGTGACTGTCCCTAAAACCGCCCCCATATAGCTGTATCCCAGCACAGCACTTTCCGAATCAGTTCGACGGCCTTTCAGCATTTCCATGAGTAATGGCAGCTCCATCCCACTCAAACAGCCGATCACCAGGATCAAGGCATGACCGCATATACTCAGAACCAACCGCGAGTTCACCCATCCATCCAGGCCGTATAACCAGATCATTAAAAAACCGCCGATAAAAGTCAGGGCAATCTCAACGGCCAGCAGCCGGCGGCCCGGATGTTCCTTGACCCTTCCCTCGACCAACCGCGCCCCGATTCCCATCGCGAAAAGATACAGCCCCAACGTTACACTGTACCGTAACACCGTATTTTCCAGAAACGCGCTTAAGGCCTGGGCCAGGAGCAGTTCATAGCAGATACTGCAGAACGACACGATCAAGGTGAGGATTAATACCAGTTGTTCACGTTTATTCATATTGCACCGGCCTGGCCTGATGAAGACCATAGGCGATAATGTATCCAATGGCTAATGTCCCGATCCACAGGGTCAGAAAGATCAAGACCGACTGACCAAATGTCGGTGTAAACCGCTGAAGCGCCCAAAACGTCACATGATAGCCGACAACCAAATTAAACAAATAAACCCATAAGATCGATCGACCTAGTATCACAATGAATGAATCCTTCAGGCGGTCTCGTACCGACGCGTACCGCTTAAATAGAGCGCGTAAAAGCAGGATCATCAACGTGGTCATGCCGACAATCCCCAGGACATACCACGCCGACGGTTTAAACATATCGGTGCCCCACAGGGCAGTCGTCACCACCGGATGAAACTTGCCCAGCACCAGTGATCCACCCAAAAAGGCGACGCCCATGATCACCAAGGCCTTGTTAAATATCGCGTGGTTATTGTGCAGCACGAACCCTACAAACAAGCCAAAAGTGAAAATGAAGAGCCACGGACACAACGCCCAAAAATGTTCGCCTCCCGGGCTGCCGATCACAATGGCGTACCAATATCGATCAGCAAATTGCGACCACGGAAACTGACTGGCAATTGTCAGTCCCGGGACACTGACCGCCACCAAGATCAATACATTCCATCCGTCGGGAATCCAGCGCAAAACCGGATAGGTCAGCATCATGCATAATCCCAGGAACTGCAGCACATCCCAATCCATTACGCCATAACTTCCCCAGCACAAAAAATTGACGATGTATCCCAGCAACAGAATCATAACGGCCCGCTGATATACCACCGACCAGCGGCCCGGCTTACGGACATTGGCCAGATAGAACGTGACGCCGGCCAGCATCGGGATCTGAAATCCCAGCACATGCAGACCAAAATATCCAAACAACGGGAATATGCCCTGCATCTGCTCGTAGCGCAATTGATACACCGACAGGTCCAGATAGATCCAGACCCAGGTGTGCAGCCCGACCAGATAGATAATTCCCAGTCCCTTGAGGACCTCAAGGCTCAAAAATCGTTTCGACATATCCCATCCATAAAAAAGGGGAAGCATTCACTTCCCCTTTTATTGACTTCAATATTCTGCGCACAACCGCCGGGAATTATTCGAGGTATTCCCCTTCCCAGGATTCCCAGACATATTCCGGATTAATGATCGGACCTTTGTCCTCTTCCGGAAAATTGAACGGAAACGTGAACGCGTCCACCGCGCCGGTGGCAAATCTCAAGATCCCGCCGGCAAATCCCATCATGATCCCGACCGTCCAGCCTTTCAACGGCCCGTCACTTTTAGATGTCAGATCAATCCCGCGGACGATCTCAATCGGTGAGGTAAAAACATTGACCACCCCGCGTCCGAGTTTATTACTCCATTTGTATGGAGAATAATACTCAACCGCCTGATCATCCGGATAAGTCTCGTATTCCTGTGCCGCAACCGGCGTCGCCACGGATAACGACAAAATCGCGATGGCCAGCACCCCATTTAAGAACTTAGATTTCATCATAGCGATCAATCCTTTGTTATAATTTTTAGATGATTGGTTAGAAATATCCTGTAGAACTACAGAATACACGCATTATGAGCTGGAATCAACTAATTCCCTGATTTCTTTTGTCGGCACGGTCAGGCTGAACGGCTCCGTGTTCCGAATGCGGGTGGCGCCCCAGATCTTAAGGCCGCATTTTTCGCAGAAGGCCCTAAAGATATGGTATAGATTGTGTTTCACGTATGCGATATGACTGCCCGGAAACTTGAAACAACCGAGAATGATATCACTGAAAAACAGGATCAACGCCTTCACAAACCCCGGCAGGCTGGCAATGAAATGCGGATTCAGGCGCTTGCGGATGAACATCGGCATATCCGGAATCAATTTGAACACGATCTGATAGCCTTGCAGCAGCCGGACTTTGGACGGATCAATATTCTTGTTCGGATTGACGAATATCGCCCGCTCCTTGCCGTCGTTGATCTTGTCGACATCCTCATCGGATAAAATCCCCATTTGCTGGGCCTGGGTGACGATCTCCGTCCCCGGAAAATAATTCACAAAATAGCAATCGACCATGGCCGGCGGATGTTCGACATACAGCTTACGGGCGATCTCATGCGCCTCCATCGGCTCGCCCGGCAGTCCGAAGATCTGATGTGTTCGCACATTGATGCCGTACTTGCGGCAGATATCGATAACCTCACCCACCCGGTCATTTTTCTCGGCGCGTTTCAACACCTTGCGTTTGTATTCTTCCTCCGCGCTTTGCACACCTAAATCCGCCTGTGTGCAGCCGGCATGCGCCAGCCATCTGGCCACGTCTTCATTAAAATAATTCGCGTGTAATTCGCACTGAAACGGGATACGGATCTCGCGGGCATAGGAGTCACAAAATTCTTTCAGCCATTTCTTGTTCAGGATAAAAACATCATCATAAAATTTGATGATCTTGGGCTTGTAGCGTTTTTTGACGATGCGCATCTCATGCATGATATGCTCGACGCTGCGCTGACGGATATAGCCGTTCTTCTTATCCGGCAGATTGGCAAAAAAACTGTTAAAACAGAACGTGCAACGATATGGACATCCGCGCGATCCCATCGTCAGATAGGCATCACTCTGTGAGATATATTCCTCCCAAATAGATTTATCCGGAATGGGCAGAGAATTCAGGTCCGCCACGAACGCATCTTGCGGACCGCGAATCAGTGTTCCGTCCGGTTGCTTGTAAATCATGTTCGACATAGGCTGCCCATTAAGTGTTCTCGATTCGATCGCTTCAAGCATCCTGGGCAACGCCAGATCAGCCTCGCCGATACAGACAATATCCACCTGCGGTTGCGCAATCACGCGCTCCGGCGTTCCCGACGGATGAACCCCGCCGAAAATCGTGATGACATCGGGATTCATTTGCTTGGCCTCCTCCGCCACACCCAACGCCCACTGATAGGTTGAAGTGATACACGAAAAGCAGATCACATCGGGATTTTCAGAACGGATCTTGTCGATCACACGTTGACGATCATCAAATATTTTGGCAAGCCACGGGACGTAGACATGGTCCCGGTCATGAAATAGAGAGATGCTGAAGGCCAGACTGACATCATGGCCGTGCACTTTGAGAATGGCCGATAATTGTGAAATCGCAAGCTGTTCCCAGCCGACGGCGGCAAAAGTAACTTTCATAGGCATCTAAGTAGAACTACGAGGTTTATTTCTCTGATTATAACACCATCCCCGTCGGTTCACAAATAAATTATCAGACGCCTTGACTAAAGTCTAGCCTGTAAGTTAAACATTTTAAACAGCTTGAGGAACATCTCCAGAACCGCTATTCGGTCTCACTATCGGCTATGATCCGCTGCCCTTATTCCGACTGCTCTTGCTCACGTATAACCTTTGAAACCAGACATATATTGTCAAATGGCAAAAGATGCTGTTGTTCAAAAGCAACAAGGATCTGGATTATATCCCGTGGATTCTGAATGCGCATCAGACGGGGAATGACATCAGGTATGTGCAGCAGTTTGGAAATTTTTGCCACTAATCTAAGATGAACAAATTGGGATTGAGCACAGGGCAGAAAAAATAAATGAACCTTTTTGTTATCTGGAGCCCCATAGTCAACACCGGCCTTTGAACGGGCAATGATGATGTGCGGTTCTTTAAATGTCAGTTTATCTGGAAAACGCGGATGAGGGATTGCAACTCCCTGCCCCACGGCCGTACTCAATAATTTTTCCCGTTCTTCAAGAGCCACGTACAGACTTTCATATGATGGCGTCAGCCGATTATCATTGGACATCCGTGCCAAGTGCGACATCACCTGTTTTTTATTCTCTGCGTGCATATCCAAATCAATCAAAGATTCTTCGGTCAACCGAGAAAAAGGAATGAGGCGCTCTTTGGTACTCAATATTAAATCCAAATCAGCCTGTGGAGCGTCGAATACATGTGACTGGATATATCGATCAATCACAGTCCAGCTAAAACGCCACTGATCGCCGACCTTAAATCCCGGCAACTCTCCAAGGCGCGCCAATTCCAGAACAGTTGTTTCATTAACTTTCATGTAATCCGCTAATTCCTCCGCGGTTAATATTTGCTCTTCACGCATTTAAGCCTCCAGATATATTGAAACTTTAAATTATTTAGTGCAATCACCGAAAAAATAGATTCTCGACCGGCACCCCAACTAATCACTTGTAAACGCCTAAAAGTTGGCGGACATCTTGTTTTTTCAATACGTCTTCAGCCCGTCCCGGACGATCGGGAAAGGACAGGGCCTTTTGCAGATATTCAACCCCCAGCTCCCGCTGCCCTTCACTCAGTAGAAATTCGCCGTAGCGGTAATTTGTGTCCAGATTCGAAGATGTATCCAACGCCTGACGAAAATATTCCCGGGCCTTGTCTTTGTTCCCGAACCCGATCGGCCAACCAGGAACTTTATAGTAAAGCATCGCCAACGTGTTAAACGCGGCGGCATCGGACGCCTGCGGATCGATCTCAATCGCCTGTTCCAGTGTGGCCCGGGCCTTTTTGGCCGCACTCAGGGCTCCCAGACCTTTGCCTTTGTGTTTGGCCTGCGCCGATAACGCCAGACCTTTCCAAACATGACCTTCCGCCCTATCCGGATGTTCCGCGATGATTTTCTCCGCCTGTTCAATCACTGTATCCAGCGCCTGAATTTTTTCCTGCTTTTGTTCCAGAGTGTACTCATGTTCGATAGCCGTCATCTGATAACGGATATGGCTGATCTCCTCATCCATCACCGCCCAGGACAAGGAAGGAAAAAACATGATCATCAATAAACACAATATTTTTCGCACGGTTTATTCTCCTTTGTAAATTTAAGACGTTGACATGATCTTCATTTGCTCGGCATAGACCAATTTGGCCATTTGTCGACGAGAGCAGATACGTGACAGGGTATAAATCAATTTATCCCTCACGCCGGGAATGATAACCCGCTGTTTTTTGTCTATCCCTTTAAGAAGCGATTCGGCCATCCTCGCTGAGGTCGGAAGTTTGCGTTCCTGCTGCAGATCTCTCTGAGGGCCAAAGGCCTCTGCCTGAAATTCAGATTTGAAAGGTCCGGGACAAAACACGGATACATCAACCCCGCTATCCTCTAACTCAACACCAAGCGCTTCTGTCAATGAAAGTACGTAGGCTTTGGCCGCGAAATACACACTCATCAACGGCCCCGGAAAAAATGCACCAATCGAAGCAACATTGACGATGTGCCCATGACCACGCTGCTTCATATCATTTAAAAACAGATGCGTTAGTTGTAGCAGAGCGGTTAGATTCACCTGGTTTAACGCGGACGATTCATCCACATCGCAATGGATAAAATCACCGTATAGACCAAAGCCCGCGTTATTGATCAGTACGTCCACCCCCTCACCGTTGCGGCATACACGTTGATAAAGTGTTTGCGCGGCACCGGAAACGGACAGATCAACCGACTCGGTCTGAACGTCAACCACAAAACTTTGACTTAACTCGGCCTTCAGAGACTGAAGCCTGTCATTACGGCGGGCGGTCAACACAAGCGCGTATCCTCTCCGAGCACACGCCCGGGCCAGCTCCATCCCCAGACCGCCGGAGGCCCCGGTGATCAAGACCTTTTTAGACATAACCGATCTGCTGTGACACAATGCCGTTCATATACTGATGGGTTTTTATGTCTTTGATACCGCACCCCCTTAATATCTCCTTTAATTTGTCAGGTTCTGGAAAAAACTTATTAGATTCCGGCAAGTACTTAAACGAATTGAATTCGCCCCGGTGAAATATATAATGACCCAACGTCGGCACGATCTTTTCAAAATACAGACGGTAGATATTTTGATTAAACCATCCCCGAGGCTTTCCCAAATCCACCGTCATAATTTGGCCGCCGGGTTTTGTCACACGGATCATCTCCAGGACCCCCTGTTCCAGATCCGCATAATTGCGTAATCCGTAGCTAGTGAGCGTAACTTCAAACGTGTCATCCGCAAACGGCAAATGCAAGGCGTCGGCGTATTCGAACTTCACATTATCCAAATCGCCCGTGCGTCGCTCGGCAATCTCCAGCATATTCTCCGCGACGTCGACACCGACAAATCTGGCGTCGGGATTTTTTTTCGCCGCGATCAAGGCCATATCGCCGCTTCCCGTCGCGATATCCAACACCGAATAACCGGGCCGGATATCCAGTCGGGACATGGCCTTTCTTTTATAGCGCCCCTGCATGCCAAAGGTCAGCACTTCATTGAGAAAATCATACTTGGGCGCCAAACCGTTAAAAAATTTCCGGTTAAACTCAGACCATTGCTGCGCTTTAAAATGCTGACGAAATCCCAGATTCTGAATCAATTCTTCTTTTTCCTGCGAATTATACACACTGGACATGCGATGGCTCCTTCCATTGAGTTATGGCTCCGAAGGCCGTTAATCCCGCGCCGAAGGCAAATATCCCGACGATGTCATCCGGACGGAGATTATCTTTATTGATTATGTCCCTGAGAACATAAAGCACACTTGGTGAAGACATATTCCCGTACTTACGCAAAACTTCTCGGGACCGGTCAAGTGCGTGACGGTCTAATTGACACGCCGAGTCAATCTCATCCAGAATCTTGCGCCCCCCAGGATGCACAGCAAAATGTGCAATGTTAAAATCATGATCCTGTTTCAGACTCGTGAGCACTTGCTGAAAGGCCTTGGCGGCCAAATGTGGAACTTCTTTCTTCAGGACATTATGAAGACGTCCGTTTTTAGTGATATAGCGCAGCTCATCACGATATTGCGGCCAAAGAACAGACTTGAACGTTTTGATCTCAAGCCCTGCACGCCCCTGCTGATTGCTCATCAGACACGCGGCCGCCCCGTCTCCAAAAATTGAATTCGAGATAATCAGGTCCACATTGTCGGTCCAGTACGACGTCGCCGTACAAATCTCAACAGCGAGAACAATCACATTCGAGTTCTCATGCGCATTCAGATACTGCCAGGCTGACTTCATCGCCGGCAGAGCGGCTCCGCATCCAATCCCAACCAAATCCACGGCATGAATATCCTCCCTCAGCCCGACAGCTTGGGAAATATAAGATGTCAGCCCGGGACATAGGTAACCTGTACAGGTCGCGATAACGATACCGTCGATATCATCCGGCCGCAGACCGGTTTGATCCAGCAGCTTCTTGACCGCTTCCGTCCCGATACGTGTTGCGTGATCCTGAAAACGCAAAATGGCCTCATCCTGTGTCTCACTGAATAATGATTCCGGTTCCTTATCAATACCTATGTAGCGACTTTCAATGGATGGTTCACTGAGAAAATGTTGATACAGCTTCTTTTCTTTCCGACTGCGGCAATCCGCCTTGAGAATACGTTGAAGAATATCCTCCTGGCTCAATTTGAGCGGTGGATTGGCCGTCGCGACATCAATAATTCGGATGGATGTCATAGTGCGTACTCCTTGTGAAATGAAACGGGTTTATGAAATGAATCAAATAATTGGTGAATGTTGGCCTCTCGCCATCTGAGCAGACGGATCACCATATTCGCTGTCAGCCGGTGATGTCCCAGTTGTCCGACATATTTCGAAATCTTCATCGGCCAATAATAATTTTTCTTCCAAATCCGGGCGTAGTCATGCGCTACTTTCGCCTTGTGAATCTCGGCCGGCTTGTCAGCGCTCAACAATGACGCGAGCAAAATACCACTATTAAACGCGAATGATATTCCTCCGCCGGCGACAGGGTGAATGATCCCCATGGCGTCCCCTACATACAAATCTGTTCCATCAAAAAAGCGCAACGGCCGGTTCAGATCCACAAAGGTTCCCTTCCAGGCAGACATCAACGAGGAATGCTCGAATTGACGCTTGATCCACGGATTGGATTCTTTAAACATTTGCCACAACGCGTCGTAGTTCCCCCGGCACTCCTTGAAGAGACTATCCTTCACGACATAGCAGACATTAACCCGGTTTTTTTCAAAATGATTGATACCCACATGACCTTGATGGACAAAATGCATCGTCACGCTGGATCCCTTTTGATCATAAGTGTCGAAAATTCCGGATACCCCAAACACCCGTTCCGAGGATCGCCGAGCCTGGTGCTGGGCTCCGTAGGCATTAATGCGAATAGTCGCCTGAACTTCCACGGTTTGATGACGTCCTCTGTCGCTGATCAGGTAGACATTTCTCCCGCGATCCGACTGGTTTTCCTGAACAACTGATTGATCCATAAAAGTCACTCCATATGTTTTAGCTTTATCGACCAGCAACTCATCCAGTCGTTCTCGACTGAATCCAATCCCGAAATCATCCCGCCCCCGAAACCGTAACGGAACCCTCACATCAGATCCGTCCGGAGAACTCAAATGGATATGTGTTACCCGCGACGCGCCATCCCCCATCACCTGATCGAGCACATCGTAATGTTCCAGGATACTTCTATTCTCTGGACCGATAAATCCGCCGCAGACCTTAATTCGCGGAAAGACAGATTTTTCGATCAGTAAAACCTTCCACCCGGCCTTCGCCAGTTCAATACTGGCGGCAATACCCGCCGGTCCGGCACCGACGATCATGACGTCATAATGAGACATGGTGCTCACTCCTTACAAAGGCATCAAAGTTAATCTTTATCTTGTTAAACACCCGAATGACAAACAATACGGAAGGGGGTCGAAGACGAAAATCCCGGAGGCCAATTTCAAAGCTTCCTGTCAATCCGAATCCTTGTTCGTGCTGGATCATCCCCACAATCAACTCTAGCGGCTGAATAACATCACGGATTTGCAGATTTCCTTGCAGACGTATCAACCCCTGTCTATCCAATCTCGAGGACTGATTAATGGAGTACTTGATAAACGGGTATTCCTGTGATTTGAACATGCTCAACATATTTTCGTCTCTCACATCATGTCCGGTCTGAAATTGTCCCACCGGTATACGGATGAATCCTTTGGTTACAAGATTATCTTCACCGATAAACAACTCGCCGCCCAGCTGACTCCCTGAACCGGATACGGCATGGAGCGTGGAACGGAATGAAAACTGAATACAGCTCCTGTCGGGAACGATTCGATACACCTGTTCTGATTTCATATTCCTCCTTTTTGTTTCCGTCTAATTATGACGCACAAAGGGGATGGGCGGGGACACGATCGTGTCTCTGGAGGTAATATTGTGTGCGAGAGACTGCACACACAGAAAAAACCGTGTCAAAAATTGCACGGTCCATACGCGGCAGGATAAAAAAGGATTAATTCAAGTCGTATTTCTTGATCTTATACCATAGTGTTCGAAGGGAAATATTGAGCAGCCTCGCCGCCTTGGCCTTGACATTTCCAGACTGAGCCAGAGCCCTGAGAATCAACTCCTTCTCCGTCTCGGCGACGCCTTCATCCAGGGTGGGTAAAATTTTCTTTTCGTGGGGCTCGACTTTGGCCAGCACGTCGCTGATCACCTTATACAGCTCCTCAACATTGAACGGCTTCTGAATATAGTCACTGGCCCCGTGCTTTAAAGCCTTGACCGCCGACTGAACATCCGCATGCGCCGTCATAACGATTATGGGAACGCCGGCCTGCAGGCGCTCCAGCTCATAAACCAGATCAATACCAGACATACCACCCAGCCGGACATCCGTAATAATTAGATCCACCGGTTTCTCCAGGATATAATCCAGACCCCGTTCAGCGCTATCGGCGGTCATGACATCAAATTGATACTTTTTAAGCCCCAACCGCAAAATCCGCAAAAGACGCTCTTCATCGTCGATAATGAGCAATTTTAGTGTTTCATCAGTTGTCATACTTTTGGCCCCGAGTGTTTTAATTTGATCGTCACCCTTGTCCCATTAATCTCGTCAGATTCCAAATTGATCGACCCCTTGTGTCCGTCAATTATGCTTTTGGCGACATATAACCCCAATCCTGACCCGTTCTCTTTGGTAGTAAAGAATGGATCAAAGACCCGCGGCCAATCACTTTTTCGTAGAGAGCCTCCATGATTATGAACAATAATACAAACCATATGTCCGGTCAATGACGCATTAACCTGTACTTTACCATTCACATCCGAAGCGTCAATGGCATTTAAAATTACGTTAATTAATACTTGCTTGATCTGATTGCGATGACATTTTATCTGTAAGTCGGACGTCGTCGACTTAAAATCAATAACGATCTGCTTTCTTTGACTGACCCCGACAACCAGCTTTCGGATCTGCTCGAGCAATTGTACAACATTAACCTCAGACATCTCTCCTTCCTCTGAGGTTTGCAGCTGTCGCAACTGATCGATTAAACTGCTGATCCGATCCGCCTCTTCACCCAGGTAGCCGGCAATCTCATATTCCTCGGAATCAGCCGGCAGTTTATCACGGATCACCGATGTCGATGATTTGATAATCCCCAAAGGATTCCGAATTTCATGTGAAAGGCTCTGGGCCAACAATCCTATGGTGGTATTGCGCTGCTGATCACTCAGCATCTTGGAATTCCGGTTGGTCAATGAAATAAACCAGATAAACAATGCTAGTAGGACACACATAAAAAGAAACATGAATACACGTGAACGTTCGACCACCTGCCTATGCGTCAAATTGGCCTTATCCGAGGCCTCTTTCATTTCGTCGATATAAAAATCCTGAAGGGTCAGACTGGATACCCGAAGTTCATCCAGCTTTCGGATCATTTGATTAACCACTTCACCCTCTATATAAAGACCCCGACTTTCTTTCATAATCTGGACATCTTCGAGAAAATTCCTGAACTTCTCATGCAGCTGAAAAAATTCTTTTCGTTCCGTTAGCGCGTGGTCGTCGTTCTCGAAGTTGGTCGCGTTCAGGGATGACGCCCGAATCATATCCAATTCGCTGACCATCGTTTCAAAAAACGAGCGGTCAAATTGATTGAGAAAACTCTCCTCTCCTTCGGTTGTCAGAATCACGCCAAGCCGGTCAATCTCATTAATGACCATCGTGACCGTCTTGAGCTCCTCCCACTCTTCAATGACCTGATGATGAGCCGAATCCATGACGTTCATCCGGTTAACAATCAGTAACATTCCCACGAGAATCAACGCAAAGAGCACAGCAAAGTAAAGCGCGACTTGATTGGTGATTTTCATATACGGATCCGATCTATCTCGAGGATTAGAAGCCTACGGAACAACTCATTTCAACTCTGATGCCAGATAATCACAAATTCAGCATTGACCTTTTTCTATGAATGCCGCAGCTGACCGCAGGCGCTGTTGATGTCTTTGCCCCGGGGCGTGCGGATGGTGGCATGGATACCAAAATCTTGGAGCTGGCCCCGAAAACGGAACATTTCCGTACGCGACGGGGTTTGATGATCAAATTCCTTGACCGGATTGTAAGGAATTAAATTCATCTTGCAGATCAATCCTTTGAACGCCTTTTTCAGCGCCTGAATCGCTTCGTCTGAACACGTCACATCCTTAATCAAAATATACTCAAATGTGATCTGCCGTCGATAATTTTGCTGATAGTTACGACAGGCCTCGATCAAATCATCAAACGGATAGCGTTTGTTGACCGGCATCAGGACGTTCCGTGATTCATTGTCGTATCCGTGCAGTGAGATTGCCAGTTCGATCTGAATCCCTTGCTGTCCTAATTCCAGAATCTTTGGAACAACACCACAGGTCGACACGGTAATCCGACGGGCGCCGATATTGATCCCGCGATGGTCGTTGATCAGCCGGATCGCCTTCATCAGATTTTCAAAGTTGTCCATCGGCTCACCGATCCCCATAAAGACGATGTGCGATAACGGACGTTCAAAATTTCGCGCCTCAGCCTGCACGTGCTGAACCTGACTGATGATTTCCGCGCAGGTCAAATTCCGATTCCATCCGCCGATACCGCTGGCGCAAAACCGACAACCGAATTTACAGCCTGCCTGCGTCGAAATACACGCCGTTGTGCGGGTCGGTGTGGGAATCAGCACCGTCTCGATCTTTTCTTTATCGGAAAGCTCAAACAAAAACTTGGCGGTGCCGTCACTTGAAACTTCATGCTTGTCGACAGTGAGTGGATTTAAGGTGAAATGCTCGGCGAGTTTCTGACGCAATTCACGGGACAGATTTTTCATCCCGTCAAAATCAGTGACTTGCTTTTGATACAGCCATTCAAAAATCTGCTGAGCACGGAACGGTTTTTCGTCTATTTGTGTGAGGTATTCGGTCAATCCGTCGAAGGAAAGGTTCCGGATATCCCGGTCGGCGGGCGCGGTCATCAGATTATTTTTTGACCTGGAACTGACCGATTTTGCGGTATTTATCGTAACGCGCGTCGAGCAACTGCTGCGTCGACAACGTCGACAAATCTTTGATATGCTTGAGGATCGTGGCTTTGAGATTTTTGGCGACATATACCGCATCACGGTGAGCTCCGCCCATCGGCTCTTTGATAACTTCGTCAACCACACCGAACTCGAGCAGATGTTCACCGGTAATCTTAAGCGCCTCGGCTGCCTGCGGCGCCTTACCGGCGTTCCGCCATAAAATCGACGCGCAACCTTCCGGTGAGATAACCGAATAGTACGCATGCTGTAAAATCAGCACCCGATCAGCGACCCCAATACCAATCGCGCCGCCGCTTCCGCCTTCGCCGATAATTGTGGCGATCACCGGTGTGGACAGACGTGACATATCCTTGAGATTCTCGGCAATGGCCTGCGCCTGCCCGCGCTCTTCAGCGCCGATCCCCGGATACGCCCCCGGAGTATCGATCAGCGCGACAATCGGCAGCCGGAATTTCTCGGCGAGCTCCATCACCCGGATAGCCTTTCGATAGCCTTCCGGATGAGCGCAGCCAAAATTCCGTTTCACATTTTCATTGGTGTCCCGCCCCTTCTGATGCCCCAGGATGATGACTTTCTGATCGCCAATTTTGGCAAATCCAGCAATCAAGGCCAGATCATCGAAATACAGACGGTCTCCGTGAATCTCCACAAAGTCGGTGGCGATCATTCGAATATAATCCAGTGTGTAAGGACGGTCGGGATGGCGGGCGATCTGAACACGTTGCCAGATCGACAGGTTGGAATAGATCTGTTTCTTCATTTTTTCCAGCTTTTCCTGAAGCTTTTTGATTTCAGGTTCGATGGAAATCTTTTTATCATCACCAAAATTCTTCAGCTCATCGATTTTGGCTTCGAGTTCATAAATCGGCTTTTCAAAGTCTAGTATGCTCATATGAAAAAGTCACAAGCCTCACGTCATGTCCGCTGATTTGTCCGCGGACACGCTATCCCTCAGACCTGTGATTCCCTTAGTGTATTAGTTGACGATCTCAACGGTGGTTCCCACCGGAATGATACTAAAAAGTTCTTCGACTTCGGCGTTCCGCATGCGGACACAACCGGCGGTTACCTGCTCACCGATGCGGTCCGGTTCCACGGTTCCATGAATGCCGTATCCTGGAATATCAAAGCCCAGCCAGCGCGTTCCCAACACATTCGCGGGACTCTCCGGCGGAACTACAACTCCCTTATTGAACCATACCGGGTCTGTGAGTTTATTGGTCACCTTAAACTGCCCCTCCGGCGTGCTGCTGTTCTTCCCCGTCGAGACATTGTAAACCTTGACGATATTATCGCGTTCTTTCAAAATAAGGATGTTCTGCGATTTATCAACAAAAATATTAAATTGACCGGTCCAAATCCGCAATTTCTGACCGATGCGGATCACATCGCTGCTCAGATTATTATTGCGCTTGATCAGTTCAATGGTTGTACCATATTTCTTGGCCAGCTCACCCAAGGTGTCACCCTTGACGACTTCATGTATCACCGAATTCTCTGACTGCGTGTTAGAGAAAATGATCTGCATATTCAGTTCTTCGAGCTCAGCCTGGACCATTTCAATATTCTGATAGTCCGGGTAGTCGTTGTAAACCGTCCGTAGAATCTCGCGTGCCTTTAACAACTCATTATCTTTGCGCAATGCGTTTGCTTGCTTGTGCAGTTCGCGCGGTGCGTCATCATCCGGTGACGCCGCGTCCACGGTGTTCACTGCGATCTGTCCACTGGGCTTGTCGCCACGCATCATAAAGATAAAGCCGAACAGGACGGCGACGACTACAACGACTATAAGAATATTTCGACGATTAAACACTTTGTGCCTCCTGAAAACCGTTAAGGATTAATACCATGTGTGATAAAACGTTGACGCCAGGATCATGCCCAGCAAACCGCCGACGATCACCTGCATCGGAGTGTGTCCGATCAATTCCATGAGCTTATCGCTCTCCAACTTACCCTTCCAGTACATGTCATCCATAATCTGATTGAGGATTGCCGCCTGTTGACCGGCCGAACGCCGGACACCCTGAGCGTCAAACATCGTTACCAAAGCAAAAACCATCGACAAGGCAAATTCCGAGGATTGAAATCCTGAATGCAAAGCACACGCCGTGGCCAGGGCTGTCGCACCGGCCGCGTGACTGGACGGCATTCCGCCGGTTCCGATCAGCCATTTGAAATTAAATCTCCGTTCCCGTACCACCCCGATCGAAACCTTGATCGCCTGAGCGATAAACCACGAGGTCACTGTAACCATCAAAATTTGATTGTGAAAAACAGAATTCATGAAATGAAGACTTATTTCTGCCGAAATAAGCGTACACGCGACATTGACGCCATGCGCTGTTTATGTTAGCTTATATTATATTCTAGGGCTTGGAAAAAGCAAGCTTTTTACCCCTCAAAACACTCGATTTTCCTCAATAACAACCTAACTCCCCTGTTTACTCGTACTTTCCTCTTTGCTCAAAAGGACACCATGTTAGCCCAATCATTCAGCTATGCTCTGATCGGCCTGGACAGCTATGTCGTCACGATCGAGATCGACATCCAGAACGGCCTCCCCCTCACCCATATTGTCGGATTGCCCGATAACGTCATCAAAGAAAGCAAAGAACGCGTCCGTTCAGCCATCCGCAATAGCGGGTACAAATATCCGGTCAAACGGGTCACGATCAATCTGTCTCCCGCCCGGACCAAAAAGGAAGGCGCGGCCTTTGACCTGGCCATCGCGCTGGGCATCCTGGCCGCCAGCGAGCAGATCCCGATGGACAATCTGGACGCGTACGCCTGGCTAGGCGAACTGTCATTGGATGGAACCGTCAAGCCGGTCAATGGATGCCTGCCCATCGCCCTGACGGTCGACGTTGATCGCTTCCGGGGCCTGGTGGTCCCCGCCGACAACCGGCATGAGGTGGCGCTCTGCCAGAATACGACGAGCTACGCGGTGGACTGTCTCAATCAAGCTGTTGAGCTGCTCAGCGCCGAGCGCTCTATTGATTCGATCCGTCCGGTCACCTCCGAGCGCCTAAAATCGCCTCCAATTCAACAACCGGACTTTGCCGATGTCAAAGGACAATCCCACGCCAAGCGAGGCCTGGAAATCGCCGCGGCCGGCGGACACAATGTCCTGATGATCGGACCGCCTGGCAGCGGCAAGAGCATGCTGGCCCAACGCTTTCCGGGCATTCTGCCGCCGATGAATTTTGACGAAATGCTCGAGACCACCAAAATCCACTCCATCATGGGATTCCTCAAACATTCGCAGCAGATCATCAACCATCCGCCCTTCCGTCAGCCGCATCACACCACATCGGCCGTTGCGTTGGTCGGCGGGGGATCGAATCCGCGACCGGGCGAAATCACGCTCAGCCACAACGGCGTTCTGTTTATGGATGAGCTTCCGGAGTTCAACCGTCGGGCGCTGGAATCACTGCGTCAACCACTGGAAAATCAGCAGGTCACCATCGCGCGCGCGTCTCAGACCCTGACCTTTCCATCGAAATTTATCCTCTTGTGCGCGATGAACCCGTGTCCGTGCGGACACTACAGCAATCCACACAAAGTCTGTCATTGTTCACCGCAACAAATCCAAAAGTATCTCTCCAAGATTTCCGGTCCGCTGATGGACCGAATCGACATTCACCTGGAAGTTCCGTCGCTGTCACTCAAAGATATGACTAATATGAACCCCGGTGAATCATCGCACACGATTCGCGTCCGAACGATGGCGGCCCGCGCTGTTCAATCTGAACGCTTCAACGACTCTTTTCCGCGCACCAACGCCCATATGTGGACGGCGCAGATCCGCTCATTCTGCCGGCTGGACGATGACGGACAGAAATTGCTCAACACAGCGATTGACCATTTGAATATTTCAGCCCGGGCGCATGACAAAATCCTCAAGCTGGCCCGGACGATTGCCGATCTGGCCGAGTCTGATCAGATCAAATCCGAGCATATTGCCGAAGCGATTCAGTATCGCAGTTTGGATCGTGACGGGTGGGGAAATTCAGTTAAAAATTAACCTGGAGTTCGGCACGCATGCCGTAGGTGAAATCGTCGTCGGGGACGGGCTGATTGATTTGACGGCCTTCGTCGTATACCGCATACCCGTCCAGGCGAAAAACAGTACGGCGCCCGATGGCGGCCTGAAACCGGGCGCCCGGCCCCATCGCCCGCTGACCTTCATCATTGGCATAGCGTCCGGCAATTTCGAGAATAAGCTGCCGGCGCTTGTCCGAAGAAAACATTTGATATCCCAAGGCCATCCCGAAGGCATCATCGGTGGCATTGCTCAAGGGGGAATTGAAACGGCCGAGTCCCACCGCCTCAAATAAAATCCCCGTCGGCGATAGGGTTCCCGGATTGTATGGATCCCGCGAGGCCGAACGGAAGTGATCCATCGCATAAAAGGAGTTGAGATAAACGAGGTCGTTAGTGGCATGCGGTGTCACTGAAAGCGCGTTGTAAAACAGCATCCCGTCGCTGTTATGCATCGTTTCATGATCGATCGATGCCGATCCTAACACCCGGACGGTTGAGTTGAGTCGCCCCAGCCGTTGCGTCAATCCGAGGCCGGCATAAATCCCCGAACCGATTGAATCATTGGCGTCCACGTAAACCACGTCCAACTCCATCGTCGTCGCGCGGAAATCTATCTCATTGAACAGGCCGTATAAACGCGAGCTTTCGTCGTCGGACGCTAAATTCTGACGATTGATCTGGTCCGCTCCCCAGATGAAGGCGCTGCGCATATTCACCATAAACGGCGGTTTCATATTGAGCTTGGAGATCCCTACCGCGTCGATACTGTCATTGATCAACATCCCTTCCTGAAAAAGCAACGGCTGCCGTCCGATCGACAAGTAGTAGTCCAGACTGTATTTGTCGCGCGGGTCCAGAAACGGAAAGATCTCATCGAAATCACCTTCAAAGAATAACGTTGTGATATCAAAATTGAGTTCATCTTCGACGCCGCGCCGACCTTCGGGCCGCACAGAAGACGGGGCCCTAAAGGTATAACCGGTAAAGCGTCCGTTCTGATTGAGAAAGCGGACACCGGCCAAAATGCGTTCATTAGGCGTTAAGTACAGATTTCCAAACAGATCAAATCGGTTCGCCCACTCCGTGACATGGTCGCTCCCGTTGTAAAACCCCTGCAAGGCCGTCCGGTATGTTCCGTACACAATCAGCGAAGGTTGCAGCACCATCCCCGTCGGCAGTTTGTATCCTGGATGAATCGGGCCCACCCCGAGAAATGGATCACCTAATTCCAATATCGGTTTGGGTCGATCTGGAACCTTATCCAACTGCAAATCCAAAACTCGATCTGTCAACCGACTGCGGTCTGTATCGACCTGAACACCCTTCGCGGCGTCGGCGATAACAGGAGCGCCCGCCATCAGTACGACTCCGAGAATGAGTATCTTCGTCTTCATTTTAATACCCCGCACTCTGGATTTCAGATTCAAAGCGGCCGGGCTTCAGCTCAATCTTGCGTTCCCAGAGCACTTGATGCCCGTCGACGATCGCGTCAGCGACTTGCCGCGGTGACATACCATAGTCAAAACCCATATCCTGAATCGCGTGAATCAGATTGACCGGGACCATGGCCGCGATCAATTTAACGTCTGCCTGATACGGCCCCTGTGACCCGCGAAGTTCTTTGGCCTTGACTTTGTAAGGCGCCCAATTATGCCCTAACGGTCGAATCGTTTTCCGATGTTTGCGCGCTCCAAATGGACGCCCCAACATTAACGTAGAATTGCTTGGCGGACGGATAAATGGTAACGGCGACACCGAATAGTTGACCGCCAAGACCTGTTCCCGCTCACCACCCTTGGCCATTCGGGTGATAAACTTGGATTGAAGTGAATACAAAAATTTATCTTCCGGTAGATCCCCATTGTGAACATAAACCGAATGACTGTCCCGAACATCTCCATTCGGGTCCAGATCACCGGATTTGAAGACCACTCGTCCATCACGGTCCGTTACGGTTACCCGAAGAAAGACCAGACGTTCGGCGTCAAATCCCGTCGGGACATTGTGACCATCCGTTGCGTTTCGAACCTGAACCTTAAACTTGATACCCTCACCATCGGCTTTATCGACAATGATGTCACCCAAATGATAACCGGCCCGCAGCAATTTTTTACGCTCCTCATCCGCGTGTTTGAGCAGCTCGATATTTTCGTCGAGAATAGCCCGGGCTTCAAATCGATCGGCTTCGTCGGCCCACTCCGCCGGAAACTCATAGTCTTCCGGACGCGCGTCCTCAAAATCATCCGTCCCCCATCCTTCACCAAATTGAAACTTCAGCCATTTGCGTAAAGACGCAATCTTCTGCGCTTCAGGATTGTGCGGAAAAATACCCGGGTGGACCACGGAATAATCCGGCCCAACAAACATGTGATTGGTCCGTTTTTTGGGCTCAGTAGTCTTTCCCCCGACGACGGCGATAGGTTCAAGATGATAGCCTGACGGAACACCGGGCTCTTTACCCATGTGGCAATCCTGACATGAAATGCCACGCCTGGCCGCCGGTGATGCCTTGTACTCGCTGGATGCCTCCTCCAATCGAAATCCCATAAAATGATTCACATCATGACAACTGGAGCAAAACGCGGACGTGGTGATCTGGGGCATTTGATAGGCATCTTGATGAATCGCTCGTCCTTCCTGACCGCGCTCGGCATTGACGTCAAACTCACCGCTGTTGATGACCCGCTGCAACTCTTTGTTGTCATTCGGTCCGTACACAGGATCGAAAATATCACCACTCTTGACCGGCAGTCGCCCGCTGACCTTGCCGTACCCAATCGGCCGACGGTGACACACCGTACAGGTAATTCCTTCGCGCGATGTCGGATGCCGATCGAGACTTGACATATAGACCGGTTCATTCAGATGCATACCCACCGGTGTATGACAGCGAATACAAAAATCGGCATTGGTACCGTTTGTTAATTGGGTAATTTTGGCCTGCATGGCATTATTGACAGGACTAACGACGGCATAAGAATGCGGTGAGACCGACCATTCTTTGTAGTGAACAGGATGGCAGGTTTTGCAGAGAATCGCCGAGGGGTATTCGGTTTCCTCGAACAGTTTTTCGTGAATATCCGGTTGCTGCGCTTGTACGGTAGTTGGCCCCCAAAACAGCCCGACAAACAACAGACCCAACAGCCCCAAAAATTCCGGACGTCCGGATCCGCAGAGGTATTTCATAATATTTCTCGTAGTCTATGAAAATAAAAGAGTTAAATAAACACTATACTCCATTATCAGCAATGAAAAATTGAATGTCAATCGTAAACACGATTTTTATGGGAAGGATTAGTTCAGGAGGGCAATCTTCAGGTTGAGGTCAACGATATCACCAACAATGGCCTTGCCGGTCTCGACCACCTCGTTCCACTCGAGCTGGTAATCGAAACGGTTCACGGTGCCGGTCGCCACCAAATCCATGCGTGTTTTACCATTCGGCAAAGTCTTGACCTTTTTCCGTTCGGCGATCAGTTCGATCGGACGTGTAACGCCCCGCATCGTCAATTCACCCACAATCTTATAGTTGCCGGAGCCGTCTTTGAGCTCTTCGACAGACTGACTGGTGAAGGTGATCTCGGGAAATTTCTTTGAATCAAAAAAATCGGCGCTGATCAGATGTTTGTCTCGATCATCAATCCCGGTGTAAATACTGTCAACGTCAATGCTCATCCGCATCTTGGAGTTGGCCAGGTTCATTTGATCAGCCACCACTTGACCTTGAAATTGTTTAAAGCGTCCTTCCACCTCCAGAAAAACCAAGTGACGGACTTTAAACGCGATCTTTGAGCGGCTGGGGGCAATCTGCCAGACAGTTTCGGCAAAACTTTCGGGAACAACGGAAAACGTTAATCCCAGACAAAGAAAGAGAATGAATAATGTGGATCTGAATTTCATAGCGTGTAGATCGATTTTTTTTAATCAGAATGCGACCATTATATCATCAAATGGTACGCTCCGAATAGATATTTTGATAAATAGCCTATGCGTTTTCCCGTTGAATGATCGTATTGATCTTCGACGAGATTTTTACAAAAGAATAGCCGACGATAAAGATAAACAGTCCGGCGGCGCCTTCAAACATGTCTTTATTGATGACACCAATAAAAAGCACAAGGACTCCCAGAAATATCGGCAAAACGCCGCTTCGATACGCCGTTTTGGAAAGATTCTCCAGATCTTTTTGATTTTCTTCTTTCATGGCTCCCTCCCTTATACATCAGTATATCACTCCTCGAGGGGATGCCAAGAAAATTTCACGATTCTAACCGAAGGTAATGGAATAGTAAAAGAAACAGTAGGATAAACCCACGCAGAAGACAATCTTGAGGGCGTTGACAATCACACAGTAGGCGGTCGATCGAATTCCCAGGGCTTTACCTCGATAGACCATGGTTCGGTTTTTCACCATGACAACCACGCAAACCGCGATAATCAGCAGCAGGATCAAGTTCAACACGTAAATCTCTTTGAGCGACAGATAGCCCAGATCAATTACGGGCAGGATATTGAGCATGTAGGAATACAGAAAGAAAATCGTTCCCACGAATACCAAAAGGACATTAACAATGTTGCGAATGGATATCTTAAGACGGATCATGCGGCAAGTATACCACATAGAACGGCTCAAAACTAACGGCTAGCCTTGAGAGACTCCCGGGTATCCGGCGGCAAGCTATGCCAGGGAACATCCCGAATTGCCCCCTCAAGCGCATAAAGCAGATTTAATGAGACTGGTAAGCCTTTGTTTTTGATGAGTTTATAAACTTTGACCGATCCTAATCTTTTAAGATCGGCCAGCGTGTTTACATCCACCGCCCGCATCCATTCACGGGAAACCGGACCAAGATTGCGGATCGGATCAACCATCACCTAACCGTTGGTTTCATCAACCTTGAACAAATGCACATCGCGCTGCGGAAACGGAATTTCAATGTTATTCTGCTTAAAGGCATCAAAAATCCGCTTGTTGAGATCGTAAAAAACACTCCAATACTCGGTTTGCCGGCACCAGAAACGCGCGTGAATATCCACACTCGAATCACCAAAGCCCTTGATCCCGATGCACGGCTCTTTACTGGATTCCACACGCTTATCAGACTTAATGGTTTCACGAACCAATTCAATCGCCCGGTCCACATCGGCATCATAGGCCACCCCGACGTCCAGATCCACACGCTTGAACTTCGAACAGTTGTGAATGATCTCGCCGACAATGGAACTATTGGGAATCAAAACTTTTACCCCATCGACCGTGCGGATCTCAGTCCGGGGCAGTTTGATCTCCAGGACCTCACCGGTCCGGTCCGCCACTTCGATAATATCTCCCACCTTAAACGGCTTGGCGAAGATCAGCGACAAGCCTGCGGCATAGTTAGCCAGCGGCCCCTGCAGCGCGAAACTCAAACCAAAACCGGCGACACTTAATGCGGCGATCAGCGGCGCCACTTCGATCCCGAATTTGCCCAACGCCACAATGACGGCGAAAAGGATAATCAGCAGTTTGATACAATCGGCGATAAACTTGGAAACCGTGACATCAAAATTCTTTTTCTGACAGAATTGAAACAGCTTGCGGGATATAAAACCGCCGATAAAATATCCCAACAGCAGGACGATAAAACCGCCGATGACTTGAAAACTGTATTTGACAAAAAATTCGATCACCGTGTCAATCAGCTTCTTGGCCGTCTCCACCTGCTGCACGGCCACCTCCTCGAGACTTTGCGGCGGATCAACTTTCTTCATCTGAATGATCGACTCTTTAACCGGCTCGGCCTCCTGCTGACCGCTGACGTAAGACGCCAGCATAAAAGACACCACAAAAATATTGAGCAGAAAGATGCCCCAAAATGACTTACGCATATCAACTCCTTCACATTAGGCTGTTTTTATATTGAAATCTCCCGACGTGAATAGCCTAAAAGATTTCCATCCGAACGGATATAGAAGAAAATTTCTTACGAGAACACGACAATACTGTCGGTAAACCCATGAATAAAATTTGTCCCGCCAATCGGACCAATTTCACCGGAACAAAAAAATCCGGCTGCAGGAATCGGCCCCAGATGTTTCTGAATAATTTTAATATCGTGGTTCGGCTCCTGAAAGAGTCCGGTCCCGCGACCGTTACACGAAAAGACAAAGGCCCCCTGAGGTGAAACCCCTTCGTTCTCCTCTTTATAAATTTCCAGCAGGGCGTTTAAATCCTCCTCGGCCGCTTTGGCATCCCGCACATGGAGCTGGATGGTCTGCCCGGTCCTGATGCTGTCGCCGATCACAATGGATCCCGCCGACTGATCGATCCCGATGACAGACCGAATTAGAAAGTCTCCACGTTTGAGCGGATGTTTGTATTCATCCATAACCACGCCGATCAGCAGGGCCTGCTGCGCCATCAGACGATCATGTTCAGGTAATCCCTGAAAGACCGACTTGATCACCTCCAGCACTGGTTTTCCCGCCACTTCGTGAATCACATTGTCCTGCGCCCTGGTCACGATATATGTCTCTCCGACGGGACGGCACCCCTGCGACACAATGGTATCGACCGTAATGTCACCCGTCAAGGTGAAGCCGATAATTCCCTGATGATAGGTATTTCCATTCTGATACAGCGTGTTACCTTCCGCCCGGGCCGACCCGCTGGCCAGACCGCCCACGATCGGCGCTGATTTATAGGCGGTGTTCATACCGTCCATAAACCTGTTCAGGTCCACCTGGAAAGGATCCGGTAAAACCAGAAATACGGGCTTCTGGTCGGGCTTAACGCCGAGCTTTTCATAAAAATGCTGCGGTGTCTGCATGGCCTCGAGCTCATCTTGACTGATGTAAAACGGACTAACCTCAGTCTTGGGCATATTGGCCAAAAACAGGCTCGCGCCGACCTCACCTTCCAACTCCATATGACTGCCGATGATACCGGCGCATGTGCACGCCATAAAATTCCGGATATCGACCCGCTGACGAATATTGTTGATAATCATCTGGATGTGTTCTTTGGCAATCGACGCGATAAACAAAACGCCCATATTATACGTGCCGTTGCAATCTACCGTAAGCTCATCGATCAATTTTCCCATATTCTTGGATTTGGATGTATTCGAAATGATCTCCATACCTATTTGTCCTTGAATTCGCCTTTCAGCTTGTTTTTCACATATCTTGTCAGACGCCCGACGATTGGTGCGTGCTCATAGACCATCTCGCCGACATCAAAATAATCCCGATGGTAAACGGCCTTGCCCTGGCCGCCGCCAAATCGGATGTGCGAAACCCCCTCCACCACAATTGGCCGCCCCTTGTTCAGGCGCTTGGTTGTCATCGTCATCGTCCAGAAAACAATATGCTCATCACCCTGAACAATCTCGCGGTCAAACTTGAATTCGATATCTTTGACATTGTCGTACATGTCCTGGTAATAAGTCCGTAATTGTTCACGATCGGTCAATTGTACAATCGGATCGGCAAATTGAACATCCGGATCATAAAAATCGTCGACCAGATACATCGTGTCACGACTGAATTGATTGTAAAATAATTCGATATTTTTGTGCGGAGGAAGGATTGATTTGATGGCTGTTTGCGCCAATGCCGTTGAAACACAAACTAATGAACCCAGAAATAGACAAAAAACCAGAGCCTGTAGACGATGCGGACGATTTTTCATGGCTTCCATTATAACGCATCTAGATCACGGACGACAGCAGTAGTTCCATATTCTTTACCGGAACGCATGAACTTGATCTCAATCGGATCACCGTCCTTTTTGTGCTTCTCAATGTACTCGGATAAATCTTCGTTATTCCTGATATCCCGGTCATCTAACCGGATAATGATGTCCCCGAAAGCGATCTGCCCATAGTAATTGCGCTGCGTCGGCCGTAAACCGGCGATATCGGCCGGACCATTGTTCAGGGTCTTAAGGATCAACGCCCCTTCAATACCCAGTCTGTCGCCGACATTATCCGGCGCCAGGACGATGCCCAGCCCAATCTTCTTAACACGTCCGTACTTGATCAATTGCGGCACAATTCGATTGACCGTATCCACGGGAATCGCAAATCCCACGCCCGCAGACGCGCCGGACGGGCTGTAGATCGCCGTTGCCACACCTATCAAACGTCCCGATGAGTCGAGCAAAGGACCGCCCGAACTGCCGGGATTAATGGCGGCGTCAGTTTGAATCACATCAAAGATCCGCCGCCCTGTCATGGCCTGAATAGATCGCCCCAGTGCGCTGACAACACCCGTCGTTAGCGAATAATCCAGTCCAAACGGATTACCGATCGACAGGGCCTGCTGCCCGACCTTGAGCTCTTTGGAAACACCCAATGGAATCGGCTTAAGAAGCTCTGACGGCGCGTCGATCTTGAGTACCGCCAAATCGTGATCAGGGCTCACACCCACAACTTGTGCTGAGTATGTCTGATGATCCGACAGCACCACGTCAATCTTATGAGCCTGATACACTACATGAAAATTGGTCACGATATGTCCAGCGGAATCCCACACAAATCCCGAGCCCGCCCCCCGAGGCACTTCATAATAGGCCGCTGAAAACCAGTCAACCTGCAGCGCCGCGTTTTTAATAAACGCCACCGATGGGGAGACCTGTTCGAAGATGCTCACCGTGACCTGTTCCTCGGCATTGAGCTGTGTGGCCTCCACATTACGCACCGGCACCCAATCCGACTCTTGCCGATTCCACAGCAACACGCCAATGGAACAAATTATGACTAACCAAAAAAATCGTCGATTCATACTTGTATACGGATGGTTCTACCCTCGCCTGGGCAGGGTTAATATTAGGGTTGTCCCCTCCTGACGCGTTTCCATCTTGGCGGTATCCGCGTCCGTCGGTAATGGTATTGTCTTGGTGAACGATCCAAAACTCGACGAGCGAACATAGGCGTTCGGACTTTGATTTTCGGTGTTCGCTGAGTACTGCCCCGTCAACGTCACCGAATGCTGACCGACCTTGATATCGATCTTGTTTTCGTCCATGCCGGAAATATCATAGTGAATTTCATATCCGGTATCTGTTTCGATCAACTCCATATCGTTGGCCGGAATCGTGATCTGCTGACTAATAATTGTTGAAGGTGATCGAAATCCGTTTGAGCGCCGGTCAAAAATCGCGTTCATCTCCTCCTGCATCCGCTCCATTTCGGCAAATGGATCCCATTGATCCGGATGGCTGCGCGGCTGGGACTGCGCCCGCTCGCGTTCCAGCTGATCGACCCGTTGCTGCAGGGCCTCTATCTGCGCCTTCAGAGCGTCGATCGATTCATCGGCCGACGAAACTCCGGCAAATGCCCCGACACCAATGACAACGAACATCATGATAACTTTATTCATTTCCGTTCCTCCTATGGACAAAAATATAACGACACACTGGTCTTATCCCGATAATTTTTATATATCGAAAATTCAGATCGTTGTCAAGAATCGAGCAGGCTACAGTAATTTTCGGGTGAGATATTCAGCGTAGATCTTGTAAAACGTCACCATCGACTTGATATCAATCCATTCGTCGACCATGTGCAGATTACCGACGAGCGGGCGGGAAATCATCACGGGAATACCGTGGGCGGAAAGAAAGCGCGCGTCACTCCCCCCGTCATCCCGGGCCAATATGGTCGGCTGCCCGGTCACTTCCTCAATGACTTTTTGATAGGTTTTGTCAGGTGACAAATTTGTGGGCTCAGCGCCGATGATCACATCCATGTGGACCTCGGTCCCAAGAATTTCTTTGACATGCTTCTTGATCTTCCTGACGGTGTACGGCGATGGAAAACGAATATCCAGCACCGCCGAGGCCTCCGATGGAATACGATTGATCTGCTGATTGGCCGTCTCCATCATGGTGACTGAACACGTGGGATACCAGCGATCATCCCCTTCGTGATTGCTCTGCATCACATGAAATGAGGCCTTGAGCTCGCGGAGCCGCTCCATGAGATGTTCCAATGAATTGGTCCCCAGCCACGGACGGGCCGCGTGCGCCGAAACGCCTTGATAAGCCACCCGCACATGCAAAATCCCTTTTTCCTCGACGGTAACCTGGTTCAGCGATCCGCCGTCGGGAATCATCGCCGTGTGAGCGCGAATGCCCTTCTTATTCACCAGAAATCCAATACCTGATTCGCCGCCGGTTTCTTCATCCGACGTGATCGCGATACCCAACGACGCCTTGGACGATTGTCGATGGATCATGCGGAACACTTCAAGAAGTATCGCCACCGCACCTTTCATATCTCCGGAACCGGGCCCATAAATCCGACCGTTCTCAATATGCGAACGATAGCTCGCGACGTCCGGATGGGCAATAACATCGATATGTCCGCACATCAGGATCTTGGGTTTACGTACCCCCTTGGGAACGGCGACCAGCGACGGTATGCCGTTGTCTTCGTACTCACGGACATCAATATGGTCCAAAGTCTCCAAATGATTTTTGATCAGCTCAAACGCCCGCTGCCGGTCTTCGGGACGGGTGGGGATACTGGGAATAAGCATCAAGTCGCGTGTAAGCGCGACAAGCCGATCTTCTAACATATTCTCTGATGTGATATCAGTCTCGGTCATAAACACCTTCAATCGAATCAAGTTCCTGCATCTTCTTCAGGAGACTCAATGTCTGCTCCACCGTTGGGGCCAGGAACAAAAACTGCCCCTTCACACTTCGCCCCTGCGGATTGGGATTAAAATTAAACGGAAGGATGCCCTGCTCCATTCCCGGTCGATACAGCAATCCGGCGGCATCGATAGTCTGCAGCAAATTCGACGTGTCATGACGCGGATCAAATCGAATGTTCCGCATCAACCACGCGCCGCGGCCGTTGAACGTCCGCGCCAGGATCGCCGGATACGTGGCGCCGGTCACCCGCGCGTTGATCTCACATATCCGTACTTCCAAGCCGTCATCACGTCGAATTACCTGAAAATCAATACTGCCGGTCCCGCGATATCCCTGATCATGCAACCAGGCCCCGGCGACGCGGGCCTGTTTAAAAATCTCATCACGACACGCCGATTCTCCCATCAGAAACGCTGGCGGCGCAACATTCCCTTCGTGAATACTTTCCGCGCTTAAGATCTGATCGGTCAAGTCATACAACGTGACACATTCATTGTCGACAAATAACTGAACGCTGGGCGAACCAATATTCGTGACACCCTTCACGGTCTCATCCAGCCACCCCTGAATCAGCAGCTGCCCCTCGTACAACAAGTACTCGGGGATCACCGACTGAATGGCCACCTCATCCACCGAAACCTTGCACATACCGACCCCTGACGCGCCGATGGGGGCTTTTATCACAGCATAGACATATCCCTTGGACTTAAGCGCCTTAAGGGCATCTGCAATGCCGTTACATCCTTGCACAAAGAAAGAGTCATATATCTTCAAACCCGTTATTTGAAGAAATTCATGCAGGACTAACTTGTCATTGCCGTTACGCGATCCAGTTGGTGTACCTAAAATCTTTTTACCGGTCAAAGATCCAATTCTCAGCAATGACGCGTCCACCACATAACCGTCGATCAGCCGGGCCGGATGCTCAACTAGTTCGTCGATCAAAAATTGCGCTTTAGACGGTAAAGCCTCGGACTGCCCCTCAAAAGATTCATAAATATCCTGTTTGACGATCTTGAAAGTGGGAAGCGACAGTTTCAGGTCGGACTTGAAATAGGCGATCAAGTCCTGATCCGGCGGGGACTCGAGGATCAGCAGATTGTCCCGACCGCGGAACATGATATTGATCAGCGGCAATAGACGGCTGCCGTACGTCTCAAGCGCTCCAACCTCCTGCTTGAGCACCGCCGTCTCCGTTGTGTTTCCGTAGAACAGAGACAGGATATTGGCAAAAAAGACAACCGATTCATTCCAAAACTCCGGAAGATCACCCGGCGCGACTTTTACATTAACAGACACACTAATTCCTTTATTTTTGAATCCGATTTATTTTAACAAGACTGATGTCAAATGGAAACATTTTAGCGGGAAAACTCAAGATTTAGTTGAGATAGTGCGGAGGAATGGCTTTGCGGTTCTCGTATCCTTCATACTGATAATGAAAATACCGGACATCCATCTCATCTGAACGCCAGCACAAAAATACGGTCTCGCCATCGATCACCGATGGAAAATGGACATGCCCATAATCAGCATGTTTATTATTAAAATAACAGCCCAGATCCTCAAGCTCCTGAGTAAGCGCCTTCATCTTGTCCTGGATATCCAGGACCTCGGGAGACGACTCGGTCGCGGCAGGTGATTGATTTGAAATTTCTTTGAGACGTTGTTTCTTGATCAGGATATCCGATACAATCCGGCTGACCAGAGGCAGACGCTTGTTGGCGTCGGCAGGTGTGAACTGGATTTTGGATATTTCGGTCATGATAGGGTCCCTTTCCCAAAGTATACTGCCCAAATCAGCCTTCGGCAAGGGGATGTGACCGGAGAGTCTACTCTAATTGCATAATCGGGGCAAAATATCCCTTTTCGGTACGGCGCCACCACTCACCGTTCTCGGCCCGCTGCTTTTTAGTGGTAAATTTGTAGTCGTAAACCTTGGCCCGCAAAAAGCGCGGAGGGTTACCGTAGAATGGATCAATCCACATCAGCTTCATGACATGCTTGTCCCCTTCCAGGATCCGTTTGAGAAAATTGGCAAACCACGGCGTGTACCGATAATCCGGCAGCAACGCGGCAAACCACATCTGCCAATCCAGCCGCGGCTGATGCGGAGCAACCTGGGCGGGCCGGCGAAATGTGTTGCCGGGCTTATAGCGGAATTCGTAGGCCTTCCACGTGTGACCGTCATTACTGCCCTCGATGATAATTTCCGTACGCGTGGTGGTCATCGACGCAAATAGACCGTAGCTGTTGTTGATCAGGTACGGCCTGAAAATGCTCATTACGGTCTCGACAGGTGCCGGCAGTGTGGCCTTCATATTGGCGAAATTCAGAAATGTTAACGAGATCAGCACCCCCACTACTACCTGGCAGATCACGTCCTTGATCTTGGCGATAAAATCATTCTTGAGCTTAAGCTCTTGAGGGATTTGCCCCCATTCCGCAAACGTTTTGTCATAAATCTTACGACGGAAAAACTTGTCATCGATCAGCAGAAAACACAGCGCCATGGTCAGCAGATTAAAGAACCCGAAATTGCCGGTTAACATGATCAACCCCTGAAACAGGATCAGAATACCGCACCCCCACAGCCGGGTAGTGCGATGCAGAATAATGGAGAACGGCACAATCAGTTCGACAAAAAACAGGACCACACAGAAAAATTCCTGAAGGAAAAACGGCTGATGATATCCAAACCAGCTCACCGGGTTCGGCAGCGGTTGAGTGAACATGTGATAATGGATGGCGCTGAGATCCAACCAATTTGCGTCATTGCTCAGAATCTTGACTAATCCCGACTGGAACATCAGCTTGAATAGTAGCAGACGAAAAGCGAACATCACCCATTGCGGCGGCGCTTCATCAAACGTGTTGAGCATCCGGCGCCATGGGCACAAGAATATACTCAGGAATCCGACCTCAAGCAACAGGATATCCCACTGAAAACTCAGGAATGTCTGTCCGACATGGACAATAGATAAGTAGAACACCCACGCCACACTGAGCGCGATCACCGGAAAAAAGCCGCTGATAATCAGGATCGAGGCCACCACGCCCAATCCGCACACCGCCACCAAGGCCTTATCCCAGCAGCCAAACCAAAATATGGTCGGCAGTCCGAATATATTAGGGAATCCGTAGTACTCCTTGGCGGCCGCCAGATATTCTTTGGCGGGCAGGATACCCGTGCTTCCGACGAGTCCCTGGATCTGCGTCCACATCGACGCAAATGCAATCAAATACACAATTCCCAGAAAACGGATAAAGAACCGTCGGGCGATAAAATACGTTTTTGTTTGGTCAATCATAAATTTTTCTGCTACCGGACGTCCCGGTATTCATTTGACAGTTGTTTTTTGCTCTGCCCCAGGGCCAGCCCCATTTTCACGCGGGCATTCATCAGAGAAGTTCTGATCACCCCCTGCTGTTCCCAGCGCCGTGCCGAGCAGTAAATCGGGTCCGACCACAACCGAACACGTCCTTGCTGTTTGAGCTTCCGTGAGAAATACACATCTTCGCCGATGGCATATTCCGGAAATCCGCCAATGGCGTCAAAGACATCCTTGCGGACAAAAATCCCTTGATCACCATAAAACACACCGGACATCCGGGCCCGAATGTTCCCCGTAAACGCAATCCAGCGGAACAACAGCCCCTGGCGATCAATCACCTGACGAAAGGCCCCGCCGACATACCCCTGCTTGACATACGCGGGTATCCGCCGGATGATCTCCAAATCCAGCCGTGTATCGACATGTAAAAATAATAAAATCTCGTGCCGCGCCTTTTGGGCGCCGGCATTCATCTGCACGGAGCGTCCCTTACCGCTCTTGATCGATCCGTCAAATGATCGAATGAGCTCCGGCGTACCATCGAAACTGCCGCCGTCCACAAAAATAAGTTCGGCCTCCCGGGAGATCTCCTCAAAGTAATCCCGCCGGGCCGCCAAAATCGTTTCTTCATTGTAGACCGGGACAATGACGGAAACCATAGATCCTAATTCTCCGGCGGATACATCAACTGCGATTTATAGAACTTGATAAACTGCTTGGCGTCATCCGAATTAACGTTCATGATCTTGACACCGGTATTGAAGTTACCGGTATCATAAATCGGGTTGCACCAGATCACCTTGCCAAGCAGCGAAAGCGGCTCATCGGTGCCCATTTTCATCTTAAGCTCCACAGAATTACCGCTATCGATCTCATGGTCCGTCTTGAAACATATCCCGGTGTGACTGATATTGACGGTCGTGATCACCGCAAACGGAAAATCAGACTCCCAGATTCTATAACTGCCGTCTATTTCAATGGCTAGACGTTTGGATTCGCGTTTATTATTCGGCATTCACCTCTCCTTTCGCAAAGCAGGTATAAGCCCAAGTTGATATATCCTACTGAAATCCATAGTATTATAGTCAAAATACGCGGAGAGGCAAACAACTAAACGTTATTTCTTTGCGGAGAAGGTTTGGCGGCGTTCATCGAGGATTAAGTCGATAATCTGCAGATATTTGCGGCTTTTGTACAGGACCTGAACGGTCACCATAAAGGCCAGAAAGGCGTAGAAAAAGGTAATCCGATAGATGGCGGCGAGGCGGTTCTCCGGAAGGACAAATACGATGAATGAGTGGGTCATCAGGCCGAAAGTCGCGACGACCAGCAGGTAATAGAATTTCTGGCGCCGGTGCTCTTTCCGGATCCACTGCAATTCCTTCTCGGATGAAACCTCTAACCCCATTTATCCCCCGTTGTTATTTGGTCCCCCATACTTTTTTGATGTATGGTCCGCGTCCGGAGAAAAAGTGATAGCTCTGGTAATGCCCCGGGCTCTTTTTGTAGTAATCTTGATGTTTTTCATCGGCCGGATAAAACTTTGTGGCCGGTTTGATCTCAACCACGATCGGTTTGTCAAATTTACCGGAATCCTCCAGCGCCTGCTTTGAGGCCTCCGCCGCCTGCTTTTGATCATCATTGTGATAGTAGATCCCGGTCCGGTACTGCGTTCCCTTGTCGGCAAACTGACCGTTCTTCTGGGTCGGATCAATGTTCCGCCAGAACACGTTCAGCAATTGGCCGTATTTGACCTTCGTGGGATCATAGATCACCTCAACGGCCTCGGTATGTCCGGTCTGGCCGGATCCCACCTCATAATACGTCGGGTCCTCGGTATGCCCGTCCGTAAAACCGGACACCGCTGAAATAACACCGTCGACTTTTTCAAAAGCGGCTTCAATACACCAGAAGCATCCGCCCGCAAAGGTGGCCACGGCTTGATTTGAATTTTGACTTTGTGCAGGTGTTGACATCATAAATACGCATATAACGGCTAAAAACCATTTCGACATCGTCATATCCTTTATTGTACTGGTCGACGAAAGATTGTCGAGACTTTTAGTCTGTAATTCACTCGGACGGAGAATATCCCAGTGTTCCAAACAGCTCTTTCGACGCATTAATAAATGGCGGATTCGCGATCATGGATTCCCAACGCTCCCGAATCACCGGATTGATCTGCACGCGCGCATCGCCCCACTTGTCCTGCTTGAACATCGGAATCCGGTCCCAATGACTGTTGATGTAGCAAAAGGCCTGGACGTTATTTTCTTTGATGAAGCGTTCCACAAACGGAAACCATCGTTTCCACGCATTGTGTCCATCTCGAAAATTCAGTTTGATCGGTGTGGCCTCGGCGATCATGATCGGCTTGTTCAATGAATGGGCCAGATCAACCACCCGTTTCATCCCGTCTTCATTAAAGGGACTGAAGTACGACAGCCCCACCCAATCGACAAATTCATCGCCCGGATACCAGTCCATCTGCTGCTGCGCGTAAATCTGCCCATGCGCGTGCCAGACATAGGCTACGTTGTCAACACCATGCCCGCGCAGATTATTCGCGATATACCGGTAGGCCTCGATATATTTTTCGGGGATATATTTGTTGGACGGATTATCGAACTCATATCCGATACGCAGATAAAAAGGCCGTGGATGGGATTTGAAAAATTCAGCCAATTTTTCGATATTCTCGTCGTAAACGCCGGTGACCACCCTATCCAGCGCGTTGACCATGTAAAGGCCAATCTGAAGCGCGCTGTCGGGAAACTCCCGCGTCAGCCAGCGGGCATTCTGCACTCCGCCACCCTTGTCCGCCGAACGGTACAGACCTTCCATATCCTGAATAGATGTGTAAAACATCACCCCGGCGGGGGCGATATCCACTTCTTTTTTGTATTGAGCGAGGGTATTTTTGTCCTGCCCGACAAAAACCAGCACGTTTCCATCGGGCGGGACAAAGGCGGACGGGTTGTCCGCGAAGGCGGGACTGACGTTCGAAACCACCAGATACGTCAGGGCAATCACACATCCTGAAATGTTGATTGGCGATTTCACAGGCTATTTCATACCGTGAGTGTGACTTCCTTTGTGCTCGCCGAAATAGCTTTCGCTAAACTCATGCATCAACTCATCGATCTTGGCCGGATGCGACGCGTCCGTGGTCTGTTTAGCCTTCATCGCGTGCAGCAACACCTGGTGCAGCAATGACAATTCCTTGTTATACTTGGCCATACCGGCTTCATCGTCTTTGGGTTTGATGCGCTGCGTCATAAAGTATTGTGTGACGATTTCCTGGATCTCATTGGCGTGCTGTTCTTTGTTGCTGACCCAGCGGATCAGCTGATTGTAATTTTTGTCACCGTCTTTCGACAGCTCATTGATCTGATTCATTGACTTCAGAACCGTACCGGCATGCTCATGGACCAACCGGACACGCAGTTCATCATCATAAATCCCGCAGGGAATCTCGCAGTGGGCCGCGGCCGGCTGCGCCTGCATCGCCATCGCGATGATTAAAGCGGATAGTAGCATCATTTTTTTCATCTGATCCTCCTTTGGTCTGTCGAGACTCGTAAATCCCGACGGTAATTAGCCCTTTTTCACTTCCCAGCGGGTGCCCTCGACACCGTCCAGGATAATAATATCCATGGCCACCAGTTCATCACGGATGCGGTCGGCTGATTCAAAATCTTTGTTACTCCGCGCTTCGTTACGCTGCGCGATCAATGCCTCGACCTTTTCGACATCGATACTTTTTTCCCGGACCATGATATCATTCATCGTCTTCAGAAATTCTCCTGCCGGTTCCTGGAACAAGGCCATCAACTCACCGACACCGGTGATCCAATCTTTAAATGCCTGCGCCTTGTCCACCAGGATCGGCTTAGCCTTTTGACCAGGTTTGATCGCGGCATTCAGTTGGCGTACGATATCAAAGATCGCCGCGTACACATTCGGCGTATTAAAATCATCGTTAAGCGCCGATTCAATCGCTGCCTGGGCAGTTTCCAGTTTTTCTCTAAACGGCTTGTCGGTCTGACTGCTTTCGCCGCGATCGATAACTTGATCCGCTAAATGAATGGTGGAATAAATTCGATCTAATCCAGCGATGGCCTGATGAACCTGATTTTCAGACAGATTTAACGGCGAGCGGTAGTGTACGGACAGCATCATGTATTTGAGTATTTCGGGATGATACTGATCCATGAAATCACGCGCCTTGACGACATTGCCCAGAGATTTGGACATCTTGGCATCACCGAAATTGATGAAGTTGTTATGCATCCAATAACGGGCGAACGGTTTTTGACTGGACGCCTCGCTTTGAGCGATCTCGTTCTCATGATGCGGAAATGTCAGATCAATCCCGCCGCCGTGAATGTCGATGCTGTCACCCAAAAGCACATGGCTCATCGTCGAGCATTCGATATGCCAGCCCGGACGGCCTTTGCCCCACGGAGAATCCCAGCCCGGCTCACCCGCTTTGGCCGGTTTCCACAGCACAAAATCCAGCGGGCTTTTCTTGCGAGGGTCCGGATCCACCCGATGCCCGGCCTGTAAATCTTCAATGTTCTTGCCGCTGAGTTTGCCGTATTCCTTGAACGATTCAATCGAAAAGAACACTTCCCCCTCAATGACATAAGCATGACCGCCATCGACAAGTGTCTGGATCATCGCCGTCATGTCATCGATATGATGCGTGCACCGGGGATTATGATCATGCGCCTTTAGTCCGAGCCGTGCAAAATCAACCTCAAATTCTTTGATATATCGTTCGCTGAGTTTCAGCGGGTCTTCATCCGACTCATTGGCCCGATTGATGATCTTGTCGTCGATGTCCGTGTAATTGTAGACAAAGTTCACCTTATATCCGGATTTTTCCAGCCATTGCCGGACCAGATTGAAAAATATCGCGCCGCGAAAATTTCCCACGTGCAACAGGTCGTAAACCGTCGGTCCGCAGACATACATCTTGACCTGTCCGGGCTCTAGTGTTTTGAAGTCTTCTTCTTTTCGGGAGAGAGAATTGTAGATCTTAAGCGACACGGGATGACTCCTTTGATGGCACGGGATCATATCCATGCCGTCCGAATGGATGACAGGTGAGGATCCGCTTGATTCCCAGTCCGAGTCCGCGCCACACACCATGTTCTTCAATCGCCTGAATCATATACTGCGAACATGTCGGCATGTGCCGGCACGTCGGCGGAAAAAAGGCCGACAATGTCTGTTGATAGACACGGATCGGCCAAATGAACAATCCTTTGAGAATCGAATAGATCATCAGAATCCCTTGCCTGATTATGGCTGATTACTGAGAATATCGCGGACAATTTGCGCAGACTCAGCCGACAAGGTCGGATGATCCGCATCAGATCCGACATCGGCGCTGTACTTCCATGAACGTTCGCATTTCTTGCCGTCCGCTTTGTGGATCACGATCTCGGTCTGGGCAAACATCTCGCTGGCACCTTTTGCCACGGAATCAACCTTGTGCACTTCGGCCTGTGACACAATAAACATATCCGCCAAATCATCTCCGAATTGCGACAGGTAGGTCAGATCCCGGTCACTGGCCGAGTTAAACACCACTTTCGCCTCCAGCGAACTGCCGATCTCTCCGGCGGAACGACGGTCTTCCAGGGCCTTGAGGACCAATGGTCTCAAGCGGATCAACAGATCAAAATACTCGGAGATACGCGCATTCTTCCACTGCGGATCTACGTCAAGAAATTCGAGCAAGTGAACACTTTGAACATCTTTCATCGACCGGTCTTTCGGCATGGTCTGAAACACTTCTTCACTCGTGAATGGAATAATCGGCGTCAAAAGACGGACGAGATGATTTAGAATATGGTACAAGGCCGTCTGCGCGGCTTTGCGCTTTTCACTGTTGGCCGCCTTGACATATAAACGGTCCTTGAGAATATCCAGATAAAAGTTCGACAATTCTTCGTTGCAGAACGTATAGATCGTTTTGTACACACGTGAAAATTCGTACGACTTGAATTTTTGCCGGACCTCGTCGGACACTTCACTCAATCGATTGAGCGCCCACTTGTCAAGGTCCATCAATTTGTCATACTCAACCATTTCCGTGTTGGGATCAAAATCATACAGATTGCTTAGAAAATAACGGATCGTATTTCGGATCTTTCGATACGCGTCAACCAATTGGCCAAGCACTTCCTTGGAGCAGCGAATGTCTTCATTGTAAGAACTCGAGGCCACCCATAGCCGCAAAATATCAGCACCATTGGTTTGATAGATTTCCTGCGGCGCGATCACATTCCCCAATGACTTTGACATCTTTCGTCCCTGTCCGTCGACGACAAATCCATGCGTCAAAACTTCTTTAAACGGAGCAATCCCTTCCATGGCTACCGCCGGAATCAATGATGATTGAAACCAGCCGCGATGCTGATCAGATCCTTCCAGATACAGATCAGCCGGCAAGTCCGCCTTGATCATATCTTTCACCACCGCCTGACAACTCACACCTGAATCAAACCAGACATCCAGAATATCATATGTCTTTTCAAAATCATCCGCACCGGTGTCCGGATCCTTGAATCCTAGAGGGATTAATTCACTGACGTCCTTTTCAAACCAGACGTCCGTGCCTTCCTTCCGGACAATATCGGCCACATGGTCAATGACTTCCGGATAGAGCTTAACCTCGTCGGTGGATTTGATCCTCAATGCCGGGATTGGAACGCCCCAATACCGTTGACGGGAAATACACCAGTCCGGACGTCCAGCAACCATCGCCGTGATCCGTTCCTCACCAGCCTCGGGAACCCACTTGACTTTGGAGGCAATAATCTCCTTGGCGCGGGCACGCAGATTGTCGTGATCGATCTTCACAAACCACTGCTGAGTGGCACGGAAGATAATCGGTTTTTTACAACGCCAGCAATGCGGATACGAATGATTCAAATCGCTCTGGGCCAACAGCACACCACGTTCATTCAAGTCATCGATAATTTTGGGATTGGCCTTGAACACATGCTCACCGGTGTATGGTCCTTCCTTGTAAACACCGCGGTCATTGACCGGCATGATCACGTCGAGCTTGTACTGCAAACCGGTTTCGAAGTCATCGGCTCCGTGTCCCGGCGCGGTATGGACCAGTCCGGTCCCATCTTCCTTGGTGACATAATCGGCCTGCACCACCCGACAGTCCGGCTTCCCGCTGAACGGATGTCTATACAGTAACTGGGATAATTGATCCCCTGTCAGCGTCGCGACCGTTTGTGTGTTGTCGATACCGGCCTTGGCCAGAACGCTGGACGCCAGCGTCTGTTCCACGATCAACAAATCGTCACCGGTATCAATGACATCATATTGAAATGCGCCGTGCACCGAAACAGCCACATTGGCAATGAGCGTCCACGGTGTTGTGGTCCAGATCACCAGTGACAATTTCTTATCCGGCAGGTCCGATAACACCTCTGGATTCGTCACTTCAAATTTTACATACACCGACTTGGATACATGATCTTCGTACTCGACCTCGGCCTCGGCCAGCGCCGTCTCACAATCAAAACACCAGTTCACCGGCTTGGATCCGCGATAGATATATCCCTTTTTGGTAAGCTCTGACAAGGATTTGATAATCCAGTATTCATAGTTGGGATCGAGCGTCAAATACGGATGGTCCCATTCGCCGAAGACACCCAATCGCTTGAACTCATCGCGCTGGATATCGATATTGTCCATCGCGTACTTGTGCGCATCTTTGCGGAATTCGACCGGATCAACGTCCTGTTTCTTCTGCTTTCGCTCCTTAAGCAGTTTGTGCTCGATCGGCAACCCATGACAATCCCACCCCGGCACATAGCTGGTGTCGAAACCTTCCATGGTTTTATATTTCACGATAAAATCTTTGAGAATCTTGTTGAGGGCGTGACCGATATGAATATGCCCATTGGCATACGGCGGGCCATCGTGAAGAATAAATGACGGCTTGCCGTGCGATTTCTTTTTAATGGCCTCGTACAGCCCGGAATCGGCCCATTGACCGAGATATTCAGGCTCCTTCTTGGCCAGACCGGCCCGCATAGAAAAATCAGTTTTTGGTAGGTTAAGCGTATCTCTGTAATTCATGGCTAATATAAGAGTAAAGATTAGTGGAAAAGTCGAAGGCTAAACTAGCATAAATGCCAAATGGTGTCAATTGTCCCACCCGGTGTTTGGCGTTGACTGGCCGGTAGAAAATTATTAAATAACGGAATTCGAGAGCAGCTCCCTCACCCCGCTTTTATCCTGGATATAGACTTCGGGCGGATACTCAATCGACTTGGGGATCTGCTTTTCAATCACTTTCGCAAGCCGTTGCTGCTGAACATCGTCTTCCGGATTAAAGATGGGATTTTTGCTGAGATCATTGAGCAGGAGGATTCCCGGATCATGCGCAAATTCAAAGTTCTTGATCAGTTGTTTGACCCGCAGATCCAGAAATGAATCCTTGTCCTTGAACACATCCACCGACGTCAGCAACTTGATCTTGCCCCAGTCTTCATGGAGAAATTTCTGCAGGATCCCGTACGCCGTGGAATACTTTATCAGCCGTTGCTGTCCGGGCGCCAGTTTACGGGCCGTGTTCATGATCAATGTCGCGAATTCATTTTGCTTGAAGTTATGGATCTCTTTGTGAATATCAATCGTCAGCAGATCAAATGTGTAGACGCCGTGCACGCCCATCGCGGCCGTTGACACACTGTGTTTGACAAAGTCCGAAACCGCGTCCCACAGGATATCCTCATCTTTGCGGATAATATTCAGGGCCAGCATGGTGCAGGGTTGATCTTCGTGCAGGGCCCTGTATTTGCGGACCTTGGTCTCCTGATGCCCAATATAGTAGATCTCCTCGAAGATAGGCATGTGCACAAAGAGATTGGAATGCTGGATGCCGCCGTCGATCAAGTTGTATTGTTCGTCCATCGTTGGTCCTTTACGGTTTTAAGGATAGAATTTTAACATTTTCCGAGGAATACGCAACGTCAAAAAATTGCGGATTCAAGAATGTCCGGGTGTGATCCACGCCGTGCAGATCCGTGTAGCCGCCGGCCTTGAATCCGTCCACATCGCCATACCCGTTGAGCACAAACTCAATCTTTCGCAGTAATTCACGGGAATAAAAGACATGTGTGATCCCGTAACGATTGAGAATTTCACGGACCTTGTCGATATCCTCCGTCTTGTAAAAAGCATGAATATCCTCCAGCACCTGCCAGCTGTCGGTAATGTACGGAAGTCCCGCTTCCTTTAAAGGAAACATACTCCCCAACAACACGCGTCCGGCGCAAATCCCGCTGAACATCTGGGCCGTATAATAATCGGCGATAATCCGGTCGTCCGGTCCGGCATTTTTCCGGTACCAACGGGCCGCGTCGATGTCTTCGAGCGACACCATATGCTCCCGGTAACGGTGCGGCAGATTAAACTTGTAAATCAAGTCCCACGACATCACCAGCGTTAGCACAATCACAAATCCGGCGACAATGGACCGCGCATTCTGGCGGATCGACAGCCAATTCAGGTTGAGGATTCTCTCCATCCACAAGGCCACACACAAGGCCAGCGGCTGAGCTAAAAAACTGTAAAACCGAAAACCCTCAATCGGGCGAACCATATTGTTCATGATCAGATCATCCCGTCGGAACATGAACAGTATTCCTTCCATATGCGATTCCAGGATCGGATAAATCGCCCAATAAATCGGCAATAAAAAGAACATCATCTTTCGATGTTTACGTCCAAATATCATGGCGACCAAGGCAAAAAAGGCCACATGGCCGAGGATTGCGCTGATGGTGCCATAATGTTTTAAAAAAAGGATCCGGTCCGGCGACGCGGTCGACGTGGATAACCCCGTCGTCCACCACCAATACAGTTTGCCGGGCAGCCACCATCCGATCGTCAACAGCTGACTGATAAGGATCGCCCCAATCAGCCAGACGTAGTGCTTCATCCGTCCGATCTTTTCGCTGACGAGACTCAAATGCACAAACAAGAGAATGATTATCGTATTAAAATACGTCAGATGCGTGTAGAAATTGATGGTCAGCAAAAGGGCCAGGGACAGAAAATGCAGCCATTGACTGGCGAACACATACTTCTTTTGAACAAAAGTGATCCAGAGCAAGATCGCCAGCGGAATGCAGAACATGGTAAAACCCTGCGGGGTCCCAATCGATGACCAAAACAGGAATGATGGCGTCAGGACAAGCACCACCGTCGCCACAATCGCCGCACGAATACCATACAAATAACGGGCCAGAAAATAAAATGGCACGAATCCCAGGGATTCAACAAACGGCATGATCCGGGAAACCACGACGGGAAGCTCCAATTGAGTCAGCTGACTCAAACCGGCATAGATCAGCACGGCCCCGGGTGTGTACCAAAATGGCACCTGCCCGTAAGCTAAATAGCGGATATCCCATACCGGCAAGTGCCCGTTGTCCAGGGTGAACTGGACCAGACACAGTCGATACCAAATATCCGCATCAAATGTGAGTAAGTATGGATCAATCCCCAACCGGGGAATCAAACGAAATGCCACGGCGACGACGAACGTCGCAAACAGAAAGATTAACTCAACCCGCCGCAGTCGCATGGTTGGGGTCTAGAAGGCTCCCCAGTCTTGATCGCCGGGGATATAGTTGGACGGACAGATAAAACGGAACATCCGCGCGAAACGTTTGGCCTTGGTCAGGCTCTCCTGCTGTTCCGCCTTCATGGCCTGAATCTGCGGATCATTCTTGAAAATATCCTCAATGTAGGCACTCGCTGCCTTATTGCGCTCCTCTTCCGTCGGATACTGCTTGCGGATGGTCAGCAACTCGCCGGTATCCAGCCAAACTCCGCCGCATTGCGCGCATTCGTCGATAGCGACGTGACGCTTCACACTGAAAAATCGGCGCATCAACGTGATCGATTCGCATCGCGGACATTGTATCTTGGCCTCCGTATCCACGTCGGGATTATGAAACTGCTCCATGATCTTGATGAGTTCATCGCCGGCCGACTCATGCTGTTCATCAAATTTCTGCAATTCGAAATTATCAAACCAGACACCCCCACAACCCATCGATACATCAACTTTGACTCCGCCGATCTCGACTTCTTTCATCGGCTCTCCGGTGCGCGGACACAACATAGATATTCTCCTTGTGATCAGATATGCGAGTTAAAATCTATTTCTTCAGAATCTTTCTTTCAACGCGGGCGATCGCTTTGACCATGCGGTCTATAGCCTCTTCCTTAGTGTCGCCTTCAGTAAGACATTCATCACAAATCGCCGCATACCCGCGCCGATTCTTGACTTTAAACACGTTGACAGGTTTTTTACCGATCTTCATAAGCTCCCCCTTTGGTTTGACTTATCCCAGCGGTAGGTCATACGCATGCTTTCGCGCTGACTAAATTTATCATACCATTCTGTTAGCCGATGACAACCCTTTTAGGGCAGAAATGGAGATATCCTCGACAGGACGCCGACAAACCCGGGCGCACACACCATCGGACCGACATCACGACGGACATCGACCTCTTCATTGTCGCATTTGGGCACAACGTACTAGATTTGAAGATAATGAATCTGACGGATTTTCTGGTTCTGATCGTATTCGATGGTGACTTCCTCATCGGTTTGAATAAAACGCTCCAGCGGCGTACCTATCAGCTCCCACAACCCGAAAGTTCCGACATCCAGGAAGGAATACACAACAGCCCGAAAATATCCCCACCCACGGCTGTTGCGTTTGATCCGGTACATATCGAAGACGGAGTCACCTTTCATGTCCGTTTTGATCGGCTGACCGATCTGACTGATCACGAAAGACCGATCACGGCCATACGCCATGGTCGAATTTTCGTAAGGGTCCTTGATGGATCCGGCCATCTGCACGGAACATCCGGTTAAACCAAGGGTTAGGACGAGTAAGCATAGAATCATGATTTTGCTGGACTTGATCATCATGTTTTCTCCCTGAATGAAAGTATTTGGAATAAAAACTTATTGGTTTCTCGATGAAGATTCGTGAAAGTAACTTTTTTATATCATATTTGTCCGAATAGTTCTATAATTATTTGATTCACACCTTACCCAATCGTATAAATTCCTGTCTAATACCATCCGCCACAAAGGATTCGTTATGCCCAACCGAAAAAACCTGTTAATAGTGACCTGTTTTTTAGCGGTCATCCTCTCCGGTTGCAGTACGCTGCATCCAACGGTCAAAAATTCTCGAACTCAATTCGCGCCAGACGCTTTGACCTTTACTAAAATCGTTCAATCTCAGATCCGACGAGCCAATGGGCGGGATCAGTCAAACTTTGTAGTGGCCGGATATCCGTATCTGCGGACCGACCGTTTCCTGAACGCCATCAAGAATCGGGTCACCAACGACGCTGAAGCCGCTGACTGGCTGACCGCTATGCGACAGCTGGCTGATGAGTCCGTCATCAAAGAAATTCAAAACCTATCGATGGAAGACATCCAGGACATCAACATCAAACTCAATACTGACTACACACAACAGCAGTTGGTCGATCTGCAGCAACAACATTTCCGGACGCTTTTCGAGATTGACCGGCAAGTCGATGCATTCGTACCGGACGTCATCGACAGCGTCAAAGACAGATCACAATACTCGATCTGGCCGCGGATCTATGGATTTTATCCGATTTTTTATATCCCCACCCGTTCGGCCACGATCCGTGCTTACGATAAATTCCGCGCCTGGCATCAGAAAGACTTTGACGATTTCGATCCTATCGCCAACATGACCGTGTTCGATCTGGCGGCCGCCAATCGATTGTCCCGGGCCAGCGTCGGCCGATTGTACAGCCAGATCCAGCGGGATCAATTAGGAACACCGCGTCCAACCGAGCTTCAGCTGGATCAACTCTATCAAACCTTCGCACCCGTCATCTATCAAGACCTCGATCAGGATTTTGACCGCTTCGGTGAAATAGTGTGGCGAAACGATATGGTCACGATCAACACCCAGCGCCCCGTCGTATATACCTACGCGACATACGCTTTTATCAATGATCGGCCGGCCCTTCAGCTCAACTATTCAATTTGGTATACGGGTCGATTGGGTCCCAACGCGCCTCGGTTGGAAAAGGGTGATTTGGACGGACTGACCATTCGGATTACACTGGATGATTCGGGCTATCCGGCGATGATCGACACAACCAATAACTGCGGCTGCTACCACTTTTACGTGCCAAGCGGCGATAAATTCCGTTCCATTGTCGACGTCCCGGGGCTCGACGCTCTCAAGGTCCGCACCATCCCGGAAGGTATTCCCGACGAGCCTCTGTCAGTCAAGATCAATACCGGCTGGCATCAAATCGTACGGATGAGCGCCCGTCGACCACAAGGCCCGACACAATCCTATGTTCTTAAAGACTACGCTGAACTGGAATCTTTACCGCATGGCGATGGCCGGTATGAAAGCGTCTTTGACGACGACGGGATTATGAAGGACTCCTACCGATTTGAACCGTTTTTATTTTTCCCATCAGGGGTCAGCAAGGTCGGCTACATGCGTCAGCGTAATAATCAGCCGACTAAACTGATCGGCCATGCGCATTTCAGTGATCCGTATTTATTCGATACAAACTTTGTGATGGAGTAGGTTTAGACCCGGGCCACAACAATCGCGCGGACAGGCGCGGGATATCCTTCGACGGTCAGATGAGGATTCTGTGGATCTAAAAAATCGGCCAGCGACTGCGAGCCGATCCAGGAAGTGACGCGTTGTTCTTGGGACGTGGTGCGGCCGATATCGACGGTGCGGATGTCCTTGAATCCGACGCGCGACAACCAGCCTTCCAACGTCGGCACCGAAGGAATAAACCACACATTCTTCATCTTGGCGTATCGCCCGCGGGGTGAAAGCACCTCACCTTCATGGCCTTCGATTACGATGGTTTCAAGCACCAATTCACCGTCGGGTCGAAGGCAACCCTTGAGCTGAAGTAAATGATCAAATGGTGCACGCCGGTGATACAGTAATCCCATCGAAAAAACCGTGTCAAACCCCTGCAGCTGATCCGGCAGATCATCTATACCGAGCGGAAGTACGGCCACACGCGGCTCCTGAATATAATGTTGCGCCGCCTGAAACTGCATGACGTAATGAATCGTCGGATCTACACCGATGACCAGTTGGGCGCCCGCCCCATACATCCGCCAGGCGTGATATCCGTTCCCGCATCCCACGTCCAGGACATACCGATCGTTCAACGGACTGATGTGATCCTTCAAGCGGTCCCACTTTAAATCCGAACGCCATTCGGTATCAATCTCCAGACCGAACAAATTGTAAGGCCCTTTACGCCACGGACACATCTCGCGCAGCAGCAGCTCGAGTTGCTCGCGCGTGTTATCATCACAATCGGATGACGCGCCAATTGTGATCGCCCGCGCGTTGAAGTCTACGGTGGAGGGTTGAATTTCAGGCAATTGATCGACGACAGAGAGCCAGCGAGGCAAATCGCCATATCTCAGCGGATCAAACTTGGCGGCAACCCGTTCCGGCCAATCCTCGCACGCCGAAGCCAGGTGAGACTTTTGAATCAAATGGTATGTGGGATTATAGATATTCATTTGAAGGCAATCATTGAGGCAAAATTAAAACATTGAAACCAGACGTGCTGATGCGCGAAGCCGCAGTTGGATAACCGTTGGCGGTGGGTCTCCAGCGTGTCAGGTATCAACACGTTTTCCAGGGCGGTTCGTTTTTGCGCGATCTCCAGGTCACTATATCCGTTGAGCCGTTTAAAGGAATGGTGCAGCTCCGTCTGCATCTGCTGCTCTGCCGCTGAATCAAAGGCAATCTTTTCAGAAATAATCAACACTCCCCCGTCGAGAAGTCCGTCATAGATCCGCTGCAGCACCCGTTGCCGCTGGTCCGGCTCAATAAATTGCAATGTAAAATTGACCACAACCATCGAGGCGTTCTCGATCGGCACCGAATTGATATCATCCTGGAGCACATCCACCGGAACAGCCTGATTTTGCTGCGCCACCAGCCCCCGGCATTTCTCAACCATGGCTGGAGAATTGTCTACCGCCACGATCCGGACCCCGTCGGCCGCGATGAATTGGCGCATCGCTAAGGTACCCGCACCCAGCGAGCATCCCAAATCGTAACAAACACTACCAGGCTTCACGTATTGTCCGGCCAAAACGCCGACCATGTTAATGACGGTGGCGTAACCAGGCACACTACGGCGGATCATATCGTCAAAGACATTCGCGACTGATTGATCAAAAACAAACGCGTCAACCTGCGAGCGTGGATCTCGATAGATGGAATCATGCGAAGAGTGTTCAGACATAGGATTTCCCGGTCATCGTTATAAAATGGATATTATAGTGGGATTGGTGAAAATTGGCTACTTTAAAATAAGCGCGTCCAGCGTCCGACTTGGCGGCGCTTGGCCGTGGTGTAGATCAGATGAGCGACGGCGCAATCCTGAATGGCCAGTCCCGTGGAATCAAATACGGTGATCTTCTGAGCGGACGCCGGTCGCCGTTTGCGCCCCGCGGCGATCTGTCCCAGTGTCGCGTAAATAGATTTTCGGGTGATCAGTCCTTTCTTCAGCGGAACATTGATCTCCCCGCTGTGCGACGCCTGCGCCCAGTCATCAACGACCACACACCCCTGCTGAATCAGGCGTGAGTCCAGCTCCTGCTTGCCTTCCGCGTCGGCCCCGATGGCGTTGATATGCGCGCCGGGCTTAATCCATTCGGATTGAATGATCGGCGAGCGAACCGGCGTGGTTGACACCACAATATCTGCATCACGCACACATGCCTCGATATCACGGGCCATCGTCATCCGTTCTGCTCGGATTCGCATGCGCCGGATAAATTTTCGGATCAGCTCCGGTTGATGTCCCCACACACGGACCTCTTGGATCCGTCGGACCGTCCGAAGCATGGATAATTGTGATTCGGCCTGTACACCGCATCCCACCAGCCCCACGACGGAGCTCTGAGGATCCGACAAATGCCGCGCCGCGACAGCCCCCGCCGCGCCTGTCCGTAACGCCGTCATGTAGGTGGCATCCATAATGCTTAACGGAAACCCGGTACGCGGATCATTGAGGATCAGCACGGCCATCACTGCGGGTAATCCGTAACGATGATTTTCGGGATGGGCATTGACCCATTTTAAAGAAGAACTTTTTGTTGAGGCGATATAGGCGGGCATTGCGCGAAAGTCGCCGTTGTACTCAGGCAGATCCAGATAGATCTTGGGCGGCATCCGGGCCTCCCCCTTATCATAATCGACAAAGGCCTGCTCAACAGCCCGGATCGTTTTTTTGAGATCCACTAATTTTTGGATGTGACGACGGGTGAGGATCAGTGTTTGCGTATTGGCAGATGAAGACATCTAGGTCTAGCTTTTTGAACGACGGGAATTCTTTTGCGGGACAATAAAACACATGATAATGTACGCCAAAATTCCGACTCCGCCCATAAACGCACCGACGATAAAAGCGATCCGGAAAATAATCGGATCCAGATCGAAATACTCGCCTAAACCTCCGCAAACCCCGTAGATTTTTTTATCTTTATTGGAAATGTAAAGCCGCATACTGCCGGGCGCGGGCGCTTTCGCACGGGATTTCTCCGGAACCAACAGCCACATCACACCGTACAGCAGAAAACCCAGACCGCCCATGCAGACCATCACCACAAAAAATAACCGGAAAAATACGGCGTCGACTTCCAGGTACTCACTGAGTCCGGTGCAAACACCCGCGATTTTATGTTCCTTCTTGATCCGGTATAATTTTTTCATCGATTTCGTCTTCGACTTGGATTTGGCACTGGCCGGTTTGGTTTTCGTCTGCATTATATCACACCTCGCTGTGTTTGAAAGGTTTCGCGTTGATTACATTCCGGCCTGACTGAGGCTTCGGCTTTCGAATTCGCGTAATTGTCTGAGCTCGCTATACAGCACCTGACGCGCCAAAAAAGTGTTCCCGCTGCGGTTGACGACATAAATGGGATCTCCCGCTTTGGTGTAACTCGCGTAGGTATCGATAAAATCTTCCGTGCTGCTGATCTTCAAGGCATGTGTTTTATACTTGATATTCAAATACTGCGCAGCCTGCGTCGCCGAGTACTCACGCCCCTCGCGGACGATTTTATACTCACTCTTTTTGATCAAATGGATAAGATACTTGATTTCGCCGGACCGCACTTTGTTGTGCGATTTATAAACGGCATAGGCCGATGAATCCGAGATGGCCTTATTGATCATCGGTGGATGGTTTGGCGCTGCACCGGGCGGCTCGCCATGGCATACCGTGGTGCTCAGCAGTGCTGATACTACAATCGTGGCTGTCAGAATCAATCGTCGCATAATCTTCTCCCCCCTCAACAAAAAAAGTCCGCCCTTATGACTAAGGACAGACTTTCTACCAGGAAAAGACTTCAAACTTCATTCGGTAGCTAGGCTATCCTCAGTAAAGGATCCTTGGCTTTGCCGGTCATGCATGATGACCGCCAGATATCCAAAGATATCCGGGTCCCCGGGTTACCCCGGGTTTGCCGTTTCGTGAATGGTTCTATGGAACCATCACTTCAAGTATAGTCGACAATTTCCAGCCGTGCCAACTTATTTTCGGACAGAAATCTAAATGACTGCTGCACAGGTAATTAGATTTATAATGAAGATGTCGGCTGTTCAATGCGTTTGACGATCCCGCGCAGCAAACGGCCCAGAATATCAGCTCCGGTGATGATCCGCTTATCCTTTTTCCAGTACAGGATCAGATCATCATCGATCACATCATCCTCTTTGTGTTCGGCGTGAACTTTAAAACGGAATATCACCTCACCCAGCCGCATTCCGGCCTGCGTGATCACAATCGGCCGATGACAATAGGTATAGATGCTCTTGACCTCATCGGCATACATCACATCCCGCAAAAAGTCGTCAGCGTTGAGGACCAAGAGCGGCTTGCCTTTGTAGTCCGTCAGGATCACCCATTTTTCCCGCGATGCGTGAATATTCTGCAAAAACGGATCATTGGGATCCCGCTGATACTCAGGAAACAACGGCAAGCCCTTGTCGTTGACCTCCAACGGAATAATACTCAAAGGATTGATGGTCTCGCCTTCATCCCGAAGCTTGATATCATCCAGCTCAAGAAAGTTCATGGCCCCCTGGGTTTCCAGATGCTCGATGTCGGCGTCTTCAGAGTGAGCATGCTTCTTCAAAATATGCATGATCTCTTTTTCTTTGAAATAACCGACCCGCTCTTTGCCCAGCCATTTGTCGAGCATAATCGCCGTGGGTTTGGCAATCGGATACAGCAGGATTTGATATAGACTGACAACGGGCACGAGGATCTTACTGGCCTTCAGCGCGTTTCGCGACAAGTACGCCTGCGGAAAGACCTCACCAAACATCGTGATCCCGACGGTGGAGAAAATAAATGCACCCAGCCCGGTCAAAACCGATTCGGATAACAGCGCCAAGAGGACGTTGGCCGCCACATTACCCCACAGCAAGGTGGCTAACAAAAAGTGCGCGTCCTTGCGGAGACTTAAGATACGCATGGCATCTCTGTCCCCCAGGTCCGCCTGAACTTCCAATTTTAAACGGCTCAACCCGAAAAATCCCAGGTTCAGCCCCGAAAACATCGCCGAATGAATAATGCAGATAGCGATTCCAATCCACAAAAGTACCATACTGCTCCTTACGTATATAATATCGATTATAACAACGGCGCCAATAAGCGCGCCAATGAATTTCTTAATTTTACCGCTTCATTTAAGCGACCATAATCCCTCAGCGTAAATTCCCGCGAATCCTTGAGATCGGTCATAAAATCGTTTTCGAGCGATTTGGTCAACTGGTCATCATAGATCAAGGTGTTGATCTCGTAATTAAGGTGAAAACTTCGCACATCCATATTCGCCGTTCCCACCGAACAGATCTCAGAATCAATCATGATCGTCTTGGCATGCATAAATCCCTTCTGATAGTGAAAGATTCTCACACCGGCTTTGAGTAGATCCTTGAAATACGTGTACGCCGACCAATAAGGCAACCGCTTATCCGGCACGCCGGCGATAATCACCCGCACGTCCAGCCCGCTTAATGCCGCCATCTTGAGGGCCATATGAACACTCGGATCCGGAACAAAATACGGCGACTGGATATAAACGGTATTCTCCGCCTGGGAGATCAAGGTGAAATACAAATGCTTGATCGACGGCCACTGCGAATCCGGTCCGGATGTCGTGATCTGCACCGGCACCCCGTCATCCGTATGCATCACGCGCGGGAAATATTTGGGGTCAAATAAATTCTCTTCCGTGGTATTAAACCAGCTCGTCGTGAAGACACCCTGAAGAACAGCGACGGATTCGCCCTCTATCCGCAGATGCGAATCGCGCCACATATCAAATCGCTTGCCGCCATCGACATATTCTTGTCCCATGTTCATCCCGCCGTTGTATCCGACCTTGCCATCAACAACAACGATCTTACGGTGATTCCGATAATTCAGTGTGTGAATCTTGAACAACGACAGGAAATTAAAATAAGGGTAAATATGAATGCCTTCGCGCCGTAGAGATTCAATATAGGCCTTCTTAAGGAAGATGCTGCCGATCGCGTCGTAGAGAATCCTCACTTCTACGCCTTGACGGGCTCGCTCAATCAGGATATCCTTGATTTCCTCGGTCAGCTGATCATTACGCCAAATAAAATATTCCAGATGGATGAACTGCCGGGCCTCACGCAAATCCGCTTTTAGCCGCTCAAACTTTTCATGGCCATCCTGAAGGACCGTAATGTCATTGGTGGTGGTAAGAATTGAGTTGGAACTTTCCGCGAGCAGGTGAAACAGTTTCTTTTTCTTACACAGCGTCTGATGTTCGGACAGCTTGCGAATTTCAATTTCCTGACGGTTGACGAGCGGCGACAGGATTTCCGCTAACTGTTTTTCAACAAACTGCTGACTGAGTTTAGTCTTGCGGTTCGTCCGCCGCCAGTTTCGTCCCACGAAGATATATATCAATACACCCACGATCGGAAACAGCAGAAAAACAAAGACCCAGGCCAACGTTGACGACGGCTCACGGTTATCCAGTAACAGCAACACCACGGTGATGACCAGGTAGATATAAAACGAAACGACCAGAAACGGGATTAATTGTTCCATAATTATTGTGTGATCAGCTCCAGTTCAGCCCAGACCGGAAAATGATCGCTGGGCTTCTTGGACATGACCTTGTCGGTCTCGATCAACCGCATACAACGGGCGAAAATATGATCTAATCGATTTTTCTTGTTGAGAATATACCAATGCTTATAAGACCAGGCGATATTTTTTGTCACTAACTGAAAATCACGGCTCAAGAATGGATCAATAACCGCATGGTAACTTTTTTTAGTGAAGGTATTGAAATCTCCGCCCACAATGCAGTAACGCATGTCAGGCTTGATGACGGAAGCCACGGCTTCCATCTGCTTGGCCCGCTGTTCGGCCTTCAGCCACAGCCCCATATGAACACACATTAAAAAGATTCGGATACCATGGATCTCAATCTCCGCGGTGACCGCGATGCGTTGCAGCTTTCTTGTATCTTCATACGGCAATATGATTTTGCTGTGATTCAAGATAGGCCATTTACTCAGAATGGCGTTTCCAAAATCCCGCCTGGACGTTGGATGAACGACGGCCGGATAATAGACAAAATTATATTTCAAATCCGCCGCGAGCCGACGCACACCGTCAGCGTCCATCTCCTGAAGAAAGAATATATCGGCATGATTGAGCTTTTCATGCCCTTCAATCAGCTCAATGGCCTCTTTGATCTTTTTGGCGTATTCGATGTTATATGTGACCACCCGCAGATGATCCTTGGGCTTTTGATCATGCTCATAGCCAAAGTGCACATGTTTGGGTTCATCCGGATGCGTATAATTGTTTTTGGATCGATTGCGTTTAAATATCATACAGCTTTGTCAACAAATTAAAAACTGCGCTTGTACTTCAGCATAATCTCGGAGCGCTCGGTCTCCTCGGCGTCAGGATTCAGATTGTCGGATTGACGAAACTCTTTTTGGATGTCTAATGAAATCCGGTTAGTCACCCGATAGGCTCCGCCGACGGTTTGAGTGGTCTGCTCTCCAAGCAGCGCATCTGTTTCTCTTTCGATCTGATATTTGACTTCGAGTTTATCGCCAATTTCTTTACGCGCGCCGACGCCCCGTCGATTTTCTCCAACTATAACATTCAGATCGTCCAGTCCCACCCGTTGCGCCAGCGTGTTGCCGGACCCTCCAAAGGCGAAATACCGCACAAAATCCTTGGCCAGCTCCGGTGAAATAGACCCATTATTGATCGATTTATCCAGACCCGGCCATTTCTGACCGGTCGCCAGCATGAGCAGCAGCTGCTCCTTCGGCAAGGACGGTTCTGAATTCAGACTGATCTTCGGATCCGCCACCGCACCTCTGACTTCGATACTGATGTCGACCTGACTGATTCGGGATTGCCCGTTGATTTGTAAGTCCGGATCGTCCTTCTCGCCGTGAAAGATGACCCGGCTTGGTTTGAGCTCGATCTGTGTCTTACTGGCCTTGACCGATCCGGACTCGAGCTTAACATCTCCGCGGGGACGCATCTGCTCCAACTGATCAATCATCTCCAAGTCAATCTGTACCGGGGCCTGTGCCAGGGTCGCCTTACTGTGTTTGATTTCGTCAACAAAAACGGAGCCTGAAATATCCGGACGATCATATTGACCGGTCACATCAATGTCGACATTGGTTAATCGCCCCTGAAGAGCGGGGATCTCGCGTTTATCAACCGGCAGATAGGTCATCACTTCCTCCACATCGAGACCGCTGCTAAATACGTTCGCCTCGATCCGTCGGCCGTTGATCTTGGCTTGAATCACGAGCGGATCAGAAACCGGGAGCTTGACCCGGCCATTGTCGATCTGAACAATCATCCCTTCCGGCTTCAAGGACGGTAAAGTCCAATCCATGTCCTGAATATCGACCCGAATCTCACCAGGCAATTGCGGCAGCCCCGCAATCTTCAGATTATCAACCGAAGCAGATCCGGAAATATCCGGACGTTTGTAGGGACCGGCCAGCTTCACATCAACGTTGGTTAAACGACCTTTTAGAGATGGAATCATTTTCCGCCGGTCAACCGGCAGATAGGTGATCACCTCTTCCACCTGGAGTCCTTTGCCGATTACGTTCGCCTGGATCCGCTTACCAACCACCCGGGCCTGAATCACCACCGGATCGGAAACCGGAAACTTGATTTGACCATTCACCACCTCAACACGCAACCCCTCAAGATTCAACGCCGAAAAACGTACGCTCAGGTCCTGGATATTCACCCGGAGATCACCCGGCAGCTGCTTAAGCCCTGCAATTCCGACATCCTCAAAATGAATCCCTTGATAGATCGTCCCATTAACGCGCTTCACCTCAATATTCTCCTCTAAGGCATAATGCTTTAACGCCTGGCGAATGACAAACTCGCCCCCCTTGGAGGTAAAGAGCACAAAATAAAGCGGCAGCACGATCACGCACAATAGCAAGATCAGACCGATCAAGATAGTTCTTTTTCGCTTAGACATTTATTTGAATGAGGTTGGATGGATATACGTTTTCAAGGGGCTTATTATAGCAAAAATACGGGTCGAAGATACAGGAAAATACGGTTAGGCCCGCTGGTCCCGCCGAGGCGGAATTCTATGGCTGGGACAGGAAAATCAATCGGTAGGTCTGTTTGAGGATGCGTTTGGCCTCGCTTGATTCATGATCAATCTCACTGAGGACAAACCAGGCGAGAACGGCCGCGTGATTGTAGGCCTTAAACAGCATACAGTGGCGGGCCCGTTCGAGTAAAAAATCGACACGCTTTTGAGGATCCAGTTCGCCGGCTGAATCCTGAATTTCATCCAGGGACTGGCTGAGCATGCGCGAGTAATTCAGGAAGAGCGACCATCGTTCAGCAGTCTTGATCATAGATCCTTCCTTAACTTCTGACGACAGATATCCAGGATGTCCCAGGCTTCGGCCGATTCGCCGTCATAGTTATAGATGACATACTCGGCGGCTTCGCGCGCCTGCAGGTAATCTTTCTGCTCAAGATACATGCGTCCGATCTCGATGATGTAGTCCGTTCGCTCCTCATCGGTCCGGAGATATTGTGCATACGCCATGGTTTCATAGACATGAATATTCTTGTCGGCCAGGCGAATCGCTAAGAAGCCCAGGATAATGACGGCGATCACAGTGAAGATTCGTTGGAATAGGTGGTTCATAGATGCATCTCCTTGGGGGTTTTGATCAGTAAGATTATGTAAGAACAGAAGTGACGGTTTCCAGGAGCTTGAGAGGCCCTTCGGATTTATCGTAATACTCTTCGGCCTCCGGGATAATCCGTTTTTGCTTGTCGATCGGATACACGCTTGCTACAACGACTTTGATGCGTGGGTTAAAATCCCGGATCATCGCCGCGATTTCTCGGGCATCAATATGCGGCATGCGGATATCCAGCAAGACCAGGTCCACCGGTCGATTTTTCAGACAATCAAAAATCCCTTCAAGATCCGACGCAAGAATAACATCGAATACGGTTTGCCCAACGGCATGAAACAGCTTCTGATAGATTTCCCTGATCCGGGTTTCATCGTCGATGATGAGGATAACTTTCTTCATGATTGACCTCCTGAGTTGGGAGAAAAAAGATGGGTGCCGGACAAGGGGCGCCGACACCCGGGTGTTTCGGGGGAGTTTGTTATGGACTAAGCTACAGCTTCTCCAAAATTTCTGATTCCATTTCCAGTTCAGCTTCAAGTGACGCCTTTTCCAGGATCTGGATCGCGACTTTACCGTTTTCCGTCTCAATGTACTCGATCTCAACTTCGTCACCCTGAGTGATGTCTTGGCTGCCGGTATCTTCCGTGAACAATGTGTCTTTGCTGATCGCGATCTCAAACTGGCTGATCTGGTCACCCTCTTCTTTGATTTCCTGAACAATGATTTGCTCCGCATCGATATCAATAACTACACCGTGCACGTTTAGGTTGGCTTCGCTTTCCAATGCGGCAACGTCGCCGGCGCCGGCTGTGATGATTAATCCGAAAACTAGTGCGATGATAGATAGATAATTTTTCATTTTGTTCCTTTCTAAAAATTTTGTTTTTTGATTTTCTGACTTATGCGTACGTGACATGTTGTTTTCCCCGGGTCACCTCCTTTGCTAAGTTCCCCTTCAACTGACCACAATGTACCAAAAGCAAGATTAAGAGAAGATTAAAAAAATATTAAAGTTTTTAATGAAATGAAATTATTTTGTAAGTTGTTGATTACGAAGGAATAACAGGAAGGATAATATGAAAAACCGTACCGGCGCCGAGCTCACTTTCGACCTGAATGCGGCCCTGATGCAGGTGAGCGATGGACTGCGCGATGCTTAATCCCAGCCCATAACCGCGTTCACTGGAGTTCGCGCACCGGAAAAACCGGTCAAAAATCTTTTGCACCTCGTCAGGCGGAATCCCCGGGCCGGAATCCTTAATCGATGTGACGATACGGTGATCATCCAGCTCAACACGGATATCGATCGTTCCCTGAGGCGGTGTGAATTTTATGGCATTGTCGAGAATATTAAAGAACAGCCGTCTAAGATGCACCTTATCGGCTTCAATATCCACCGGCTGATCAAGCCAATGCGTGGTGATCTGTATATCTTTTTTCTGGGCCAGAAATTTTGACTGATTCAATATCTCATTAAGGTATCCGCCGAATTCCACCGTTTCAAATAGAAACACCTCCGGCTGATAATCCAGCTTGGTTAATAGCAACAGATCATTGATAATCCTGAGCATCTTCTCCACTTCTTCGAGGTTGACCTGCATCGCCCGTTTATATTCATCCACCGAGCGCTCTTCCAGCATCGCCAGCTCCGTCTCGCCCTTGATGATCGTCAACGGCGTTTTGAGCTCGTGCGCCACATGCGCGCTGAACTCCTCAATATGTTTAAAAGAACGCTCCAGACGGTCGATCATATCGTTGAAGTCATCAATCAGGTATTTGACCTCTTTATAGACATTCTGTGTTTTCACCCGGGCAGACAAATCTTCCCGGGAAATTCGCCGGGCAATGGTCGCCGTCTCCTCAACCGGCTTGAGGATCCGCCGGACAAACAGGCTTCCGATAAAACTCGTCAACAACAGGATCACCGGAATGCTGATCATGACCGATGTCAGCCAGTTAAATATCAGATCGATAATGTCCTCCTGATACACACCGACCTGGATCACATACTTGTCTTCGCCTTTATAGGAAAACGGATAATTGATGACACGAAGTTTACGGTTGGAATAACTGATTGAAAAAAATGTCGTCGCGCCCGGATCCGACAGATCCACCTGCTCTCTGAAAAGGTCGATCATATCTTCAGGCATCCCCGGCGAACGCGCGACCGAGGCCCGATTCACTGAGATAAAACTCACGTAATAATCCGACAAATCCATCTGGTCGACCCGGTTAATCCAGCGCTTCTCAAACTTCTTGGTCCACCAGCGCACGCGTTTTTCTTCTTTTTGTTCGATGGTCTTCCCAAGGGCGAACTTCAAGGGCTCGGCCTCCTCACCCCGCACCTCCAGATATGAGTAGATCGACGAACTGATATTCGTCGCCGTCAGTTCCAACTCTTTGTCGAGCTCGGTATAGACGGCACGGAATAATATAAAGTAGAGCACGCCACTGAAGATCAATAGAATAATCCCCAGGATCAGACTGTATAGAAAACTGACTTCGAACGTAATGGAGTGATACTTGACGCGGGGCTTTTTTTCGGCGGGAACAGCGCGGCGGGCCATCAGTTGTCTTCTTTCAAGATATAACCTGTACCCCGGACCGTGTGGATTAACTTCTTCTTTTTGTTTTTGTCGATCTTATTACGCAGATAACGGATATGAACATCAATGACATTGGTGAAACTGTTGAAATCCTCTTTCCAGACATGTTCCGAAATCATCGTGCGGGTGACGATCTGATTGGCATTAAGCATCAGATACTCCAGTAATCCATACTCTTTATTGGTCAGTGTAATCGTCTCATTATCCCGCCGGACCTGCTGATTGAGCATGTTCAGCTCGAGATCCCCCACGCGCAGCTGGTCAACTTTTTCGTTACGCTCGCGCCTGAGCAACGCCCGAACTCGAGCCAGCAATTCGCTAAAAGAAAATGGTTTGGTAAGATAATCGTCGGCGCCCGCGTTCAGACCGGATACCTTGTCCTTCACGGCGTCACGCGCGGTGAGCATGAGGATGGGCGTGCTGTTTTTTTGTTCACGGAGCTGACGGCAAATGGAGATGCCGTCTTTCTTGGGAAGCATCAGATCCAGAATGATCAGATCATACGGATTGATTTCGGCGAGATAGAGTCCCTCCTCGCCATCAGGTGCCATATCCACGGTGAACCGCTGCTCGGCCAGACCGCGCTGGATAAAGCTGGCAATTTTTTCTTCATCTTCAACTAATAGAATTCTCATGTGTTCACTTTCCCCTAAAAAGTGATCAATGATATCCGTAACAAATTACGCCGGCATTCTACTGTTAAATCTCAAAACCGACAAGCCTTTTTTTTGAGTGATTTTAAGATTTTTTCTAAACTCTTCTAAAGAAGGCGTTTATATAATAAACTATTTCAACCAACCGCAGAGCACGAGGGCGGCCACTGTTTTTGAATCTTGTAAGTCGCCCTGCTTCAGCATCTTGTGTAAATCTCGTCGAGAAACGACCATTGTTTCAATGATCTCATCATCATCCTGTTGGGCTTCAGCCGGTGTCAACTGATCAGCCTGATACACATAAATGATTTCATTGGTATAGCCGGGCGCCGGATACAGACAGCCCAACTTGCTCACACGTGTTGCCGCATATCCGGTCTCTTCGATGAGTTCCCGCTTGGCGCAGCGCAAAGGTGATTCCCGCGGATCAATCGTTCCGCAGGGAAATTCGTAGATATATTTGTTGAGTGTCGGCCGAAATTGCCGAAGAAGTATAATCCGCCGTGGCGATAAAAACGGAACAATCAGCACCGCACCGGGATGATCGATCATCTCAACCGTCTTGACAATTCCGTTCGGCAGGGTCTGACGGATCTTTCGGAATGTGAACTTACCCTTCGCCGCCATCCTGAAGCCTGTCTTTGTAAAACGTATAGGTTTTGCGGGCCAGCTGCCGCGGCGCGATCCGCGAGGCAACGCGGTAAAACCGACTGATCGGATCGGGACAAACCTTGCGTTTACGCCGTTCAATCCCGCGGACGATCGACGGGACCGACTGCTCGGGCCTACGCCCTCCTTCCGTCGCCGCGCCCGGATAGTATTTACTGTGCGCCGTATTCATCGGGCCGGGATAGATTCGCGTCACCGAGATCTGCTGAGCCGTCAAATATGATTCAAGCGCCTGCGCAAACCCATCCATCGCGCCCTTGCTGGCGCTATAGGTCAGCGCGATCGGAAATGATAAATACTGCGTCGCTGAGCAGACGAATGCGATTCGCCCCTTGTGATTAATCAACTGCTTTGATAACAGATATTTAATCAACCGGCGATGTCCCGTAAAGTTGATATCCATCACCTGATCTTCTTTGTCATCCGGAATGGTGACAAAATCACCGCTGACGCTGATCCCGGCATTACATATCACAATATCAAATGGATCTTTCAAAGCCTTGAGCGCGTCCGCAGAAAAGGCCGACATATCCATGGCTACAAATTCAAAACCCTCTGACGCATTCGGTTCCTGAATATCAATCACCCATACATCGTCACCGGCCGAACGATAATACCGTCCCAATGCCCGGCCCAGGCCGTCAGATCCACCTGTAATTAAAACGCGCTGCTTCATAATCAACCCACCATTTTGATGAGACGGCGAATGACCGTCCAATCCCAACTCAACGTCTTCACACCTGTCTGATGCTGCATGGCCTCAAATAACCGGCCGACGATCTTTTCTTTGGACTTAAACATCTTTTTATTCGTCACCTGATTACCTGATTTTTCATGCATCGGCGTGTCCACCGCACCTATCTCAATACACAAAATCGGCAATGTGGGATATTCCCGTCGGAGACAGCGGCAAAAATGACTCAATCCCGCCTTGGATACGGCATAACTCGCGTAGTTCCCGCCCGGCATATGTGCGACCATTGAGCTGACGAAAACCAGCTTTGTCGAAAGACTCAGTGCCCGGGGCAGCAACGCGTGTGTCAAACGCATATTGGAACGCAAATTAACGTTCAGCATATCATCAATAGATTGCGCGGAAAGCTCACCAAATGTCCCGACTTGAGCATAACCGGCATTCATGACCACATGGCTAAAAGACTTATCCGCTAGGTCGGCACACAATCGCTCGACCTGATCCGCCGCGGACAAATCGGCCGCCACCACAGATAATCTGTCCAGCTGCCGCGCGTCCAGCTGTTGTTTTTGTTCCGAGGTACGCACCACTCCGGTCACATTCATACCGGCATCTAGACACCGATGCATCAATTGTTCGCCGATACCTGAGGTAACACCCGTTATTAAAACACTATTCGGCATCAATAATAACCTCCGCCGCTTGATCGCGGGCATCCATTAAATGCATCGTCCACCCGTCGGTGGGATCCTGTGTGAGAAACTCACCATCTGAAAGGCGATAATAGTAGACCCGATTGAAAAAACGCTCCCCCAATCCGGTCGCCGCCCAATAAATCTTGAGTGCGTCATGTGACCGGCCGTCAATCAGCACGGACGCCACACCCTGCTTTTCCGCTTTCATCAGAAATTCCGACAAATTATCTCCCCGGAATCCCCAGAATTCAATACGCTCTTGATCCGAGGCGGCGAAACCTTTTAGACCTATCTTGGGATTGTATAAGAAGGGCAAATCCTTTCTCAGCTTAATCTCCTTCTCAAAGCGCTTGCCTTCAAACACGCCGGAAAGATACAGTGTTTTTCCCTCTCTGAAACCGCGGTAATCAATCTCTCTGTCAGAGAGATAAATATGCCACTCCAGCGTGCGCCAGCCTTCATCAAGGACATAACGATCCGAATGGGTGTATTCGTCATTGGTGATCGACCAATTAATGTCATACCCTCGGGGATCACGCGGTGTGATCACGGCCCGGGAGTGATCGATGATCTCCCCCGACTTGACCTTGTACGCCTTGTAATCCAGCACTGTCGTTTCTGCGTGACAAACATTTTCTCCGACGAGAAATAGGCCTAGTACGCTGCAAAGCAACAGCATATATCGGACGAATGAACTCACTTTTATAAAATCTGACAATCTCATTTATGAATCCTGTTCTCTCAAACCGCGGACGATCCTCTGATACATAGAATCCGGCAAGGCGTAGACCAGATAAGACATCCACTCATAATGCGCGTGACGGAGCTTCTCGACCATTGTAATCGATGGATTTGCCTGATCATACCTAAAAGCGGAAAAATGCAGCTGGATATCCTGCCAATGCCGCAAGGCCGGCATCCGCTGAATACGATACACATGGAGCGGTGAACTCACGATCACCACGGACTGCCATTGGTGCTCGTGCGCGATCTCCGCGGCAAAACGCATATTCAGCCGGGTATCATAGGATTTCGGCTCGAGGACGATGTCCGCCGCCGGAACCCCTTTATTGATCAAGCGTTGCTGCATTAATGCGGCGCCGGAAAACGATCGGCTCGGGCGACTGCCGCCCACGCACAAGATTTTGGCGACCCGGCCAGACTGATAGAGATCATACCCATGATTAACGCGTCGAATGGTCTGTCGCCCCAGATCGGTAAATTCCGCATTGACCTCTCCCATCAGGATCACCACCGCGTCCGCGGTCGTCTGAAATTCATACGGGACCTTTGGCGTAACGGATCCGAACCAGATCCACAGCATCAGCACGTATGCGCATCCGACAGCCGCCAAGACCAGCAAAACTTTGGCTACGCGCCGGATCATGAGAGAAACTCCAGCTCCGCCGCTGTTGAGGTTCGACCCAGAATCTTGTTGCGGTGCGGAAACCGGCCGTATTGTTTGATTATGTTGTAATACTTCCGGGCGTGATCCAGCTGAGACTGATAGTAACCTGTATTTTCCGGATTGATGGTCGAACTGTCCTCCACCAATTGGGTAAAGCTGTTAACCGATTGACATTGCAGCGATAAATCCTCGGCATGCATCAACGGCATATACACAAAGACACGATGGATCAAATAAAGCGCGCGATCCTCGCTGGTGCGGATCAGCTCGATGGCTAAGCGTTGCGCCTGCATATCACCCAAAAAGGCTTCCGGCGAATGGCGAAACATATTTCGGGACAACTGATCACACAGGATAATCCCGGCAAGCTTGTCCCTGGCATCCAAATCAGGGCCGGGATCCGCGATAAACGTTTGAAAGGATTGCTCAAAGCGCTGTCGAATCTCCTCATCGAATTGAGGTGTTGATCGAAACCATTTTCGAAACGGCATGCGCTTTTTCTGAATCTTGACCGAATCATCAACGCCTTCGAACCAAAAATCAATTATGTCCGTCGTCAAACTCATATATTTATGGATCGATGAGATAGTCCGTACGCACCCGCCTAAGACTGTTAAAAATATTGACCACCACGTCGGGATTATGCGACTCAAAGTCCCGCAGCATTTTCTTGATAATCATCCGGTGCGAGGTATCATCATTGGCGCATTTAGATTGACCGCCGATCGAATTAATCCCCAGCTTGTCGGCCAGCTCAACCATGAAATCCTCCCGCACATATGCCAGCGGCCGAATTAACGTGATCTCCCCTTCAAATAATTCTTGATTCGGACGCATCGCCCCGACCTCACCGCGATAGAACTGATTAAGGATAATGGTCTCGGCAATGTCATCCATGTGATGCCCCAGCGCGATCTTGTTAAACCCCTCCCGTTCACACAGCTGAAACAAGGCCTTGCGCCGGTTGCGTGACCACCAATAGCAGCCGATCTCATCATAATTCTGACCTTTCATCCAGTCGACGGTCTCGACGATATAGGGAAAATCATGCCGCTTGAGATAATCAATCAACCCCTGAGGATCAAAATCCGACAGTTCGAAATCAATATGCACCGCCACAAATTCAAATTTCACCGGACTCTTTTTGAGACGATGGCGTAATATATGGAGAAGGGAAATACTATCCTTCCCTCCCGACACAGCGACCGCAATGCGGTCTCCGGCCTTAATGAGATTGAAATCCTTAATCGCCTTTCCGGCCTTCTTAGAAACCGCCAGCAGCTCCGGGATCTCTTTTAGTTTTTTCTTTTTTGGCGTTTCAGGGACTTCATTCATCAGTTTGGGATTCTTTTTGAGGGATATCATCGACGGAGTCAACCAGAAATCCGACATGCGGATAGCGTGTCACGCGTTTGATTCCGTGCTTGGAAGTTTTAAGAACCTCAGTGAGATCGCGTCCGGCGATGGCGGCCTGCGGACTTTTGTCATGAACTCCGTCCTTCCAATACCGGCACTTGGTGAGGTCATAGATCTTACCATCGACCGCGACATACATCGGTTGGCCGTTTTTCCCGTCGTATTGGGCCAATTGCTCTGCCGTGAGATATACCGGATCGATCTTCTTTTTCTTGAACATAAACCCGAAGCTCACTCCGGAAAGCAGCAATGCGACAATGACGATCAGCGTCATCGACTTTCGATGCAACATTAAAGTCCTCCCTTTTCTTGTAAATTATTCCGAAATCGGGCTTATTCTATCGGCAAAGCCGGATTCTGTCTACTGCTTTCATCCACCTGTGCCGTCATGTTGATCAAATCCACAAAAAAGGGCGGCCATAAGCATGACCGCCCTTTCAGAAACCCAAACTGGTTTTTAGTATGTGATAACGCGTGGTAATTCTTTGGCCTGGGCTACCCATCCTTCAACTACTTTTTGTGATGGTAAACTTCTGACCAAATTTTTCTCTTCGTTCACCTCAGCCATTTTGGCGGTGAGATTTTCGGCATTTCGCTGTGCCAATTCCGGAACGGTATCCACACCCGCGCATTCCAGAAGATCTGCGTACTCTTCGCCGACACCTTTAATCCGGGCCAGATCAGCGCGGTTTAACCATTTAAGGATTTGCTTGTCACCGATGGATGTCTTCTCGGCGATGGCTTTTCGGCCTGCCGGTGTCTTTCCTTCATCAAGCAATTGTTCGATCGTTTTGATGCCGCCCGCTTTTAATTTTTCCGCATAGCTAGGGCCGATTCCTTCAATTTCTTCTAATGCTGCCATTGTTGTAACCTCCTGTTTTTATGATTACTGCCAACTATTTAGCTTTTTTTGGTACGCTTACTTGAACCGCGAAGATCTTCCAGCCAGATCTCCATTTGCTTGCCGGCGGCTTCACGTCCCCCAAGACCAAACGATAACGCAAAGGCAACCGCGGCCGCGCCCAGAGTGATTCCAAACGCCATGTTAACGATGTCATTGGCTAATCCCATCGACCGAAGTCCCATGGCCAGAACCAAACCAAGGATCACGACACGCACTAACGTAGCGATCGGCGTATGACCATCCTTGTCCGCCTTGTTTAAGGCATCTCCGGCGAGGTTGGCAATCCAGAGCCCGACGGCAATGATCATACTTCCTAATAAGACCTGCCCGCCGAACTGGATAAACATGGCGACCAAGTATGATAATTGTTCAAATTGCAGCTGATTCGACGCCTCAACCGTGGCGAAGAGCATCATGAAGAAAAAGACGATTTTTCCCGTCGCCTGTGACGCGCTTTGTTTGACATTCTCGAAACCTAATTTTGTCGGGACATTGTCAAAGCCCGCCGCGCTTAGGATATTACCCACAAGGGCTGAAACCGGACGAGCGACGAAATACGTAATCGTGATAATCGCCACGGCGCCGATAATGTTTGGAATCATATCCATGATCGATCCCAGCATATCCGTCGCCGGATCAGCAATCGCCGCGATTTCCAACGCGTTCAAACCGGAGATAATCGCCGGAATCAATGTAAAGAAGTAGACAACCAATCCGACAACCTTTGACAGCTTGGTTTTCTCGTTCATGCCGGCCTTTTCGCCCAGGTTATCAATCCCCGACGCCGCCAGAACGTTTGTCACGATATCACGCAAGATACGTGCGATTAACCACCCTACAAAGATCAGCACACCAGCTCCCAAAATGTTAGGAATCATTCCCAAAATTTTGTCGACCATTGTCTGGGCCGGTTCCAATAGTCCTTCCAACCCGAATACACCCAGGATTCCCGGAAGAAACACCAAGAAAATCAACCAATATGAAATCTCACCAATTGTCTCGCTTAGCGGCTTGGCCTCACTGCTGACCTTTTCGTCAAGACTAGTCGCTCCCAATGTTCCGGTAACGATTTGTTTGACAATCGTGCTACAAAGCCATGCAACGAGTAGTAAAACTCCCCCGCCGATGACGTTCGGAATGTAATTTAGGATGTCGGTGGTAAGTGATTGAATCGGAAGTGACGCGACTTCAAGTCCTAATTGATTGAAGACGGCCAGTAGTGTGATAAGTAAAATCGTGAAGTAACCGGCCGTGGCGATTCCCCCCTCGACATCGACCTTGGTCCCTTCACCGCTCTTTGAATTGAAACGCTCATTAAGCTTTAAGATGCCCATTCCTTTTTTAATCACGGCCTTGACGATATTCGCGATGACAATCCCGACGATGAGATAAACCAACGCGCCGATCACGCCCGGTGCCGAAGAGCCTAATGACCCCTGCAACGAATCAATAAATTTATTCATGTATTTCTCCTTTCATACTGCTCTTAAGTGACACAGCAATGTCCCGCTGCCTGTTTAATTTACAGTCTATGGAAATCCGGCGTATCCGTGGGCCGGAGCAGTTGTTGAAGTTTGTGTTTGAAATGGATTTGTGTCAATCGCCACATTGATCGGTGTGAAGTTTTGTGTTTGTGATCACAAAAAGGATGCGTAAATACAGCCATACGAGTACGATGCGGTTAAATTGGGTATATTCTACCGTAATTGATTGGCACTGACAAGATTTTTGTTTGAGCGACAGTCCCCAGACGGGTTATTTATAGACATTTCCGTCGTGCTCAATCCAGCCGCCCTCATGCCGACCGCGGGGATCATGATGGGTCCAGTGGATTATACCGCCTTTGTTGTTCCAGACGTACTCACCGCGAAACGACACCCAATCTCCGGCCTGCAAACCGGCCACGCGGGGGGCCAGATCAATATTATGGCTGACCAATAAGGTGTGTGATGGCGCGACTTCCACGATAAACCGCTGATGCTGATCTCCCTCGGTGTCATCCCGGAGAACCTTGACAACCTGTGCCCTGGCCTCGACAAAAAAATCCGAATCCCTGTCGGCATAGGCCTCCTTGATCCGCCGAATGCCGGCTGAAACCTGCCCGGAGTGCGCGCTGCCCTGCTGAACGGTGGGCGTACGTGTCTGCGTCGCCGGTGTCGGCTCAGACAGGATCTCGGTCAGGATCTGTTCACATCCGCTCAATCCCGCACACAGGACCAGCAGAAGCCCTAATTTAATAAGTGAAGATTTGTTCATTGCAGGTATCGTATCAGTCAACCTGTGAAAATCAATCATAAATTTCAAAATCGATTGGTTCCAACCGATCAATTGATAATCCTTGCCTGGAGGAATGCGGCTGTCTATAATGCCCTAAAACGACGGGAAAATATGATAAAAGATAAATTCCAACAACTCGGCCTGCGCATGATCGGATTTGTCCTGATCCTGATGCTGCTGCTTTTTGTAACGGAGCTGATACTCCGGAGCACCCAGCCGGCCAAGCCGGCGGCATCCGGGCTACGTCAGAATAGTGGGACTGTTCTTTACTCGCCGCAAACCCGTTTAAGCGAGACGATCGATGGCGTGCCGTATGAGGCCAACATCAATACCTTTGGATTTCGCGGACGGAATTTTCTCTTTAGCAAACCCACGGATTCGCTCAGGATCTTTGTGGTAGGCGATTCACGAATTTTCGGTGTCGGCGCACAGGATTCTCAAACCATTCCGGCCTATCTCCAGCAAGTCCTGCAGGAGCAGAATATCCGGGCGGAAGTGGTCAATGCCGGCGTGCATGACAGCTCACCGATCGACCATTACGTCAATATCCGCGACATTCACCTTCAGTATCAACCTGATTTGATAATTCTCGCCGTCGATCTAACGGACATACAGGATGATTGGCGCAAAGAATCCCAGGCCGTTGTCCGGGATGGAAACATCGTGCGCTTTGATCCGACCTATCAGGATGGACGCTTCAATTGGTTGTTATGGGGGAAAAAATACAGCGCCCTGATCCGCTGGATCCATCAGAACTACATCGAAGAGCCGCAAGTTAGTTTCACCGAGACGGATCCTTACTTGATGCTGCGCGGGCGTGACAAGCGCGAGTTGATTCAACAGCGCTTCAAACGCACCGAAAAGTATTTGGACAAGATTCATTCCCTGCTCCAAGAAAATGATGTCCCGCTGATCATCGTCATGTACCCCTACGGCATTCATATTGACGACAAGCAGTGGCGGGAAGGCCGCCGGGAATGGGATTTTGAGATCGGCAAAAAGTATACGGACTATTTTGCCTATTCAATTGTCGGACAATACGCGGCGCGTAATCAAATTCCTTTCATTAATACCATCGCCGCCTTTTTCAAGGCCGACGACAAAAAATATTTCTATGACGCCAGTCCGCATTTCACCGCGCCGGCCAATCGTAAGATCGCTGAGGCTATTGCCCAGCGACGGGATTTTTTATGGATTATAGACAATCAAATGAAGAAACAAATGCCGTAGATTAACGGCGGTTCAGGTAGGGCGTCTTGATTTTATAACGGCGGGACAGCGCTTCAATCTCATCCAGCAACGCGGTATTATCCTGACTTTCCCGCAACTGGCCAATCAATTCATAGATCTTGTTGAAGGCCCAATTCTTGGCAATACTCTCATCGCCGGACGGCGCGTTGTTCAGATCGGCCTCCACCAGATACTCCGTCACCTTGCCTTTGACATCCCCGACAAGCTGAAGCACAAATTCATCCTCATCATCATATCGGCCGAACAGGGAAAATTCCACATTCCGGAAAAAATCGGGCAGCAGTTTGGGATAGATCTGTTCTTCGTCCAGCCCGCTGGCATGGTAACGGACATTGACCAGCAGCGGATCACGGATTTTATCATACAGCGCCGACAGATAACGGCCGATCTGATGCGACCGGTACGAATACTCACTCCATCCGCGGTTCTTGTATGTGATGAAATCCAGCAGATAACGGTTCACGTTGGTCCCCCCGCTGAATCCGAATATTGAACGCCGTGATGCGTTCGTATCGGAAACTTCATGGATGATCTGACTCGGTTCCGTAATCCCCTGCGTCGGATACCCGTCACTCAGGAATATGATATACGATGGATTGCGGACCATCGGCCGGGAGATGCTTTTAAGTAACGCATTATACGCGTCCGTCCGTGTTCCCAGTGACAAACGGTCGACAAATTTAAGGGCGTTCTGAATATTTTCCGGCGTCGGGGAAACTGATTCAGGTGAAAAATCGATGATAAACTTTTTAAAGGCCAGAATATTGAACGCGTCATCGGGGTTGAGATTCTGCAGGCTGTATTCAAGACCTTCCTTAAACTCACGGAATCGTTTTTCCGTCGTACTCTTTGAACAATCGATCAGGAAGACAATTTCCTTGGGAATCGTCTTGAGCTCCTGATTATCCTTACCCACCTTCATGTTGATCTGAAAATATTTTTCACGTGTCTCGGGGTCTTCGTACGTCAGGATCTCACTGATGATGTATTCCTTGAGATCAGTAAACTTGCTTTTCTTGGAGATCAACGGTTTGTATTCGCGCGGCTTTTCTGGGACGGTGTCGGCAGTCTTGATCTCCTTCACCATCGGATTCCACTTCGGCGTAAAACCCGGCATCTTTTCATAAAAGTCTTCAGCTTCGATCTGATCCTGAATCACACGTTCGGGCGCAATGGCCGTGTTTTCCTCGGTGACTTTACTAAGTTCGATAAAACGCTTGGGCTGATTGGAAACCGGGTCTTTCTTAAGCTTCGACAGATCCCGAAAAACCTCTTCCTTCTTGAGCTCAACATCTTTGACCCGGGCGTCGACCAGCTGATCAATCTTCTCATCATACGACTGAATCTTGGCCTCATCCTTGGATGTCTCAAACTTGTCGTAGCTCTTCTTCGCCAATTGCCATTCGGCCGGCTGTTCAAACTGGATCTTCTCGACATAATCCATTTGCCGCGCCTGATACGCCTTGCGTTCCGGAAGCGACGCATGGAGTTTCTTAATGCGGAAATTACGCTGAGGCTCGTCAGCCTCATCCGACGGTGTCGTAAACATGATCTTCGTTGTTCCGACGAACAACAAGCCGTGCAGAAGCAACGAAACTCCCAATGATGTCAGGATTTTACTTTTTCGTTTCATGGGGCAATGGCTGCCAGTCTTTTCTGTGCCTCAGAAAATCGATGACTGTTCATGTATAACTGAATAATCTCCTGATACACGTTTCTGGCATTCTTGATATTTTTGGTCTGTTCAAAAATCTGTCCGGCCCGGAACAGGGCTTCCGGACAATAATAGGTGTCGTTGTACAAAACAGCGACGAGCATATAAAACTTCGCCGCGTCTTCCGGTTTGCCTTTGAGCTCCAGCAAATGTCCCATTTCAAACCGCGCGAGCAATGAGATCTTATCGTCATCTCCGAAATCCAGCAGCACTTGATCCAGCACCTGCTTGGCGGCCGCGTAATCTTTTTGCTCAATCAAACATTGCGACTTGCCGATCAGGCTCTGACCGATAAACAAGCTGTCATTCTGAATACCGATCACGGTGTCATACAGCGGAATGGCCTGATCACATTCGGACTGCTTTTGATGGGCCGTGGCCTTGAAGAACGCCACCGCCTGACGGTCATCATCGGTTTTTTGTTTGCCCTCCGCCTTGTTCAAGACCGAGATGACGGCATCGTAGGATTTGGCCTCGAGTGTTTTTTCGGCCAGCCACAGATACATGTCAATGGTCAGATCATTCTCTTCATAGCTGGTGATAATCTCTTTGAGGATCAAGACGGCCTTGGGAAAGTTTTCCTGTTCCAGATGAATCAATGCCATATTCTTCCGCGCCGAGTAGTACAGCGTCGGATCTTCGGGATTCTGCGGAACCAACGCGTAATATTCCAACGCCTTGGGGATATCACCTTTCAACTGCAGGTTATACGCCAGGAGAAATGTGCTGTCCTGACGTTTGGGATTCGTCGGGTCATGATCGACGATCTGCTGAAACATCCGGATCGCGTCATCATAACGATTTTGTTTTGAATAAAGATTTCCCAGCAGGAACATGACGATTCCGCGCTTGGAATCTTCGGCGTAATTGTTTAGGTACTGTTCGGCGTCAGCGATTCCCTGTTCGACTTTATTTAGTTTGCTGTGCAGCAGGATCTGATTGTACAGCGCCTCTTTTTTCTTCTCATCATCGTCGGCCGAGGCAAAATATTGTTTAAACAGATCAGCGGCTTCAGTCTCTTTACCCAGCGCATTCTTGGCATGCGCCAGCCCGTATGTCGCCTCCTCCTTAAACTCGGTCTCCGGATACTCCGCCAGCAGCGTTTCGTAGTAATTGTGCGCTTCCTCGAACCGGCCCAGACTGTAATGCGATTCCGCCTTAAAGAACAATGCCTTGGCGCGGTATTCGGTCTGATCCGTCCACTGGCTGTCGATCAACTGGATGACCGATTCGTACCGCTTGGATAAGAAAAGCACTTCAACCTTGGTATCCACCGCCTTGTTGCGATTGGCCGCCGAGATATCCGGAATGGCCAGCGCGCGGTCGGCTGCTTCCAGCGCGGCGTCAAACTGGCCTTCGAGCTTGTACGATCGGGCCAATACGAAATCGGCATCAAACTGACGGCCCTGTGGGGTAAGCTGCGACTTGTAGTGCTCATAACGCGAAATGACCGCGTTGTACGCCGGCACATTAAAGAGCGCTAACAGTAGATTACTGATCGCGTCCTCCACCATCGACGGATCAGCCTGCAGATCAACGACCTGAGCGAACAGGTCAGCACTGTCATGATATTCCTCCATCAAAAACACAATCTCCGCCTGCTTGTACAGCGCCAGGCTTTTGACCTTATCGTCCTTGGTAAAATCAATCGCCTTTTGAAAATAAGCGATGGCCGTCGGGTAATCTGCTTTTTCCTTGTGACTTTCTCCTAGCTTAATATACGTTTCGATGGCCGTCGGACTGTCTTTGGCGATTTCCTCGACCTTTTGGTAGTTCGCGATCGCCTGGTCATGATTGCCCTGAGTCTTGTAGATCTGCGCGAGCAGCAGGTACTTGTTCTGGATCCACTGCTGATCCAATCCGTCGTCGGGAATTTCATTGGCGGCCGCCAGCGCCTCGTCAAACTTCTGTAATTGCTGCAGGCTTTGACCCAATCTGATTTTGGCCAGGTTTATCTTGTCGCGGTTGGGGAATTGCGTGACATACGTCCGGAAAACATCCGCGGCCTGCTGAAATTGCTCCTCGAAGAAATAACTTTCAGCCAACCCAAAATACGCTTCATGAATCAAATCACTGTCGGCGAACTTATCGATAAATTGCTGATACTCGCCCGCCGCCATTTCGTATAATCCCCGCTGAAATAGGCCGTGCGCGAAGTCGATCTTCTCGAAATGAGGATCAACACTCTGCGCATGCACAACGGTCGGCATCAGACCCGCGGCGACTAGCGCTGATATTCCTATGAAAGTAGGTTGATAGTGATTACGGTGATTCATTTTTCTTTTTTTGCGTGGCAAAGGAAATGTTCCAGATGTTGGCCTTGGCGCAGGCATCTAAGGCGTTGACGATGTATTTATGCAGGGCGTTTTCATCGGCACGGATAATGATCGATTGATCGGGAAACAATCCGGACACCTTCATCAACATTCGCTCGAGCCCTTCTTGCGTCAGCTCGTTCTGATTCACGACGAAGGAACCTTCTTTATCGATATTAATGATAATTTCCCCGGGGCTGCGCATCGCCTGTTTGGCCTCTTGAGCCTGCGGAACACTGATATCAATCTCTGTTTCCTGCTGATTAAAGATCGAGAGTGTCATAAAAAATACCAGCGTCAGGAATACGATATCGATCAGCGGAGCCATCTGAACAACCGGCCGTTGTTTCTGATATTCGTTGACTTCAAACCTCGACATGATTAGTCTCCTGACTCTTCAAAGATTTTGATAATGTCTGTCCCGTAGGTTTCGATGCGATTGGAAATACCCTGAACCTTCCCTCGGAAGTACGTGTAAAACAGCATCACCGGAATGGCGACCACCAAACCAGCCGCGGTCGTGACCATCGCTTTGGAAACCCCTCCGGCCAGCAGAATCGGCTTGACCACCGCAGATTGAAACGCGATCACATTAAACGCCTGGATCATCCCGACGACGGTACCTAAAAGACCGATCAACGGCGCGACAGCGGCGATATCCGCCAGATAGCTGATATTCTGCCATAGTCCGCCGATTTCCTGCCGGACCTGATTCTCCATCGCTTCTTTCGCGAACAATTTTCCCCGACGCTGCTTCTCTAATCCCGCGTTGATGATATTGGCAATCGTATTCGTCTTGCCCTTGCATGTCTCCCCGAGTTCGGCAAACTTTCCGTTATCCAATTGCTCGATGACAAGCTCGGCAAAATCCCGCGGCGCAATCCGTTTGACATTGAGACTGAAGAATAGGTAGACAACAATCGACATAGCCACGACCGACAGCACACCCAATACAATCATGACGACCCCGCCGGACTGAATGGTTTCCCATAATGTCATCCCGGCCTTGGACTCTTCGATCGAGTCAACGTACGACATCACCTTCTGATCACCCTGAGCCAGGGCCATGGTTGGTTGCATATGCCCGATCGCACAAATCGCGATCCACGCACACACTATCGCACCTAAAATACTTCTTTTAAAATTCATGAATATCTCCTTTTGGTCTGAATTGCAAACGAAAATCTATGATTGGCGGTGTGGGAACTTCATCTCCTATTCTAAGAAAATTCCCCGCGAAATCAAACGAATTATACGTGTTTTTCGTGCAAAAGATACATTACAGCATGTTTTCGTTGTTTTCGGATCGACTTAAATAATCGTCAGAACTTGCTCCGCCGGACGTGCGATCACGGCCTTGCCGTGATAACAGACGATCGGCCGCTGCAATATTTCGGGATGATCAACGATCAACTGATAGATATCGTCATCCGACATCGAGGCCAAATCATCAACATGCAAAGCCCTGAATTTCACATCCCGCGTGCGAATAATATCCACGGGCCCGAGTTTCAATTTTCGGCAAATATCTTTCAGGTCTGCCACGGAAGGCGGATCTTGTTGGTATTCAACTACTTTCACGTCAGCTTGATGATCGGATAGAATCGCCATCGCTGCACGGCTTTTCGAACAGCGGGGATTATGGTAGATCACATTCTCGGGCATGCTAGTCATCCTCCGTAATAAATTTCTTCAACTGATAAGCCAGTCCGCCGGCAATCGACGGCTGGGGAATTAATAATTTTCGGGCGGATACGCGAACTTGCGTGGATTGACGCTCCCGGCGAATGATCTCGAACTTGACATCATAGGCGTTGATTTTGGCAGTAATAATGCCCCGGCCTTTATGCTGTTTTTTAAGACGTCCTTGCTGACGAATAAAATCCAGGCAAATCCTGTAGACCTCATCAAATTCCTTACGAATAAGGAGTGACGAATCATCCTTGGCGACTATGGCGCCGATAATGCCGGCCGGCAAAAAACTAACCCCCATGAGTGTCGCCGCCGCGTATATCCCCGCACCCTTGATCGCCGTCGGCCCCATCGTCTGAACAACGATGAGCGTGGCCAGCTTGCCAACCCCGTCGATATCCCGAAACACCTTACCCTTGATCCCAACATCATAGACCTTCACGACGGGATTGGATCCTCTGGAAAAATCTTCGTACACAACCCGGTTAATGGACAACTTAAGCTCTTTGATATGAAACTTTGTCGATGTGGCTGGAGTCGGATTGGATGACGCATTCTTGACCACCTTAAGCGCATCCGTATTTAAAGAGCCAGACTTATCACGAATGATAACGGATTCATTGACGAAAATATTCGCCCGACGGATATAGATCCGGCCACTTAACAACGATCTGAAATCGGCATGAATTTCTATTTCGGGCACGCTCAGGAACATTCCATCCCCGAACCCATGTGGCTGGTGAACCTTTAGTCCCTGAATCCGGACCGACTGGCGGACTAAACCTATCGAAAACCGTTCAATCCCAACCTGCGCCCCGAGAATGTGCGAACCGATCCGTTCCACCGCTGCCTTGACGATCACATTGCGTAACAGGACGGCCGCCGTCAGTATGCAGATGACGGCAACGATCACAGGAACTGCTATTGATCGACGCCGCGATTTCTTTGTCCGTTTTTTCTTCATGACTGAATATATCGATCAAATTCCCATAAATGAAAAGGGGACCGACCGACTCTGTGTCGGCCCGCCCCCTTGTCATTCTTGCCCCGCTGCCGGGGAAAAACGCTTATTTTACGCGTTGATTATCAACATCACTTGCGGAAAAACTCTTTACAATTTGCATCTGATCATTGTAAATATCGACTCCGCCGTCGGCTTTGGTAACTGATGAGTAGATCACCTGTCCAAGCTCATCCTTCGCCATAACCGCTCCGTCTGTACGTTCGAGGACGATATTCTGAATCTCACCGTTTTCATCCTTGGATTGAACCGTGATTTCATCCGATTCCGCATTATACGAAAGAATTACGTGCTCGCCTTTGGTGTTCACGAATTTCGTTTTTTGGTCATCATTGTAGACCACCGGGTTGTCACCCGTCCAGAATTCAATTGAGTTAAAGATGATGGCATCTGCCCAGGTAGCGATTCCGTAGACTGGAAGAATAACGCAGCCCAAGAAAAACAGCTCGTCGGCCCACTTGTCACTTTGCGATCGATGCGCGTCGTATACTTTCTTTGTCAGGTTGAACGAACCTGTACACCCGATGCTCGTACTCACTGTCAAAATGAGTAAAAATGTAAACGCTTTTTTCAACTGAATCCTCCTTTTAATGGATTGGCCTTGATTTTCTGCATTATACCATAAAGGACTATCAGAAAGACTTATTTAACAAATTTCTTTGGCGGATCATTTCGTACATGAAAATCGAAGCGCTGACGGTGACATTCAGGGAAGAAGCGGATCCATGCATCGGGATCGCAATGAATTCATCACAATGCTGCTGCCAGAATTCTGACACGCCATGATGTTCATTACCCACAACCACGGCAGATGATCCGGTGAAATCCTGATCTGTATAGACCGATTGAGCCTTGGCGCTGGCGGCAAAGACTTTGATACCACGCTGTTTAAAGAATTCCAGCAGCCATTCATTCTTGGTTTCGAGCACCGGAATCGTGAACACGGTACCGATACTCCCGCGAACCACATGCTGGTTATAGAGATCTGTGGCCGATTCACTTAAGAACACCGCATCAATACCGGCTCCGTCCGCGCTGCGGATCACCGAACCGATATTACCGGGCTTTTCAACACCTTCCAAAACCACGAAACAGGCATTTTCTTGGATCTTGAGATCAGATAAATTAAGCGGGTGGGGTTTGCAAATAGCCAGGATCCCCTTTAAGCGCGATCCAAAGGCCATGGCCGCAAAGACGTCGCGTGAAACCTCGATGGGGTTGAGGTCAGTGATCTGCTTATCAACCGTCTCCAGAATTTCCGGACAAACAAACAACTGTTCAATCGGAGTTTGGGATTGAATCGCACGTCGCACCTCAGGCAGGCCTTCCACAATCACACATCCGGTCTGCCGGCGATACGACCGGGTCCGGAGTCGTTTGACCTCGAGGATATAACCTTGTTCAGAATTACTGGGCATATTGGATGGCCGCGGGATTGGATTGAATCTGCTGAAACACCTTGGCAAACCGCGTCGCCCAAACCCGGAATATGTCGGTGGCCGCCTGCCGTTCTTCGTCGGTGCTTAGCGGATTGTCCGCCTGCGGGGATTCAAATTGATGTTCATCTTCAACAACATAAAGAATTTGACCATTGCGGGCATCGATGATCCGGCATGTCAGATAAAGCGTGGTCTCTTCGGCATTGGATTTCAACAACCAGTCCATGAACATCCCCTGTTCATGGGCGGAAAATGTAGCCGCCAGTTTCAAATCCAGAAATAGTTCAGCCCCGGATGTCTCCAGGTCACCGGTCTTCATATCGATCGTGTCTTTGAGCTGCACCTGAAAATGTTCATACAGCTCAACCGCCAATTCATTGAGAATTTCGTCGTCCATCGTTTCGGGCTCGTAATCGTGCAGATCATCATCATACATCTCAAACATCATCTCCCGCAGATCGATATGTCGGATCTGCATCGATCGGCGTTGACTGATGTCAATGATCTCATCCGTTGCCTGCACCGTCATCTTGGCGTTGACCGGTGCGCCGATCAACAGCACCGTCCATATCAGGAAAATTAAGCTCACTATCTTCATCATATCCGTCTCTTTCGTCAAAACAAAAGCCCTTCCCAAAATCAATCGATCTTCATTCAGGAAGGGCTTAAGCCGTTAAATTATGTAAGGACGAAGGTGATCTTCATCGTTACACGGTATTCTGTAATCTTGCCCTTGACCACTGTGACCTGCTGATCTTTGATCCAGGCCGACCGGACATTTTTCAGAGTTTTATTGGCTCGTGACACGCCGTTTTTTACCGCGTCATCAAAGCTCTTCTTTGACGATGAAATCACTTCGGTTACTTTTGCAACTGCCATTGTTTCCTCCTTGTTGTGTGTCTGTATCGATGTATACCTCAAGTTGTGATTCGGTCCGTCAGGCGACAATATGGTGTCTTCCGGCGGCGGAATTTAATTGTAACTGATTAACGGCTGGATTACCAATTTTTATTGATTTCGTCAGACTTCAGGTCATCATTTTCTCACCCCGGCGGTAGCAATCGCTGAAATTCGTCAGCCCGTGGGATCCGCCGTTCACCAGACGCCGCGCGCCCCTCAAATCCCGCTGCACCAACGCCTCTTTGATCTTTCGTTCTTTATCGGCCAGAAAAGCGACCAAAATCTTGGCCGCGATCTCCGGATCATTGGCCAATTCCGGATTCTCTACCAGTTTGGTGCCCATCCCGATCTTTTTACCGATCCGTTCATAGTTGGCCCGGCCGGTCAGCTGGATAAAACCGCGGCCTTTATACCGCTCTCCGTCAGGCTTCCCCCGATTGCCCAGATCTTTGCGGTTGTCATACAGATCAAATGGATGCCCGTTGGGCGAGGTGTTGTATTTGGAAGGATATTCGCTGATCGGCGCGAATCCAGCGGTCTCCGCGCGGATGGTGGCCAGGGCCATCAACGTCATATGCTGGTCTGCCAGGTCCTTTTCCTTGAGCGACTCGTGAATGCTCGGCAGATACTTCTTGATATTTTTTTTGGGTGCTCCGGGAAACAACTGACTGACGATCTCCGTTGTCAATCGGTTGGAAAAGTCCTGAATGGCAGCCGATGAGGCCAAATCAGTGGATTTAATTTCAAGCGTCTGCAGCGTGCGTGCGCCCGCGACCCCATCCACCAGCAATTGGGCGCTGGCCTGAAAGGCCTTCAATGCCGCCAGCGTCCCGTCACCAAACACACCGTCAATCCGCCCCGGATTAAATCCCCGCTTTAACAGCGCCTGCTGAAGTTCTTTGACCTGGGCCCCGCGGGCCCCTTTGCGAATCGCCATAAGCTCCTCCTTCACGGTGATGTACTAATCTAAAATATTCTGAGTCTATTTCCTCGGTAAGGTTTCGACAAAATCCAAAGCCATCCGGATCCACGCCTTGAGCTGTGCCGCTGTTTTGTAGCCGGCCGGGGCAACATACACAAATCCCTTGAGCGGCCGGCCGGTAAAGTCCATAGGACGGGCATGCGTCCGTTTCAACGCCTTGTCGTATTGATCCTTGCCCACGCGCAGCATCAGACTCTCACGTTCTACGCCGCAGCACATATTTCCGCGGAACATAAAGCATAATCCGCCGAACATACGCCTTTCCTGCACTCCGTCATATTCGGACATAATGCGCCGCACGCGCTGCGCTAATTTTTCATCATAAGCCATATGTCAAAAAAAAAGCAGCAAGCCGTAAGCTCGGATCAACTCAAACTTACGGCTTACTGCCCTAAATGATTCTAAAAATGTATGTTACTTGGCGCGAAGTGCGTCGCGAATCTCAGTTAACAATACTTCTTCTTTGGAAGGCTTTGGAGGAGCCGCCGGCTTCTCTTCTTCCTTCTTTTTCATACTGTTCATGGCCTTGACCAATACAAAGATTGACGCGGCTACGATCAGGAAGTTAATGGTATGATTGATAAACTGACCATAAGCAATCACAACCGCTTCCTCATCCCCAACGGCTTCCTTAATCGTCAATCCCATCTTGCTGAAATCCATCCCACCAGTCAAAACACCGATAGGCGGCATAATCACATCATTCACCAATGAGCTGACAATCTTTCCGAAAGCGCCACCGATGATGATCCCCACGGCCATATCGACCACGTTTCCCTTCATCGCAAACTCTTTAAATTCCTTTAACATGGACATATTATAATCCTTTCCTTAATTTGGTTTACCTGTGTCCCCAAGCTTAGGCTAATTATACAAATTATTCATGGGATTACAAGCAATATTCTACCAATCAATCGACCTATCCTATTAAGGCTAATAAGCTTAAGACTTTCGTGAAACAAGCCGCCGGATCGACCAAAACGAATGCCTCGATTGAACTCACACACCTCTACTGCGATACAAACAAGGCCTTGACCTTGTTCACCGTGCTGTACGCATGGATGGCATCGCGGATCGGTAAAATCGTGCATTCGATGGAATTTTCAACGAGAAAATCCTTGGCGTCCTGCGAAAGGCGCAATGCCTTGGTCCCCTTGGCCACGATCAGGACGTCGGTGCTTTTTTTGCAGAATTTCTTCAGAATTTTCTCGGTGAGCGTCTTTTTCTGGACATAGATCTTGAAAGCCGTGCTGGAATCCACCGCCCGGATACGCCCCGCGGGACCGATATAAAAATCTGTCTTGATCGTTTTATCATCAATCACGATTTTATTTCCGCGTTGCAGCTGGACAATGGGATAGCGGCGGCTTTTCAGGGTGGATTTCTTCTTGAGTTCCTGCTTAAGAAGCGCCACCGCCCCGATCATTACCGCATCATCCGCCAATTGTGACGGTACAATCTTACAATTGTCGATACCTTTCAAGAATGGGCTCGCGTTACAACGGCGCCGAATTCGCGGCAGCATGTACTTTCCGCAAGCCTCGATCAGCCCGCCGCCCAGGACAATCAAATCCGGATTTAGCGCATGACGCATCGATATACAGGCATTCGCCAGCGTCACACAAACTTCATTGATCACCTTCACAACTACGGGATCTTTTTTCTCCAACGCCTTGAGAATCATCTTGCTCTTGATGACATCGGAAGGCCGGCTCAGATATTTAGTCACCACAGATTTGTGGCCATTTTTCATGGCGGCCCGGATCTCGCGTTCAACCGCGCGTCTTGAGGCCAGCGCCTCAAGCGTGCCGTACAATCCGGCACTGCTCTTGGAGCTTCCTTGTTCGACGATCACATGCCCCAACTCGCCGGCCGCCCCCTGCGCCCCAAGCACCAACTTTCCGTTGAGGATAATCGCTCCGCCGACGCCCGTCCCGGGAAACAGCCCCACCATGTTCTCATGACCTTTGCCAATACCGAGCCACATCTCTCCCAGTAGTCCCAGATTAACATCATTACCGAGCACCACCTTCAATCCAAAATGTTTGGACAAACGCTCAGCCAAGGGGAAATTCGCCAGATTGATATTCGGCGCGCGCAGAATATCGATCTGATTCGGCAATACGATACCCGGAATGCCCATGCCGATCCCGCGCACCGAATCCGCATCCACGCCGCTTTCTTTCAGCAAATCGGTAATTAACTGCCTGATCTGATTGTAAATTCGAGTCGCGGAGGCCTTTTGCGGGGTGGCGATCTTCTTTCGACTGATCACCTGTCCGGATGAGTCCACCAAACCGGCCAGGACCTTGGTTCCGCCGACATCCACGCCACAATATATTTTCTTTGCCATAGTATTTCCTTTTAATTGACTTTGATATTCAACGTCCGGTTCATGACAGCACAAAACACGTCAGATTTTTTCAATGCCGCGTTCTTCTCCCACAAGCCCAAACCATCGGAAACCACGTGAATGACCACCCGATCATCACTCGCCATGCACGTTAAATCTTTGACCGCGCTGATGTGCCTTCGATCCAGACCGTCCGCGATTCGCAACAGTCCGGCCATTTTCCGAACCCGGCCCTTATTCATCTCCGACAAATTCCGATAATACCGATGTGAATCCTGCGGGGCCGCCCGTCGATGATAACGCGCGATTAAGGCCACCATGATCCGGTCCTCTCTGGATAACGGCAGCAACGTATCGGCCAGGATAATGTTGCGCGATGTTTTATGATGCTTGGAGCGTCCGCTGATCCAACCGATATCATGCAGAATCGCCGCCGCCTCGAGCAGCATTCGGTCATGATCGTTTAAACCATGCAGCTCCTCTAATTCATCGAACAATCGCATACTTAAATCGGTGACATGATGCGCATGTTTTTTTTCATAACAGCAAGCGATGGCCAATTCCATGGCCGCGGTTATTAGTTGCATGCGTTTGTTTTCTAAATCCTTCTGGGCCTGAATCGTGTCCAGGCTTTGTCCTTCGGCTATAGATTGAATCATATCGTCGGCAAACCCCCGTTGTTGCATTGCTTGAACAGCTCGTTGAACGTTATATTTAACCCTGATATTTTCCGATTGAATTTCCCTGTTAACCCGGGTCAGCACCGCGTATGACGCCCGGGGATCACCGTCGAACGGACGCCCGACGCTTCCCGGATTGATAAAACGAACGTCATTGTGACTCCGGTCAAAATACACATGCGTATGCCCGCATAACACCACATCGGCTCTGACCTGATCGGCTAACTCCTCGAACCGAAGATCCGGCATTGAACGGGTCAAGGGCTCGTCGATCCGCGCCGGACTCCCATGCACCAGCAGAAAGTCAGTTTCCAGCGCACGGACTTTCAATTGCGGCGGCAATGCCAGCAAATAGGACCGGTTCGCTGGACTCAAATTGCGCTGTGTCCAGCCAAATGAAAGAAACTTCGAATAATTCTTTCTCTGTAACCGCTTCAGCCGTTCATCCGGGATATGGATGACACTGAGATCATGATTCCCGACAATGACGCGATCGCCATTGGATCGGATCTCATCGACCACTTCATTGGGAAAGGCCCCGTACCCCAGAAAATCTCCGAGGTACCAAACCTGATCAATGTCCCGACGGCGAATGTCTTTAAGAACGGCCTGTAACGCCGGCAAATTGGCATGCGCGTCGGCGATCACGGCTATGGATTTAGTATTTGCTGCCGCCATATAACACTGTCATGGATGAATGAAACCGCCTATGCGTAGCGCTCAATCAGATCCTGCTGAATATTGTAGGCCTTGCCTTTACTTTCCAGCTTCATGTACTCACCGACAGAATTCAGCTCCCAGGAATTGTGCACGTCCTTCCAATACAAATTCATGATCTTTCGGAGATGGTCCTTGATATCCGCCTTATTGACTTCGAATAGGATTTCGATCCGCCGGTCAAAATTACGTTTCATCCAATCGGCTGAGCTTAGAAACACACGCGGGTTGTCATTATTATTGTAGATAAATATCCGGGTGTGCTCGAGAAACCTGCCGACGACACTCTTGACCTCGATGTTCTCACTGAGCCCCTCAATCCCCGGGATCAGACAGCAGATGCCGCGGACGATCAACTTGATCTTGACGCCTGCCTGAGAGGCCTCATACAGTTTATCAATGATCTTGAGATCTTCTAACGAATTGAACTTTGCGAAAATATGTCCGTTTTTGTACTTCTTCTGGAATTTGATCTCCCGCTCGATCAAGGCCATCGTGTAATCCCGCATCTTGTCCGGCGCCGCGATGATCTGATCCCAATGTGTGGGTTGCGAATAACCGGTGATCACATTGAACAGTTCGGAAATATCACGGGCAATGTCTTCGTTCACCGTAAAATAACCGACGTCCGTATAAATCTCAGAAGTCTTCTGGTTGTAATTGCCGGTCGACAAATGAACATAACGCTGGATACGGCCTTCCTCTTCACGCACCACCAGTGTCATTTTGGAATGGACTTTCAGTCCGGGAATACCATAGATCACATGACAGCCGGCTTCTTCAAGCTGGCGCGTCCAGCGAATATTATTTTCCTCGTCAAACCGGGCCTTGATCTCGACGAGCGTCGTGACCTGCTTGCCGTTAACCGCCGCCTCTTTGAGCGCGTCAATGATAGCCGATCCCTTGTCGGTCCGGTAAAGCGTCATCTTGATGGCCAGCACATTCGGATCGCGCGCTGCCGACTGGACCAGATCCACTGTCGGGTCAAACGACTGAAACGGCATGTGGATCAGAAAGTCCTGCTGTTTGATGTGCTCAAAGATATCCTCGTATTCCACCGTGGCCGGCGTGAAGCTTGGATACTTGAGTTTGGAATTATCAATATGACCAAATAGTTCAAATAGAAACGTCAGATCAAAATCGCTGTCAATTTCGGTAACCTCGTCCATCACAAATTTAAGACCGTCGCACAGCATCAGCAACAGGTCCGGACTGCATTTGCGTTCCACTTCCAGATATACCGGTTTGGCAAAGGAGCGTTTTTTGACCTGCCGATCAATCGTTTTCAACAGATCCGGCGTCGATGCATCTCCGTCTTCCAACTCGCTGTCCCGGACAACACGGAACAATGAAAAATCCACCAATTCATATCCTTTAAAAAACTGTTCGAGATACACACGGATCACCTCTTCAATCAGCACAAAACAATATTCATCCCGGGCCGACGGCACTCGCAGCAGGCGCGGAATGTTTTTCGGGATCGGAACAATCGCCAGATTCTCCTCGCCCTTTCGCTTAACATGGACCGCGAACGCCAGGGTTTTTGACGGCAGTACCGGGAACGGATGCCCCGGATCCACGGCCAGCGGCGTAACGATCGGGTACAGCGTCGTCTGAAAATAATCCTCGACAAATTTCGCCTGTTCTTTTCTGAGGTCGGTACATTTCCGGATATAAATTTTGTGCGTCTCAAACTGCTTGAGAATGTTCTTCTGATATGTTTGATACAATTGCTTGATCAGATTTTGGGAGTACTCAAGGATATGTTCCAGCAATTGTGTCGCCGAGTAACCATAAAGCGTATCGTTGACCTGAGATTCAATTCTGTTCTTCAGACTGGCCACACGCACCGCGTAGAACTCGTCTAGATTGCTAACAAAAATGGCCAGAAACTTGGCCTGTTCCAGCAGAGGGTTTTGCGGTTCCGTCGCCTCATTCAAAACGCGCTCATTAAAGAGCAGCCAGCTGAGGTCCCGGGGAATGTATTTATCTTTGGCTTCCATATGTACTTTCTAGGCGATTGGTTTGACTTTAAGATTGATACTTTTTCCGGATATTTCTTCAAAGAAACGTTTGCGATCGAGAAATGATGTCCGTTCGAGCGCGATGCTGTCCTGCGTGTACACGTCCAGCGTGATGAGCCCGCGCTTTTTCATCTGAACATCAATCTGTTTGATTTTTTGTTTATGCGACGCATCCAGGGCATTGGCAATCCGCAGAATCGAGCTCAGCTTCTGCACCACGAGCTGTTCGTCTGACGATAAACTCACATAATTGTAATGTGATTTCTGCGGCGTCGCCTTACGGTGATATCGAGCGATGGACGCGATCATCTTGATCTCCTCGGGCTGAAGCCTGAAAAGACTCAACGAATTAATGATGTACTCGGTATGTTTGTGATGCGAACGATTATTGATAAATAATCCGATATTATGGAGATAAGCGGCCAGCGTTAGATACAGCAACTGGTCCTCTTCCAGCCCCAACAGATCCTTGAGCTGCCGAAAAAGCTCTTCTGATAAAAAGGCCACATGACGGGTGTGTTTAATATCCAGGTCATACTTGTGACACAAAAATCTTGCCACCGAGATCAACTGGTTTTCTTTGCGGTACTTTTGCGATAGATCTGTTCCGAAAATGGTATTGGCCAGCAGCGCCTCGGCCAACGAAGTTTCGAGGATAAAAATCGAACGTTTCTTGACCAGCTTAAATAACTTATTGAGAATAATCGCGTACCCGTCGATGGAGTCCGACATTTCCAGCGGCACATCGAACATCTCCGAAATATCCTCCATCTTGTGCGTCTGAATTTTACGCACTAACTCTTCGGATTCGCTATAACGGAACTTAAAGAAATTTCCGTCCCGCTTGTTGTCAGGAAGGATTTTGTGAATGGCCATGGAATGGCTCTCATCAATCAGGATGATATCGTCAATCTTGATGTCTGGAAATGAACGTTTGGTATTGATGATCTCATTCTCAACATATTCCTCGAGCGCCTGATACACCTCGCGTTTACTGCCGTCTATACGGTTCTTGAATTGATAGAGCCGTAGAGTTCCCAACGGCATTCCGAAACTGGCCACGGCAAAACCTTTTTCCAGCACAGAAATATCCATACTGCCGCCACCGAGCTCAACAATCAGTAGATTTTTTTCGTTAATCGGATAGGTCTTGTTCAGCTTATAGGAGATAAAGGCGTCGATGTAATAAACCACATCCCCCACACTCAACACCTCAATCTCAAACCCGGTCATTCGCCGGACGGTGTCAATAAAAATATTCCGGTTGATCGCCTCGCGCACCGCCGTTGTGGCAATCACCCGGACGACTTCGATATCATAACCCTCAAGTACTTGTTTGTACCGGTTTAAGACCTCGATAACGTCATTGAATACGTCCTGGGCGATTTTTCCCTTATAGAAAGAGCTTTTTCCTAAGTCATTGGCATTACGGAGGGTTTCAATAATTTTGAGGTTCTCCCCATCATCTTCCGCGATGAAGAGCTTGGTGGAATGTGATCCGATATCGATAATGGCTGCTCGCATGTTTCTCCTTTTGGAGCTGTATTATACATGATCTACACAAAATTACAAATCTCAGCCAAATTTGCCCAAAACAGGCATACAGCCGGATTTTCCCGCTGCATACCTCTCGATTACTGCAGGTTTAGGACAGATTTGGGCAGGGATTCAGCGAGGATTTTGGGCGGGATTGTGTTGAACAAGATCATTCTCGCAGGATACTTTGTCAGTTTGACGGCAGGCAGGTGAAAACTGTGTGAAATGAATATTATTTGGCGGCCATTTGAATATCGCGCATGGTCGGGACGTCCAATCCAAACTGATCGGCCTGTTGGATGGCGCGTTCCAGGCGTGCAGGCGCAGATCGCCCCATGCATTTGTGTTCGAGATCACCTTCAAAGGCCTTGACCATCTCCCCGATCAAACGGTCCCGATCAAATTCCTTTTGGGCCAGGGCAAACTGGACATCCAGCACTTCGTTAGCCAGCGTTCGGGCAAAATCCTGATGCTGCCCCCATAGTTCACCGACATTGCCGCCGACTTTCAGTCCGCCGACATTGGTGGTGACAATGTATAGATTCTTGAGGATTAATTCAAAAAGCAGATCGTCCGACGAGGCCAGCACCTTCGTTGAAATATTGATGGATCCCAGACTTTGAGCGATCAAATCAGCTTTAGGCCCGTAGACCGGCGATGGAATAATAACCTTGTAATCTTTGGGTTGCTTCTTTTCGAACCAGACGGAAATGACAGTGGGATTATCAATCTTAAACTTGGCCCAGTCCTGCGGAAGCAATTCATTCTGCAACAGGACCACGCGGTCATGCCACTGGGCCGGCAACTGTTCCAACACCGATGCCAGGTCACGCTCACCCACCGCGACAATAATCGACTCTAGATCCGTCAGCCGGTCCGGCAAATCAGCTAATTGCATATCACGCGTCACCGGATAAACGGGGTGACCATATTTCAATAATCCCCGGGCAAATACCCCGCCCATTTCACCGATTCCCACTAACGCGACTGGCTTCTTCATAGCATCCCCTTTGACCTATTTGTTGGTAAATTCGAGTTTATCACCGACGATCCGTCGATAGTAACATCCCAGACGGGTCTGTCCGTCGGCATGCTTGGTATGGCAGGATCCCTTTCCGACCATCTTGACCAGATACAGCAATGAATTCTGCTCGCAATTGACAAAGACATCGACGATGTCCAACTGATCACCCGACGTCAATCCCTTGATCCACAATTCATTGCGCGATGTACTCCAGAACGTGGCCACTTGATTGTCCAAGGTGTGTTTGAGCGCCTTGTGATTGGCGTACCCAATTAAAAGCACTTCTTTGGATTCAGCATCCTGAACGACCACAGGAACCACGGCCTCCTGACCCTGAGCAATCTTCCGTAATTTTTCAAAATCGATGATTAATTGTTCACTTTCCTCAAGCACATTTGAGGTCACTTCTCCGGCAAAATCTTTGCGATCCATCGCGTCAAATCCTTTCCTTGTTAGATTGAGCCACCATTATACATGAAATCAGTCAATTGACAAATTTATTGGAGGGAAACAAACATCAGGTAGGACATCAAACCGCCGCGCAGTGTCCAGGCCACCGTGCGAACCCAATTGGTAGACACCATCCGACGCGCCGCCTGGGCGTTGAAACCGCGCGACAAGCGGTTATGCAGCGGCACCTGAAGGATAAGGGTTGAAATCCAGATCACAAAGATCAGGATCATGCCAAGGCCCAATAAGTTTCGGGGGATTCCGGGACGCGGATAAAAGAGCATCAGAAGCGCGGTTACAGCCTCGAGAAACATGGGACCGGCGACAACCGCGGTGACCCGGCCGACATGACGCTGATGAAAATCAGAAAATTGATCGATCCCAACCCGCGCGAACAGCGGATAATTAACACACTGGACGATCCAGATGAGTCCGACCATATAGAACGTGCTCACACAATTCACGACGAATAAAATCCGTGACACCATACCAGCATCAAGCCCGTCACCGGGAGAGTAAATCAACCGATAAGCCGCATAGCCTCCGATCAATCCGCCCGCAATGAGTATAGCCGACAGCCACACTGACTTGGTTTTCTGCTCCATGGTCTACCCCTTCAACTCCTTGTACATCTGTTTGGCCTTTTGGCTTTCGGCGGAATGGTCGACCATCGGCGCCGGATAATCTTCGTTAAACAATGATCCACCCCCCTCCCACTTATGGATTTCCTTGGGTGACAGACTCTTCAATTCCGGAATCCATTGCTTGATGTATTTGGCGTCGGGATCAAACTTTTCCTGCTGACGCCAGGGATTGAATATCCGAAAATAGGGCTGTGCGTCGCAACCGGTGGAAGCGGCCCACTGCCAGTTGCCGTTATTGACAAATGGATCGTAATCAATCAGCCGCTGCGCGAAATATTTTTCACCCCAGCGCCAGTCGATATGAAGATCCTTGACCAGGAATGACGCCGTGATCATCCGCACGCGGTTATGCATGTAGCCGGTGGTGTTGAGTTCGCGCATCCCGGCATCCACAATCGGAAATCCGGTCTGCCCCTCGCACCATCGCTGAAAGTCTTTCTTGCTGCCGCTCCATTTGAGTTTATTGTACTTTTCATGAAACGCGCTGCCCAACACATCCGGATTATGATACCCCACATGTGTAAAAAAATCCCGCCAGTACAGTTCGTTGATCATCGTGTGCCCTTTGCCGAGCTTGTCGACAATGGCATGGTAGACCTCGCGGATTGAACACGTGCCGAACTTATTGTGCGCGGATAGTCCGGTAGTTCCGCGCACGGCGGGCAGATTACGCTCGTTGTCATAATTCGTGTAATCTCCGATCGAGCGTAAAATTTTCAACGCCTCCGAGCGACCGCCCTTCATGAATAAATTGTCATTGGTTGACGTCAGCACTTTTTTGTAAATACCCGCCTCGTGCAGCTTAATTGGCCGCCCGTAATAATTACTCCTTCCGTTCCGACGGGGCTGACGAACCTCATTCTCTCTGGCCCGTCGCGCGAATGGCGAATAGACACTGTAAACGCCGCCATCCTGTTTAGGCACTTCGTCGGGTTCGTTAAGCAGATAATCCGCGTTATGATGAAAATTTATCCCCAGATCTTTACAGGCCGATTCAATCGCCAGATCGCGGTGAATACTGAAGGGGGTATAATCATGATTCACATAAACCGCGCCGAACGAAACCTCCCGATACAAGGCAGAAACGACGTCGGACGGCTTTCCATGAAAGAGATACAAACGGCTGTCCTTGCCCTTGAGCTCCGCGTCGAGCTCATCGAGCGACTGCAGCATAAACTGCACACAATTATCCGCCCGGTAATCATTGTTACTGATTTGTCTAGGGTCAAAAATAAAACACGGGATAACCATCTCCGACTCTTCCAGAGCCCTGATCAGTCCCGTGTTATCCTGAAGCCGCAAGTCGCGGCGAAATATAAAAACGCTGCGTTCGTATCTTGACGAACCGGCCATACCCATCCTCCTTCGTCAGCTCTTATCGGCGGTCATCCGACCAAACTTTTTTTCGAGAGTTTTGAATCTATAGTCAAAAATATGGTCAAGCTGTCGACGCACATACATACGATCGATCAACCCCGACAAACAACCATAGGGCAGACCGTAATAAACTTCATCCACGACTTCTGTTCCGCCGGGAACCTCTTTAAAAAAATGCTGATGATACCAAAATTTGTACGGACCGAAGCGCTGCTCGTCGACAAAAAAGTACGGGGCGTTGACATGCTTGATTTCGGTCAGCCACAGCAACGGAATATTTAACAGCGGCTTAACATCATACTCAATGATCATCCCGTTGTAGATCGGCTGATTCACTTTGACTTTGATCCGCAGCGCCAGTTCCTTAGGTGTGATCTCTGCCAAATTGTTGGGGCTTTGAAAAAAGTCCCATGAATCCTGAAGGGAAATGGGAATCACCTGACGGCGGCTTAACTGGAATATCTTCATTGCTGTCCCCTGCTCAAATAAGATTATTGACCTTCAAAAGTCCTACCAATTTACGCGGTGTAAAAAACCCTGACGTCGCCACATAAGTCTGATGCTTGATCGTCTGAAACCGGTCCTTGTGTTCGCCCACGTTTTTGAACCGGTAGAATCGTTCCGTTCTGTAGATCATCTCGAAAATCTTTTCCGCGAACCGGGAATATCCCGGAAATGGATTGGCACGCCTGTATAGCGGCGATAATCCCAGTGACGCGAACTTTATACCCTCATCGCGCAGACACATCAGGCAATTGGCCAGCAGAAAATCACCCGCTCCCGACGGAGCATCCGACCGCACACGAAGGTGCTGCATGACATATCGAGTCGGCACGCCCGTCCCTTCGTCCGTATAAATCGGATCCCATGTGCAAAAACCGATGAGCCGGCGTTGATGGACCATATAAAATGTGCGCATGCCCTGCCCGTAATCCATCCCGTAGGGGCGGGCCAAAAAACGAAACTCGCTGGAATTTTGTTTAGACGTCAGCCAATCCCGGCTGATATCGTAAGTCTCGGACTGAAAATCCAAATGTTCAAAGACGCTGTACCCCAGATTCGACAGGCGCGAAAGGAATCGCTTGATTCCCCGTCGTTCTTTCCAGGTGATCCGAAAATTTGACAGACTCAACCAGTGTTCGACGCCGAAACCATTGACCGTGTATCCATTTGCATTGAACAAACGGGCCATCAGGTGATCGACTTGACAAAACACCGCGTTGGGATGCCGATGACGAAATTCCTGAATGGCCGTCGCGTAATGCGACTTGGGTGTGATCGGATTTGACAGCACATAGTCGATTCCCCACACTCGCATGTACGGGATGAAGCCCTTAAAATCGGGATGACGAAATTCACGTATCTCAGGCTGCAACGCGGAGTAGGACATTCCCTGTGATCCGAAACACTTGATGTTCCGTACACGTCGGGCAAAACGCAGATGATCAATTGAGTGATCAATAGATATGCTTTTCATCGCTCATTTCCTTGTTAGATACTGCAGCAATAATCGGGTGTCGGTTCTGAATCGGTCTTGGGTTTGCGCGCGTAGTTGATATGCGCGGCCGTGAAGTGTCCGGCTGAAAGTGCCGCCGCGATGGAGATCTCGCCCGCGAGCACTGTCGCCGCGCAAATTTCAGCAAACTTGCGCGATTTTCCCTTACCCAGACAACCTAGCATGTCCAGACACTCTCGCTGCGTGGGCAAATGTGTCCCGCCCCCGACGGTGCCGACAACCAGATTGGGTAGCGATACGCACGCATACAGATCGCCGTCTTCGGTCACCTCCGCGCGCGATGTGCCAATCGCGGACTCCGATACGCAAGCGGCATCCTGACCGCACGCGATGTACAACGCCGTTAACGCGTTGGCAAAATGACCATGCGTACCGATCGACCCGCTCTGAATACCTCCTTGCGTCGCCATCGCTGAATAATCAACAATCTTCTGCGGCGTTGTGCGCAACATCTTCTGAACAATCCCTGCCGGGATCACAACTTCAGCCAGGACCTTTTTACCTCGGCCGGTCTGATGTGACAATCGTGTGGCCTTCTTGTCACCTGACAAATTCGCCTCGATGTACCAACGTTGGGGTTTGACGGGTGCAAAATTAACAATACATTGACATATAGCCTCAGTCGCAATCGTCACCATGTTCTGCCCGGCCGCGTCGCCGGTGGTGTATTGGAAGTTTATGAAGACGTAGTTGTTTTCCAGCGTCGGCTGCATATCCTGCAGACGACCAAAACGAGTGACTTGCTGGACGATGTCCTTAAATATCTCGAAATTTTCCGAGCACCAGGCCACAAATCGACTGGACTCACTGATGTTCCTAAAGACAAAACCCGGCGCCCGCGAGATGCAATCACTGACACACAATGCAGTCGCGCCGCCGCTCATGCTCATCGCCCTGGCTCCCCTGTTATACGAGGCGACTAGCGCGCCTTCCGTTGTCGCCAGCGGGACAAAAAAATCGCCATTGGCATAGGCCCCGTTCACACGCAACGGTCCGGCCACCCCGATGGGCACCTGCGCCACGCCGATAAAATTCTCGATGTTGCCTTGATAGTGCTCTTCGCCGGCCACATTGTTGCGACCGCACACATAGTCCAAGGCATGCTGATGCTTAACTTTATCAAAGTTACGCACCAGTGGTGTATCCTTCACCGATTTGGACTGTAACTTGGGCTCAATTCGATCCATGACTTCCGAATCGATCACCGTATTAATCATTGACTTGTAAAGGGCGTTGGACATTGGCATCGCTGGCCTCCTTGGTATTGTGATTGGGCGGCCCTGTCTGACCACTTACTGACAGTGTAGCAGTTTGTAAGCATGAGACAACGCTTCTAAAACACGCACATATCATGTATTTTTTATACATGATAGGTTTTTTTTCATTAATTTATTGATTTCAATAGTTTAAATCTAAAACTACTTGAGTATTGAAGAAAATAGACCAACTAAACCTTCTTGGTGAAGGCCTCCCCGTTCCACTTATATCCCTCGTCCGTGAACTGGACAAAGCACTCAGGATTCAACGCGGGCTGTTGGACCAACCACCGGATGAATCGCCCTTTGATGTGCTTGCCCTGATGACCGGCTGATATTTTTCGGCCGTCGCGCAGATGAAAAAATTCAACAACCACACCGTTGTCGTATTCCACCGCCTTCTGATGCGCCTTGGGAAGAAGGTCGATAACAAACACATCTTTGAGCGTCTTGGCGTTTAGCGACTTCCAGTATTTGTCCGCCCCTAGTTTGTCGATTTTGAGTTTGTAATCGGGAATCATGTCCTGCGGCTTAACCAGACCGAAAACCGCTGAGACAATCCGCACAGACTGATCAAAGACTTTGCGGCTGGCTTGGTCTAGGGAAGTGTGATCAATGGCTTTGTAGACCACACCGGAGTATCGTTCGATCGCGGCCATCGTTGGTGACGTCAGTATGTTGGTGTTGGCCTCAACCGCGGCCTCCAGCGCCTTGCCTTTGACACCTAAAATCTTGCCCCACTCACTGTCTTTGACATGACTGAGCGCATCGATCATGGGTTTGATATGGCTCGAGGCCTTTTTCAATGACCGTCCATTCCCTCCCGGTGTCTTGCCTTCGGATGGCGGGATCAGGATCAATGTATTTTTCATTCGAGACACTTTTGCTAGACGATGTTGATTTCGGATGGATCCCATTGCGCAACGGGATACTTGAGTTTGAGCGACTTGAGCTGATCAATAATGATGCGCGAGATCACAATATTTCGATACCACTTTCGGTTGGCCGGGATCACATACCACGGCGCAAATGATTCGCTGGTCCGGGACAGCATCGCCTCAAACGCGCGCTGGTACTTGGTCCAAAGCTTTCGCTCTTCCAGATCGCCGGGATTGAACTTCCAGTGCTTGGCCGGATCATCCAGGCGGGCCTGCAGCCGTTCTTTCTGTTCCTGTTTGCTGATGTTCAGATAAAACTTCAGGATAATCGTTCCCTCTTCCGCCAGCAGACGTTCAAATTCAACCAGATGATGATAACGTTTCTGGATCACTGACGGAGGAATAAACCCGTGCACCTTCGGCACCAGCACATCTTCGTAATGACTGCGGTTAAATACCACAATTTTTCCTTTAGCCGGAACCTCCTCGTGCACCCGCCATAAATAATCACGGCTCAATTCCTCCGGGGTCGGTTTTTTGAAAGAAGCCACCCGGACTCCCTGCGGATTGACACGATGAAACACACTGCGTATCGTTCCATCCTTACCGCCCGTATCTGTCGCCTGCAGGACAATCAGCATCTTGTACCGCCCGTCGACATAAAACAGTTTCTGAAGCTCCGAAAGCTCCTTGTTCAGCTCTTTGAGATATTTTCGTCCGGCTTTTTTGTCACCGTCGTAATACGTCAAATCATCCGGATCGTGCCGGCTCAGCAGCACCTTGGTATTGGGTTTGATTTTGTACTTATCCATGCTGTCCTCTTTCGGTAAACTCGTTTACTCGATGACGCCTTCAATTGAATTGATCAGCGCCGCGTAGTCTTCGGCCGGACAAAACTCATCAACAAAATGCTCTCGAGCCAGCAAGGCCTCGCTCTCCTCGAGCTCGGCGGCGATCATGATCACCCGCATTTGCCGATGCGTCAGTTTCATTTGTTTAACGGCCCGTAATTGGTCTTTAAGTCCGTCCTCTTTGTGAAACACAAGCGTGTTATAGTCTTTGCGCGCCAGCACTTTCTTCCATTCTTCCAGCTCGGGCATACAATCACATTGATACCCGAAGTCCGCGGATTCCAGGATCTGTTTGATGAGCTCGCCGCGCTCGATTTCGTCGAGGATGAGTATTTGCTGCCCCATCCTCATCACCCCTTCGACAAAAGCTCAATTTTGTATCCATCAGGATCTTCGACAAAGGCCAGAATCGTGGAACCGTGTTTCATCGGTCCGGCCTCGCGCACAACCTTGCCGCCCCGATGGCGGATCTCCTCACAGGCTTTGTACACGTCCGGCACATCGATCGCGATATGACCATAAGCGGTGCCCAATTCGTATTCTTTGGTCTCCCAGTTATGGGTCAATTCCAACGCCGTATGGGCGTCTTCATCACCATATCCCAGGAATGCCAGCGTAAACTTTCCTTCGGGAAAATCTTTGCGGCGCAAGAGCTTCATTCCCAAAACTTCGGTATAGAATTTGATGGATCGTTCCAGATCCACGACACGGAGCATCACATGAAGTAGGCGCATAGGACTCCTTTTTGAAAATTATGAAACTATGGTTTTAAATGATTCGGCACACCATTCGGAAAGATACTCTGAATGGCCATCTCGATCTTTTCAACGCGGTTTTCCGGGTTGGGATGCGTACTGAAGAATTCAGGCTGTCGACTTCCGCCCATCGAACGGGCTAGAATTTCCATGACACCGATAAGTGAACGGGGATCATATCCCCCGTCGACCATAAACTTGATACCTAGATGATCTGACTGCAGTTCGTCGTCCCGGCCGTACTTCATATTCACCATCTGACCGATCATCTGGGCCATCCGGCCCGCATCCTGTCGACCCGTTCCGGCCATGACAGCCCCAATCAATCCCTGGGTAAGGCCGGCCTTGGCCATATGTTGCGCCCCGTGTCGGGCGACCACATGACCGATCTCATGCCCTAATACGCCGGCTAATTGGCCTTCTGATTCCAGTTGATCGTAAAGGGCATAGGTAATGAACACCTGTCCACCCGGTAACGCGAAGGCATTGACCGTCTGCGCATCGTTCAAAAGATGAAATTCAAAATTCCATTCCGTCGCGCGGGCCTCGCTGCTATTGACCAGCAAATAACCCACCCGATCGACAAGATCCTGATCAGACTGATCGGGATATAATCCACCGTACTGCTGGATCAATTCTGGACGCGCCTGAAGCCCCATCGCGATTTCCTGATGCGGCGCCAGACTGATATACTGCGTTTCACCCGTCACCGGATTGTAGCTGCTGGATCCAAAATATGAAATCAGTGAAACCACGGCCACGGCCAAGCCCAGCATTAAACGGGCCTTGTTCATCGATCGATGCGACGACGGACGCCGTCGGTAGGACATCGGCAGCCGCCGACCAAATACCGAACCGCGATTAGAATATCTAGCCATGATTATTTCGTCGTGGGAAGCTTCTCAAATTCTTCCACTTCCAGGGTTTCATAGACACCGCCGGCCACCAGACCGAACAGCAGATGTGTGATTAAAAATCCCGTGTGCCGCATGGTAAAGAACCACGGAAACAACAGCGACACCGTGTAGATATTGACAACATAGATCGCCGCGCCGATCACCATCCCCAAGAACATCCCCGTAATTAATCCCCAGCGATGAATGAGAAAGGCAATCATGCAGGCATACAAAAGTGACAAAGTAAAATGTGTCATGAGCCCCGCGATCAGCGCGCCGACGTGCATCGTCGCTGGTGGGGCCAAGACGTCCGATCCCAAAAGAATCGAAGCGAACAAGCGGATCACGACCCATGCATTACCGCCCATGAGCTGCGGCAGCCAGAACAGATTGGCCAGCAGAAAAACTATCCCGGCAATAAGCCCGGCCCAGAAGGCCGAACTCCAGTCGACTAATTGTTTGGGTTTATCCATATCAAGAAAAATCCCTCACAACCGATTTGGTCGTGAGGGATTGAGTGAGGTCTAGTTGAGGAACTTCTTGAGCCCGCCGCCCAAAAGGTCTTTGGTTTTCTGACGGACACCGTCTTTGACAGCCGTGGTTGTTTCGTCTTTGATGATGTCAACAGTATCTCCCACCAATGTGCCACCGGCCGCGTTTCCCGAAGCGGATCCTGAATTGCCGTAGTTGCCGTAATTAGTATTCTGCTGCATGGCTTCCTGGGCCTGGCCCATGGCGTTCTGGTAATTGGAATTGTTCTGGGCATTCTGCATCTGCTCCATCGCATTTTGGAATTCAGGATTATTCTGCATATCCTTCATCTGCTGAAGCGCGTTTTGAAATTCCGGATTATTCTGCAACTCTTTCATCTGCTGCATCGCCGCCTGGAATTCCGGATCATTTTGCATGTTATTCATTTGCTCGCGGTAGGCCTGCATTTGTTCAGGGTTCGGCATATCGATATTCTCTTCGACAATCTGGACATTCGACGGCAGCTGAAACTTGGCACTATCGATACGCGCGTTTTCCTTGAACTCTTTGGCTTCACTTTCGATGTTGATCATCATCGCGTTGGCCTGCATTTTCAGAGGAATAGTCTTTTTGTAGAGCCATACTTTGTAATCGCCCATCATTGAGAATTGATAGATCTCCGTCTTCTTGCCGAGAATTCGCTCTTCGCCGACCTTCTCTCCGCCCCATTGCTTGATCATCGCTTCGCTGAACTCCCGCGGCTGGCTGGCCTTTGAATTGGTCATCTGCTGCATCATCTCGGTGTAATTGATTTTCTTCGCCTGTGCGTCACCGGGCTTGTACGTATACAACCAATCCCCATCGATGATGTCGACACTGTTATCCGTCTGCGTCATTCCAAATACAGTGACCGTCGTATTGCGATAACGTGCCTCTTTCTCGCCGTAATTATCCCAGTACAATTCTTCGGAACCGTTGGTTCCCTCGTATTTGATATAACCCGACCGCGTTTCATATCGTTTCATGGCGTCTGCCTGTCCAACTGATACGACCAGCACAGCAATTGCCACCGGCAAAATTTTGATCCAGGATTTCATCTTTGTTTTCCTTTCTTCATGTTAAACGGAGTTTAAGTCATTTAGGCTATTCTAACCAGGTCAGCCTAAAAATCAATTTTTATGTGGATTCAACGATAGGAAAGACCATTATTTAAATAGCGACTGCGGAAATATTTCCTCAATTAAATTGAAAAGCTCGGGATCTCCCTCTTGCATCGCTTCCCGTGTCGGAAATTCATACCCGCCGGACATCACCGAATCTTTGTCCTTCCAGTACCCGTAATAAACCTCAAGGCCAACAGCTAGATACTGTGAATAGGTGGAAATATCATGATCATCCTGCGGCAGATATTCCGGATCCGGCTCTTCGGGATCAAATAACTTCGGCTTATAAATCATGTCCTTGACGGCCTTCTTGGACGCGCGCTGCAGCCGCTGGTCCCAGGATGGATAGGCCTTCTTAATGCCGTTGAGATGGATCAAATAGACAATCTCATTCAGGGTTGTGTCCACAAATTCATACTGGGCAGCCGGCGAGCCGTGAATGATGATCTCTTCCTGCAGAAGCTCCTGAACGTAGCACCCGCCGAATGTCTTATTGTCCCAATGCTCCTCGTAGAATTCGTCCATGTCATCTGCATCTTCAAATATCAGAATCGTTGGCGCTTCACGTTCAATGGCTGCACGGATTCGCCCTTCTGAGTTATCGTCCCGCATTAAAAGCTGATTGTAAATGTCTTTGACATAAGCCATTTCGGTGGCCTGAACTGACCCCGTGGCCAAAATCTGAATACCGGCACTGTTATCGACCGTCTCAAAAATTTCCGTGGTTTCTTCCGGCAAACAACGAATCTCGACATCTTCGGCACCGACGGCGGAAACCATCAACATCAAACTGAAAAATATCACTGGGAATAATTTGTTCATCATCGCTCCTCCTGCGTATGAATTTTGTGATCAAGTAATTATAGCGGTAAACGCCCGATTTGATAAGGAAAATATCGGCTGGCTCATCCGGGATAGCCGGCGCTCTGACCATCGCCAACTGGCGATTTCGAATCAATCCGTCCTCACCTTGACGCGGGGACACAATTACATTATTGTTAGGGAAACCCCCATGAGGCCTGTATTTATGACACATCAATCCTCAATCCGACATGTATGGCTCATCTGCGGACTGATCTTTGTGGCTTCACTGGCGATACGGCTGGCGCTGATCAGCAAGGGGCCATATCACGGTGACACCATCTACATCGTCATGCAGGCGGAGCGAACGCTTCAGACCGGCCAGTTGCAGCGCCTGTTCGGCTTTGGTTATCCGCTGATGGTGATCCTGTCTTCGGCCTTTATCGCGATCGGACGCTGGCTCGGCATGAATGATGCCGTCACGGCCGTGAACTTGGTTAGCGTGATTACATCATCTATCGCCGTTCCGTTGATGTACCTGATTGCCCGGAAAATCCTGCAAAGTGAAATCCCGGCGATCCTGGCCGCCGTGTTTTTTTCATTGTCGCCTATCGGTCTGGGACTATCGATTTACGGTAAAAGTCATATGCCGGCGATGATGTGCCTGCTGGCCGGGGTTGACTGGTTCCTCAAATTCAACAAAACCGGACGCCTTAGATATTTAGTCTGGGGCTCGATCGCGATCGGCTTGATGGGCGCGGCGCGTATCCAGGATATGGTGCTGATCATCCCGATGCTGCTCTTTGGATTTTTTGTCCGGCCGCTCGCCCCTGAAATCTCCCGCCCCGCGTTGGGCGATTTTCTCAAATCACTCGGACTTATCGCCGCCGTGGTGATCGGACTTCATATACCATTTCTCGTCGGGAAAAGTACATCCTCGGAATTCACCGAGCAGTTATCCATTTTCTGGACCATCGGCCTTGAGAATAATTATGCCGGCCTCGTTTCGCCCTATCTGGGACTGTTTCTCAAATTCATGATGCAATGTTTTACACCGATCGGATTTTTTCTGGCGGTGGCCGGGCTGATTTGGCTGAGAATCAAACAGCCGCGCGCGGGCGGATTACTGTCCATCTGGGTTATCATTCCTGTCTTGTTTTACGGTAACACAACTACAATTGTGCCCCGATTCTTCCTGCTGATTCTTCCACCTCTTTGCATCGGGCTTACCTATATTTTATGGAAATTGTATCAATTGTCCTTCAAGATGCGGATGATGAGCGTGCTGCTCGGTATGATGATCCTCGGCTTAACCAGTCATCACATCATCCCCATCCTCCATCACCGGCACACGTATGCCCATACGGTCGAATATGCCCGCTGGATCCAATCGCTAACACCGGACAATGCCACCATTATCGTCTCAGATGAAATCGGATTTCTGAAATATTACGGCGACCGCTCCATGATCCGTCGATCTCCCAGTGTCGATTACTCCGTAGCGGCCAATGCCGCCCCTTTGAAGCAACAGATTGATCGGCAGCTGAAGGACCATCAGCCGGTATTCGTCACACACCCAGGCATGATCACCAATGAACCATACAGTCATTTTGCCGACTTTATATTTGACCATTATCAAGTGCATGAACTAGGTAAACACCCCTACGAAGATTGGCATCGCGGCGAACTTCGCCAGCAAGTCTATGAATTCGGTTTCTATCAGATCCTGCCGAAAACCCAAGTGTCGGATACATTTTGATCTCTGCTGAAATCCCGTCAAAAAAAGAAATATTTGCTCTATAATTTCGACGAATTTTCCCTATAATAGAGTTGTTAATTCCGTAAAGACCTGCAATTCTACTGATCATGCTTACATTCATTCAATCCATCGGCGCATCGGTGATCGGATTCGTGCGGGAATTGGGTAAAATAGGTTGTTTTCTTCTAACAGCCCTTTTCTACGTATTTACCCCTCCATTCCTGCTCAACCGGGTGACGCGCCAGATTCACTTTCTAGGAGTGAAAACAATTTTGGTTGTGGTACTTACCGGCCTATTTACCGGGATGGTCCTGACCCTGCAAAGCTACTATGTCCTGGTGACCTTCGGGGCTGAGGCCCGTTTGGGGTCAATTCTGTCTCTATCCCTGATCCGGGAAATCGGACCGGTCTTGACCGGACTGATGGTCGTCGGACGGGCCGGATCGGCGCTGACGGCCGAGATCGGGATTATGCGAATTTCCGAGCAGATTGACGCGCTGGATGCCATGGCCCTCAATCCACACAAATATCTGGTTATCCCCAACATTCTGGCCAGCCTGATCGTTTTTCCGATCCTGACCTCATTCTTTATCGTAGCCGGCATCTGGGGTGGATATCTGGTAGCCGTCCAACTCACCGGCATGGCGCCGGGTGTCTTCTTTGGCGCGATGTCCGACTCAATCCTGCTGAATGACCTGTTGCTGGGATTTTATAAGGCATTGAGCTTCGGGGTCCTCGTGACGTGGATTTGCTGCTACAAAGGCTTTTTCGCAGGCGTTGGATCAGGTTTCGGCGCTCAGGGCGTCAGCAAGGCCACCACCGACGCGGTGGTTCTTTCATCAGTACTCATCCTGGTGTGTGATTACTTCATCACGTCAGTCATGATATTCGGTTAGACAAATAGACTTATGATTGAAATCGTTGATTTACATAAAAAATTTGGGACCAACGCCGTACTCAGGGGCGTGAATCTAAAAGTAGCCAAGGGCGAGACGTTCGCGTTGATCGGCGCCAGCGGCAAGGGCAAATCCGTACTCATCAAACACATGATCGGACTGATGAAGCCCGATCAGGGCCAGGTGAAGATTGACGGCCAGGACATCGGTCGGCTGCACGGCAAAAAGCTCGTTCAACTCAAAAACCGGATCGGGATCGTGTTTCAATTTGGAGCTCTTTTTGATTCGTTGAGTGTTTTCGACAATGTCGCCTTCCCGCTGCAGGAGAAAACGCGTCTGGGGGCCAAGCAAATCAACGACAAGGTTTTAGCCGCACTGGACAATGTCGGGCTCAAGGGTGAGGAAGAAAAGTTTCCGGCTCAGATCAGCGGCGGGATGCGTAAACGGGTGGCCGTGGCCAGGTGCCTGGTCATGGATCCGGAGATCATATTATTTGATGAGCCGACTACCGGACTGGATCCCGTGATCGCGAACTCAATTTACAGTACCATTCAAAAACTGCAGCGAGAGCGAAATCTGACCAGCTTTATTATCAGTCACGAAATTCCCGGTATTTTTAAGATCGTAGACCGGGCCGCCATGCTGCATGACGGCCGAATTATTCAAGTCGGAACGTCAGATGAAATCCAAAACTCAACTGTACCAATCGTCCAGAAATTTCTTAAGGGCGAAATTGAATAACAAGATCAAAATTTTTTGCTGTTAGCGAAAGGTTGGTATGAGATGAAGAAAAACTCCATCGAACTCATTGTCGGTTTGTTTATCATTATCGGTGTCATCTGCATGGGTTATATTTCGATTAAACTCGGCAAAGTCAATCTCTTTTCAAACGACCATTACACGATCACGGCGGATTTCACCAGTGTATCCGGCCTCAAAAAAGACACGAATGTTGAGATCGCCGGTGTCACGGTCGGAACGATCAAGGACATCCGCCTCAAAGATTACCAGGCTGTGGTGGAGATGGATATCCGTAAAGGCATTGAAATTCAGGATGACGCCATCGCGTCAATCCGCACCAAAGGACTACTCGGCGAACAGTACATCGAAATATTGCCCGGCGCCTCAGACGTTGTACTCGCCGACGGTGACGAACTCTTCGATACCGAACCGCCATTTGACCTGATGTTGGTGATCAAGAATCTGGCCGTGGACGAATAAACTGAAATTCCCGAGGACATAACATGAAAAATACCTTTTTACAGACCATCCTAATCGCGACACTCATTACCGTGGCGCCGACCGCGACTGTTATGGCGGCCACTCCGGGCGAAACCATCATCCAGAAGATTGATGAAGGCATGAGTATCCTGAGAGACACCTCGATGCAATCCGACGAAACCATCGATGAACGGCGCAACCAGCTCTGGAACACGCTCGGGCCGGTTTTTAACTTTGAGGAAATCTCCAAACGCTCCCTGGGACGCCACTGGCTGAAGTTAAATCCGCAGCAGAAAAAGGAATTTACTGAGGTGTTCACTACTGTTCTCAAGGATGTCTATTTAAGAAAATCAGATCATTACAGCGAGGGCGAGATTATTTATATCCGGGAGGCGGTAAAGGGCTCTCGCGGTAAAGTCCAGACTAACTTTGTCAAAGGTGAAAATAAAATCGTCGTGGACTTCAGCATGAAACTCAAAGGACAGGACTGGAAAATTTATGATGTCACCATTGAAGGCGTCAGCGTACTTACCAACTATCGGACTCAATTTAACAGCATCCTCTCCAAATCATCATTCGAGGAACTAATGCAAAAACTTCGCGAGCGCGAAATGGAAATTGACGAGGAGTGATTTCACTTATGAAAAAACACATTCATATGCTTCTGCTTTTAGCCTGTGTTCTGGGACTTTCGTTCACGACAACTTCGGCTTACGGTCAAGGTGTCGAAGTTGATCTCTCGGCTCCCAGCAATTTTGACGACGACTTCGGTGTGGATGATGAATGGGACATGTTTGAAGAGCCGGAAAGCGCGATCAGCGACCCCTTCTACCGTTACAATAAATTTATGTTTAATGTAAACGACAAGGTCTATACATATATTTTCAACCCGCTCGCCAAGGTATACAATTGGATCTGCCCGAAACGGGTGCAGAAAGGCTTCGATAATATATTCACCAATGCCCGTTCCACGATCCCTTTCTTCAACAATCTTTTTCAGGCCAAATTCAAGAACGCCTCGACCGTCTTCGGTCGCTTTGCTATCAACTCCACCGTAGGTATCGGTGGACTTTTTGATCCCGCGGAATCATTTTTTAAACTTAAGAAATCCAAAGAGGATTTTGGCCAGACACTCGGCCATTATGGAATCGGCAGCGGACCGTACCTGGTTCTGCCATTGCTCGGACCGTCTTCCGGCCGGGATTTGGTGGGGTTTGTCGGTGACCGGTTTCTGAATCCTTTCACGTGGTTCGGTATTTATGATGTATATCCGGAAGAAGTCTTTGACAACATGACCTATCTGCGCCGGGTCAATGCCTACGCCTACAAAACAAAAGACGCCTACCAAGAAATTATGGAAGACGCCTTTGATCCCTATTCCGCTCTGCAGAACTTCTACGTTCAATATCGCGAGAGCCAGATTAAAGAATAATTTATTTACTTACTGATCAGTTCCGTGACGGCTCCATCCAGCGCTTTACGCATAAGAAACATGCCGTCAGACTTTCTGTAAAAATACGTGCGCTTATAGTACTTTGCGCCTTTTCCCGTCGCGGCCAGCCGAATCTTGATCGCATTCACTTCTTTTCCCTTGACCGTGATGGTCTCCTCGCCAAGTTTGGTAACTTCCATCAAATACTCCGTCAGCTTATCCTTTCGAAGCATCCAGAACTTGATTTCCTTGTCATCAGACAACACAAATTTGGTGAGATTGAATTTCGGTGAAAAATAGAAAGGGCGATCATCTTCAAGCTTAATCGTCTTACTGATGTCCTGCCCCTCAAGCATTCCTTTCAGCGTGATCACTCGACCTTCCAGGACACCAGAGTAATCAGTTTCTTCCTTTTCATTCTTGGTCGACCACTGGACTGTTTCATAGTTGGGATCAAGCACAAACTCCTCATCCTGTGTATAACGCCGGCTGACAATCGTGCGGCTGAATTTCGTATGTCCATTGTCCAGCGGCTCAATCGTCAGATCATATTCATTGACCACGCGGGCCCCACGCGCCTTGGTTTTCTGATAAGAAAAAGTCTTTACATCGGCAAAAGACGCTGTCGTGATCGACAGCATTAAAAGTGCAAGAAATATTCGTTTCATAGATAGTCCAATTTAGAGGGTTTGATTAAGATTCTGAGGCGGCGATCGGTCCGACGTCTTCCTGAACCATTTTGCGCGAGATGTAAATGACGTAATAGCTCAACGCCACGGTAGCCAGCAACCCGACCCATAACAGGATCCACTCGAATGTCACCCGGGTCTCATTGGTGCCGTCAATACCCGCACTGTATCCCACCAGGTAACCGAGGTACACATATAAAAAGGATGTCGGCAGTCGGCCGACAAATGAACCGAAGACGAAATCCCAAACCGGCATCTTGGTTACACCGCAAATGTAATTGAGGAATAACGAATTGGCGACAGGCACATTTCGTAAGAGCAGTAAGATCTTCCAACCGTCCCGTTCAATCATCATATCCATCTTCCGCATAGACGGATTGTTCTGGATACGACGGTTGATTTTCTCCTGCAGGAAATATCGGGCCAATAAAAATTTGATCAGTGAAGATATCGTCGACGCGATCGACACCCATAACACGCCGAAAAACACGCCAAAGATTGTTCCCGCGAAGACCTTAAAGACAATTGAGGGCATAAAAATGCCGGACATACAGACGTAAAGCAAGATATAGAGCAGCGGGGCCCAAATCCCCAGACCGTCAATCCGCTCAAACATGGCCTGCACGTAAACATTTCCCTGAAAATACTTGGTGATCAGGACCAGCCCGACTGTTGCCAGCAGGATCAGGACAAATTTGAGATTGTCTTTGGAATAAAGTTTGGATAAGACCGACTTCATGCTGAACCTAAACCTTGATACCCAGACGATTGAGCTCGTCGTAGATCTCATTCAGCACTTCATCTCTGTCACGTGACTTGAGCTTGACGTCCTGCTCCAACTCAATCTTCGCCAATTCGTAATCGATCGGCTTGTCCACGTCGACCCCCATCTCGGCAAATGGCGACACAATAATTTTCGTGCGATTCTTAAGCTTTCGGGACAGGACCTCGGAGATGCCGTCAAAGTCCTTGTCCTCACAGCCCAAGTGTTTGAGAATTAAGCGTGGATTCTTTCGGTAACTTCTCAGGGTCACGATATCCTTGAGGACCTTCACAAGGACTCTGAAGTAGCGGACATAATAAATATTTGAACCGGTGTATTGCTTTCCGGCCACCGGCATATAGCTTCGGTTCTCGACCGGAAATCCACCGTTACTCAAGGTTTGTTTTTCGACATAATGAATACCGAGATCCGGATCATGTCGATCCAATTCTTCGAGCGTCGCGTCAATAATTTTGGTATTTAGGTAGGCTGCGTCACAAAAAGAAATCAGGTATCCATTGTGCCGGTTACGAAATTTGTAAATAGAACTTTTCACATAGATAATTGCACGGACGAGATTCTGAATAAAGGACTTCCCCTCACCCACCCGTTTGTGAACATACTTCATCGCCGAAAGCTGATCCAACTCAGCTGATCCGACCACCACAATTTTGTCGATATATTTACTTTTACGATAGGCATGAATGACCCGACCCAACATCGGCTCACCGTCTAGAGGAAGGAACGCCTTACGATTATAACCATACTGATTGCACCACTCTTCGTTTTCGCCACCGGCCAGAATAATAAGATTGTATTTTTTCATGATTTTTGCCTACTTTTTAAGCATTAAACACAACAATAACCCGTTCGTACATGATTTCAACAAAATAGATAGAAACTATATTTTATCCAAATCAGCCAAAAACGCAACTAATTTCTTATTTACGCTGGATTATTCCAAATCCTTCCGCCGCCGGGACGGAACGCGGAAAAGCCGCCCCAAAATAGTTTGATCCTATGGTGCAAATTGAACGAAAAACACTGCAAACTATAGACTTATGCTATAATATGGAGCTTAATTTCAACTGATATCTATTGCCATGTCTCAACCTCAAGAACAGCTGCATCTTAAATTTCAGGAACTCTTTGATCTGGCCGACCAGACAATCCATATGGCCCAGAGTGTTTTGGAAGAGTTCAACCGGCGACATCTCAAGCTCTTCGACTTACCGGCTAATCAGCGGATTTTTCTATTCATTGTCACCCGCTCACTAAAAACCTACTTCTCGATTGTGGAACTATGTAAAAAAGGTTTCGGCCAGGATGTGGCCACCTTGCTGCGGAGTCTGCTGGAAAATCTGGTCACCGCCAAATACATCACCTACGATCAAAAAACGGCGGATGAAAAAGCTTCCCGTTTTGTGGCCTACAAATGGGTGATCTTTAAACGGCACTTGCCTGATCAGGAACGCAACGTGAGAAACGGAACTCCCGACGAGAAAAACGAGTTTCTTGAAAAAAAGGCTCGCGTTCTTCAAAAAGTTGAGGAATTCAAAGAGAAGTTCAATGTTCTGTCGGACCGCGCGCTGGTCTCATGGTCGGGGAAAACGACACGCGATATGGCCAAGAAAGTCGACAAAAAATTACTGCGTGAATATGAGAACACTTTTCGCATCTGTTCACGCTTCTCCCATCCGACCATTCTGGGTGACAATGAATACCTGATCCAGAACGATCAAAAACTCATCTTCTCGCCGCTGCCATCGGACATCGGGATTGTCCCGAACCTGAGCAATGCGACGAAGTACACGCTGATGTTTCTCAAAATGATCGACACCCTGTTCGGTTTCCAGAAGTCTCACGCGATTCACCAGCTGGAAAGCAAACTCGAAGCGCTTATCAAATCAGGCAAATATCAGGAAGCTCAGCAATCTTCACATAAGCCCAATACATCAATCCGCGAAAGCACCATCTCCTTCCGCACGCAGTTTTAAGCCAAACCTATATTTATATCTTGTACCAGACCGACAGCTCGCCAGTGTCCCATCATGTCCGGGACTGTCCGGTTGTCCTGGTTTGTCCCGTTGACAGCCTCAGTGGCTCGGGGCATACTTTAGGTCATACCGTTGAATCTATCACAGCGAGGACTAACAACTATGCGATCATTCGGAATCTTTGCCAGCGTCATTCTACTTCTTTCAGCCCAAATTTCACCGGCTCAGGCCACGGCCATCAGCGACTTTGACATGGCGAAACTTACCGACGAAGCGGATCTTATCATCGAAGGAAAAACCCTTGATGAATCGGCCCGTGACGACCGAAGGCTCCCGATTTATGTCGACAATAGCAAACAATCGATAACCGTGGGATACGGCACGGTTAATCTGACCGAATTTCTCGTCGAGAAAACATATAAGGGATTAAATCCCAAAGACCAGGTAACTATATTCTCCTATCCGAAAATTGATCGAGCCATCGTCAAGCTCAAGCCTAATCGAAAATACGTCTTGTTCCTGAAAAAGCATCCGAATAAGAATGGTTATATGATTTTAAATTCCGGGCGGGGACAATGGATGGTTTTTGAGCATAATAGCACAAAAAAAGTGAAAGCCTGGAATCAGACTCTCACTTTAAGACATTCAGATACTTACCAAGACTATCACGACATGATCCAACAGCTGCAAACCCAGCTCCTGAATGAATCCGCCAAAAGTCTTTCAAATTAAATCCGCTGTTTAGAATGAAATCGGAACGCGAACTTCGGCCGTGACATCCGGCGCGTCATCCGTGACACCAAAACCAACACTAAAATCGATTGATGAACGCTCGTTCAATGCCCAGTTGGCACCTATCTTCACATTCGCACTGTTGATAAATGATCCGGCAACCTCGGTTCCGCGAACTTTCTGAGTGGATGTGATACTATGATCAAACGAAAAATTGATCGCCACCTGATAACTCAATGCGATAGCTAATCCAAGACTGTAACCAACGGTGATTCCAGGCTGAACCTTTCCAACCCTGTCGACCGTTTCTTCAAAACTGTGTGTATAACTCAGACTACCAAAGATAAAGGCCGGATCACTGGCTTTGGCTGCCACTAAAGACGTTCTCACGGCATAGTGCCCTGTTCCCAAGCCAATCTCACGATTATACGGAGCTGCACCCGTTTTTGTCTTGAAGTTCACGGCTGCGACCAAATCAGGCATCAGACCTTGCTCCCAGGCGATCTGACGGCTTAAACCGACCTCAACATCACCAATTCCTGTATGTCCAGTTGTAGTCTCGGAACTCGACGTGATCGTATCCCGATTAAACTGTCCGCGATAGGGAATTTTGGCCTCAAGCTGCAAATTATTCAACAGTCCATATTTGAGCGTCAAATTCTGGATGAACAAATCCCGACGTGTCTTTCGAACCGATACGTCTCCAATAACGATGACATCCACGATGCTGAATCCATTGATGTTGATACTATTCGATGAAAAATGGGCCCAAGATGTGCTGGGCTCTACCTGTAGCTTACCTCGTTGAAGCAGCATACTTCCCTTTTGCTGAAGCGTTCGCTCAATCGAGTCCGTACGTTGTTCTTCACCCCCAACAATCTCATAATCTTGTCGCGCCATCAATTCGGCATTGGGCTGAGCTTGGGCAGTTTGCTCGTATGGCAAACTCTTCTTGTAGCGGCTTGTGATGCTTAATTCCGGTTTAATCGTATTTCCGGCAACCACACGATCCAAATCCTCGTCGGAGATATAGTTTCGATACTGCCCCGTTTGAAAGACCTCCTGAACCGTCCGTTTGACAGCCATTTCCAGTGACTCGCCCGGTTTGAGCTCCACATCCAAATGTGCGGCCGCAGATTTTTGGTGTGTCGGTCCCGACGCGCCAATTTCGGCTAGCTGTCGCTGCAGCTCCATCCGTACATTCTGCTCCACCAAGGTCTTGATTTCCCGATCCATCTCCGCCTTGAGCTCAGCCTTGACTTCCTCATAAAGCTCTCGTTTGATATCCTGCTTGATTTGTGTGTATAAGTCTTCCGAAATATTGAAATCTTCTGAGTAAATCTGGGGACTAAGATTGAATGATGAAAAAACAAACAGCGCTGTCGCTGCAATTACCTTGTGAATTCGAGAAGACCTAGTTTTTTGAAACATAATCCCTACCTATCTATTTCCATTCCGATGGATAAATGGTTGTTCTGATGGCTCCCCGATCAATTAGCTGTCGCATACGCTTATAGTCGGAAATAATTAAATCGTTTTGCTTGACTCGAAGGGCGTATTCAACGGCGTCATCCTCCGCGGCTGTCTCAACCACCAATCCGATGCCGTTGGTCCAAACCTTTTCAAATTTGGATATTTTCATGGACATATTCCCAACCGCAGGATCGGCGATAAAAATGCGGTCCGCAATCACACCCTTAACGATAACAAAATGCCGATAGTTCTTAAACTTGATCGGCACCAAAACGGGTTTACCCAGCTTGCGTAGAAACTCCACATCCATCTTGTAACCCGTAACACTATACCCCTTGGATTGAGCAAACTTTTTGAGGTCCAGCAACGTGAATCCTCGACGCTCACGCACCTTCTCAAGTGGAACTTGTTTCAATAGTGTATTGATAATTTCAGTCTCGGATATGGGATCGGAGAGGTAATAATTGAGGAGAGTCGAGAGCCCGGCAGGCCCGCAACTGTAGTCCATGGATTGCGAGACAACATTCTTCCGCTTGATCTCACGCATAGTTTTAACGTTTTTGGTGATTCTTACACCGCCAACATTAAAACTAGCCGCGTGAACAAGTGAAATGTTTAATCCGAGCAGTACAATCAAAAGTGGCAATATTTTCAGACATTTAGAACCGTGTACAAACATAGTGTTTCAGTATACTGCATATCGAATTTTTTTCAAGTAACTTTTACTGCCTAGTTACCATAGTTGGTGATACTTAGATCGTTGGAAGTCGTAATACTCTCTACCGTCGAATTCATGATCACGTTGAGGTTAATCTGAACCGGAATTGTACTTCCAGCCGCATTGACATTTACCAAGGCACTCAAATTCTGCTGAGACGTATCAGATACCGATACCGAATTACCAGCATTTGATGCTGACGCAGAATTAAAAGCGCGCGGTTGAACGTTTGGATTATTGGTTCCTACCGCATAGTTAAAGCCACTGGTATCTGAACCAGAAGCCAAGATATCAATCGCTACACCTGATGGGGCATTTGGCGATGCAGGCGAATTCGGAGCTGTGGTTCCGGTTGGGCTATTTGGCGAAAATGGCGATGCTACATCACCGACTGGCGCTGGAGATGCCGGCGCTTCTGTTCCATTTGGCGCTGTGACTCCGCCTGGTGCGACTGGCGATCCCGGTGCGACAACACCGTTTGGTTCAAATGGGCCGTTTGGTACACCTGGCGCTGTGACTCCGCCT
>JAUIER010000009.1 GCA_030429765.1 bacterium | reverse complement strand
TCACCCAGCTGCCGCCCACATACGCTTGCAGTTCGGCATCGGTCGAGTCATAGACGATCATACCGTTGCGCGGTGTAACGATATCAGTTGTCGGATCGGATAAACGTGTCACCCGAAGGGCCTGGTTAGATGAACTTAAGTCGAGAATGATACTCGGTTCAGGGGCGAATGTTCCACCGATGACAAGGGCTGCATCAATATTGAGGTTACCCGTCATCGTATCGCCGGTTTCATTAACCCATACATCCGTGACACCGACACCTAGATTGGTCCACGTCCCGTTGACATAACCTTGAAGCTCATTGTCCGTTGAGTCATAGGCGATCATACCGTTGCGCGGCGTCACAATATTTGCCGATGGATCAGACAGCCTGGAAACGCGCAATGCCGCATCCGTGGCGCTGAGATCCAATAGAATACCCGCTTCCGGTGCGAAGGTTCCACCCACCACCAAGGCCGCATCGATGTTCAGATTTCCGGTCATTGTATCGCCGGCCGTTTGAACAAACAGATCGGTCACGCTCACCGTGTCACCCGTTAAGGTAATACCGAATCCAGCGGTCAAGTTGGTATCGTCAGAGATATCGATCATGCCGCCTTCAGCTAACATGACCCATGAGCCGTTGACATAGGCTTGCAGTTCGTTATCTGTCGAGTCATAGGCAATCATACCGTTGCGTGGAACAGCAATGTCCGTGGATGGATCGGTGAGGCGTGTTAGGCGAAGCGCTTTGTCTGCAGCGCTCAGATCAAGGACCGCTCCGGCATCCGGTGACGTGGTACCGACCCCAACCCGACCTGAATCCGGCATCAATGCCAAATCTTCACCGGTTCCCGTTGTGATATCGGCATCGACACCAACAAACTGTAATGATCCGCTCATTGAGTCACCCGCGGTTTGAACAAATAGATCGGTCACACTGACCGTATCACCGGTTAAGGTAATGCCGAATCCGGCGGTCAAGTTTGTATCGTCGGAGATATCGATCATGCCGCCCTCGGCCAGCATCACCCATGATCCGTTAACATAAGCTTGCAGTTCGTTATCCGTTGAATCATACGCAATCATACCGTTACGTGGTGTAGCGATATTCGCAGATGGATCAGTCAATCGTGTCACCCGTAAGGCCGCATCAGACGCGCTCAAGTCCAGAATGATGCCCGCTTCCGGCGCGAATGTCCCGCCGATCACCATCGCCGCGTCGACATTTAAGTTGCCGGTCATCGTGTCACCGGTATTCTGAACAAACAGATCGGTCACACTGACCGTATCACCGGTTAAGGTAATGCCGAATCCGGCGGTCAAATTGGTATCGTCGGAGATATCGATCATGCCGCCCTCGGCCAGCATCACCCATGAACCATTGACATACGCTTGCAGTTCGTTATCGGTTGAGTCATAGGCGATCATACCATTACGTGGTGTCACAATATTCGCGGATGGATCAGTCAATCGTGTCACCCGTAGGGCCGCATCAGACGCGCTCAAGTCAAGAATGATGCCCGCCTCAGGCGCGAATGTTCCACCGATCACCATCGCCGCGTCGACATTCAAGTTGCCGGTCATCGTGTCACCGGTATTCTGAACAAACAGATCGGTCACACTCACGGTGTCACCCGTTAAGGTAATACCGAACCCGGCCGTCAAGTTGGTATCGTCGGAGATATCAATCATTCCGCCTTCAGCTAACATTACCCATGAACCATTGATGTACGCCTGCAGCTCATTATCGGTTGAGTCATAGACGATCATACCGTTACGCGGTGTGACAATATTCGTGACCGGATCAGATACGCGCGTCACACGCAGCGCCGCATCTGTCGCGGATAGATCCAGAATCGTACTCAAGGCCGGACCGGTCGTTCCTACTCCGATGCGTCCGTTGCTATCGATCGTGAAGTATACATTACTTCCGGTAGCGGTTCCTTCTCCGATCTGGAACACATCATCATCATCACCGCCGGCATCGTCCTGAACGCCCAACCAGAAATTAGTATCACCGGCTGACGGTTCAAATGTGATCGATGGATCAGCATCCGCCGCGACGCGCAACGTACCTTCCGTCAACAGACTTCCCTGGTAATCAACCTCCAATAATGTGTCCGCCCCGGTGTTATCCGTGATACGTAACGGGATATAGTTATCGTCATCATTGGCAGTCGCATCGATATTGAATACGACGAGATCCGCGATACCTGCCCCAAGATCGGTTGCACGATATGTCAATCCGGTTCCGCCGGCCACATCGGTAATACTGGTTTCGAGTCGTTGCTCAAATGTCCTAAAGTCAATCGTACCGGCACCGCCAGCGTCCAAAATAGAATCCCATGATGGAGCCCCGCTGTCCGCGTCGGCCTGCCATGTGATTCGACCTGTTCCAGATGAATATTTCGGTACAAATTGATCTCCCGGAACTCCGCCGGTTACCGTGACTACGTGTACTTCCTGTGTACCATCGAACATACGTAACGCACCTTGATTGGCCGAATAGAAATCGGTATCCAACACGATTTCCCCAGCCGAAAGCGGCAGTACCGGAGCGGCTCCGCTTGGCAGTTTGACCAGTGAAGCACCGCTCATGTCAATCGTTCCGTCCGTGGTGATTGCAAAGTACTGATTCGTTCCCGCCACACTACCGGCACCGATGGCAAACACGTCGTCGTTGATCGCGTTATCATCATCCTGAACGCCAACCCAGAAATCACTGTCAGCGCCGTCCGGTGTAAATGTAATGGTTGGATCCGTGAGCTGAGCCATCTGCAATGTACCGCTCATCGAATCACCCGCGGTTTGAACAAACAGATCCGTTACACTGACCGTGTCACCGGTTAAGGTAATACCAAATCCGGCCGTCAGATTTGTATCGTCAGAAATATCGATCATGCCGCCCTCGGCCAGCATCACCCATGATCCGTTGACATAAGCTTGCAATTCATTATCGGTCGAGTCGTAAGCGATCATACCGTTCCGTGGGACGGCCACATCTGTACCCGGATCGCTCAAACGTGTGACTCGCAGCGCGGCGTTAGATGCCGAGAGATCCAATATTGTACTGATTCCAGGTGTGGCTGTGCCGATCGCCAATGTCCCTTGCGATACGATCACATTTCCGCCGGTTCCCGGCCGTAAGGTCAGGTCTTCGCCCGTCGGTGTGATGATATCGGAGGCTACGCCGACGAATTGCAATGATCCGCTCATTGAGTCACCGGCGGTTTGAACAAACAGATCCGTCACACTCACCGTGTCGCCGGTTAAGGTGATGCCAAATCCAGCCGTCAAGTTAGTGTCGTCGGAGATATCGATCATACCACCCTCGGCCAGCATCACCCAACTGCCGCCGACATACGCTTGCAGCTCAGCATCGGTCGAGTCGTAGACGATCATACCGTTGCGTGGCACCGCGATGTCTGTTGAAGGATCACTTAAGCGAGTTAACCGAAGTGCTTTATCCGTCGCGCTTAGATCAAGGATGGCTCCCGCATCCGGCGACGTTGTGCCAACACCCACGCGACCTGAATCCGGCATCAAGGCCAGATCTTCACCCGTTCCCGTTGTGATATCGGAATCAACCCCGACAAACTGTAATGATCCGCTCATCGAATCACCGGCTGTTTGAACATATAGATCCGTCACGCTCACGGTGTCACCCGTAATCGTGATACCGAAGCCGGCGGTGAGATTTGTGTCATCAGAAATATCGATCATACCGCCTTCGGCCAACATCACCCAACTGCCGCCGACATACGCTTGCAGCTCAGCATCCGTTGAGTCATAGACGATCATACCGTTGCGTGGGACGGCGATATCTGTTGAAGGATCACTTAGGCGTGTCAGGCGGAGCGCTTTGTCTGTCGCGCTTAGATCAAGGATGGCTCCAGCATCCGGTGACGTTGTACCGACCCCTACTCGACCTGAATCCGGCATCAAGGCCAGATCTTCACCGATTCCCGTGGTGATATCGGAATCGACGCCGACAAACTGTAATGATCCACTCATTGAATCACCGGCCGTTTGAACATACAGATCCGTTACACTGACCGTGTCACCGGTCAAGGTAATACCAAATCCGGCCGTCAGATTCGTATCGTCTGAAATGTCGATAACCGTTTGCTCCGCTAATTGCGCCCATGTTCCATTGATATAAGCCTGGATCTGATTGTCCGTTGAATCATAGACGATCATACCATTGCGCGGACTTAGGACATCTGTCGTCGGATCACTCAGACGTGTCAGACGTAATGCCTTGTCCGTCGCGCTTAAGTCGAGGATCGCGCTCGAGGCTGGCGCCGTTGTGCCGACACCCACTCGACCGGAGTCAGGCATCAAGGCCAAATCTTCACCTGTACCTGTCGTGATATCGGAGTCAACACCGACGAATTGCAATGATCCGCTCATTGAGTCACCCGCGGTTTGAACAAACAGATCCGTTACACTGACCGTATCACCGGTCAAGGTAATACCGAATCCGGCGCTGAGATTCGTATCATCAGAAATATCGATCATGCCGCCTTCGGCCAGCATCACCCAACTGCCGCCGACATACGCTTGCAGTTCGGCATCCGTCGAGTCATAAACGATCATACCGTTACGTGGGACGGCAATGTCTGTTGAAGGATCACTTAGGCGGGTTAGGCGAAGAGCTTTGTCCGTCGCGCTTAGATCAAGAATCGCACCGGCATCCGGTGACGTGGTTCCAACACCGACACGTCCTGAATCCGGCATCAACGCCAGATCTTCACCGGTTCCGGTGGTAATATCCGAATCAACCCCGACAAACTGCAATGATCCACTCATCGAATCACCGGCCGTTTGAACATACAGATCCGTCACGCTCACGGTGTCACCCGTAATCGTGATACCAAAACCGGCCGTCAAATTCGTATCATCAGAGATATCGATCATGCCACCTTCGGCCAACATCACCCATGAACCATTTACATACGCTTGCAGTTCGTTATCTGTCGAGTCGTAAGCGATCATACCGTTGCGTGGTGTCACGATATTCGCGGATGGATCAGTTAATCGTGTCACCCGTAAGGCCGCGTCAGCCGCGCTCAAGTCGAGAACAATGCCTGGTTCCGGCGCGAACGTTCCGCCAATAACAACGGCTGAATCTACGTTAAGATTTCCGCTGATCGTGTCACCTGTATTTTGAACGAACAGATCTGTGACGCTGACGGTATCGCCGGTGATCGTGATACCGAAGCCGGCGGTGAGATTTGTGTCATCAGAAATATCGATCATGCCGCCCTCGGCCAGCATCACCCAACTGCCGCCAACATACGCTTGCAGTTCAGCATCGGTCGAGTCATAGACGATCATACCGTTGCGTGGCACCGCGATGTCTGTTGAAGGATCACTTAAGCGTGTCAAACGAAGCGCTTTGTCTGTTGCACTTAAATCAAGAATCGCTCCGGTATCCGGTGATGTCGTACCAACACCCACTCGACCTGAATCCGGCATCAATGCTAAGTCTTCACCGGCTCCTGTGGTGATATCGGAATCAACCCCGACAAACTGTAATGATCCACTCATTGAATCACCAGCGGTTTGAACATATAGATCGGTCACGCTCACGGTGTCGCCGGTAATCGTGATACCAAAGCCAGCGGTCAAGTTGGTATCGGAAGAAATATCAATCATACCGCCTTCAGCCAGCATCACCCAACTACCACCCACATACGCTTGTAGTTCAGCATCGGTTGAGTCATAGACGATCATACCGTTACGTGGGACGGCAATGTCTATTGAAGGATCACTTAAGCGTGTCAGGCGAAGCGCTTTGTCCGTTGCACTTAGATCAAGAATCGCTCCGGCATCCGGTGATGTCGTACCAACACCCACTCGACCTGAATCCGGCATCAAGGCCAGATCTTCACCCGTTCCGGTGGTGATATCCGAGTCAACGCCCACAAATTGTAGTGAACCACTCATCGAATCACCGGCGGTTTGAACATACAGATCCGTCACGCTCACCGTGTCACCGGTCAAGGTAATACCAAATCCGGCCGTCAAGTTTGTATCGTCAGAGATATCAATCATACCGCCTTCGGCCAGCATCACCCAACTGCCGCCAATGTAGGCCTGCAATTCATTATCGGTTGAATCATAAACGATCATACCGTTCTGCGGCGAAGCGATGTTGACCGATGGATCGCTCACGCGGGTAATACGAAGCGCCGCGTCGGTTGCGGACAGATCCAGCAAGGTACTCGCACCTGGCGCGGTCGTCCCGACCCCGATACGACCATTTGAATCGATGGTCAGATAAACATTTCCGCCGGCCGCACCTTCTCCAATCTGGAAGAGATCGTCATCGTCACCACCGGCATCATCCTGAACACCCAACCAGAAGTTGGTATCTCCGGCTGACGGCTCAAACGTTACGGTCGGATCCGCGTCCGCGGCCACACGGATGGTTCCTTCGGTGAGAATACTACCTTGATAGTCTACCTCCATTAGAGTCTCTGCACTCGTGTTGTCGGTGATCCGCAATGGAATGAAGTTTGGATCATCATCGGCCGACGCGTCGATATCAAGCATAATCACGTCACTGGTACCGACTCCCAAATCTGTCGCGCGCAATGTCAATCCCGTTCCGCCGACACCGTCGGTAATACTGGTTTCCAAGCGTTGTTCAAATGTCCTGAAGTCAATTGTTCCCACAGCCGACGCATCCAGTATCGCATTCCAAGCCGGCGCCCCGCTATCCGCATCAGCTTGCCATGTGATGAGACCGGTACCCGATGAATATTTTGGAACAAATTGATCACCCGGAAGACCGCCTGTCACACTGACGACATGAGCTTCTTGTGTTCCATCAAATAGTCGAAGCGCCCCCTGATTGGCGGAGTAGAAATTGGTATCAAGCACAATTTCACCCGCTGACAGTGGAAGCACCGGTGTTGGTCCGCTTGGTAATTTAACGAGTGTTGAACCGCTTAGGTCGATGGTTCCGTCCGTGGTTATCGCGAAGTAGGCATTGGTGCCCGGAGTGCTGCCGGCGCCGATCTGGAAGACATCGTCATTCGCAGCGTTATCATTGTCTTGAACACCTACCCAGAAGTCACTGTCGGCCCCGTCCGGCGTAAAGGTGATCGACGGATCAGTCAATTGCGCCATCTGCAACGTGCCGCTCATCGAATCACCGGCGGTTTGAACATACAGATCCGTGACGCTGACCGTGTCACCGGTAATCGTAATACCAAAGCCAGCCGTGAGGTTGGTGTCGTCGGAGATATCGATCATGCCGCCTTCGGCCAGCATCACCCAACTGCCGCCCACATACGCTTGCAGTTCCGCATCCGTCGAGTCATAGACGATCATACCGTTACGTGGAACCGCGATGTCTGTTGAAGGATCACTCAGACGAGTTAACCGAAGCGCCTTGTCTGTTGCACTTAAGTCAAGAATAGCTCCCGCATCCGGTGATGTCGTTCCAACACCCACTCGACCTGAATCCGGCATTAAGGCCAAATCTTCACCTGTGCCGGTTGTGATATCGGAATCAACGCCGACAAACTGTAATGATCCGCTCATCGAATCACCGGCGGTTTGAACATACAGATCCGTAACGCTTACCGTGTCACCCGTGATCGTAATACCAAAACCTGCCGTCAAGTTGGTATCATCGGAGATGTCGATCATGCCACCCTCAGCCAGCATCACCCATGATCCGTTGACATACGCCTGTAATTCGTTGTCCGTAGAGTCATAGACGATCATACCGTTGCGTGGTGTGGCAATGTTGGCGGACGGATCAGTCAATCGCGTGACGCGTAGCGCTCGGTCCGTCGCGCTTAGATCCAAAATGGTACTTACATCCGGCGCGGTTGTACCAACACCCAATCGCGATTGCGACACAATCACATCACCGCCGGTTCCCGGCTGAATGGTGAGATCTTCACCGGCTGATGTCGCGATATCAGTCGTCACACCGTCGAAGGTCAATGTCCCCTGACTAATCACCACATCACCGCCGGTTCCCGGACGTAATGTCAAATCCTCGCCCGTCGCGGTGGTGATATCATTTGTGACACCGACGAATTGTAATGTACCGGTCATCGAATCACCGGCTGTTTGAACATACAGATCCGTGACACTGATCGTATCACCTGTAATGGTGATACCAAATCCAGCTGTCAAATTCGTATCATCTGAGATATCGATCATTCCACCTTCAGCCAGCATCACCCATGATCCGTTGACATATGCTTGTAATTCATTGTCTGTTGAATCATAGGCGATCATACCATTCAGCGGTGTGGCAATATTGGCCGATGGATCTGTGAGCCGTGTGACGCGTAACGCTCGGTCCGCGGCGCTCAAATCAAGGATCGTACTCACGCCCGGCGTGCTGGTTCCGACACCCAAGCGCGATTGCGCGACAACCACATCACCGCCGGTTCCCGGTCGTAAGGTCAGATCTTCACCTGCGGCCGTGATGATGTCACTGGCCACCCCGACGAACTGCAATGATCCTGTCATCGAATCACCCGCGGTTTGAACATAAAGATCGGTCACGCTCACGGTGTCACCAGTGATCGTAATACCAAAACCTGCCGTCAAGTTGGTATCATCGGAGATATCGATCATGCCGCCTTCGGCCAGCATCACCCATGATCCGTTGACATACGCTTGTAATTCATCGTCTGTTGAATCGTAGGCGATCATACCGTTCAGCGGTGTGGCAATATTGGCCGACGGATCTGTGAGCCGGGTGACGCGTAACGCGCGGTCCGCGGCGCTCAAATCAAGGATCGTACTCACACCCGGTGTGCTGGTTCCGACACCCAAGCGCGATTGGGCGACAACCACATCACCGCCCGTTCCCGGTCGCAAGGTCAGATCTTCACCCGTGGCCGTGATGATGTCACTGGCCACCCCGACGAATTGCAATGATCCTGTCATCGAATCACCGGCTGTCTGAACATATAAATCTGTGACACTCACCGTATCACCTGTAATCGTAATACCAAAACCTGCCGTCAAGTTGGTATCGTCAGAGATATCGATCATGCCCCCTTCAGCCAGCATTACCCAACTACCACCCACATACGCTTGCAGTTCCGCGTCCGTCGAGTCATAGACGATCATACCGTTACGTGGAACGGCGATGTCTGTTGAAGGATCACTCAGACGAGTTAACCGAAGCGCTTTGTCCGTCGCACTTAGATCAAGAATCGCTCCGGCATCCGGCGATGTCGTTCCAACACCGACACGTCCTGAATCCGGCATCAACGCCAAATCTTCACCGGTTCCGGTGGTGATATCCGAATCAACCCCGACAAACTGTAATGATCCGCTCATCGAATCTCCGGCTGTCTGAACATATAGATCGGTCACGCTCACCGTGTCGCCTGTGATCGTAATACCAAAGCCGGCCGTCAAGTTCGTATCATCAGAGATATCGATCATGCCGCCTTCAGCCAGCATCTGCCATGATCCGTTGATGTACGCCATCAATTCATTATCCGTTGAGTCATAGGCGATCATACCATTACGCGGCGTTACCACGTCGGTGGTCGGATCACTCAAGCGTGTGACGCGTAGCGCGCGGTCCGTCGCGCTCAAATCAAGAATCGTACTCACACCCGGTGTGCTGGTTCCGACACCCAAACGCGATTGGGCGACAACCACATCACCGCCGGTTCCCGGTCGCAAGGTCAGATCTTCACCCGTGGCCGTGATGATGTCACTGGCCACCCCGACGAATTGCAATGATCCTGTCATCGAATCACCGGCTGTCTGAACATATAAATCTGTGACACTGACCGTGTCGCCGGTAATCGTGATACCGAATCCAGCCGTCAAGTTGGTATCATCGGAGATATCGATCATGCCCCCTTCAGCCAGCATTACCCAACTACCACCCACATACGCTTGCAGTTCCGCATCCGTCGAATCGTAGACAATCATACCATTGCGTGGAACGGCGATATCTGTTGAAGGATCACTTAGACGAGTTAACCGAAGCGCTTTGTCCGTCGCGCTTAGATCAAGAATCGCACCGGCATCCGGTGATGTCGTTCCAACACCGACACGTCCTGAATCCGGCATCAAGGCCAGATCTTCACCTGTACCCGTGGTGATATCTGAATCAACTCCGACGAATTGCAATGATCCGCTCATCGAATCACCCGCGGATTGAACATATAGATCTGTCACGCTCACCGTGTCGCCTGTGATCGTAATACCAAAACCTGCCGTCAAGTTGGTATCATCAGAGATATCAATCATGCCGCCTTCGGCCAGCATCACCCAGCTTCCATTAATATAGGCTTGAAGTTCATTGTCGGTCGAATCATAGACGATCATACCGTTACGCGGTGTCGCAATGTTAACGGATGGATCACTAACGCGTGTGATACGCAGTGCCGCATCTGTGGCGGATAGGTCTAGCAATGAACTGAGCGCCGGCGTTGATGTTCCAACCCCAATACGTCCGTTGGAATCAACGGTCAAGTAAATATTACCACCGACGGTACCTTCACCGATTTGGAAGACATCATCGTCATCTCCGCCTGCATCATCCTGAACGCCTAACCAGAAATTCGTGTCGCCACCCGATGGTTCAAAGGTGATGGATGGGTCCGCATCCGCCGCAACCCGCAACGTACCTTCCGTCAAGATACTACCTTGATAATCCACTTCAACCAGCGTATCCGCTGTTCCGCCGATGTCGTCCCGAATACGTAATGGAACAAAGTTCGGATCATCATTCTGCTGCGCCTGCAGATCTAACAAGACCACATCCGACGTACCGACACCCAGATCCGTCGATCGCAATTCAAGACCGATACCGCCCGTACCGTCGGTAATACTGGTTTCAATGCGTTGCGAGAATGTCAGATAATCAATTGTTCCCTGTCCGGAGGCATCCTGGATAGAATCCCATGCCGGGAAGCCGGTATCGTTATCCGGCAACCACTGAATCGTACCGCTGGCCGCGTCGTATTTTGGTATTCGTCCGTCGGCCGGCGGGAGTGTATCTGTCGCTACAACATACGTTTGCTGTCGACCATCGGAGACCGTCAGCAATCCTTGTCCGGTTGTTCCGCTTAGGGCGTTAAGATCCAGCACAACCTCACCTGCCGATGTTGGCAATACCGGAGAAGCCGACGCCGGTAGTTTGAGTAGCGTCGCGCCGCTAATATCGATTGTCCCGTCGGATGTAATCGCGAAATAAGAATTAGAACCGGCCGTACTTCCCGCGCCGATTTGGAAGGAATCATCATTGGTATTATTGTTATTGTCCTGTACGCCGATCCAGAAATCTGTATCCGCACCGGATGGTGTGAACGTCATGGTCGGATCTGACAATTGCGCCATCTGCAATGTCCCGCTCATGGAATCACCGGCTGTTTGTAGGTAGAGATCCGTCACGCTGATCGTATCACCCGTGATGGTGATGCCGAATCCAGCCGTTAGGTTGGTGTCATCGGAGATATCGATCATGCCGCCCTCAGCGAGCATCACCCAACTACCACCCACATACGCTTGCAGTTCGGCATCGGTCGAGTCGTAGACGATCATACCGTTACGCGGTGTCGCGATATCCGTCGATGGATCACTTAATCGAGTGACACGCAGCGCGCGATCAGTCGCGCTCAAGTCAAGTATGGTACTCACATCCGGCGTGCTGGTTCCAACACCTAAACGGGATTGTGACACAACGACGTCACCCCCGGCACCCGGTTGCAAGGTCAGATCTTCACCCGCGGCCGTCGTGATATCGGTTGCCACTCCGACAAACTGCAAGGATCCCTGCATTGAATCCCCGGCCGTTTGAACATACAGATCCGTCACGCTCACTGTGTCGCCCGTGATAGTGATACCGAATCCAGCGGTCAAATTGGTATCGGAAGAAATATCGATCATGCCGCCTTCGGCCAACATCACCCATGATCCATTGACATACGCCTGCAGTTCGTTATCAGATGAATCGTACGCGATCATACCATTGCGTGGTGTCGCAATGTTCGCCGCTGGATCAGTGAGTCGCGTAACCCGTAGCGCCCGATCACTCGCGCTCAAATCTAAAATTGTACTGACACCCGGCGTGCTCGTTCCAACGCCCAGTCGAGATTGGGATACAACAACGTCACCGCCGGCGCCCGGTTGTAAGGTCAGATCTTCACCCGCGGCTGTCGTGATATCGGTTGCCACTCCGACAAACTGTAATGATCCCTGCATCGAATCGCCCGCTGTTTGCACATATAGATCTGTGACGCTCACGGTATCACCGGTAATCGTGATACCGAATCCGGCCGTCAAGTTGGTATCAGATGAAATGTCGATCATGCCACCTTCTGCCAGCATCACCCAGCTGCCGCCCACATAAGCTTGCAGCTCGGCATCGGTTGAGTCATAGACGATCATACCGTTTCGTGGGACAGCGATGTCGGTGGATGGATCGCTCAGGCGTGTCAGGCGAAGGGCTTTGTCTGTCGCGCTCAAATCAAGAATGGCCCCGGCGTCCGGCGCTGTGACGCCAATACCGACCCGACCCGAACCCGGCATCAAGGCCAGATCCTCACCGGTGCCTGTCGTAATGTCAGAACCAACGCCCACGAATTGCAATGATCCCTGCATTGAATCACCCGCGGTCTGAACATATAGATCCGTGACGCTGACGGTATCTCCCGTAATCGTGATACCGAATCCGGCCGTCAAGTTGGTATCAGATGAAATATCGATCATGCCGCCTTCTGCCAGCATCTGCCATGATCCGTTGATATACGCCATGAGTTCATTATCCGTTGAGTCGTAGGCGATCATACCATTACGCGGTGTCGCGACATCGGTCGTCGGATCACTCAGGCGTGTGACACGTAGCGCGCGATCGGTCGCACTTAAATCAAGAATAGTACTGACACCCGGCGTGCTCGTTCCTACACCTAAACGTGATTGTGATACAACGACGTCACCCCCGGTTCCAGGCTGCAACGTCAAGTCTTCACCGGCAGAGGTTATGATATCCGTTGCGACACCCGCAAATTCAAGCGATCCCTGCATTGAATCACCGGCGGTTTGTAGATATAGGTCAGTCACGCTCACCGTATCTCCGGTAATCGTGATACCGAATCCGGCGGTCAAGTTGGTATCGGAAGAAATATCAATCATACCGCCTTCCGCCAGCATCACCCAACTGCCGCCCACATAGGCTTGCAGTTCAGCATCCGTCGAGTCATAGACGATCATACCGTTGCGCGGTGTCACGATATCGGTGGAAGGATCACTCAAGCGTGTGACACGTAGCGCGCGATCGGTCGCACTTAAATCAAGAATAGTACTGACACCCGGCGTGCTCGTTCCAACGCCCAGTCGAGATTGTGACACAACAACGTCACCGCCCGTTCCTGGTTGTAATGTTAGATCTTCACCTGCAGCTGTTGTGATATCGGTTGCCACACCCACAAACTGCAAGGTTCCCTGCATTGAATCGCCTGCCGTTTGCACGTACAGATCCGTGACGCTCACCGTATCACCGGTAATCGTGATACCAAATCCGGCCGTCAGGTTGGTATCAGATGAAATGTCGATCATGCCGCCTTCAGCCAGCATCACCCAACTGCCGCCGACATAGGCTTGCAGCTCGGCATCGGTCGAGTCATAGACGATCATACCGTTGCGTGGGACAGCGATGTCGGTGGATGGATCACTTAAGCGTGTTAAGCGAAGGGCTTTGTCTGTCGCGCTCAAATCAAGAATGGCCCCGGCATCCGGCGCTGTAACACCAATACCGACCCGCCCTGAATCCGGCATCAACGCTAAATCTTCTCCGGTACCGGTCGTAATGTCTGATCCCACCCCGACAAACTGCAATGATCCCTGCATCGAATCACCGGCGGTTTGAACATACAGGTCTGTCACACTAATCGTGTCACCGGTGATGGTGATTCCAAATCCAGCCGTCAAGTTGGTATCGGATGAAATGTCAATCATGCCGCCCTCAGCCAACATCACCCAACTGCCGCCGACATAGGCTTGCAGTTCGGCATCCGTCGAGTCGTATACGATCATACCGTTTCGAGGCACGGCGATGTCCGTCGCTGGATCACTCAATCGTGTCAGGCGAAGGGCTTTATCCGTCGCGCTCAAATCAAGAATCGCTCCGGCATCCGGCGCTGTAACACCAATACCAACCCGACCCGAATCCGGCATCAAGGCTAAATCTTCACCGGTACCGGTGGTAATGTCTGATCCAACCCCGACAAACTGCAGCGATCCCTGCATTGAATCGCCAGCTGTTTGAACATACAGGTCGGTGACACTGACGGTATCGCCCGTAAGCGTAATTCCAAAACCGGCGGTTAGATTGGTATCCGACGAAATATCGATCATACCGCCGGCCGCCAACATAATCCAACTTCCGCCGACATACGCCTGGAGTTCAGCATCCGTCGAATCATAGACGATCATACCGTTGCGCGGTACGGCGATGTCGGTGGATGGATCGCTCAAACGTGTTAAGCGTAAGGCCGCATTGGTGGCGGACAGATCCAGGATCGCCGCCGCATCCGGCGTTGAGGTTCCGATACCGATACGGTCAAGCGTTCCATTGACCACAAATAGGTTCGGAACATTGTCACCTTCGATGCGGAAACTCACCGCGCGCCCTTGTTCATTAAATACTGTTTGACCATCGTTTCGGAAGAACACCTCGGCCGTGGCCTCACTGGTCCCGCCGATAGCCACATCATCCGACATCGTGTTCGGATGAACGACCGTTCCGGTCTGTGTCCATTGCGGCATACCTCCACCCGTTGCAACTTCGGTCCAACCCGTATTGGTTCCGGCCCCGGCAGATTTGATGTAGACCATACCACCAGCCGGATCGACACACAGATCCCCCGGCGAACCGATCACATTGCTTTCCGGGCTTCCGCTAAAGATATGAACCTGGAAGTCGCCGACCGTGTTTTCAACCGTCATGATCGGCGTGGCGGCTCCCGCATTGGAATCCACGTGGAATACTGTAGCCGGGGCAACCACTCCGACTCCCAACGTTCCATCGACAATCAATGTCTCAGAATCAGTACATTCCGTTAAGCCGCTGTCCAGACGCACGCATCCACGTGTCACGATATTACCGTCTGAATCGATAAAGACCTGTGTGGTGTTGTCCACATCCTGCATATCGAAACCGCTGGTTCCATCGTTCGTGTCAAAAATGGCCTCTATGTCTAACTGGGCAAATGCCGCCGTCGACATATATAAGGAAGCGACACCCATCCATAGAATGGCGAGCAACCTTATCAACCAAATTTTAGACTTACGCTTTAACAACTGCCGATCCTTTGTTGGAACATACAACCTTGAAACTCATTGGCCCATATGGTCCTAAAACGCCTAGAAACAGATTCAAAGGATGATTTAACAAAGAGGCTACTTTTCTGTATTTTAGTACCATGTTCTATATTGATAATAAGTACCAGGTTCTTACAGTGTTTTAAGAACCAGGTTCTTATAAATATTTTAGTAGCATGTACTTTTATGCATTTAATGTACCTACTACTTTTTGATATTAAAGTACCATGCACTATTTGTATATTATGTACCATGTACTTATGCATTTTTAAGTACCATGCACTTAATATATTATTTGTACCACGTTCTTTTTGTAATAAAGGTGCCACCTTATAAACCTTTCTTAAACTTGACATCTTTGACATTGGCTCCGCTTTTTACCAGCGTCTTAAACTCTTTAGATCCAAGGATTCCGCTCTTTCGATTCTCCAAATCTAATTCCGCGCCCAGATACTGATGCACTAAACTGCGGTATACCAACTGACGATCATGATCCGTTCCGCCCAAGGCCTTATACAAATCATGCTGATCAACGGCGTACTCTCCCTCATGTCCAAAGGCCAATACACCGTATCCGCTGAAGTTATAATCTTTGGCCTCTTTGACAAGTTCGTGATTGACTGGATTTAAGTCGATATATCGACTACAGGCGAGGAAAAATTGGTCCGGTTGGACCGCGAAACTTTTGAATCGGCCGGCAAACACATGTCCGATACTATTGTATTTCTGATTGAAATATTTGGCATACTCCCTGGTGACACTCTCCATGGCCTTGGAAAGCATCCCGTCCTGCTTGGGCTCTACCAACAGGTGCACCGTATTTTTAGTCAGCGCATAATTGTAGACATATAAAGGAAACTGACTCACAGCTTCTCTTAATAACGCGAGGTATTTGCGATTATCATCGATATCCCGAAAGAGGTCCTGATTGGCATTCCCTCTCGAGATGACGTGATGTAATACCCCTGCCTGTGTTATGCGACTGGCTCTTGGCATGAGCTACCTAAGATGGCACCTTTTTATTTTATAGTTCCATGTACTATAATTATTTATAGTGCATGCTACTTTATTAATATCTTTAAGATGGTACCTTTTTATATTATTCAACCATCTACTTAAATTATTTAAAGTACCGTGTACTAATTTATAAATACGTACCTGGTTCTTTTTTTGTTTGGATTCTGTTGTTCCGACTGGAATTGTGTTGCTGATGAAACGCCCTGCTTGGCAAGCATCACTGTATCCATCCATCACAGAAAAAGTGATGAGCTTCTGGACAAGTGATTGACGTAAGCAACTGAATTGGATGTGACTTATGTCATTTTTGATTAGCGCGTGGAAACTAATGTCTTCACCCTCATGGTTCGGAATGTCGATCTCAGGATGGCGTCGTGCCGACGACGATTAAGGACCCCCCGTCCTCTTTAAATACAATGTCCGACCGGGGGATCTCTTCCCTCCCCCTTTGGTCATTTATAAACCGTCTACTTAATATGTATAATAAACCGTCTACTTATAACTATTTATAAACCGTCTACTTATATATATTAAAGTGCCACCTTACATATACTAGCAAAAGCGGTATGTCTAGCAATATTTTTTTTGATTAATTTTTGAGCATTTGGAGGGGACTGAAATGGCTGATTCGAGGCCTTATTCGGGCAGTAATACGCAAATTGAGGTGAGTGGATTTTTTCGTATAAGTCCCTGAAAAATAAATAGTTTAAAAAGATTTTTTAAATAGGACTCAGTTGGACAGACTAGGACATTTGCGGCAAGCGAATGCGTCCACGATTTCGGGCAATCACTCGATAAATCGCGGATCCTAGAATGCCCATCCCGGGCAGATATAGCAGAGGAATCCATAGGTACATCATCGGAAGGTTCAGGCTCATCCGGCGAAGCGCGTCAATTCCGCCGCGAATTTTCCCAGACGGTTCAACCAGAATCACTTCACGCCTGCACATTGCGAGGGTCAGGGATGGATGGATCGACGCTAACTGCGGAATCGATTGATAGGGTGTATAGCGGTAGCGGGCATACATATCCATGATCTGAATCCGCTTTACACAAAAACGGCAGAATCGACAATCACCGTCATAAAGCAATACGGGCCGGCTGGCCGACCGATGATACGCACGCTTTTGTTCAATCCAATCCAACCAATGGTCCGGATTGATAAATAAAAGTAGTTGCGCGGGAAATAAAAAGAAAAATGTCGCCGGCACATCGAGCGTGAGGATCAGCACGATATGAAAAAATATACCGGCATAAATCGCGGACGATCTGGTCCGCCGGATAAACAGCAAAAACAGCATCAGGAATTCAGCGACGATCACACCGACACCAATCCAATAACAAATCTCCGGCTTATCGCGCAACACATCCCGCAACAAAAACCATTTGGTTACACCCGGCGGGGGCATGTTCATCAAATAGTGAATCGGATTATCCTGAAGCCAATTACCTTTAGGATAAATCTTCCATAATGCTGTATAGAAAAACGTAAACGCGATCTGTACCTGAAGCAACCGCTGCAGAAAATACGGACGTTTGCGCCTCCACCCCTCCCTCCCCTTAAGAAAACTGTCGACTGAAAAATAATCGCCATGATACGGCACCAGACACATCAGGAACAATGTCACCAGTAGGATATCCCATGATAATGTCCCGACGTGAAAACTGTTAAGCGCGTAAAAATAGTAACAGCAGATCATTGTCGCAATTGCGCTGAACTGCGACAAAAAGCCTACAAAAAAGCAAAATGAAAATAGGCAAAACAGCCCGGTGAACAAATAAATAACCCATGCCGGACTCTGGATCACCCATTCAAGAATATAAACCGGAAAAATACTAGCATTAAACTCGCGAAAGGCCGTCGGCAAATAATTGTCATGCGGATGCATCAGCGACGGGAACACATGCGCAAAGACGGTGAATGCCACCGCCATACGAAACACACTCAAACTCATCGATGAGCGTTCTTCCAGAAATAAGCGGGACCATATGGATTTTATAAATTTCATTTCATGAACTTGATCTGATTTTCATCACACTGATACAAGATTCGCTGGCGGCGTTCAAACCGTTCTTTGACCAGATCCGGATGATACGATGCCGCGACGTAAAATTTATCAAAGTACGGAAACTTGTAATTGAGGAATCGGCAGAACTGCATCGCCTTTTGAGGATTACGATCGCTGACCGCGCCCAGAATGCCTCGATGAATATTATCGTAGCCGATTGTACGCGTTTCAAAGATGTCATGCGGATCTATAAATTGCGGCACGCCGTCTTTGAAACCGAACACCTCGATATATCCCGCCGAATTACCGACATTGTAAAACATGATCCAGCCAGCCGGTGGAAACAGAAACCGGGTTTTGGGAAAGTCTTTTTTAAAGTTTTGATTGAGATAAAACGTGCGAATCGATTCGTACTGAAACAACAACATCCAGACAATCACAAACAGGGATATGTACGTATTGCGGACACGGGTGGAACGTATGGAGTTGAAAGCCACAGATAGCGGGATAAAGACGGCAAATAGACGAAAATCAGGATACGTTATGAATACAAACAGACCAGCTAATTGACATAAAACATTGATAGGAAGGATTAACTTGGTCGACATCGTTATCCGCTCAATCAATCCGGGCAATATCACGGCCGGTAGCCGTGCCGGACGCGTGTTTTAGGGATTGGCAAAATCTTTATCGGCGAAGACATCCGCCGAAAATATTTCAATGTTCACCCGGTCGGGATCCTTCCAGCAATCCCTGGGCAACCCGGCCTTCTGGGAACATAATTCCGATAAAAATTCATCACGCGACCACCCCGTCGACGTGGCCACCTGCGGCAAAAATACACCACTGTTGCGTCCCTGCGAAATAATCACCCCGTGCTTACCCATCTCAATCTCGTTGATGTCCTTAATCCGGCGAGGCTTAGACAACACAGAAACCTCCAGATCTATGTCGTCGAGCTCATCCTTCTGCAGCGGTTTAAAACGGTGATCTCGCACCGCCGACGATATAGCGACATCACGCACGGTTAAACATAAAGGCCCATTTCCCAAAATATTACCGATACATCCACGCAGCCGGCCATGTCTATAAATCGAGACAAACGCCCCTTCTTCCTCCAACAACCGTGTGTCGCTTTCTTGAACGTCAACCGTTTTCCCCTCGCTGACATACAAATCAATGGCTTGTCGCGCGATGGCCAAAAGACGACGTTTTTGCGGATCCGACAACGCTTGATCCGATGCCGCAGCGCTAGCGCTTTTCTGACGAAAGATCAACGCACCGTATCCGACCACCCGGTCCCGGTCACCACTCACATCTCCCGAATTCGCATACTTCAGCAAATCTACTTGCGTGGCCCCGCGCAACTGGGCCAACAGCATTGATGTGACCACGGGAATACATCCGCACATCTCCATCTCACGCGTGCGGCAACCTTCATACACTTTTTGCGCGTCCAACGATCGCACCGCCTCAATCGTGGCCTGATCCAACTTACGAGCTATCTTGTCCTCGTGATAATGTGAAAAGTCCGTACTCACGACAACAAGCACATCTTCACGTTCACCCATCAGTCCGTCGAGCGCCTTTGCGAACTTCACCAATTTGTCCGGATGAGGCTGCCCCATGACTACGGGAACAATTTTCGCGTCGGGAAATGTCCGCTGCACAAAAGGGATCTCCACTTCCAGCGAATGTTCTTTGTCGAATGCCTTGCGATCAAACGATACTGCGTCGTCCGACTCCAGCAGAGCCCGGGTGAATTCCGCATCCACCTCGGCCACGCCCAGCGGCGTTTCGAATCCGCCTTGCTCCCAGACAGAGATACCGGAAAGGCCATAGAAATGACTGGGAGCTAAAATCACAACCGTCGAAATTTTCTGATTTTTGACCGCTTTGAAACTATGCGCTGCAGTTGCCCCGGAATACACATATCCCGCGTGCGGCGCGATAATAATCTCCACCGGCTCGGTCAGCGGCTCCACAGAGGCCTCACGGAACATGTCATCCAATCCTCTGGACAGACGTTGACCGTCCGCGTCATAAAATTGTCCGCTGACATTAGGCTTCTTGATAAAATTGTCGCCGGAGGCAGGAATACTCATACTCAACACCATAATCAAACTTAGAATTACGGACGAATATTTAGTCATTAAAGTATCGGTCCAATGAAAATCTTGAAGATTTGTCGAGCCGTTTGAGCAGGACTATCGCACAGATGAGCAACGCCGAATCAATCATAAACACAACCTGCGGAGGAAATGAAATCAGTTCACCAAAACACCCGCATTCATCGATTGGCAATTTCCGAATAAGGGCCTGGCCGACAATGGTCAAAAATGTCAGAACCATTCCCATCCCGCCGATCAGCGACCAGCGCACCCAGAGACCCAGGACGATAAACAAACCGATGAGAAGTTCTATCCATGGAAACACCTGCGCCACGATGACGTCCAAACCAGCGGGCACGATCTGATACCCTTGAATAACATACAGAAAGTTCTGGTACGGAGAGACCAATTTCTCAAACCCCGATACCACAAAAATCATTCCAAACAGGATTCTCAGGACAGCCAACATTAGTTTTCTGAAGCTCCCTTAGATAATTTTTCCAATTCTTTTTTGAGATTGCCCGGCCCGACAACGATTTGCCCATTCACAAAATATGTCGGCGTACTACGCACACCCTTTTGCTTACCCTCTTCTTTATGCTTGTTAATCACCTCATCCACGCGTGTATCATCCAGACAGGTATTGAGTTTGGTCATATCCAGATTGATCTGCTGAGCCATCACTTCAAACGATGGATAGGCATTGATTAACTTTTTCCAATCACTTTGATTATCGATCAGTTTATCATGCATCTCCCAAAACTTGCCTTGTCTCGCCGCGCATTCGGTAAATCGTGCGCTGAGCATCCCGTGCACATGACCTTTGAGCGGAAAATATTTCATCTCCAAATGGATCTGATCCGGGTTGTCTTTGATGTACTTATTGAGAAATTTCGCACCGGAGGCGCAGGCCGGACATTGAAAGTCAATGAATTCGACAACCTTAATATTGGAATCCGGATTTCCCTTGGCCCGCCCTTGGGCCGACTGAACCGTCTTTTGTCCCTGTAAATAATTTACTCCCACAACGACGGCCACACATACCGCGACAATGATTACCGCCACCACTGACTTGTTCTTCTGTGCCATATTTCTCTCCGTAATTTTCGACCATCGCCTCAATCGGCTGACGGTTTTGTTAATCCGTGCTAGATTTGAGGACCGGCCGCCACCAGCGACTGCCCTTCTTCCGTATCCGTGTAATGTACAAAATTACTGACAAACATTTCAGCCAAATGCCGACAGGTCTCGTCGTAATCATCCTTATCCACCCACGCGTTACGCGGGTTGAGAATATCCGGATTGACATTTACCACCGAGCGCGGGATCTGCAGATTAAACACCGGCATGGCTTCAAAATCGGCTTCCTCAATACTCAGATTCAGGACCGCATCAATAATCTTGCGAGTATCCGGCAGTGACATGCGCTTGCCGACACCATACTTCCCACCCGTCCATCCGGTATTGACCAGATAAGCCCGCGAATTATGCATGTCCATTTTATTTCCAAGAATTTGTGAGTACCGGGTTGGATGCAGCGTCAAGAAGGCCTGTCCGAAACAGGCGGAAAATGTTGCCTGCGGTTCGGTGACACCGCGCTCCGTCCCTGCCACCTTGGCGGTGTAGCCGCTGAGATAATGATACATGGCCTGCTCCCGGCTAAGCTTGGCGACAGGCGGTAACACACCATAGGCGTCACATGTCAGAAAAATAATTGTTTCCGGATGTCCGCCCCGGGAAATCGGCTTGACAATATTATCGATATGATAGATCGGATAGGAGACGCGTGTGTTTTGGGTCTTGACCGTCGATGAAAAATCAACACGGCCCAAATCATCCACATCACAGTTTTCGAGCAGCGCATCGCGGCGGATCGCGGCATATATTTCCGGTTCATTTTCCGGACAGAGATTAATACACTTGGCGTAGCATCCACCCTCAAAGTTAAAGACCCCTTGATCATCCCAGCCATGTTCGTCATCACCGATCAACTCACGTTTGGGATCCGTCGACAACGTCGTTTTGCCCGTACCCGAAAGACCGAAGAACAGCGCTGTGTCTCCGTCCCGGCCCAGATTGGCCGAACAATGAAACGCCCCGATATTCTGAAGCGGCAGATAATAGTTCATGATCGAAAAGATACCTTTTTTATTCTCTCCGCCGTACCACGTGCCGCCGATAACCGTTTCACGCTCACCGATATTAAACGCGCAAAACACTTCCGAGTTCATGTTGTAATCTTTGTAGTCTGCGCAGGTGGTTTCACAGGCATTCAGAATGGTCCAGTCCGGCACGAAATTAGTCAATTCCTCGTCAGTCGGCCGGATAAACATATTCTTAAAAAAATGCGCCTGCCAGGCCACCTCGGTAATTAGCCGCACCTGCATCCGGGAGTCTGGATTGGCCCCGCAGTATCCGTCCATCACATACAGACGCTTGCCGTTTAATTCCTTGAGGGTGATATCCTTCAGATGATTCCAGGTCTCGATCGACATCTTTTTGTTATCAGACCCCGCCGCGGTTCCGTCCGCCCACCAGACCGTATCCCGCGACACGTCATCTTCGACGATATATTTGTCCTTGGGAGAACGGCCGGTAAATTTGCCGGTATCGACATTGACCGCACCGAACTCCGTGACAACGCCGCGCTCAAAACCGACAAGCGTGTCGCTGGTTTCATGCTGAAACAAATCTTCATACGATAAATTGTGCAATATATCTTCGGCCTCGGTGATCCCGTCTTTGTCAAGATGCAGCCGCTCAATATCCGGATGTGACATATGATTCCTTTGCTTGTGATTTTGAATTCTAATTTCTGGAGCTAGGCGCTAATTGTCCAGCGGGATTGACCCCATTGAGATCTCCGCGACGATACGTCGCTGACCATCAATCTCAAACTGAATTTCATACATTTGAGTTTCATTTGGCGAGAACTCAATCCCCATCAACACCTTGTTTTCATAGCCGGAAAAATGAGACATGATCAGCTCGATATATCCCAGCTGGGTCAGCCCCGCCTTGAAATTTCCGGCGATCAAATTACAAAAGGTCCCGATGGAATCGAGCATAGCTTCCGGATCATCTTCATCGACGTCCGGATAATTCAGCTTTCGAATCAACTCAACGAGGTAGCTCTGACCGATATAGATTATCAGCGCGCCCAACGCATCATGCTTCTCCATATCTCCACGGGTCTTGTAAAAATTTATGGTAGATATGTAAGTGGTTTCATCAAACTTATTCAGACTGGAAACCCGAATGCGGTTCATAAACTCGGCAATCGGTTTGACAATAAACTTCGGATTGGAGGACAGATCAATATTCGCCCTTTTTTTGAGGATTCTCTTAACGACCCTGGCCAGCATCAGCGCTTGAATATAACGCTCATCCAGTTGATCATTATCATCTAAGGGAATTTTGACCATAGAGTTTACGAGGCAATCAGGTTAAGTGAGACTTGATAAGCTCAAGCAGTTCTTCCGGCTTGTATGGCTTGACCACATAACCGGCCAAATTTGGATTGGCTTCGCGGGCTTCCCGCTTGTTGTCGTCAGATCCTGATGCTGTAATCATGATAATTGGGATTTGGGCCACTTCCGGGACCTTTACAACCCCTTTCATAAACTCAATACCGTCCATCTTTGGCATCTGCCAGTCCAGCAAGATTAAGGCGATGTCCTGATAATTTTCACTGAGAATCTGCAGCCCCTCTTCACCATCTCCGGCCTGCAGAATTTCATTTTCGATGTCATTTTTTTTCAGAAGATTCATTGTCAAACGCCGGTCCATCAATGAATCATCTACGACTAGTATTTTCACAACAACTCCTTCTACGATGTCTTCGTCTATTCGTTTTGATTCTAGCTTTAATTGCCGAAAAATTCAACTCCAATCCAAGGATTTGATACCCTAGGATTGAGCTTTTTCCTGAGATAGCTTCTCAAGCCTGTTTTTCTTAGATATCAGCATAAGATTCCGTGTATAAACAATCATCCCCATCGATTGTCCCATAATAAATACAGGGTTCTTAATGGAGATCGCGTATAACAACAGGATTAGTCCTCCCAGGACACTCATGTACCAGAACGCCATCGGGATGTGGCTCTCTTTCTTGACCTCTGAGCAAATCCATTGGATCAAAAACCGTCCGCCGAAAATAAACTGACCGATAAATCCGACAATCATCCACTGCTTGGCTGACAATCCCAGAAAAACTCCCGCGCTCACGCCTTGCCTTTCGTCTCCAACACCTTAAAGAAATCTGTCATGACCCGGAAAATCCGGCCATGAGTGTACTTACTCTGACCGTACTGCCGGTATCGGTGATTTGACACCACCTCACCGATCTTGTATCCCTGCAGCGACAACCCCAATGGTATGAAGCGATGCTGACCTTCCCAGTGTAGCGGGACATCCGCGATACAACGCCGGCGATACGCTCGAAGCGTGCAGGACACGTCGTGAATCTTCAGATCGCTAAACATCCGCTGGAGAATGTTGCCGAACTTTGACAACCCCGCTTTTAGAGCCGTATCCTGACGGTTTTTTCGCCAACCGCAAACGCAGTCGTAGTCACCTTCCTCCATCTTCTTCAACAGCTTGGGGATATCAGCCGGATCATTCTGCAAATCAGCGTCCAGGGTGATCGCGATGGCCCCGCGGGTCGCGTCCAACCCCTTGCGTAAGGCGTTGGTTTGCCCTCCGCGTTCGGGCAAATCGACGATCTTGATGATGTCGGGACTTCGCTGCTGAAAAACCTTCATCGTCGGCAACGAATCATCCGTTGATCCGTCATTTACGAAGATCACTTCAAATGACTTATCTAAACCGGTCATCACCTGGAGAATTTCAGCCAACAGCGGCCCCAGGGAATCATCTTCGTTGTAGACCGGCACCACAATGGAATATTGGCAAATCTCGGCTTCTTTGGATTGAGTTTGTTTGTCAGACACGCTTCTCTCTCATGATTAAAACAACCTGCTCCATAAAATATTCGTAAATCCGTTGGCGGTCAAATCTGATCAGAGCACGGATGAACCCGGCATCCAGATCGAGCCGTTTGCGCAACATCGTCTCTTTATGGATCACATTGAAGTCTTCATATATGGGATTTAAATACTTATTATAGTCTTTTTCTGTCAGCAAACAATAAACTCTTTGCTTTTTAACCAGATAGATCGGGATCATATAGCGGTTGTATTGATCCATATCCTTGGCGATTTTGTCGATCTTGACATCCGGTACATAAACCTGAAACTCCTTCTCATGAATATCATGACTGGCCACCGCCACGTGATACGGCTCGGGTGAATCCTGATCGATGGCCGCGGCAAACTGACGCAGGCTCAAATGTGACGTCAACCCCAACTGAGAGAGCATCGGTGATTGAAACACAATGATCAGCAGAAAAAAGCCCAGAAATAGCGGACCGCGGATACGGTTTTGGCCCCTCACCATCACCACCAGACATACCGCAAAAAATAACGCCATCGACAGAAAATACAGCGGTGACACGCCGGCGATAAAGGTCAGAATAAACACATATACAACCGCTATGAACACCCCCGCGATAATCGGCATATATCGCCGCCCCCACAGACAGAACCTGTCTAACCATCCGGCTGGTTCGATGGCCCGCAGAAAAAAATGACCGGCTAGAATGGCGGCGGGTGTCGTGATTGTCAGCAAGTAGTGACTGATCGTAAAATACATGAAAGAAAAGAAACCAAACACGCCCGCCATCCATCCGACCAGGATAACGAAAGGCTCAAAGTCCCGGCGGCTGGGTTTGATATGCCTGAACGAATATAGTACTCCAATAGCGCAAAAAAGGCTCCACGGCATAAATTGCTGGAAGAATACCTGGACGTAAAAGATCAAGTGCTCAACGAAGGTCCGAATCTTGATCAGAATCGGGTTACCTTCCTTCACATGCATCAGCCGTCCCATGGTTTCATGCGACCACATGTAGTCCAGATAACCGCTCCCGTGAATCTTGATCATGTACAAAAACCACGGCAGGACAATCGTCAGAATGATGAGCATCCCCTGTCCGAATCGCAACCGACGCAGCACATCTCCCCGACGGACAAAGGCGGCATATCCCAGGACGGTCATGAATGGCACCAGCAGGGCGGCAAATCCCTTGATCATGAATCCTAATCCGCACGCGACAAAGAATCCAATGCGCCACCGGTTGGATTTATTCCCCATGATCCACTCAATGAAGCAGTACACGGCCAGCACAATAAAGAAATTCAAGGCCATATCAGGTACGGCATTACGGGCATGGCGCACAAATAAGGGAATTGTCGCCAGCATCAGCGCGCTTAGGCCCGCCACGCGCCGATCATACAGACGCTTGGCAATCAGCCACGTAACGACCAGTGTTAAGGCGGCAAACAGCACTGAAACGGCTCTCGCCGCAAACCAATTTAGTCCGAAAATTTTGTAGGAAAGTAGAATCAGCCAGTAGAATAAAATCGGCTTTTGAAAACGGTCCTCACCGAAATAGGTGGGCGACATAATCTCGCCGGTCTCGACCATTTCATGTGTACTTTTGTAGTAAAAAATTTCGTCGTCCCGGAACTCAAATCCGTGAACGCTGATCCCGTGGGCAAAAATCAGCACGGCCGAGACAAAGATAAAAAACCCGAAGGCAAAATCATTGTTAAGAATTTTCATTGACGCGATACACAACAAAGTCCTCCCGAATGACAATGACGGCATTACCGACGGACCGGCAACCGATCATTCCGGAGGACCTATGAGATTAATTTCGCATTACTTGGGCGTAATAATAAAACTTCCGGCGTAATCTTTTTTGACCTTGGTCAAATGCTGATCGGCGTCAGCTTTGTTTTCGAATTTGCCGATATACACCCGGTAATACGTTCCCTTCCCTTTGATATCCTTGGCGGCGAGAAACGCGGAGTAGTCTTTCTTCTGCACTTCCTCGACTTTCTTCTGCGCCTTGGCTTTGTCCTTGAATGAAGCGACTTGAATCGTGTACGGTGTCCCTTTCATTTCAACAACGTCGATCGATTTTTTCTCCGGCGCGGCCGCGACAGGCACAGGCTTAGGCGCTTCGACTTTTTCAACGACCGGAGCAGGCACGGGAGCCGGCTCAGGCTTTTTCACCACCACCTGCTCGTTCTCCATAACAGCAATCGGCGGCTTGGCGATCGGTTTGATCTTTTCTTCGAAACGACGTGTTTTCTCGACGAGAGAGCGGTCAACCTTGGTCACTTCTTCCGTAGGCGCGGAGTCCCGAACATCTTCAATGGTCCCATCGCTGTCCACAAATTCGATATCAACCGGATACGTTTCGGTCTCCGGAAAAATTTCACTTAAAGGAACCGTGTCCTGTGATCCCTGATAATTAAACGCGAACAACATGGTGATAACCACGCCGACAACAAATACCCAAACGAGCCATGAATTTTTCATCTCTTCCTCCTTGCCGGTCATACTCCGTGCGTTGATCAATGAATATTAGTACGTGAAAAATACGAGAATTTCGCTTGCGGTTAACTCTCCAGGATCGACACCAAATATGTCAGATTTCTAACCCAGCTTTTTTTCAATCTGGTCGAGGCGTTTTTCGATGCGCTGCAGATGCTCAATAATCACGGCATGCGTGAACTGAGCATCGATTCCGACATTGGAATCGGATTCAATTTTGCTGATAATGCGCAGGTAGTCTTCTTTGGATCGATTGAGAGGTGTGTCACTAAATTCCGTCATTATTCGATTTCCTTTTAATTTTAGCGAGATTTGGAAGCTGAAACAAGAAATTTGATTTTATTTTTTACTAAACCAGCCGTAGGCACTGACTTCATAGGGATACAGCTGACCAATTTTCCGTTTTTTGGGATCCAACACCAAAATCCCCCAGTACGGATGGTCCATGATCACGTAATCACCGGACGGGGTCCAGCGGATCTGCCGCAGAATGTGTTCACCGTAAGTGTTTAGCATTGTAGGCTTTTTGCTCGTGTCCACATCACGGGACACCTTGAACAGACGCTTACGGAACCATCCGGCCTTGTAATAGAAGAAATGCCGGCTGTCGATGCCGACCTCGGCCCCCTTGGGCGATTTGAGGATCCCGATCTCCCCCACCCGTCCGAAAGTCAGGATATCTTCCGGCTGGTACAGATCAATTCCCAGCATGTCAAAATGATGCTGAGGGAATTTGGAATCATCGGTGCGGATATCCGCCACAAAGTCGATCTTGTAATCATCAATATCGATCCGGTAGATCTTGATTTTATAAATGATCTCCCGTTCATCCAGCTCCTGAGAATCACTCTTAAGGTAATACAGGCTTTGACTATCCATACTCCAATACAGCGTGGACAATTTGCGCTTGGGACTGCTAATGGTCTGCCGGCTGCCGTCTTCAAGATCATAAACAAAGATTTCATCCTTGGATCCATACTTGGACCAGCGCGCTAGCTCATAAACAAAGTAACGGCTATTCGGCGCCCAACGAATCCCGCTGATCGTGCCTTTGAGATTCTTGTTTTGTTTATCGAGATCAACGGCATCTATCAGCTGCTGCTCGGTTGAGTCGCGGTCAAACAGAAATAATTTTTTATACGTGGCGATCAGCATATACCGGCCATCCGGAGAAAACTGAAAATCACGGATTTTCTCGTCGCTGGTAAAGACCGAATGCTGCCCGGTTCCATTGGCTTTCACGCCCAATAATTCATTTTCATTGACGATGTAAACCGTCAGATCTTCATCAACCCAATCCACGTTCGTCGAAATTTCATCATGCAGATCAAAGTTTATGAACGGGCTGTTGTAATTGTTCCACCAGATCGTAATGGTCAGCGCCGATCCAAACAGCAGCAAACAGATCATTGTGGTGCCGATAATCGTCTCGGTGAATGACCGGATATTCTGCTCCATCGGCCGGCGCTTGAGCTGATTGATTATCGTGAGACCTAGAGCCAGACTAAAAATTGCGACATTCGCGTAAACGAATTCTTCGAAGTAGTGTGAGAAAAATGACAGGATTTTATAGCCGATATTCATCTTCTATACCCAGGCGTTCAGATTGTTATTGGAGTTTAGTATTATGCTATGAAGCAGACGGAATGACAATTAGAAAAATCATTGGTTAGCTAAAGAATAGGCGGGATGTGATGCGGAAGCCGTGATTAATACTTGCGGACAACGGAAATGACCTTGCCGATGATCGAGACATGTTCGTCCACCAGGATCGGCTGATAATTCGGGTTGGCCGGCTCCAGGAAGTAACGCCCCTGCTTTTTCTGCAGGTTCTTCACCGTGGCCTCTTCCTCGATTAGGGCGACAATCGTCTCGCCGGTTTGCGCGACGTTCTGCTTTCGGACCAGTACCAAATCGTCAGGCATGATGCCGGCCTCAATCATACTGTCGCCGCGAACCCTGAGCGCGAAGGTGCTCTCGTCACCAAACATCAAACTGTCCAGGTTCAGATATCCTTCGATCTCCTCGACGGCCAGCGCCGGTAGTCCGGCCTGCACTCGCCCCAGAATCGGCACCGAAAACAATGCGTCCGACACCAATTCAATTGCGCGCGACTTGTTGGCGGTTATTTTGATATATCCTTTTGAGACTAATGCTTTGAGATAATCGCGAACCGTGCCGGTTGAGGAAAATCCAAATTCGGTAGCGATTTCACGGATGGTAGGCGGGAGCTTGTTCTCCCGGATGGAGCGGTAGATGAATTTGAGTATGTTTTTTTGTTTGTCGGTAAGTTTGGGTTTTTGCGTCATGTGAGGATGATACCACACAAATTAGCGCAAGTCAAGAGTCTTATCACCCCTAAAAATCGGTCTGCGGCCAGGCATTTTCGTTGCGGACATAACGCCCGTTACCCAGACGGGTGAAAAAATACGTCAGCAGCGGATGAACTATCTCTTTGCGGGATCCATCAATCTCCAGGTTATTCTCGGCCACATAGGTGACCTGCTCTGTGTCATGGACCAACAGATGAAACCAGGGCTGATCCCGGGCGGGCTGGGTCTGATTACCGTAGTACCAATCATCCGTGGCCTTGCACTCCTGATCCATCCCGACGATGATTCCGCGATAACCATATTTGGCGTGTTTGACAATATTTCCCGGACGGTATTTGGGGCGGGGCCCGTCGATGATCTCATCCGGCGTGATATGGGCGATCCTCCGCTCCGCCATCCGCTGCTCGAGATCACAGAACAAGCGATTCATCAATTCGCCACCTTCCTTGTCTTCTTCAAACTGAAACGCACGGATCAGATTAGCCAAGTATCGCCGCACAATATCCTCGGCGCACACCCGCTCGGCCAGGGCTTCAACAATATTTTCGGTGATCTCATCACGGAATTTCGTAAACTCATGTTCAAGAATGATCTGTCCGGAGCTGTAGCAGTCCACAAATGCCATCTGTCCATCAAGATCGATACGGGCCAGAAAATGACCGGGAAACGGACATCCCTCGATCGGAATGCCGACCCGATATCCGACAAGCATGTAGATACAGACCAGGCTGATCGGAATACCGCGTTTTTCGTTGATCACGTAGATCGGATTACTATTCTGCGGATTGTAATATTCTTCGTCATTCCCCTTCATCCCGACCTCATCAAACAAGTAATACGCGAGAAGTTTAGGATCAAGTGACTGATATTTCCGCTGAAATTTATCGGCCAACTCATCCAGCAAATCCTTGAGACGCACACGATAATCGTAGACCGTTAAATATTCACTTAACAGCGTCAGCGCCGACTCCAATTTCTCCATGGATCCGCGCTGGTCATACCACGTCGGCCAAAACTGAAGCAACCGTGTTCGCTGATGATGTTCAAATATATTTTCGAGATTTTCTTTTTGGCGAGCCGTCAGCGGAAATGATATCTTCTGGATCTCGTCTCTGAGCAATGGACCGAAGGCATCCAGCTCAAGACTGACTTTTTCCTGAACATCGATCGATTCGTCGTCGAGAAGTTGAACCAAAAAAGGAATCTGCTTTGGATCTGTCATTGCCGGTCTCCTTAAGTGTAAAACGTTGATCAGGGACTCTGTCTGCTCAATAAGACTGAATCACACGCGCAACAGTTCAGACATAAGGCAATTTGTTCGTTTAGGAATACCTTTTCATTATGTGTTAATTGAAATTAAAATCAACATTTTAAATGTAATTTTTCGACGGGCGGGAATAAAAACTACGCGGTGAGAATGGATTGAATTTTGTTAAACAACTGATCAAAGTCAATCGGCTTAACCATGTAATGCTGGATTCCTTTTGAAGCAAACGCGGCCTCCATGTCATCATGAGAGGTGATCACAATGACGGGAATATCTTTCTGATCGCCCAGTTTCTTGAGTTCTGAAATAAAGAAATAGCCGTTCATACGCGGCATTTCGATATCCAGGATAATCAGATCCGGACTTTCTTTCTGAACACGTTCCAGCCCCACATCACCATCACGGGCGATGACAACTTCATACCCTTCCCCCGTAAGCCGGGACTGCATGATCCGGATGTTGGTGGCTTCATCGTCAATAATTAGAATTCGCTTCGACATATCTTAACCAATATTTACTTTAACATTTTATCCGTTCTGGGGGCAATTGACAGGAAGAAATCAACTATTTTAAGGGGGCGCCAAGCGGATTTTCTCCCGGCTGGATCAATCCAGCTGCTCTTCCAGACGTCTGAGCAGATCTTTGGCATTATCGACAATGTCTTCAGGGATCAGTTTAAGAGCCGTCATGTCCTTCTGGAAGGTCTTGATCGACGTAATCAGCCGGCGAATCGCCGCCTCATTGCGGGCGTCACGTTCTTCCTCGGGGTCCACATACTTCCGCTCCTTCATGAGCGTCGACAGATCTTTGCGAAGGGTTGTGGCTAGCTTACCTTTATCAAATACATCTTTTTTAAGTTTGGCATAGTCATTTTTATTGAGCTCTTTCTTGGATTTGGCCAACCGAAGAAAATTGATCTCCTCATACCCGGGGATCTTGTCGGCGGTACGCTCATCCATAAACTGGGCGTCCAGATACTGCGGCTCGTCCTGCTCCAGAAAGAAATATGATTTGAGCAGCTTCAGACCCAATGACTTCTGCAGGCCGACCTCACCTTCAATATAATCTTCGAAAGAATCAAAGCCCCAGGCCCGGAATAATTTATCTTCCCAGACGGCATAGAGATGCCGGCCCAGCCCGACCCATGACTTTTTGAAATCCTTGGAGAATTCCAGAATCTCATTTCGAATTGTATCGTCGATATAGTGTGAATTTACCGGAGCAACTTCCAACGTTTCCATAGAACCCCTTTCGCAACTATAGCTTGTATTTTTTGATCTTTATTTTTTGAGACAATCGGTCAACGGTATCCGGACAGATACCTCCTGGAACTAAGCGCCTGACACTGTCGCTGCCTGCGGCCACGGCGTATCGAAAGCCGTCCTCAAACGAATGCCCCCGCAATATCGAACAGCAGAATCCGGCCACAAACGCGTCGCCGCAACCCACGGCACTGACGTGGTCAACCTTAGGTGCCTTAGCATACCACAAATGATTTTGATTGCAACCGATTGCTCCGTCCCGATCTAGAGTGATAAAAATATTCTCGATGTGATGTCGCTTGAGACGCTTCATTGCACGCACAGCGTCGGGAAAACGCTTGATAGAAACCCCTGTCAATGCCTGCGCCTCGTGACGATTGGGCTTGATCATCCACGGACGCGCCTTCACTCCGGATAACATTAACTCCCCGCTGGTATCGAGCATCACCCTGACAGCATACTGATGTGTTAGATTAATCAATTTCGATAAAAATGTTTTAGATAACCCATCAGCCATCCGGCCGCTGATCACCACCACTGACACCGATGGTAACAATTTACGATACTGACGCAGAAATAATTCGCATTCCTGTCTTGTAACGGCCGGCGTTCGCTGAAATATTCGCCACGGCTCGGACTGCCCTACGCCCTCCAATGTCTGACTGGCCCGTGTCTCAGCCTGAATCTCCGTAAAAGCGTTCTCAATCCGTTCTTTACGTAGTAGTGATCTGAGCATCTCCCCGTTGCGTCCGCCGTTCAATCCCAGCGCGACGCTTGGAATCCCCATCGCCCTGAGGCTCCGCGATACGTTGATCCCTTTGCCGCCGGCCATAGCCTGAGCATGTTTCACCACATACAAACGCCCGCGCGACCGGTACTGATAGAGATAATCGACGCACGGACTCATCGTCACGGTTAAGACTTGCGGCTGTGAATTACTTTTTCTGCGCATTTCGGAATTGAATGAGACGTTCGACCAGATCAACCGCCGGACCATAACCAAGCGCCTTGGCGCGCTCGGCATCTTTTAAGGCATGATTGAAATTTTTCTGCGCGATCCACAGCTTGGCCCGATTGTAATACAAGTATGGTGTTTGAGGACTGATCCCGATCGCCCGGTTGAAGTCCTTGATAGATAAATCGTTCCGGTTCATCAATTTATAAAGATTGGCCCGATTGTTGAGTGCGCTCAAGTAATTTGGATCCAATTCTATCGCCCGGTTATAATCCAACAATGCCCGATCATAGTCTTTTTGATTACGGTACATAATCCCCCGATTGTTGAGGGCTTCGGCAAAATCAGGACGCAGCTCAAGCGCGCGATTATAGTCCGCCAACGCCTTATCATCCTCTTTGAGTTTTCGATAGGCATTCCCCCGGTTGTTGTATATCTCCGGCACTTCCGGATTGGCTTGAATGACACGTGTGAAGTCGGCCGCCGCCTCTTCATACCGCTTGAGCATCCCGAACAGATTGCCGCGATTCTGATACGCCTCTATAAAATCCGGATCGACGGCAATAGCCGCATTAAAATCTTCAAGCGCTTCCTGATAACGTCCCAGATGCGTCAACACCACACCACGGTTACTTAAGGTACGATACTGCTCCGGCTTCTTATCGAGGGCCACGTTGTAGTCATCCAGCGCCCGCTGATAATCTTTTTTGTGACGGTAGGCATCCCCACGATTATTCCAAACCTCAGGCCAATCTTCAGACAATTCCAACGCCCGATTGAATTCCGCGATCGCAAAATCAAACTGATGCGTCTTGGTATACAACACGCCCTTGTTGTTCATCACCATAATACTGCGCGGATTCTTTTCCAGGGCCCGGTTAAATTCGTAAATCGCTTTATCAAATTCACCCCGCTCTGAATAAGCAATACCGGTATTCAGGTACGGACGCATCTTATGAGGCGACTTGGCCTTAACGTCGGCCCATAGGGTTAGCTCATCTTTCCAAACCTTGTTCCGCTGAAAGGTTAAAAATCCCAGGGTGAAGATGATAATCAACAACGTAATCTGTCTTTTTCGATCGGCATTGATCAACGCATACATCACGCCCACGATGAAAAAAGAAAACCCCACACTGGGCAGATAAACCCGATGCTCGAAGATCACATGACGGATAGGAATAATACTCGACTCGACGAGAAGCGTCAGAAAAAACCACAAGATACCAAATGTCATAACGCGGTGACGGACGCGGATCCTCAAGGCCGACACCAACATACATCCGAGCAGCAGAAACGCACCCAGTGTCCTCGGCTCAAACCAGGACTTGGACATCTGAAAGTCATACAGCAGATTCTGTCCAATCGGCACAAACAACAATCGCAGGTACGTCAGAATCACCCTCGATTGCGTTAGAAAATAATGATAACTGTCCACCGGTTCCCCCCGGTAGGATCCTGACGATGCATGATAGATACTCAAAATCCCGCGGATATCAAAGGCATACAGCGCTGGAACAATCAGCAGGAATCCTAAAACAGGAAGGACATAACGCCATTTGATCTTTCTGCATAAATCCCTTAACCGGACATCCGGCTGTAGAAAGATCCATTCAATCATCGCAATCGCCAATGGAATTGTAATCGTTATCTGTTTACTGAACATCCCGCAAACCGCAAACAAACCGGATAATAAAAAAAACAGCCATCGCCCCGAGGGATACAAACGTCCCCGCAGGTAACTGGCCACGCACAACACATAAAACATCGTTGCCATCGACGCAAAGCGCTGACAAATATAGGTTATGGCCTGCGTCTGAATCGGGTGCGCGGCAAATATCAAGGCAACGAATAACGCGGCCCACTCTCGACGGCGACACAGCTTATTTTTAACCAAATTTGGTGTCGCAAAGATCAGACGGGCCAGCCACCACACACCGAGCGATGTGATGATGTGAATCAGATTGTTAACAACATGATAACCAAAGACATCCGTCTTTCCGAAATGATAATTCAGCGCAAACGAATACAGCACGAGCGTCCGGCCGGGCGCCGTTAACCGCTCCCAGATCGATCGGATATCAGATAATGAGCGGATGGTCGGATTGTTGACGATATAACTCAAGTCATCAAAATGCCATCCGCAATTATAATTATTTGAATAAATGGCCAATCCGAACACAATGATCGCGATCGGACTAATCCATCTCCCCCAACGCTTCAAAACCCTTGTCCTTTCTGAAGTTGGATTTGTTTCCTAAGATCATTGATATACGCCGCATCAACCTTCAGCCCCAGTTCCTGGGCTTTGAGGATATCCTCCAGGGCTCGACGGTAATCCTGATTGACCGCATAAATTTGTGAGCGGTAGTACAACGCGCGCTTTTTAAACGGATCCAGCTCGAGGCTCCGGGAATAATCCTTGAACGCCGCCTCCAACTGATTTAACTGCAAATAGATATTGGCCCGATTAAAGTAAGCTCCCGAATTTTGATCATCCAGCTCCAATGCCTTATTATAGTACTTCAAGGCCTCTGGAAAATTTTTCTGCCGGTTATAAATAATCCCGACATTGTTATAGGTCTTGACGAGGGAATCATCCAGAGACAGCGCCTTTTTGTAATCCTTCAGAGCCATATCATACTGCCGTCGGATCACATACACGTTGCCGCGATTATTATAGGACTCGGCACGCTGAGGATCGACCTCTATCCCGCGTGTGTAGATGTCAATCGCCTCATCCAATCGACCGGCGTTGAGATATGCCGTCGCCAGATGCGTGTATGGCCGGATCATATTCGGGGATTTAGCAAGGACGTCCGTCCAAAGTGTAATCCCATCCCTCCACACCTGGTTACGCTGATATGTTAGTATGGCGAGCGTTATCAGAACCATCGCGCTGACCGACCACAACCTTTGGGGCGTTGACAAAAACCGGACCAGCACGGCCGCGGTCATCAGCATCCATCCATATGACGGCAGATAGCAGCGATGCTCAAAGATGACTTGTCGGATCGGAATAATGCTCGACTCCACGAGTAGAGCGATTAAAAACCAGCCGATCCCAAGTGTCACGAAGACGAATCGCCGACGGCACCAATAGGCGAATCCTATCAAGAGTCCTAGACCGATTAAACCCATCAGCGTACGCCCCTCCCACAAGGTGTAGGACGCGGGAAAATCATACAGCAAGTTTTGTCCGACGGGCAGCACCATCAAGCGAATATATGTCCAGATCACGCGGAATTGCGTTAGCAAATAACGTGGACTGTTCAGGACATCTCCCCGGTGTGACAATGAATCAAACTCCCGTCCGATAATGGAGGCTGTATCAAATCGATAGACGGCGGGGATCAACAGCAAAAAAGCCAGCAACAGGATCAACCATTTCACGTTCCGTCCGCTCCATATCTGTTTGAGGGAAAATCGCTCAAACAGACAAATCTCCAGAAACACGATCATCATCGGCAAGGTCAGCACAATCTGTTTGGTAAACATCCCGCATACAGCCGAGATCACGGCCAATGTTACGTAGAGCTTCGCGCCCGTCGTCTCTAGACGGGCCTTGAGATACCAACAGACCGTCAGCAAATAAAACAACGTAGCCAAGGATGCAAACCGCTGACAGATATAAGTGACCGCCTGCGTCTGCATGGGATGCACCAGAAACAAAGCGGCTGTCAGTATCGCCACCGACCAGGAACGATCCCGCAGATGCTGACGTTGCACCGTCGGCGTGCGAAAAATCAGTAATGTCAGCCAGAAGACCAGCCCGCTATTGATACTGTGAATGGCAATATTACCGAGATGGTACCCCCACTCCTCAAACCGATGAAAATGATAATTAATAGCAAAGGTCAGATAAGTCACAAACCGGGTCGGCGCGCTGCCTTCGTTCCAGATTTGTCGAATATCGGTGATATCCGTTATCTCAGGATTATTAACGATAAAGACGTAGTCATCAAAATGAAAACTATGGTGGAAGGTATTGGAGTAGAGAAGAAATCCCGTCAGAAAAAGCAGGACAATCACGACGCTGGTTTTAAGCGACAGGTTCATAGGCAAATCGACTCAGAAACGCGGATCAGGATGTATAAAGGTATAGTCAAGCCGCTCCTTGATCTTTTGATTACAGACAATTTTTTGGTCGGGCTCGGCCGCATCGTTAAATTGTGGAACCGGCAATCCCAGCTGCCGGGCCTTCGCCTGATAAAGTTCTTCGCGGGACGGATGTTCATCCGCACAGATATTAAAGATCTCGTTGGCAATATCCGAAGCCAACAAACGGCTTACGATTTCCACACAATCATCGAGATGGACAAGATTGACCGGCGAGCGACCTCTGCGCTGATCCGAGCGTCCGGCCTGCATAAATTTTCCGAGTTCACGGGATCCGCCGTACAGACCACTAAATCTCAGGATGACGGCCGATACATCCTTATCGGAAATCAAATCCTCTTCAATCTGCCCAAGAACCTTGGCGCGTTCTGTGTCGGGATCAATCACCATGTCTTCCCGCGCGATACCGATCTGCGACGGGTATACCGAAGTCGAACCGGCAAAAAAAACGCGTTTAACCGCCCCTTGTTTGGCATGCTGTAAAACCGAATGAATTTGGGTGTGATAAAAGGCCGGATCAGGCAGGCCGCGTTTGAAGGGAATATTTAAAAACAATTCGTCGGAATGAAAGAAATGATCAAGGCGATCGCCCTGAATCCGGGGATCACACGTGATATGGTACGGATCAATTTCATACTGATCCAGCACTTTCAGCTTCTCGGGGTGAGTCGTGGATCCTTTAACCGACCAATTTTCTGCGGCGAGACGCCGCGCCAACGGTAATCCTAGCCAGCCGCATCCCAGAATACTGACGCTTGTGTTCGGCATGCGTTCAAGGACCTATTCCAGGTATGTCTTGAGTTCACCCCAAGTCGCACGACCGATGATGCCGTCAGCCTTGAGATTGTGATCGGTCTGAAAAGCCGTGACGGCCTTCTTGGATTGACGGCCGAATTTTCCGTCTATTTTGCCTGTATAGTATCCGGCATTCTTCAACGCCTGCTGGATATCTCTGGCCGATGCGGATACGCGAATAATACGTGTGTCTTTCTTGGCCGGTTCTTTGCGCACCACCGGTTCAACGTACGTTTCGACCTCAGTATATGTGTCTTCGATGTAAGGACGTCGTGTTTGGGCTTGATAAGTTCGTCGTTCAGGTTGTCGATAGGTATAATCTTCCGCAGGAAGCTCGTATTCAATTGTATCAATTTCACTTAACTGACTATCCAGTGACTGAACCTGTGCCTGCAAATCGGTGATTTGACGATCTCTGTCCAGCACCTTTCGCTCGAGCTGAGCCACCTTGATTTGAAGACTGTTAACGGCCGTCGGGCTTTGCGTGTGCGCGCAGCCAATCATGAGAAATGAAACCAAAAGAATAAATAGCGTTGACTGTAATCTCACTGACTCCTCCTTACGGTTAAACGGTATAGTTATTTGTTTTTGCTGAAAACGTATCGCTCCAATTGTAGGCCGTTTCCAGCAAGAGCACGGTTTGAATCAATGCCAAATGCGAATATCCCTGCGGGAAATTTCCGGTTTGGCGCCGGCTTTTGATCTCGACATCTTCCGCGAGCAGCCCCAAATGATTGGAACACGCCAGAATACCCTCAAACATCTCCCGGGCCTTCTTCTCTTCACCGATCAAATACAAGGCATTGATCATCCAGAACGTACATACGACAAAGGCATTTTCCGGCGCGCCGAACTCATCCTCGGCGACATAGCGGAAACAGAAACCGTTCTGTACCAGATGCTGGTAATATACCTCAACCGTAGATTGCATACGCGGATCATCCGGAGGCAGAAATCCGTAATGGAGCATCAGCAAAAGGGAAGCGTCGTAGTATTCTGAACCGTAATACATTGTAAAGCATTTTAACTTTTCATTCCACGCATTCTTTAAAATATCTTCCTTGATTTCATCCGCCATCCCCTTCCAGATCTCAATATATTGGGGTTTATTGACGAATTTGGCAATTTTGCAGGCCCGGTCCATCGCCACCCACGCCATCAGCTTGGAATGCGTGTAATGCTGCATGGCCTCCCGCCGTTCCCAAATTCCGCTGTCCTTCTCCCGCCAGCAGTCCCGCACCCGGTTGACCAGCGACCGGACCATGGTCCAGATCTCCTCGTTGAGTTGAAAACTGCCGCGCCGGTTGATATAGAAATAGGTGTAAATTGTCTCAATCAATTCCCCGTAGAGATCGTTCTGCTTCTGTGTGTACGCCGCGTTGCCGATTCTTACGGGTTTTGAATCCTTGTACCCGGAGAGGTGGTCCAGCGTAAATTCATCCAGCTTTTCTTCCCCGTTGATACCGTACATGACGCCGATATCCTCGTGCTTCAGCTGCATCCGATTGAGGATAAAATCGATAAAACCGTCGGCCGACTGAATGTGACCAATCCGTACATACGTATCCACGATCATGGCCCCGTCACGGATCCAGCAATAGCGATAGTCCCAGTTGCGGTCTCGCCCGATGATCTCCGGCAACGATGTTGTCGGCGCCGCCAATACCGCACCGGTGCGCTGATACATCAGCATCTTCAACGTGATGGCCGAACGTTGAAATTCTTCCTTGTAGTTGCCGTTAAATTTCGTGCGTTGTATCCATTCCAGCCAGTAGGACTTGGTGCGTTCGTAATCCATAAACATCTTGTCGTTGGACACCTCATCCAGCTTCTCATGATAGGACAACAGACAGTACGCGTAGGTATCCAGCTCAATGGTCTGACCGCTGAGGATCTTCTCATAATCCATGTTACTGTAGAAGTAGAAACTGTTGTAATGGCCCTGCGTAGAGGTGATTTTGATGTAATCGTGCTTGATCTTGCAATCCGGCTCACCGAGCGCGTAATTGGGTTTGGGAAAGAGTTCGATGCGGATCTTAGGTTTCCCGGCAATGACCCGCAGTTTTCGATGAATCTCGGCAGGGCAATAGTAGCTTCCCCTCGAGTTTCCGAATCGCGGCATGTAATCGTTGACCTCAAAAATTCCATCCCGTGTCTCAAACGTTGTTTTCAGAATAGCGGTAAAACGGATATACTCTTGCTTTGTCTTGATGACATCCACCCCGCTGATTTTGAAATATCCGCCCTTCTCATCGTCGAGGATCTTGGCAAATAGGGACGATGAATCAAAATTCGGAAGGCACAGCCAGTCCACACTGCAATCTTTGCTGATTAAAGCGGCACTGGAACAATTTCCGATCATGCCGTAGTCATAATTATCCATGGATTATTCCTGTCGATAGTCGAGATTTGAAACTGACGCCGATCCATGCTATGCCCGACGTGAACCCGCTGTCACGGGCCATTCTAGCACAGGAAGGTCGGCGTCAATGGATGAAATTTCAGTATTTAGGATTAGTATTTTACAGAACAGCCGTAGGGTTTGGTGACGGGATCTGTAATAGCATCACCGGCTGATGCCTGGCTTAAAGCCTGAAGGACGTAGTTGTCCGCCTCAGCGATGTCCGACGAATCCACACTCGCAATGCTGTCGATGGCACCCTGATAGATCAAATCACCGTCCGGGTTGATGACATACATGTGAGGTGTCGTTTTGGCGCCGTACAGACGGCCCACCGTCCCGTCGGTATCGAAAAGATACGCCGTGGGTTGGGCCTCGCTGTTGGCCATAATTTGATTGACTTCATCCGGCCCGTACGCTCCTTGCTTACCGGTCGCTGACGAATTGATCGACAGCCAGATCACATCCTGTCCGGTTAAGTCTTCCTGCAATCCCTGCATATCTCCAAAACGGTAGAACTTTTTGACAAACGGACAGTCATAGTTGACCCATTCGAGCACCACATATTTTCCCGCAAAGTCAGACAGCGAATGTGAATTGCCGTTTGAGTCTGTGAGCGTAAAGTCCGGCGCCGGACTGTTGTTCGTCACCGCCGCGTACGCCGCCCCGCTCATGGCGATCATAATGGCTGCGGCCATGCTTAAAACCGTCTTAAACTTTTTCACGTGAGACCTCCTCTAATTTGTTCGATTGTATAAATTTGGCTGACTGTATTGATAACAAAATTACTCGCCGGCATATTCTGTCAGCGTATCGGTCACGAGCCCGGGCGTGATCAGCTCCGGAAGAATGACCGGATCCTTTCGTTTGTCACGCGGATAAAGCACGTATAAAGGGATGCTGTTTTTGCCGTACTGATTGATGGCCTTGGTGATTTGAGGATCATGATTGGTCCAATCGGCCTTGATCGGGACCACGTCCAGCTGCCTGAACTTCTGAATGACCTTGGGATGCCCGAAGACAACGCGGTCGTTCACCTGACATGATAAACACCAGGCTGCCGTGAAGTCAAGAAAAATCGGACGCTCGGAGGACATATAACCCTCGAGCAGCTCCGGGGTGTAAGCCTCCCATGAAATACCCGCAGATTTGTTGTCTGAATCAGACGCGACACTGATCGTCGGGGCGGGAAACTGAACGGCCTGGTAGGCAAAAATTCCGCCGATAATCCAACATAAGACCGCGACCGCAAGTACGATATCCCGGCGCTTTCGGATCCGATTGACCCAAAATCCGAATCCGACGAAAAATAGTCCAATGCCCAAGGTGATAACCGCCCCTTCACTCTTCTGCAGCGACAGGACCCACATCAGCCAGATCACGACCCCCGCGAGAACGAATCCGAAAAACTGCTTCATCGTGTTCATCCAGGCCCCGGGTTTAGGGACAAATTTAAGAAAACCGGGATATCGTGTCAGCAGTAAGTACGGAAACGCCATCCCAAAGCCCAACGCGGTGTAGACCATAAATGTATTCCAGGCCGGCTGCGTCAACGTATAGCCCAAGGCGGATCCCATAAACGGCGCGGTACAAGGCGTCGCTACAATAGTCGCCAACACACCATTCATAAAAGAATGCTCGCTGGATTTCACCCGGGTCAATCCGACGCCGATCTCAAACATACCGAACAGGTTCAGGGCCAACATGAAAAAGAGAATCGCCATCGAGACCACAAAGGCCGGACTCTGAAACTGAAATCCCCAACCGATCTGGTTGCCCGCGTGACGGAGAATCAGCATAGCTCCGGCCAATACCCAAAAACTGACAATTATTCCCGCCGTGAACTGCAGCCCGCTCCCGAACAATCCCCGACTGTCTTTCTGTGATTTTTCTACCAGACTTAAAATCTTGATGGATAACACCGGCAAAACACATGGCATCAGATTGAGGATCAACCCGCCCAAAAACGCGAACACCAAGGCCAGGAAGAAGCTCTGAAAGCCCTGAATCTCCTCGACGCTGCCGCTCACGGCTGCCGGCCGGGCCTGAATCGGCACATCAATTTCAATAGGCTGAATCTCTTCGTACCCTTTTTTGTCAAAAGTCAAAATTCCCTTGAGACGATAGGTATCCTGCTCCTGGTAAAATTCCGACTGACGAACTTCGAACTCGTACCCACCTGGAATGGCCCGGAATTTCTGCGGCTCAACATCCTGAATCACATTGGAATCATATGGAAAGAAGTAGCCCTGCTGAATCCCTTCAATTAGATCCGTCGGCAAATATCGAATAATGAATGAGTCTTCGGTCTGCCATACCGAATATTTGCCATGAATGTCCTTGGCGGGAAGTTTGAATCGAATCGCCTTGTAGAGTTCCCGGAACTTTGGATTGAGTTTGTCATTTTCTTTGACAACAGGAATGGAAAAACTGAAGTTCGCCACACCTGGAATACACTCGACCTTGCAGGCCAACCAACTCACCTTGGCCTGTACGTCGATGCTGGCCCGATTCTTGATGTCACCGGGCGCGCTGATCTTGACTGGAAAAAAAACATCCCCCTCATAGCCGTACGAAACCAATGGCGGCGCGTCAATACGCTCCGGCCGGGGCCACGTAATCGGGTCGGCCCGGTATCCCGGCGGCAGATCCCACTTGATCTTGGGTGGCAATCCCGAGTCACCGGGGTTGCGCCAGTACACATGCCATTCAGGTTCCATGGTCAGACGCAGACCTATGTAGAACGATCGTCCTTCAACGATCGTCAAATATTGGCTGACCAGTTCGACCTGGGTGTGAGCCTTGGTCACCGGGGTGGTTTGGGCCTGGACAGCTTGCGTAAACAATCCAAAGACCAGAGCCAAGCCAATCATGAGACTGCGAGATGAATAATTTTTCATGGAATCTTCGACTACTGATTGAGAGACATCAGTTGATTGGAAACCGTACCTTGCAGGTTGGGAAAACGCTGTTGGAAAGATGCGACCCCTTCGTCGAACTCATTGAGAACGGCCGCCTCATACTCAAAACCCGGACGGATGACTGGGACACCGCCCAATTTGATACGCTCCTTGGTCCCGACCAGCGAAAGCGTCCCCAAATAGTTGATCTGCTCCGGTAAAACTTCAAACGAAATATTAATATCCTCCGTGGCGGTCGCGGAACCGACCGGAATCGACACTGACGTAATCTGGTATTTGCCCGCCGGCAATTCAATATAGAAGTATCCCGGGTTCACCGTCTTCACGTTGAACGCAAATGGCAGCTGCGGTTCCTTCTCACCGATATGCAGTTCATATGTCCGTTCCGGATGGTCGGCATTGACAAATTTCAGTCGGACATAATTGGTTTTTAGAACCCCTTCAAAAATTGTCTTGGCAAAAACAAATCCCATCAACTCCGGCGGTTCGATATCAGGTTCACCAGTGGGCTCGACGACTTCCTGAGGCATCTCAATCTCCACGGGCGCCTCGACAGGATCCATCTCGATAGCGGTTTCAGGTGCTGGAATATTCTCCAGCGCTTCCTGCACCGCGACCGTCTCATCAATGATAATTTCATCAGATACCATCGGAGCGGGAGTTTCGGATCTCAAGGTGGCACATCCTGTTGTCAGGAATAGGATAAAGATAATTGAAAGGAATTTTTGCATCAAACGGAAAAGTAAAAGAGTAATAATTGACTGAGGGTAGTTTATCAAAAATTACCCCCGATAAGCAAGAACTTTCATGACTGCTTTTACGATTTTCCGACCAGGAACAAAAAAATAGCGGAAGGAAAAATCCTTCCGCTATTAATGCCTTATACAGGCGATTAAGTCAGACTCTCTGACTTTTTGGGGGAGAAGTTCTTTTTGTTCTTCCAGATGATTTTGATATGCAGCGAATGATGAAAATCCACCTGCATCAGCACCCGCTCGTGAGTCATATAGAAGGTGCCTTTGACCCTGAAGCTGAATTTCTCAATGCCAGCCCGCGTGTCGATATATTTTCGGATATACACCTGGGGAGATTCGATCTTGGGCTCCAAATTCGGCGCCCGTTTGACTTTGTACAGAAATCCTTTACGGACGATCGTGCTGCATTCTTTATCTTGGTATCGGGAGCAAATCTGTAAAAACTTTGTCCCGCGATTGACATCCTTGTTGCGTCTGAAGACCATTGTTTTCATCGAGGTATCCTTCTCTTGACCCAAATCCTAATTAACCCGGGACAATGAAAGTATAACACCCACGGGGGGCTTCACAAGACGACAGCCCCAAATACGGGAAAACGTTTTCTGCTTCCACTCTCGACGAGGATTGGATACAGCTTTGAGGTGATACCTGAAAAAACTTTTAATTCATATGGATGGTGGCGATATCTTAATTGGAGGGAATTTAGCAGATAATATTCTGTAAATATATTATTTCCATATACTTACGTTATTTTTTCTTCCCGAACAGCGGCACCCGGGGCTCTTCCCCGGCCCGTAACCGCTGGATATTGGGACGATGACGATACACCACGAAAAGGCCGAATACCAGTCCTAGTAGACGGATTTCAAGCGGTTGCGGTGTCAGCCACATCAGAATCGGCAGACAAATCGCCGCCACTATTGAAGATAACGATACAATACGTGACGTCACAAAGACCACCAGGAAGGCCCCTAACGTCAACAGTAATACGGGTAGAATCGAGGGTATCCGCAAGGTCAGCCCGATCAGCGCCCCCAGACTCGTGGCCACCCCCTTACCCCCCTTGAATCCAAGAAATAAAGTGTAATTATGGCCGAGAACCACGGCCACACACAGCACCACGCGCTCCCACGGGAGGATCAGTCCCAACACTTCCGAGACGATACCGACAACCCAAAAACCCTTGTAGATATCCAGGGCTAACACGATGATCCCGGGGACTTTCCCGAGGACCCTGAACACATTGGTTGCTCCAACATTTCCGGAGCCATGCCGTCGAATGTCAATGCCTTTGAGTAATTTTCCGAAAATATAAGCGGTAGGGATGGATCCGACGAGATAACTGATGATGATTCCGACAGCCAAAATAATCATAATAGACGGGGATTATTCGTCATCCAGCCAGAGCAGTTGGGCTCCGGTCTCTGGATCATAATCTAAATGCGGTGCGTAGCGCTTTCCTGTCACCGGAGAATACTTCATCCGAACCGGTTCGGAGAGTGAATTGGCAATCGACTCGACCGCGGCTTGGGCCTCAGGATCACTACGCAACTGTTTTTCCAGGGCCTTCTTCTCTTCTTCCGTCAGCGGCATTCCGGTGACCGCCTCGGCAATCGTTCCAAGGGCCTCCTGACTTTCCTTGAGATACTCAATCTGATTCTTTTTCTTCTGGATCGTTCCACAAGCCGATAGACTGACAACCGTACATACACAAATAATAAATCTGAGCGTTTTCATTAGTCCAAAATCCTGATCCGGTTAAACGGCCAATAAATCACTTCCGCCCGTCCAATAATATTTTCGACCGGGACAACGCCCCAGAATCGGCTGTCATGACTGGAAGAACTGTTGTCGCCCAGCACAAATACGTACCCCTCGGGCACCACATACGGCTGGCCTTCCTGCCCATAAGGCCCTTTGTTATAGTGATAGACATTCTTGATCCGCGGTTCGGTGACCAACTCTTCGTCGATATAGATATCACCGTTCTTGATTTCAATAGTCTCGCCTCCGAGGGCCACCAGCCGCTTAATAAAATCACGATCCGGATCTTTGGGATATTCAAAGACGATAATGTCACCGCGTTGCGGTTCTGAAATGCCGGGCATGCGCTTGGTTGAGAACGGGACCTTCGGACCGTAGCGTAATTTATTGACCATCAACCGGTCACCCTCGATCAACGTCAACCGCATGGAACCACTGGGAATTTTGAAGGCTTGAATAAAAAACGTGCGGATCAGCATCGCCAGGATAAAGGCAATGACGATCGACTCGACCCATTCTCGGACGGTTGAATTTTTAGCCCAGATATTTGACATGTTGGCCTGCTAGAGTTTGAGCGCCGCGGTAAACGCCTCCTGCGGCAGCTCGACATTTCCGATTTGCTTGAGCTTTTTCTTACCCTCTTTCTGCTTCTCCCACAACTTGCGCTTACGGGTAATATCCCCGCCGTAACACTTGGCCGTGACGTTCTTGCCGGCCGACTTGACCCGGGCACTCGAAATAATTCGTCCGTCGCATGTCGCCTGCACCCGCACTTCAAAAAGCTGCTGCGGGATCAGCTCCTTGAGCTTGGTCACCAGCCCGAGCCCCTTTTCATAGGCCCGCTCTTTGTGAACCAAAAATGAAAACGCATCGCAAATCTTATCGTTAATTAATATATCAAGTTTTGAAACCTTTGTCGGCACATATCCTTTAAATTTATAATCGATCGATCCATAGCCCCGGGTGATGGATTTGATCTTATCATTGAAATCCACAATGACCTCCGACAACGGAATATCAAAGACAATCCGCATGCGGTCGGACACATATTCGCTGCTGACAAACGTTCCCCGCTTCTGCTTGGATAATTCCATGACCCCGTCCATATGGCTCACCGGCGTCATGATCGTCACCGTCAATGTCGGCTCTTCAATCGATTCATAGGATCCCGCGTCGGGTAGTTCGTTGGGACTTTCCAGATAGGTCAGCTTGCCGTCCTTATGTCGAATTTGATACTTCACGTTAGGCGTCGTCAAAATCAAGTTTAGACCGTACTCCCGCTGCAGCCGTTCCTGGACAATCTCCATATGCAGCAGGCCCAGAAAACCGCATCGAAAACCATGACCGAAGGACTGCGACGACTCCGGCTCATACACAAAACTCGGATCATTCAAACGCAATTTGCTGATGGCCTCTCTGAGACCCATAAAGTCCTTGGAGTTAACGGGATACACTCCACAGAACACCAGCGGATTCAACGTTCGATATCCCTCCAGCGGCTGGGCCACCGGATTTTTGGGATCCGTAATTGTATCGCCCACCCGAACTTCGCTAGGATCATGGATGTTACAGGTGATGTATCCTACCTCACCGGCCAACAAATCGTTGGTCTTGGTGATCTCGGGCACAAACACGCCTAATTCCTCAACCGTGAGCTGCTTGTCCATATTCATCATCCGGATCTTCATACCCGGTTTCAGCACGCCATTATACAAACGCACATAGATGATGATCCCCTTGTAGATGTCATACTTCATGTCGAAGATCAGGGCCTCGAGCGGATCGTCGTCCTTGCCGTCGGGTGGCGGAATAAACTTGATGATTTTTTCGAACAGCTCAATAATCCCCGTACCTTCTTTCGCAGAGACACACACGATATCCTTGTCATCAAAATTAAAGACCTCCATCAACTGCAGCTTGGCATAATCCAGATCGATATTGGCAATATCGATCTTGTTAATGACCGGCAGAATCTCCAGATTGTTTTCGATGGCTAAATAAAAGTTCGCGACGGTCTGAGATTCGACCCCTTGCGACGCGTCGCTCACCAGCAACGCACCTTCGCAGGCGCGTAATGACTTCTCGACTTCATACGAAAAATCCACGTGTCCGGGGGTGTCGATCAGATTGAACACATAGTCCTCTCCGTCCTGCGCCTTGTATTTAATCCGTACCGCTGAGGCTTTAATTGTAATCCCTCGCTCACGTTCCAGATCCATGTCATCGAGCAACTGATTCTTGAACTTGCGTTCATCAATCGCTCCCGTGGTCAACAGCAACCGGTCGGCCAATGTCGACTTTCCATGGTCGATGTGCGCAATGATTGAAAAATTTCGTATGCGTGATTTATCCATGCTTGATAATTCCGATCATCCGATCAACCACCTCGTCAATGCTGAGGCCGGTGGAATTGATCACAATCGCGTCGTCCGCTTTTTTAAGAGCCCCGACTTTTCGATTCATATCATTCTGATCCCGTAATTCAATTTCCTGCTTCAATTGATCATCGCTCACCTGATCACCGCGGGATTTAAAATCCTCCCGCCGGCGGCGAGCCCGTTCCTGCACATCGGCATCCAGATAAAATTTGTAATGGGCTGAGGGAAACACCACCGTGCCCACATCGCGCCCTTCGACAACCAGATCTTTTTGTGCGGCATACTGTCGCTGCAGGTTCACCAGAATTTTCCGGACTCCCTCAGCATTCGCAATGGTCCGGATGTTACCGGTCACCTCCGGAGCCCGGATGGCCTCGCTGACATCCTGCCCATCAAGATTAACCGTGACCTTGCCGTCCTGGTACGTAAGATCAACCGTGGAATCAGCCGCAATTCGCTGCAACTGCTCTTCGTCATTGAGATCCGCAGACTCGGATAAGGCTTTGAGTGTGATCGCGCGATACATCGCGCCAGTGTCGAGATATGTATAACCCAATCGATTGGCCAATTGTTTGGCGACAGTGCTTTTACCTGCCCCCGCCGGGCCATCGATCGTAATCACCGTCTTACCTGGAGACAGGTCTTCGGTGACCGTCATTCTGTGACTTCGGCCTTATGTGAAACCTTGGCGATCTTGTCCCGCTTCTCTTTGGCCACGGTAAAGTGCTTGGTTAGGACCTTGTCGTCACGGTTAATAATGGCCAGTCTCAACTCGGACATGCATGCAATAAGCTCATCCAACGATTTGACCACATTCTTGACATTAGACATGCAAATATCATTCCACATCTTCGGCGAAGACGCGGCAATACGTGTGGTGTCACGTAAACCCTGCGTCGCCAGCTCCAAATATTTATCAGGTAAGGCCTCCATCACTCCGTAAGCCACCAGGTGCGGCAGATGACTGATATAGGCCAAACTGTCGTCGTGGTCCGCGGGGTTCAGATTCTTGACCTCCGCTCCCACACGTTTCCACATCTGCTGAACCTTGGCCTTGCTCATCTGACTGGTTTTATTCGTCGGTGTCATGACACACAGCGAATCGATAAACAAGTCTTCCTTGGCATTGGCAACGCCTTTTTTCTCTGAACCGACCAACGGATGACTGCCGACAAAGTTTCCGGGGTACGGCAAAATTTCTTCGGCTGCCTCGACAATTTCCTGTTTGGTACTTCCAACGTCCGTGACGATCATCCCGCGCTTGACGTACGGGCTGATGGTTTTTAAAAGCTTGATAATATCATCGACCGGTGTCGACAACACGATCAAATCGGCCTTCTCAACGGCCTTCTTCACGTCCGCCTGTCCGACATCGATCGCTCCAATTTCTTTGGCCTTTTCTAATGAGGCCTTCCGGTGAGATAACCCTGTTACTTCCTTGGCTACATTGTTCTTTTTGAGCGCCAATCCCAATGATCCGCCCATCAGCCCCACACCAACAATCGTGACCCGCTTAAAGATAAATTTCGATTTCCCTATCATATCAACCTGCTTGTTTGTAAGTTATAATTTTCTGTTGACCGCCTGTGCAATCGGTCTTAATTCCTGCATTAAAGCACTGAATTTCTCAGGCACCAGTGATTGTCCCCCATCGGAAAATGCCTCTTTGGGATTATCATGGACCTCAATCATCAATCCGTCACAACCGGCCGCTACCGCCGCCCGCGCCGCCGGCGCCACTAAGCCCCACCGTCCCGTGGCATGACTGGGATCGACAATGATCGGCAAATGCGACAGCTGTTTGACCACGCCTACCGCGTTGATATCCAGCGTGTTGCGCGTAGCTGTTTCATACGTTCGAATACCGCGTTCGCAGAAGACCACATTAAAATTTCCATTGGCCAAAATATACTCGGCGCACATCAACCATTCCTTGATCGTCGCGCTGATCCCGCGCTTGAGCAAAACGGGCTTCTTGGCCTTACCGACTTCCTTAAGCAATGTGAAATTCTGCATATTTCTCGCGCCGATCTGCAGCATGTCCGCGTACCGGCAAATCAAATCAATGTCCCGTGCGTCCATCACCTCCGTCACGGTCGCCATACCATATTTCTCACCGACATCCTTGAGAATCTTCAAGCCCTCTTCGCCCATGCCCTGAAAATCATACGGAGACGTACGCGGCTTGAATGCGCCCCCGCGCAGAATCGTTGCTCCGCCTTCGCGCGCCTGTCTGGCGATTCGATCCATCCCGTCAAGACTCTCAATGGAACACGGCCCAGCCATCACATGCAGTTGTTCACCGCCGATCTTGACGTCATCCGACAGGCTCACGATCGAATTATCTGCCTGATACTCGCGGGATACCAAGCGGTACGGCGCCAAAACAGGTATCACCCGCTCAACCCCTTCAAAAACCTCCAGCGGTGTGACCTGTAAAACTTCCTCGGGACCAATTAATCCGACAATGGTCCGCTCGACCCCCTCCGACACATTCGTCTTGAGACCAAGTTGTTCGGCTTTGGTTAAGATTTGATTGATCTGATCCGGTGTTGCATCCGGCTTAAAAACAACGATCATAATACCTGCTCCAATGTGCTGATCAGCTGCCGATTTTCCGACCTCTTCCCAATCGAAATGCGGATATGCTGATTCATTCCCCAAAAGCCCATGTCACGGACGATCACGCCCCGCTTGAGCAGCCGCTTGACCACATCCGATCCATTCTGTCCGACATCAAGGAGAATAAAGTTGGTACAGCTTGGCTGATAGTTCAACCCCAGCCGTTCAAAATTCTTATAGAGATAGGCCCGTTCTCGCTCAACCTTCTCAGCTATATCTCGATAGTAATCCTGATCTTCAAGGCAAGCGATCGCGGCCGCCTGGGCGACAGAGTTCACATTGAACGGCTCTCGAATCCGGTTGAACAAATCGCTGAGATCCTTATGGCACACCCCATAACCGACACGCAGCCCGGCCAGTCCGTACATCTTGGAGAATGTCCGCGAAATTATAATATTCTTGTATTTCTTTAACAGCTGGATGGAATTGACATAGTCTCTGGCGTGCACATACTCAAAATAGGCTTCGTCAATAAAGACGAGAACATCCTGCGGGATTCCCTCGAGAAAGCTCTCTACGTCTTTTTGCTTGAGATAAGTTCCGGCGGGATTATCCGGGTTACCCAAAAATACGATACGGGTCCTGCTCGTGATTGCCTTTTTCATCGCCGGTAAATCATAATGAAAATCTTTAAGCGGAACATTCTTGATCTGCGCGCCGGCAATACTGGATGCGATGGAATATACCAAAAATGACGGCTGAGCCATCACGACCTCGTCTTTGTCACCGACAAAAAGCCGCACCGCCAAGACGATTAGTTCATCCGAACCGTTTCCGAAAACCAGCTGCTCCGGCCTGACTTTTAAAAATTTAGCTAATTTTTCACGCAGATAGTGACATCCTCCGTCGGGATAGCGGTTAATCTGCAAAGACGCCGACTTAATCGCCTGAAGGACTCGGGGTGAGGGCTTGTATGGGTTTTCGTTCGAAGCCAGCTTGATGACATCCGTAAGTTTCAGCTCACGTTTGACCTCTTCGATAGGCTTGCCCGGAACATACGGCTTAACTTGAAGCACCGTCTGCTTGGCAACACTTCTTAAATCTCGCATATCAATCCAAACTTGGATACGAGCCGACCACCTTCAGATACTTGCACATGTTTTCCAACTGACTTAAGGCTAATTTAACATTCTTATCTGAACGATGTCCGTTAAAATCAACAAAGAAATAATAATCCCATGCACGTTTTTTCGATGGTCGTGACTCAATTTTGGTTAAATTTATTTTATTTTTGTAGAACGGCGTCAACATGCCATGCAATGCGCCGACTTTATCTTTGATTGAAAACAATATAGTGGTGCGATCGCTTCCCGTCGCGGGCACGTCCTGCTTGGCGATCACCAGAAATCTTGTCGCATTATGCGCGATATCCTGAATATTTGATTTGAGCACCTTTAGGCCATAGGTCTTGGCCGCCATCGACGACGATATCGCGGCTGTATTTTTTTCCTTCGAGGCCTTTTGAGCCGCCTTGCTGGTCGATTCAATCGGAACCAAATCCACCCCCGGCATATTCTTATGCAACCAATGCCGGCACTGACCAAAAACCTGTGAATTAGAGTAGATTTTTTTGATCTGGCGCAGCGTAGTCTTGGAGATCAAATTATGTGAAATCTTCATCAGGATCTGCGCGCAGATCTTTAGTTCGGAGTCCACCAGCATATCAATGGTGTGCGTGACAACGCCTTCCGTGGAATTTTCAATAGGAACGACGCCATACTCACATTCGTCGTTTTCAACACATTTGAAAACATCCAAAATGCTGTCACATGGCTGGTAATCAATTTGAGAACCAAACTTCTTGATCGATGCCAGATGGGTATACGAATCTTCCGGACCGAGATAGGCGATCTTCAATGACTTCTCAAGAGCCAATGAGCTCGACATGATCTCACGGTAAATCGCTTCAAAGGCCTCCTGACTCATCGGCCCTTGGTTAAGTTTTTTGATATTGTCAAAAACCTGCTTCTCACGCGCTGGCGCGTATATTCCGGTATTCGTTTTTAACTTCCGCGCCCCGATCGCCTGACTCATTTCGGCGCGTTCGTTTAGTAACTTTATGACCTTCGCATCAATCTCGTCAATCTTTTTGCGGTAACTATTGAGACTCATTTTCTTCCTTACGTTCGTCCGGTTGTTCATCCTGTGCTGTTAAGGTTGCTGTCGCCACCTGCGGTTCACCTTCGGCGTCTGGCTCGAGCGATGATTCTGTCTCCTCCGATATGTCCGCGACGGCTTCTGTCGCCGGGGCAGAATCGATTGAGTCGGATTCCTCTGGCATAGCGTTCCGCTCCGCCTCTGCGATGGCCCGCTGTTTCTGCTTCTCCAACGAATTGACCGCCAACGCGCTTTCCGGCACGCCAACACCTTCGTCTTCAGATTCCTCTTCATCTCTCGACGATAAAATACTTAATTCTTCAAGGTTCGGCAGAATGTCCAGCGACTTCAGTCCAAAATATTCCAAAAATTGTTTCGTGGTTCCATATAAAAACGGCCGGCCCGGAATATCTTTTCGGCCCGCCATCTTGATCAGTTCTTTATTCAGCAAATGCGCGACGACACCATCCGAATTTACGCCGCGAATTAACTCAATATCACCGCGCGTGACCGGCTGCTTATAGGCAATGATCGCCAGCGTCTCAAGCGCCGGTTTTGAAAGTTTTTCTTTATGCTTGGTTTTATAAAACTTCCGAACATAGCTGACATACTTGGGATTGCTTAACATCTGATATCCGCCGGCAATCTCCTCAATCGTAATTCCAGCCCCCCTCGATTCAAATTCTTCTTTAAGAGAAGCAATGGCCTGTTTGATTTCCTTGGGAGTGACGGTTTCCAATACCCGCTTGATCTGTTCGAGAGTCACCGGACGTTCGTTCACGAAAAGCAAAGACTCAACCACACCTTTGATGTAGTTAAGCGGCTCGTTCGTTTCGTTTTCCATTAAGCATTCACCTTTTGTTTGTAAATTTCATTCAAAAGCTTCTCGGATGTATCAATGCTGTCAGAACGTTTTAAAGCCTTTTCGATCATATCCTGGGCTTCCGGCTTCTTGTACTGAAGCTGAAGCAATACGTTTAACGCCTCTTCCTGCCAATCAGGCGCCTCGGCCGCTACAGGTGTAGCCACCCGGTCTTGGATTAAACCATATTTGCTGACCTTACCCTGAAGCTTGGCCACAATTTCCTTGGCGCGTTGCAGACCAATCCCGGGCAATGTCTTGAGCATCTTGACATCGCCAGCGTCGATGGCCTGGGTAATTTCACTGATCGGCTTGTTGATCGCCTTGACGGCCGCGCGCGGTCCGATACCGGAAACCTTGATAAACTGCTGAAAAAAATCACATTCGATCTTATTCAAGAATCCGATCAATAACGGTACGGCACTGGACTGATTCATCTGATAATAGTGATACGTGATCAATTCCAGTTCCTGTTCGGCCGGATAGTCGTCGGCAATGCGCTGCAGCACCGATTGCGGAACCATCACTTCATAATAAAGCCCATTGAGACGCAAAACAACCGATTGTTCATTTTTTTCGACTAATTGTCCGGCTATTTTTACGATCATCTGTGAAGGTTTTCCATGTAGGCGTACCCCAAACTTAATGCCAGCGCGTCGCTGGCATCAAGGGTGAGTTTGGATTCATCTATCGATAAAATGTGCGCCACCACACTGCGTGTCTGGTGTTTGGTCGCGTTTCCGTTGCCGGTTATGGCCTTCCGGATACGTTTAACACTGTGTTCAACCAGCTCAATATTGCTCTCAGCGCTGGCCAGGCAAATCACGCCCCGGGCATGACCGATAACCGCAGCTGTGGCCGGATACTTGTGGTGCGCGTAAAGTTTTTCCAGGACCATGACATCCGGATGATACTGCTGGATCAATTTTTTAAGGATTGAATGTATCTTGAGAATCCGAAATCGTAGCGGGTCCGACTTTTTGGGCTCGATCGTGCCGATTTCCAGGATCTTGATCTTGCCGCTTTGCGCTTCGATGATTCCGTAACCGGTCGCGTTTGATCCGGGATCAACCCCTATTACGCGCATTAGCCTTCTTCGGCTGCAATCCGATCCATTTCTTCGTCCGAAATGTCGAAGTTGGCGTATACATTTTGGACGTCCTCATGCTCTTCAAGGGCTTCCATCAATGAAAGCAACTGCTTGGCTTCGTTCCCCTCGACCTTCACATAGTTACTTGGGATCATCGTCATTTCAGCTGTAACCATAGGAATTCCCTTGGCCTCGATCGCCTCACGGACGGCATTCAGATCATTGATGTCTGTCGTGATTTCATGATAGTTGCCGTCTGATTTAATATCTTCCGCGCCTGCTTCCAAAGCCACATCCATCAAATCCTCTTCACTGACTTTGTCTTTCTCGATTGAAATAAAACCCTTTTTCGAAAACAGGAACGATGTCGCGCCGGCTCCGGCCGAGCTACCATTCTTACGTTTCAAAATGGCCTTGATCTCGGCTGATGTCCGGTTGTTGTTATCAGTCAAACCGGTAATCATCATCGCTACACCTCCGGGACCATACGCATCAAATGAGACCTCATCATATGTAACACCAGGAATTTCACCCGTCCCTTTCTTGATCGCATTCTCGATCTTGTCCTTGGGCATGTTAATGCCTTTGGCCCGTTCAATCACTGTTCGTAGAGACGCGTTTGCATCAGGATCTCCGCCGCCGGTCTTGGCCACAGCAGTAATTTCTTTCGCCATTTTCGAGAAGGCTGCTCCACGCTTGGCGTCAGCCGCTCCCTTTTTATGTTTAATACTCGCCCATTTACTATGTCCTGACATTACATCTCCTCCATTTTTGAAATGCTTATTTGTTGAAGTCTTGCCGACGGATTTACTGACTGTTTCGCAATAATCCACCGTTCAATTCTATAATTAAACAGACTGTATAAGCCGAGTTCTGTGAAGCCAGCCCGATCATAACAATCAATCTGGCTCGATGGTTATTCAACTCACTTTAAGAATCACTTCTTAAACTCTTGCAGCCTACCCGTGAATCAACGAACCGGATCAATTCGTCTTAACCGAAGTTAAATCTTCACCTATTTGGCATTGCTCCGTATAGAGATTGCTCGTTTCACTATAGCGGATTTGTCAGAGACAAATTCGCCTTATTCGTCACTGTGGCTCTAATCCTCATACCGGCATGCGAAGCAAACCGGTAAGGCCCTGCGTTACCAGGGTATACTATCCTGTGGAGCTCGGACTTTCCTCCTCGTTGTTATCAAACAACGAGGCAACCATCTTGGTCTGTTTTTTAGCTATGGATTGTGTTGCAAGCCGATCCGCGTCCTGGTTCTTTCCACGCAGAACATGCTCTATTTTAAACGACTTAAACCCTTGAACTAAATGCTTTACCTGATCAAATAGCGGTTTGATTTTTTCATTCTTGACCTTATAATTGCCCGCTATTTGATTGAATACCAATTCGCTATCGGTGATCACATAAACTTCATCTGCCCGCTGGATCAACCCTTCCTGCAATCCGTAAATCAGCGCGGTATATTCAGCGATATTATTCGTCGCCACGCCAATTGGCTGCGATATCTCTTTAATGATCTTATCGTCCTGACGGACCACAACGCCAATCCCGGCCTCTCCCGGATTGCCACTGCACGCACCGTCGACATTGATCACCAACGACTTTAAACTCAAAGATCATCCTCGATGTAGAGCATCCGCGAACAATAATCGCAACGGACCACTTCCGTGTGCATCTTGATCAGATTAAGACTTTGCTGCATGACATTCATGTAGCATCCACCGCATGACGTTCCGTGTACCGCCACAATCGCGCGCCCCTCTTTGTGCTGCAGCAGCTTTTCATATTGAGCTAGTAACGGCGGATCGATATCCGGGGCAATTTGCTTTCGCTGTCCGTCGAGAACTTGAACACGATCCTGTAGAACCTTAATCTCGTCTTCAATTTCCTTTTTCTTACTTAAGTATTCCTTTTCACGCTCACCGACAACGACTTTTTCTTTATCTATATCGACATTGATTTTATCGACCTGATCGTATGACTTGAGAATTTTTTCTTCGGTTTGAGACTTATCGGCTTTTATACTTTCGATCTCGTTGACCTTGGCCGTATACTCCTTGTTGGTCTTGATCTGCGACAAATCTGCATTGGACTTGGCGATGGCATCCTCTTTGGATTGAAGCTCCAGTTCAAAATCTTTACGGGCAACCAGGACCGCTTTGGCTTCAGCTTCCAATTGATTAAGATGAGCCTTGGTGGTTTCGAACTGTTCCTTGAGCTCATCAATCAGCAGCGGTTTTTCCTTGATCTCTTTGTTGAGATCATAGATTTCACCATCCAACTTTTGTATTTCGACTAGTTTTTTTATTTGATCCTTTACCGAAGTCTCCACGCTCTGTCCTTTATCTAGGGATAATTATTAGGTCTTGGTAAACTGGGCCTTCCAGGACTCGAACCTGGGACCAATTCATTATGAGTGAACTGCTCTAACCGACTGAGCTAAAGGCCCGGAAATCCTTGAATGTATGATTCATCTCCCCGAACACCTTAGTTGGTCAAGAATTAGACGTAACTCAAAGTATTCGTATATACTTAGCTCAATTTTGTCATTCAGCATATCATATGCAAAAATGATTTTCAACACAATTTGAGATCAGCATAATCACCATATAAGTTGTTTTATACCATATATTTAAGTTATTTATGGGCCTTCATATGCCTTTTGATTCACACCCAAATCTAATCATCTGACATTTCATACGCCAGACTGTCCGCCTTTAGGGCACTATCTCCCAAACCCAGCGTTTCAAGCGGATCGATCATCGGAACGACTTCCTGGATAACCGGAACAAACCCTTCTATCTCTACGGATTCCTCCGTCCAGGACTCCGGTGACTGGATTTGAATCCGCCGCTCGCCGGCGACCTCCAGCTTTAAATGCGCCTGATTCAGATCAATTCCACCCTTGGTAAAGTCGCTGATCATCGCCGCGTCAATGGCGGCGACCTGCTGATCAAACCGTTGCTGCATCTGGGCAATGGCCTCCTCGAGCGCATGCTCCCTGGAATGATAATGCAGGTCCATTGTCAGATCCGGCGCAATCCGATGAATCACCGCGAGCACATCGCGGATTGTATGGATCCGTGTTAAACGTTCAAGATTCCCTTCAATGGTCTTGAACAAGGCGATTTGGTAGAGCGTTTTCACATGCCGATGGTCTTCATTAAGATGATCAACAAACGGCTTACCTGTTGTTCCCACCGGGGCCTCCAGATAAATGTAAATACTGCCCGTTCGTTTATGTCCATCGCCAAACACGTACTTCTCCACAAATGACGCATCGGTGGCAAAAATATTGGTACGGATATTATGGATTTGGTCCATCAACTTCGCCAGCACCCCATCACTACCCTGATCGACCAGACCAGGCAGATAGTGCTTGTGGATATCCCGTTCATTGTGCTTACTGAGCGCGTTAACAAGACTAAAGACACGATCAAGATCCAGCCCTTGACGGTCGACACCAGCCGCCACCAACTCGTCCATGACAAGCTTGGTCACCCGATGCAGATCCCGGGCGCTGCGCGAAATCTTGGGACGACGTTTCCTGAGCTCAATCGCCTCCTCCTCGGTAATCTTGTTGATTGGCAAGTCTGTATAATAGGTGATACTGTTTTCGATGACATCGTGAAACAAGAGGGCCATGAAGACTTCGGGATCATTAATACCCAGTTCGTTCAGGTAAATCGCGGCAACCCCCAATGGATGCGTAATGTACTCGGTGGTCCCATCCGCGCGAAACTGACCGATGTGATGGTTTTTCATGATATCAATGGCCTTTTCCAGTAACCGGGCGGGAAGACGTTCAAGTTCAGTGCCCGTCCCTCGGAAATCTTCGGGACGGAACGGCAGATTTTGATCTCGCAACAGCATTAACTCCCGATATAACAACAGGTCTGCCGTATGCTGACCTAACTGCGCCCGGTCGATTTTAGAGGCGCTATTCGTAATCGCCTCCAGATCCGCCGACACCCGAATCAGACTTGCCTCTGTGCCGCCTAACTCCTTCGCTAGCGTAGACAGGTCCACTCGTTGGCGCTCAGCGCTGAGCTCAACGCCGCCGGAGAAATATCTGCGCGGGATTAACTGTCCGGTCTGAAGATCAACATCCTCACGGATATAATCATAAACCCCTTTCCTGAAGGCCATAACATAACGCTGATAGATTTCCTCCCGTACTCCCTCTTTTTGTATGTGCACTCCCTGAACTTTACCCTGGTCGACATAGGATTTATCCAGAAGCCCCGATGTTACGGACTGCTTGTACCAAGCCGCCAGCACCAGCGCGCTGTACATCTGCCGTAATTCAGCAAAGATCTTGCCGTTGTTGACCTCATGTTCAATCTCCGGGATCAATACCTCACGCACAATTTTGGACGAGACTCCACTGATGACATCATCCGCGGCCTTCGCCGACTCAGCCGTGTGATGCTGTAATGCCAAATAATCCTCTTCGAGCATTACCTGCAAATGGCTGTCAACTACAAACGCTCCGAGCTCATCTTCGTAGACCTGCGCGGACTCCGGAATTATCCAGATCTTGTTATAAGTATTCATCGGAATCTCCGTGGAACCGTGAAGCGATTGCGCGCGTTGATACACACGCTGCCAAAATGACTGACCGATCGGGGTTTCGGGATACATCATTGAGGAGGTCAGCTGCTTGAGCTGATAATCCAACTCCAGCAAATCACGCCCCATCTCCGTTTGACCAAAACGATCGGGAATAATCCGATGCGATTCATACGGTGACAGATTGACCCATAGTTCATCTTCGGGAATAGTTAACGCGGTGAGAAAGTATTTAATTAACTTTGTCGCTTGACGTTGGAAGGCTTCATCCTGAAACGAGGTGCCCCCTGGATCAATAATAAATTGAAACGCAAGGGCATTATCGGGATCAACCCGAACCCCTTTAATCAGGGCAGGCCGATAATCATCGGTAAGCTCAATTAAGTCTGGTTGCCCGGGCGTGGACCGCTGTGCATACACTGATGTCCGATCACAAAAAGCAAAGACAATCAACAGCGCGGCCACGGCGAATATACACTTATTTGTCGCAAAACAAAATCTCATAATTTAATTGGAATCAAAACTAAAGAAAGGCAATTGGGGAATTGTACTTACCCTATAATTATATCTGAATGAAGCACGAATCTCCATCTTTTTTGGGTATGTCACCCAAAATTTACATTTGGTAAATATTTGATATGGAATAGTTTACAGAATTTCACCGCGGCTGATCATTTGAAAAAACCACGTTCAGGACAAATGAGTCCAAGTCGGAGCCCTATTCTTCGGTAATCTTGATGTAGCGCGTGTGTGTTGGTCTGGCATTTTTGAAGGGCATCAGATACACGGCATGCACCGCAAGGGTTTGCGGCTTGTCCACGCCTCTCAATCGAAATTTACGCTTGAGCGTTCGATGCGGCCGTAAAATTTCATTGCCTGTTTTGGGATCAGCCAATCCCAAATCATTTTCCCAAACGCCTCGGTCAAAGGTAAACGCCACTGACTTACTGGATAAATCACGGAGTTTGAGATTTGTACTGGTAAGATTTTCCATCTCGACAATCAATGTGATCGTCTGCCCCACCTGGTACGATTCTTTTTCGGTACTGAGCGAAAACTTGACCGGTAAAAATTGCGATTGGTAGTCATGAATCGGACGGGCATGCTCTTTGACGAAAGGCAATACCTTGACCTGCTTACTCTTGTTGCTGCGGTTTTGGTAGGCAATGAGCTTGATCTTCAACAATGGAAAATCGTACTCAAAGTGATCTCCCTCGAAGGTGTACTCTTTATCGGCATCGATCGGAACAAACTCAATCAAAAAATCAAGTTTGTCTTTCTCTCGACTCCGGAAGGTATCAATGAATTGATATTTGATGTAGCGGAAACCCCATTGATTGGTTTTCAAGGCAAGATCCGTATACAGCTTGAGGTCTTCAAACTCGTCCTTCTGGTTCTGTATCTCGCTATGGACATTCTCGATGATCTTGTTGCATATCAGGACGGTTTGCTCACTGAACACCTGCTCTTCTGCCGTCGCCGGTGAAAAGGCCGCACACATCAAGACCATGACCAGCATGCTTGTTCGCTTGAGACATTTGAAAGCCATCGGAGTCTCCTTTATGATGATGTTTATCAAATCGATAGGCCTGCTTAAAGGATACCATAAGCAGACCTATCGGAGCAAATTTAGATAATCGCGTCTTCTTTGGACGCCATATCCAGGAACTGTTTGACCCGTCTGGAACGGGTTGGATGACGAAGTTTACGCAACGCCTTGGATTCGATCTGCCGAACCCGCTCACGGGTGACGTTAAACTCGCTCCCCACTTCCTCGAGGGTTCGCGTTGTTCCATCATGAATCCCGAAACGCAATTCCAGGATCTTACGCTCACGCTCATCCAGTGTGTTAAGGACAGATGTGATCTCATCCTTCAGCATCGACTGCAGTGTGGCGTTGGCCGGCGATACCGCCTTTTTGTCCTCGATGAAATCACCAAAGTGTGTATCCCCTTCGTCTCCAATCGGCGTTTGCAGTGAGATCGGCACCTGAGAAATCTTGAGGATTTCCTTCACTTTGCCGATCGGAATTCGCATCTGCTTGGCAATTTCCTGCGCCGTTGGTTCGCGCCCGTATTCCTGCACGAACAGACGTGACACACGGATAATTTTATTGATCGTCTCGGTCATGTGAACCGGGATGCGGATTGTACGGGCCTGGTCAGCAATAGACCGGGTGATAGCCTGTCGGATCCACCATGTGGCGTAGGTCGAAAATTTATACCCACGTTTGTATTCGAACTTCTCTACGGCCCGGATCAATCCCATATTGCCTTCCTGGATCAGATCCAGAAACGACAATCCACGGTTGATGTATTTTTTGGCGATACTAACCACCAAACGGAGATTGGCCTCAACAAGAAGCTTTTTGGCCTTGTTGAACTTGGATTCTCGGATCTTGATAACCCGAAGCTGCTCCTTGACCTTTTTGACCGGCTGGGCCAGCTCTTTGAGGAGGGCTGACTTATCTTTCCGCATTTGCGTCACACCGGGTATCTTGCGTTTACTGTTCAGCTTCCGCTCTATCCTTTCAATCTTTGAAACCAGATCAATGATCTCAGCCATAACCTTTTCATTGTACGCGGCGGTCAACTTAAACTCAGCCAATAACGCGGCAGATTTATCCGATCCAACCCGCGTTCGTGTAACACTCGCGCGAATCCGCTTGAGGTCGCGGATCAATTTAGGTCGACGATCAAGTTCATCCTTGATAACGTCTTCCACGTTGATCTCTTCATTAAGCACATTCTTGATCGTTTCCAGCGCGCGCTTCCGGGCGTATGCCGTCTTATACAGCGCTTCGGCAAATTTATGTTCCGCCTCTTCGATCCGCTTGGCCAAATTAATCTCGTTTTCGCGAGATAACAGAGGGATAGAGCCCATCTGTTTGAGATACATCTTCACCGGATCATCCAGAGGAATAAACTTGTCTGAATAGACTTCGTCTTCCTTGCTTTCTTCACGGACGCGACGCACTTCCTGCTCACGGGATTCTTTATCCAAATCTTCCTTTTTGGACTCCTCTTCCCCTTCGTCGGACTCAATGATCTTTATATCTTTTCCGTCCAAGATATCGAAAACTTTATCAATTTCTTCCGATGATTCCACTGTTTCAGATAAAGCATTGTTGACTTCGTCGTAGGTCAAGAATCCTTTTTTCTTGCCTAAAGCCACCAATTTTTCGATATCGGCTTGGATATCGTCTTTCGCTTTCTGCTTTTTCATGTTCTTCTCTTCTCCCCGAACTCAATTTTTGGTGGACTGTAAAAACTGCTGCCGCAATTCTTCCAGTCGAGTTTGATCACCGGCTTGCTCGGCCGATTTAATCTGTTCCAGCAATTCCTTACGTTGATTCTTCAGTCGATCCTTTTTGATCCGGCTCAGACAATCCTGATGGATTTTTTGTTTATCTCCGGCGATAAGTTGATCGTCCGTCGACAACCGGGATATGAGCTGCACGGCATCCTGATCGTCAAAACTGCTGAGTAAATCTGTGGTACCAAATTCCACCCCTTGGTCGACAAGCTCAAAAAGCTTGGACACGACACAACGGATGGTTTTATCCTGAAAATCATCCAGCGCGATTTCCTGCTTCGTCGGCTGGATATAATCTTTCTCTTCAAGCAATAATTTCAATAAGCTGCTTTCAACAGGACGTGAAATGCTTATCTTCGGCTTGGTCTCGACGACCGCCTCTCGTGCCGGTTGGCGCATGCCTTCACGTACCTTTTGAAGTTCAACGTTCAATGCCCGCTCGGACACGCCGAGCTTGGCCGCCAATCGATTAACATAGCCCGCCTGCATCACCGCATGCGGAAAACGATTAATCGTCGGCAAAATATCATCACAGATCTTGGCTTGACCGCTTACCGATCGCGGATCATAACGCTCACACAATCGATCAAGCTTGTACTCAAACAAATCTCTGGACCGTTCTATTTGTCCTTCAAAGCGGGCGATCCCGTGCTTCCTGATGTATGAATCCGGGTCCTCACCAGCTTCCAGGCTCGCCACCTTGACGCTGATACCTTCTTCAATCAGCACATCAAAACTGCGCATCATGGCGGCCTCTCCAGCCTTATCGTTATCGTAAAGCATAACGACATTCGGAGTAAATCGTCGGATATTTCTTATTTGCTGCGTCGTCAGCGCGGTTCCAAGTGACGCGACAATGTTCATGAAACCCGCCTGCTGAGGCATAATGCAATCCATGTACCCCTCAACGATAACGACAAAATCTTTCTGGATCACCGCCTGCTTGGCCAAGTGCAATCCGTACAGGTGTTCTCCCTTGGTATAAACCGCTGTCTCGGGAGAATTGATATACTTAGCTCCGCCGTCGTCGAGACTGCGCGCTCCGAACGCCCGAACCCGGCCTTGGGTGTCCTGAATCGGAAACATAATCCGGTTACGAAAGCGGTCGTAATAACCTTCCTTGTTGTCACGAGCGACGATTAATCCGGCCTTTTCCATCGTACGCAACGGGACATTTTTCGATTTCAAAAATCGGATGAGACCGTCCCATTCATTGCGGGAAAGCCCTAGCTGAAACGTTTTGACCGTCTCCAGCGTAATCCCCCGCGATTTGAGATAATCCCGACTGACTGCGCATTCTCGGTCAGCACCCGACACCAATATGTCGGTAAAATATTTCATGGCCAGCGCGTTCACATCGAAAATTTCTTCACGCTGTCCCCGTTGATACGGCGAGCCGCCGGTGTTCTCCGGGATTTCGATGTTAATCCGTTTGGCCAGGAACCGCGCGGCTTCCGGAAAGGTCAGACGTTCGACCTTCATGATAAACGAAATTACATTGCCGCCGATACCGCTGCTGTAGCAGTGAAATATCTGCTTATCCGGACTGACAACAAATGACGGTGTCTTCTCATGATTAAACGGAGACAACCCCTTAAAGTTACGTCCGGCCTTCTTGAGCGTAACGTAACCTGAAATGGTGTCGACAATATCCGTCTGATCAATGATCTGAGAGATAATTTCTTCAGGGATTAACGGCATTAACGTTCAAACCTCTTGAAGCCTGAGCATTCGACGATTTCAACATCCGCTTTTCGCGTCAATTTATCCAACAGCAGGTTCATTCCGAGATTATCACTGGCCATGTGTCCGGCATTGACCACGTTAATGCCTTCGGCCTTGATATTTTTGTAATGAGCCTCTGAGTAATGCATTCCCAAAAGTGTATCGATTCCCAATTGTGACATCCGTGCGAAAATCTTATCCGATCCTTCTGTCCCGCCGGTCATATCCACGTAAACTTTGCCGGCCAAATCCTTCGCTTTTCCGACCAGAATCTCCGGACCGGCTTTGTTCAGAACAGCGTCCCGGTACTCGGGTTCTTTCATCAGCAAATCCACAATATGCTTAAGCGTGCGCGGCTTCTTCGCGTTCATCAACTTCTGCAGATAAGTACTCACGTGATTATCCGCGGGCGTATGACAGCACATCATCGGGATATCTAGCAATCGGGCGGCATCCACACTGCGAGTGTGGTTCGCGCTGTGCAAGCGCCGCGACACCTGATCGATCCTGGATTTCATCAGCTTTTCAGCGATTGAATCCTTGATCCCCGCATTCTTAAGAAAATCTGTCTGCATATGCATCACTTCATGCAGTCCGGCCAGCGCCACGCCCTCCGGATGATGCGCGAGCAGCAGATCGATCTCATCACCCCGCAACGACAACTGATCGGCGATGGCAATTTCTCCAGGCTCGATATCAATCCCGACGAGAATGCGCCGGATCTCCCGATTCGGATCACCATGTAAAATACGTGTGTCCGAGTATGGATTGGTCATTGTTTCACTATCAAAGAACTTCTTGTCTTTCGCGCTTAAGGCGCGATACGACTTTTTCTGATCCTTCAGGTACTGCTCAACCTGGGCTGTCGACCGCGGATCAAGCCGTATCCCTTCCTTCACAAATAACGCGTAAATATCTTTGAGTTTCAATTGGACCTCGTTTATGTAACATACAGGGTTGCTGTTTTATTTGGCCTCCGATTCATCCTCATCTGTGTCCTGCTTCTTCTTGGGCTGAACAAGAATATGATAAACGCGGTCATTAAACTTTTCCGCCCGAAAGACCGGATGCACAATGCCTTGATAAATAAAACCGTACGTCGCAATCGAAACCTGCTTGAATACCGGACTGGACCACGAATTGCGTGTGTCTCTGGATATTGTCGGATCCCGGAGGATGCATAATGCCAGAAACAGCAGCCCGCAATATAAAAAACTCCGGAAAATAGACAGCACTAATGACCCGTACTGATCTAAAAAGTCCGGACTTTTGATTTTCAGCAGCCTCTTCCAGCCGCCATGCGCGACCAAGAAGAATCCCAGTATCAATCCCGCCAGCATATAGAAAGCGACAGCTTCCTGCACACCATGCGGTACAAAAAAAGTCTTGGCAACATAGAAACCAAAACCTATGAAATAATGCAATGTTATGAATGTGGCGAATAAGATAGCTATAAGATGATAGACTTCCGAGACAAAATCGTTTCGCCGGCCTGTGTAAATTCCGGTCAGGAGGATGGCGATCATGACTATGTCTACCCAATTAAAAGTCATATAATATTAATATATAGGTATTTACCGCACAAGTGCTAAAGTATACCACACCGGTCTGGGGGTGTCAAGGAAGCGCTTTCTTGAATATTAACTTGTAATTCATTGATATGCAATAACTTAGAAATCTAGTCGATTAGAATGATATACACGTAATGTTGACATAATCCCGATACAATGGTATCTTTGGCAACGAAACAACGGACAAAAAGTCATGGGAATTTATTGCCCAGGACTATAAAATATTTACGATCATGTCGAACACCAAACCGGACGACAAGTCCCTCAAAAACCAACTAGATCGGGCCCAGCGCGATCTGCAGATGCTGTATGATATCAGCATTGCGATGCGCTCCACGCTGGAACTGCAATCGATCCTCTATATCATCCTCACGAGTGTAACCGCTCACTATGGACTAGGATTTAACCGCGCCATCCTCTTTCTGGTGGATCCGCACAAGCGTAACCTGATCCCGGAGATGGCGATTGGACCGGACTCTCTCAAACATGCCCAGGAAATCTGGCAGTACATTGAAAACCAAAATCACCTGCTGGACGATCTCATTGAAGAAAATATCAGTACACAAAACCGCCAACCCTCCACCCTGTTCAAACAGATCAGCGATCTGAAAATCCCTCTGGTCACCGACAAGCGGAATCTGTTAGCGGATGTCTACCACAGCGGCGAACCCAAACATCTGGACGAGTCCGTGATCAAGGCCTACCTCAAAGACCCGCTGCTCGAGAAATTCAAGACCGATGAGCTGGTGGTGATGCCGCTTAAGGCCCGCGACCGCGTCAAAGGCATTATCGTCGCCGACAACCGCTTCACCAAAGATCCCATCACCGACGAATCATTGCGGATGTTCACCATGCTGGCCAACCAGGCCGGCCTGGCCATTGAGAACTCACAGCTCTACGAAAAGATCAAACACAAAAGCTATACGGACTCACTGACGGATGTCTACAATCATGGTTTTTTTCAGGATCAATTGTCCACGGAAATCGAAAAGGCTACAGAAAATGATCAGCCGCTTTGTCTGCTGATGCTGGATTTGGACAACTTTAAGAAATTAAATGATGAGTTTGGTCACCAGACCGGAGATCAGACACTGATCAAGATCGCCGACATTCTGAAGCATTCGGCGCGTGAGATGGATTACATCTGCCGGTACGGAGGTGAGGAGTTTGTGGTGATACTGACCAACACCGACAAGGATGACGCGTTTACGATCGCGGAGCGGATCCGCGAAAATGTCGCATCATGCCGGGTGAAAGATCTGCCGGACAATCATTCCGTGACAGTAAGTATCGGGATTGCCGGTTTTCCCGAGGACGCACAGAGTAAATCTGAACTGATTGAATCCGCCGACCGCGCAATGTATGTGGCTAAATTTTCCGGTAAAAACCGGACCTGCCTGCATTCTGATTCTCGCTAGACAGCGGCGGGTACTTCATCCGCCTTTTTATTTTTCTCGTCATCCGCAAACTTCACCGACACAATCCGCGACACACCCGTTTCCGGCATGGTAATCCCATACATGACATCGGCGCTGGAGATCGTTTTCTTGTTGTGAGTGATGACGATAAATTGCGCGATCTTGGTGAACTCCTGCAGCAGATAAGCGAAACGTCCCACATTGGATTCGTCCAGGGCGGCATCGATCTCGTCGAGAACACAGAATGGCGATGGATTAACCTTAAACACCCCGAAGATCAATGCGATCGCGGTTAAGGTCTTTTCCCCCCCGGACAGCAAACTGATATTCTGCAATTTCTTTCCCGGCGGCCGGGCAATGATATCAATTCCGGACTCAAGGACATTTTCCTGGTCGAGCAGGATCAGCTGAGCTTCCCCACCGCCGAACAGCATTCTAAAGTGAATCCGGAATTCCTCGCTCACCTTGGCGAACGTGTCCATAAACATCTGGCGGGTCGAACGATTAATCTTACTGATCGTGCTTAACAATTGTGATTTGGCCTCAAGCAAGTCGGACTGCTGCTGTGTGAGAAATTCAAATCGATCTTTAAGCTCTTCATACTCATCCATCGCGTCAAGATTGACATTACCGAATGAATCGCATCGCTTTCTCAAGCGCAACAATTCCGTCTCCGCCTCCTGCGGGTCAAACGGCTCTTCGTCGGCCTCCATCAAATAATTCACGGTCTCGGCAATGATATCGACACGCGGCTTGGTCGCCTGCGTCGACTCTTGATCTTCTTCCGATTCTTCGTTTGTCTCTTCCGACGACGATGCCTCAGCCGACGGTGTTGCCTCAGCTGGCGTTGCCGGTTCAACAACCGGCCTATCAGTCGCCATCATGGAATCAATCAACTGTTCGATCGGATTGTCAGATTCGGCCAGGGCCTTTTGTTCCTGCCGGACTTGCTCGAGCCGCTCCATCAATTGATCGTAATCAATCTTGTAGGATTGCTCCAGACGATCCTTGATTCCCTTGGTGCTGAACTGCAGCTCCTGACCGGCCATTTCCTGTTCATGGATCTGCCGCTTAATGGTATCGACCTCGTCCTCGATACCGGTTAGATTGGTTCGCATGCTGCCGATTTTCTGCGCCAGCTCTTCCTTTTGATTTTTGATATCCACCGAAACAGCTTGAATCGATTCTTTTTCTTCCCGGTCGGCTGCGACTTTCTGCGTTAGCTCCTCAATCTCACGCGAATATTCACCCGTCCGGTCGTCCTGCGTGGACAATTCTTCATCAATCCGCTGCATCTCTTCCAGCCAGCTATCGAGCGCCTCGCTGAACATGTGCAGGTTCTGCTGCTGATCATGAATCTTTTGCTCTTCAAGCTGAATTTCCGTTTCCATCTGCGCGATCGAAACCGCTAATTCTTCACGCTGCGTTCCTTTTTCATTAATCGCGTGCTGTTTCTCCTTGATGTCCTTCTGACACCATTCAATTTCCTTGTTAATTGAATCAAGCTCGAAGTTAAATTCTTCTTCTTTTTTCGCGGATTCTGATAATGTCGTTTCGACTTCCTGCATTTCCTCGTCGACCAGCGCTAATTCTTCAATCAGCTTCTTGGTGCTTTCGGTGACATCCTGTTTCTGCGCTTCGAGAATGGATCGAGTCTTTTCCTTGGCAAATATCTCATCAGCATATTCCTGAAAAATACCGCGCTCGACCGCTAACGTCTGAAGAATACTTTCTTTGTTGGCGACAAGCATCGTGATCTCCTCGGAGATCATCTCGATATTGTTCAGCAACTTCTCCTGGTCCAGCTCAATAAACTTGGCCTCACACGTGATTTCGTACCGTTGCTTGGGCGCATTACCGGAGCGCTGGAAGAATGACGGCGGGAACGTTTGTTCGAGCGGCAAAACCTCTTTGACCTTGCCGATGATCCCCGACTGATGCTGCTGAGGCTTGGCCTCAACGATCAGCCGCCCTTCAATGATCGGATTGGGCATTCCCTCGTACTGCGTCGTCATCTGGCTGATAAATTCATTCTGTGATTTGAGGAACAACCGCTCATTTTCTTTTTCACCGATGGATTCTTCGATGGACTTGATCTGCAACTCTAATCGTGTCACCGTTTCTTCTTTCTTCTGCTTTTCGGCAATCAATTCTTCAATCGATCCGTCGACGGTGTTGATCTGATATCCGATATTCTGCAGCTTTTGATCCGATTCCTGTTTTTCATTGGAGACCTTTTCCAGCTCCAACTCAAGGCGGCGCTTCCGGGCCAACGCGCCCTGTGTCCGCTTCATAATCTCCGTCAACGTGTCACGCAGTTCCTCTTGCTTCTTCATGAAGGACAGGATCTTGTCTTCATCATCATTGATCCGCGCCCGGGAATCCTCAATTACAGATTCCAATTGGGTCAGCTGCTCGCGTTCTTCCTCCAGACGTGATCGGTTCACGCCGCGATCTTCCTCGAGTTTGGTAAGAACCACCCTGAATTCTTCAATCTTTTCCTGCTGCACCCGACACCGCTCGATCAACTGCCCTTTCTGCTCCTTGAGTTTAGCTTCGTTACGCTGAAAGGCCTCGATGCGCTCCTGATTAAATCCGATCTGTCGGGTATTCACATCGATCTGTCCGTCGAGCTTGATCTGCTGTGAATTGATATCATTGATCTGCTGTTCGATATCATTCAGCAAATTAATTTCATTGCTCAAGATCTGCCCCAGCTCATCATGTTCCTGATTCAGCTCGTTCTGACGGTCATGCAGCGCCTGGACTTTTTGCGTGATCAAATCCTTCTTGTCCGTGAAATGGCTCATTTGATATCGGGCCATCCGGATCTCTAGTCCTTTGAGTTTTTCATATTCAATTTGATATTTGCGGGCTTTGTTGGCCTGACGTTCGATCGAGCCAATCTGACGTTTGACTTCCGTCGTGATATCATTCACCCGCAGCAAATTATCCTCGGTTCCCTTGAGCTTATTTAACGCCTCGCGTTTTTTGGCTTTGTATTTGGTAATCCCTGACGCCTCATCAAAGATCGCCCGGCGGTCTTCAGGCTTCGCGCTGACCACCAGATCAACCTTACCCTGCTGGACCAGCGAATACGCCGCGGCGCCAACCCCGGTCCCCATAAATAACTCTTGAATATCTTTTAAGCGGACAACCGTTTTATTAAGGAGATACTGGCTTTCACCTGACCGATACAATCGGCGGGTCACAGTCACTTCATCATATTCGATCGGGAGCATACGTGAGGTGTTGTCAAAAGTCAGATGAACCTCGGCCATGTTAAGGGCCTTTTTGCTTTGCGTTCCGTTAAAGATAATGTCTTCCTTGGACGTCCCGCGCAATTGTTTGACACTTTGTTCACCTAAGACCCAGCGGATAGAGTCGAATATATTACTCTTCCCGCATCCGTTCGGTCCAACGACCGCGGTGATTCCGTCTTCGAAGTTAAGAACAGTCTTTTCGGCGAATGATTTAAAACCGAATATTTCTAACTTCTTAAAGTACATGAACAATCTCCCTGTTATGGATATCTATCTTTTAATCAGCCTAAGATTAACGTAGGAATGAACTTACTGACTGTCCAGCCAGTCGTCAATTTTGGATTTCTTGAAGCGCCACTGTCCAACCGTCTTAACAGCCGGAATCTTGCCTTTTTTGAGCCACTCATAAATCGTGCGTTTTTTGACACGCAAATAATCTGCGACCTCATCAATTGTCATGATTTCCTGGTAAGCCATGCCGTAAATTATTTATTGTTAGATAGTTAGTATGACACTACATGTCCCAATGTATTATGTCCTGCCTTGAATGTCAACGCTCAATTCAATTATTTCACGTCGGCCAAATCACCAGTTGGTAAATGTCATTTGGATATACTTTTGCATCAATATATTCTATTTACTAGCATTATAGACATTTTTGTATCACTCTATATCATTTTGAGACATCAATCATACGGCTCAGGATAATCGGCGGAATCAATTGTATGATTAGGGACGGGACTTAGACAGGGCCCATTCGGCTTCTGACGGTTGGACATCTGGCGATTGATGTGATCCAAGAATGAACGGGACGTGCATAATCGGTTCGATGTGGATGATAATCGGTATAAATCCCTGAATTTGCATGTGCTCAATATGCTGTTGATGCAGCGGCAAAGGGATACCATTGTCATCGCGCTGTATTTGTAAATCCAGCAGTGAGGTATCAAGATTAATCCCCCCGACTTTCCGGTCATCCGCTGATTCAGCCGTCATCGCCTCATCTTCGCCTCCTTCATCGGCGCTTTGGCTTCCTAAGACTTCAGGATTTAGGATATGACTGGGAATCTGCCCATCAATCAGTGAACGCAGATTATTCAATGCGCGGTTAATCTTTAGACGCCGCACAGCCCAGACCGCGGCCGCCGTGTGACCGGACAGCTTGACATTGGCCAATGCTTCACCGTCGACGTCGACAAACATATTCTGGTCTTCTCCTGTCGTCTCATCACTCAATACGTCCAGGCGAATCTGCACTTGCGGATTTAAACGGGCGTATGTCTTAATAGCATCTTCATCGGCTTGATACTTGCTGACATTGATCAGCACACGCGTATCACCCGGCGCATCCGCGCCAAACATTTCCAGGGCGTCACGATCGATCCAATGAAAATTCTCCTCCGCGGAAGAATTTCCCAGCAGTGTGATCATCTCACTTCGGCGCAGAAAATCCGATTTCGACAAGTAAGTGGGTTCGTTCATTAAATCCTTATAAATGCCTCGTCGATGTCGAAACAGCCTAAAAAATCCTGAGCGCTTTAGATTAATATCACGCGTGTCGAGACTTGCTTCGTCGACTAAAAGATTAATCCCCATGACCAAGAGGCGTTGAGCAACTGCCGTTCCGATGCGGCGGATGCCATGTACACCGACATTGCGTCCGACCAAAGATTGTGTAAGCACATTCTCATCCCGGATAAAAATATCCGCCGCTCTGATAACCTCACCGTACTTCATCGATTCGTCCTCAACCATCACCCTTTCCGGAGCCGCAGAGGTCTTCAATAGATAGTCCACCTGGTACATCATATCCAAGTCCTCAACAAATACCAAGTCTATCTCCACATCACGATCGGCCGCCATGGACTCGACCGTTTCAAATAAGGTAATAATCCGCATCTGCGATTCCACGTCTAACCCGTCAAACTCCTCCTTGTAGACATGAATCTTGGAAACTTCATGTGCAATGGCATATTCAATCAACTCAACCCCCACTCCATTTAAACCCAGCACACCTACACGTGTTTGAATACCGGCCTCTAGATTCTGACCCAGCTGATCGTGGTAAACCGTGGCGTCCACGGCGACACCGGTCTTGGCATAATTTCCCGAACGGCCGAATTCAAACATTTCATCCAGCTTTAAAACTTTTTTCAGGAGACTGTACCACATAATCTGGGCCACCGACGAGCGCTGCTGTTGATCCCGCACATGAATATCCGACAGACGAATTGCGTCGGGGGTAGACTGATCGACGATATCCTGACCAAATAGACCGTCGAGCGCCAAGCCGACATTCTGCTCGGCGACCGCCGTGGTTGTTGGCCCCGGCGCTGTTGTCACCAGCGTTTGATGATTGGTTGCCGCGTCCAGATCTATATGATGTTCGGCCGTAGCAAATAACACCAATCCCTTCAAATCAGCGCCTTCAAAGAAGTCCTCATCAAAACGAGTATTACAATAGCCCACGCAAAAATCATAATCATTTTCCCGGACAATCTGATCGATGCTCGGATCAATGCCGGAAATCAATCGCCCATCGCGCTCAATGATTTCAGACTCACTCTGAATAACATCAAAATTCACGTCGGGAAACTGCTGATACACCGCTTCAAGAATATCCTCGTTTAACGGTTCAACCACGAGTACATTCGCCTTGGGCCGCACCACACGCATCCGTCTGAACTTGAGACCAGCGAGTTCAATATCCTGTTCATCGGGACGCAGCACCAGCGGATTCAGGACATTCGGCGGGAGTTTATCGTCCATCATATGCTCCAGATTGTCCATGGCCCGTCGGACTTTGAGGCGTCGAACCTCCGCTACAGCCGCCGCCGTATGCCCGGCAATTTTGATATTCGTTAGCGGCTGCCCCTTATCATCCCGGAAGCGTAGATGGGCGTCGCCGCGCTCTTCCTGGTTTACCACATCTAAGCGGACCTCGACATCAGAGCGATCCTTTAGGTAATCCAGCAATGCTTCCTCATCAATCAAATTTTTAACCTGACTCACGATCGCCCTCACTGAACCCTTGGCCTCACGGCCGAAATCCTTCAAGCGTTCCGCGTCAATCCAGACCCGTGTATCCGTCGTTAGCGGGGTTAGTGTGGTGAGAATGTTACTGGATTCCACCAGGTCCTGCTGTTCCACAAAAGATATCAATTCCATCAGAGGTTCGCGTGTGGCATTTAGGGTTCTGATGAGTGCGTCAAGAAAGGCCCGCTTGCGTTGATAAGATAAACGTGTATGAAGACGCTGATTGACCAGGATGTCCGCTCCCATGGCGGTCAGCCGCTGAGCGACCGCCTTTCCGATCCGGCCCAACCCCTGAATTCCAACCGACAAACCGGCCATCGATTGCGACAAATCATCCGATTCACGCACAAAAATATCGGCCGGGTTTACATCCAATTTTTCAATCAAATCCGTCGCTGACACATCCTCACGCATAACCGCCTCCGGCGTCGCCAGCAGATAGTTCGACCGTGCGATCATATCCTCACGGGACACCGCCTTAATGACGATATCCACACCGAATTCCGCCTTGTCTCGCTTGATATGATCAATCAGGGCCTGCCATCTAATTAATGTGTCTTCCGGCATGGCATCGAACTCCTCCCGAAGCACATAGATCGTGGATAATTCATGCAGGATCGCCATTTCCACCAAACGTTCTCCGACGGCATCAAGCCCGACAATACCGATACTCTGATGAATACCGGCCTCTCGACTTTGACCAAGCTGCTCATGATAAACAGTCGCCAACGAACCGACACCCGTCCTCACGTACCGCCCCTCTCCGCCAAACGTAAACATCTCGTCCAGCTTGAGTGATTGACGTAACAACTGATACCAAAGGATCTGAGCAACCGTATCGGGTGACGCCGACTTCAGTGAAGCCTGCTCGACCAGAGCGACATGGTCCGGTAAGGGCTGATCATGGGCTCGATTTCCGTACACACTGTCGAGCATCAATCCGATATTCTGTTCGGCCACCGCCACCGTGGTCGGTCCAGGCGCATTGGTGACAACAATCCCGTTGGCCGTGGCGGCTTCGAGGTCAATATTATGAATCCCCGTTGAGAAGAGGATTAAGCCTTTGATCTCCGCTTCGTTAAAAAAATTAACATCAAATGTTTCATTCACGTAGCCCAAAACATAATCATAGTGTCGGGCATTCACCAGCTCGACGAGTTTACCGCGCACACCGGGCGTCCAGTTTTTGGCATCCTCGACAACCTCGGATTCCGGCTGAATAATATCAAAATTCACATTCCCTAATTTCTGATGCAGCATGGAGATGATATCCGGCCCGATTGGCTCTACGACGAGAATGCGGGCCCGAGGATTGGGGACTTTGAGCTCGAGGAACTTCAACCCCTTAATCTTGATCTCAGATATCTCCAGCGATTCATCCTCTGAATAATCTGTGATCTCGTCCGTCGCATTTCCCAGTCCCAACCCGCGTAACGTCCGCGCCATCCGTTTGGCTTTCAGCCGGAAACGACTCGCGTAGGGAAAAATATCCGGCAGCTGGTCGGTATCAAGCCGCCATTTCATCGAGTTCCAAAAATCCGGTGTGAACAGATCCGCGTGAACCTGCATAAACTCCGTTTCAAACTCAGCGGGAATATTCATCTGCGGGCGCATCGCGCTCGGATAAACATCGTACTGTATCCCCTTCCGTTCGAGATTCCAAATACGCCGGATCGGATCCTGCATCATGTTATGTTCCGGAAGATACTGATATTGCGGCGAAAAATAAAACTCACTTTGCGCCATGCGTGCCAAACCCGCATTGTTCAGATAAACCACCCGCCCCCAGGACGTGATCCCAAAATGACGCATTGACACATCCGTCGGCAGAATCCCCATCGCAGCCAAATGTTTGATATTCCAACCCAGTTTCAGCAATGTCTCACGCCGGATGTTGTCATCCTGAGTCTGTTCCAGATACTGCGGAACCGTCATAATCCTTCGCTGGGCGTAGACATTTAAGAATACCACGTCGTCGTTGGAGATCATGACATCCAACTGTGTTTCCCGTTGCAGAATTTCAAGCAATTCATCGGACACCATATCCCGCGGCAGGCGAAGATTGGAATACCGCCATGAATCCAGCAACTGGCCCAAACGATTAGATTTATGAATATCCTGATAGTTTGTGATAACCTCGTTACGGTCCGGCGCGTCGTCTCGGACGACCTTAAGGACCAGTCCGGCCTCCGGCGCTGAAAATGTCACCGACTGCGGCCCCTGACCGATAAACTCAAGTTTCTGACCTTCCTCTAGTAGTCCATACAGTTCACCGAGGTAAACATATTGCGATCTCTGTCCCAATCCCAACAGGTCGTAGATCTGCGCGCGATTGACCTCCGGGTACATCTCGGCAATAAACTGAATGATCTCCCGATAATCCGCAGCCAGCACATGAAATGCCACCCGCGTTGAGGATAGCAGCAAGTTCCGTACCGCCGTCCGTTCTGAGACAACCGCATCAATTGAGATCCCTGCCGGACGATGATTCAAGGCAAAGACCAACGGGACAATTCCCTCCGATGTCTGCATGCGTCCGACGATGTAGGCCCCCTTGTTCCGGTAGAACAGCGAATTGACCATCTCAAATGATTCAATGGTCAGGGCGGGATTGATCGCCTCCAACTGCTCGGACAGCAATTCCGTCGCCACTTCAACATCCACATCAAAATCTTCAAAATACTGGTTCAATCCAAAGGGTGTGATGATCGCCTGGACGGCCTGCTCCAACGTCTGACCTTCCACAAATGGATATGCAGAGGTTGACTCCATGTCGATGACACTCGCACCGCGGTTCAGATCGAAATCCACATCTGCCGCGTGCATCGGCAGCGTGGACAACTGACTGCGAATCGTGTCATGAAAGTTTAGTAAAAGATTCAACTTATACACGTCATCCTCTGTCCGATAATCTTCCTCAATCGTCTGGCGAACCTGAGACCACATCTCGGGATCATCGATGAAGCGCCCAAGCAACTGCCCCATGGCCTGTGCCGTGTGCGAGGCGATCGTGTTGTACAACCGAAATCGCATCTGCGAATAGGAAAGTCCGTTGGCCCAATTACGGGTCATAAAGTTTTCACGCGCCTTGGCTGTCACACGCTGAAACTGCATGAAATACTCCTCAAAACTCCGCTCAATCTCAACCACCGCCGCATTGTGCACGGCTTCTCGAGAGTCCGGATCCGCCGGAAACATCGGAGCCTTCATGTAGTCGGGATGGTTTTTAAGAAGATAAGCAAATACCTGACGGCGCTGAGAAGCGGACAACCCCTGACCAGCGCTCAGCGACGAATGATTCCAATCGCTGGCCGACACGGTGTCATAGGCCCCAAAGACAAAATAAACATGATCCAGCGACTCGGCGCTGGTCAACAACCAACGCAACTCACGGGCCAGATCATTGCGATGCGGATGCGAAAAAACGCCACGTGGAACCAGAAAGTATATCGGCCGATCCTTAGAGGCTTGTTGTAGAATGCGTTCCATAAACTCCTGCCGATGTTCACGTTCCCGGCCGAACATTTCCTGATAAGAAATATTCCAGGTCTTAAGCCCCGACAGATCGGCAAGCGTCTGGTAATTATCCTGCCATTTATGCATACCCAGAATATGCCCTTGGGTAAATCCCTCGTCGGGAATCCGATCGACAAAGTCATACACCGTCATCGATTGACGACGCACTAGATCATATTGGTCAATCCGCTCGGCCTGCAGCTCGGCCCCGAATCGCCTGAGCTCGCTAAATAAATCAATTGGCCGCAGAATACCGGATGGCCGCGCGTTGACTATATTCTCAGTTTGTGATTGGGAGAGTCGATGGGAATCATCTGAATCATCCGACAAAATGGCGGCATCGGCCTCAGATCCCAGATCAAACAGATCCGCGGTCACCCGATAACCATTCACGGAACGCTCCAGGAACGCGGACAGCTGCTGACGTTCGGCCTCGGATAACTGAGCCTGGTCCGCGCGGATAATCGTCAAATCAGACGGACTGATCGATAGAATACCCCCGGAAAAATACTGACGCGGGACCGGATGCCCCTGACCTTGTGCCGGCTCTTCGCGGATAAAGTTGTAAACCCCGCGGCGCAACGACCGAAGGTATTGTTGATACACTTGTTCGCCAATTGAATTGTCCGGCGTATCAATACCCCGAACCTTGGCCCGGTCCGCGTATGTTTGCCCCAACAAACTTTGTCGTAGTCGACGTTTATACCAGGCCGCCAGAATCATCGATTGATAGACTTGTCTGAGCGGCGCGAAATTACGGCCATGGTTGATTTCCTCTTCAATGGCCGGAAGGATCACCCGTTCGAGTTCTTGAGCCATCTCCGTGATATCTTCCCCGTCTTCCTCGATCGTCAGATCATCACGCTCCAGCCGCACCTGCAGACGATGACTGACAACATAAGCCCCTTGCGCATCCTCCACGACGACCGCGTCCTTGGGCACGATCCAGATGCGGTGTAACAGCTGACCCGTAATGGCGGACTCAAGTTGAGTGGAAGACTGATCGAGAATATTCTTCCAGAAGCGTCGGCCCGGCTCTTGATCAGGATGAAGCATCGATGCCGTTAACTGCTTGAGCAGATAATCCTGTTTCAGCAAGACATGCCCCATGTCTGTCTGTTGCAGGGGTTCAGAGATGGTCTGTCCGGATTGTTCGGGATGAAGATTAACCCACAGATCCTTATCCGGAATCGTGAGCGAGGCTAAAAAATATTTAATGAGTTGCTGCGATTCACGCTCAATTTCCTCGGCTGTCATCGGAGCCTGACCATTTTGGATTAAAAACTCCAGGCGCAGTGGATGTTGGGCATCAACTCGAACGCCGCTCAGAACAGGCGCATTAAAATTAGATGTGGGTGATATAAATGTCCCGGGAACGGGAAGATCGCTGAGGTTTTGGCTGAGAGCCAACGGCGGTACGCACAGACTTAGGCTGAATAGCAATAATGTCATCCATGCCGATGCCCGCTGCAAACGTGTTTTCCTCAAAACTCTCATATTCCTCGCCTTAGGTATGACGATCCATGGAATCGCCTGGTAAACATGCCGTGCTAATTGACGCACGCATGAACATAGAAAGACGCGTAGAAACTAAAGTTTTGTTGGAAAAATTAGAGATTGGGGAAAGTCAGCATTGCCGTAAAGCAATGCATAATATAAATTTACCGCTTATAATCGGCTTTGTCAAATACTTCTGAGGCCGTCAACCGGAGCCTATATATAGGGAAACCTTAGAGAATCCTAGCTAAGCCCATAAATTATTGAAATACAAAGATTTAAGACTTTTTTGCCGTATAAAAATCAGGCGAGTGAGGGAACCTTGACCTCGATATCGACATCGGCATCGTAGTCAACACCCTTGAGCCCAAACCCGAACAATTGCAGGAAGTCTTTGTGATATCCGTCCAGATCCGCCAGCTCGGCCAGGTTTTCCTGGGTTAAGCGATCCCAATTGGCGTTAACAATCTCCTGCACATCCGGCCGTAACTCAAGATCATCCAGCCGGATAAATCCGTTGTCGTCCACCGGGATCACATCGCCGGCATATAGAAATTTCCGGTACAGCCGGTCAATCTGCATGATCGTATCTTCATCGATATTTTTATCCTTCATGACCTGACTCAGCAACACAAAGTACAAAGGAATAAACGGAATCGCTGACGAGGATTGTGTGACCAACGCCTTATTTACAGAGATCAGCGCCCGGCCGTTGAACTTTCGCATCCGCTCGTCGAGTTGACGGGCGGTCGCTTCAAGATGATCTTTGGCTTTACCGATGGTTCCGTTGCGGTATACCCCTTTGGTGATTTCAGGTCCGATATAAGAATAAGCGACATTAAGCGCCCCGTCGGCGATCAAATTATTCTTCTCGAGCATGTCTGTCCAGATCTGCCAGTCCTCGCCGCCCATCACATCAACCGTCTGCGTAATCTCTTCGTCCGTGGCCGGCGGCAAGGTCACCTCTTCCAATTGTTGCGCTTCCATGTTAATTGATTTATTGGTGTATTCTTGACCGACCGGTCGCAGCACCGACTTGGAAATCTTGCCGGTATCCGGATGAACCCGTCGGGGAGCGGCCAGACTGTAAATCACCTGATCGACTTGCCCCAAATCTTCTTTGATGGCCTTCATCACCTGCTCTTTGATCTCGGTCGAAAAGGCATCTCCGTTAAAACTCTTGGCATACAGCCCGTCGGCATGCGCCTTGAGCTCCAGCGCGGCGGAATTGTAATAGCCGGCCGTGGCCGTACGGCGTCCATCCGAGGCCTTCTCGAAAAACACACCGATCGTAGACGCGCCTGATCCCCACGCCGCGGTAATCCTCGACGACAATCCGTAACCGGTTGACGATCCGATCACTAGAACCTTTTTCGGCCCGTTCTCGATCGGACCGGATTTCTTGACATGATCAATCTGATTTTGCACATGCTGGGCGCAACCGACTGGGTGCGCAGTTGTACAGATGAAACCCCGAATTTTCGGCTGAACAATCATAAGTCTCTCAACCTTTCTTGGTTTAAAGTTGCTGCCGCTTTAACGTTATAACTATCCCTGAAGTGGTCAGCGTAAAACGTTCGCGGTCCAGCGCCTTGTTGAATCCGATCTTGGCGTTGGCCGGAATCACCACTTCCTTATCAATGATGGCATTTTTTATCTTTGCATTTCGTCCGACGGTGACACTCTCCATCAGTACCGAGTTGCGAATATGCGCCCCGCTTTCGATCTTGACGTTCGACGACAGAATCGAATTCTCGATCTTGGCGCCGTTGATTACGCATCCGCCCGATAGCATTGAATTCAGGACCGAACTGCCCGAGGCAGGTGAACTCGTGGTCTTTACCGGCGGAAACTGTTCGTGAAATGTCCGGACCGGCCAATTCCGGTCGTACAGATTAAACGACGGCTTGGCCTTCAGCAGGTCCATATTGGCCTGGTAGTACGCGTCCCGCGTTCCGATGTCACGCCAGTACTTCGGCTTACCCTTCTCGTCGACGAAATTATAGACATAAATCTTGCGTTTGTTCTTGAGCATCTGCGGAATCACGTTCTTGCCGAAATCATGATCCGAATCCTTGACCTTCGCGTCGATCTCCAACTCCTTAAGCAGCGCGTCTTTTTTAAATAAGTAAATCCCCATGGACGCGTAAATTTCTTTGGGACGCCCCGGAATGGTCTTGGGCTGTGACGGTTTCTCCTGAAATCCCCGGACATGATTGTTCTTGTCCACCTGGATCACCCCAAAATCAGTTGATGTCTCCTTCGGCATCGAGATACAGGCCACCGTCACATCGGCATTTTTTTCGTTGTGATAGGCCACCATGTCCTTGTAGTTCATCTTGTAAATGTGATCGCCGGCCAAAATAAGGACAAGTTCCGGATTCCAATCCTTAATCGCATAGGCGTTTTGATAAATGGCGTCAGCCGTACCGCGGTACCAGTCATGGCTCACCCGCTGCTGAGCCGGGATAACATCGATAAATTCACCTAGCTGGTTTGACACAATATCCCAGCCGGATAATAGATGTTTTTGCAGCGAAAAGGACTTGTACTGCGTGAGGACATAGATTCGACGCAGGCCGGAATTGATGCAATTACTCAGGGTAAAGTCGATGATCCGATAGATCCCGCCGAAAGGTACGGCCGGCTTGGTCCGGTCACGTGTCAGCGGATCCAGACGCTCACCGCGTCCTCCCGCCAGAATAAATGTTAATGTGTCTCGCATAGGATATCTGTTGGTTTAGTGTGTGATATAAACGCTGTATTATACGTCTGAAATGGATATTTATCAACCCGTCTTATATCTCTTGGGCAGTCAATTCCTGCAGGTGTTTGATGTACTCCTCATTCTCGGTTTGCAGCTCCAGGGCCTTGGTGGCATGTTCAATCGCCAGCTCCAGATTACCCTGAGCATGGTGGGTCAGACTAAGCTTGTAATGCACTTTATCCTGGTCTTCCTCTTTTCCCAACGCCTGTTCATACATCTCCAAGGCCAACGGATATCTCTGTTTTTCGAATACCGCGTCTCCGATGATCAATACATCAATGACATTCTTGGGACTGGACTTTACAGCCTGATCAAAATATTCCTTGGATTTTTCAAATTGACGATTAAAGGCAAAGGCCTTGGCCAGGAAAAAGATGGCCTTGGGATCGCCCGGCCATTGTTTACGGATATTTTCATACTCTTGAATGGCGCGTTCATATTCATTCATATCCATCAATGACAGCGCGACATTGTACCGATTCTTTTTGTCGCCCGGGTCAATCAGGGCTGCGTGACGAAACTCTTCGTACGCCTTCTGAAATTCCTTGCGGCGGGCATAAATCTTGCCGATCAGTTCATGCGGGTCTGAATATCCCGGTGTGATCTTCAATGCCTCCGAGGCCTCGGCCAAGGCCGGCTCTTCAAATCCCATGGTCTCCAGCGTAAACGCGCGATTGTTGTAGCGGTACGGCTCGATTCTGGCCGTTGAATAGCGGTATAAATCGGCCCGGGGCGGCTTCCAATTTGCCAGATCAATCCGGAAACGTTCGATGTGGGACTGATTTTCAGGAACGTCCTTTAAAAAAATCAGACCGTCGTAGTCAAAGTAAACCGGAACCCACTCCGGTCGACTACTAATATACTTGAGAATATCCGGCGGAATCACTTCCTTGGAAGAATTCAGTAGCGCCCCAGTTACATTGTACTTGGCCACAATCTCCTCAAACACCTCACCGTTGCCGTGCTTCCAGACTTCCAGATACTTTTCCTTGAAGAATTTACCGCCATAAAGTTCGGTACGCCCGTCGATAAATACCTTCACATTGGGAAAGGCCCGGCCGATCAAATACGCGCCGGAGTTGAAATCATTGAAAAAATTTCCTTTAATATTATTCTCGACGATAAAATCAACCGCCTTATTGGGATATGTCCGTTGCGAGACGCCGCCAAACTCACTCTTGTTTTGGTAGGTGTCAAAGTCATAATACGCCCGCGGCGCCATCTGCGCGCACACGTCCATGATCCACAACACCAGCAGCAACTTGGCCACAGTACCGGTGATATAAATGAACTTCTTGTCTTTGAAACTGATCGGAAAGATGTCGTTCATCGTCAGCGAATAACAATTGGTGATAATCACGAGATACGCGGCAAAGGCAAAAAATGAGACATTGCGGACGGCCTTAAGAGAAAAGATCAAAAAGATGATCCACAAGAACAAAGCGCTGATGTCGATCCGTCGACGGTTAAAGTAAAACGTCAACCCTGAGGCGAAGATCAGCATTTTGTAGAAGGCAAAGTTCCGGGTATCAAACAAATCCCGCCAATGGGCCACCGTCGGCTGCAATTCCTGGATATACTTGAAAAAGATCTGATCCTCACCCGATAGCGAGAAAAACACACTGATCGGATAGATAGCCCCGTGAATCCCCTGCGGATTGATAAAACAGGCCAGACACGTAAAAACAAACAACTTGATAAAGCGCCCAAATTCTTCGTCATTGAGACGTCCAGCCTCATTCCACTCCATCGGCAGCGGTACATGTCGCTTGATAAGCTCCGAAACAATACCTATTAAGGCAAACAACGGCCCAAAAAAGAAAAAGCCGTGCATATTCGTCCACAGCACCTGCACGATAAACAAGGCAAAGATCGACCAGCGCTTGTCGATATGCAGCGACATAATAAACATATAGATGGTAAAGAACAGCAAACTAAACAGGTCGGGCCGAATCGTAAATCTGGTTTGATAGACCATGTACACCATGATCAGGACCAGCGCCACGAAAAACTGCCGGTTACGGTTGTACCCTATAAAGAGAAGCCCCAACAGCGTGACCGTCACCACGACGATCTGCATATTGGCAATCCCCTGGATGCCGTATAAATGAAAGACATTGTAAAGCAGCACCTGAAACAGCCATTCGTGATTGTTCCAAAACTGCCCGGTCATGGTATGCGACAGGATATCAGCACTGGGGACCGTCTGACTGATCGTGATGAATCGTCCCACGGCCAGATGCAGCCAGAGATCCAGATCGCGGATCTCGACATTGGCCACAAACGCCATCAATCCGAATAAGGCGCCGATTGGCAGCAGCCCGGCAATATAATTGGTGATCCGAAAAAGTTTTTCAGCCATAACCTTAAATATTTTGTGTTATCCGATTGAGCAATTCCTGATCGGGATTGATCTCGTCAATAATCTGCTGAAGGGTAAATAGCTCTCCCCCGTCCTTGGGCCAAATCTTGGCCGCCACGTCGAGCTTGTCCTGCTTGGCATAAATCAAGGCAGCCAGGGCCAGCCCTTTGGAATTGCCTGGATTTGCCTCGAGGACCTTTAGACACTGCTGTTCGGCCTGATCCAAATTGTCCATCTGGAATAACGTAACAGCCAGATAATAACGCGCCTCAGTATCCGTCGGATTCGTCATGATGTAGCGGCGCAGGATCATAAACGCCTTTTCATACTGCTTTTTGTTGACCCCGATCTTGCCCAGCAACTTTAACGCTTTTTTGTCATCAGGATTCAATCGCAACGCGGTTAACACCTCGTCGCTGGATTGATTAAAATATCCAAGATCATACAAGGCATGCGCCCGGGCCACATGCGGGTACGGATCGATAAAGCGCGTCCCCAACTCGATCACATCCACCTGCGGCGTTTGATATTCTTCCAGATTGATCGCGAATTGCTCAATCCATTTTTGGTTCTGGGGAATATCCCGTAGAAATATCATCGCGTCAAAATCAAAGTAGATCGGAATCCATTCCGGATTCTGATAGATATGCGATATCAGTCGGGCCGGCACCGGTTGTCGAATAGCATTCAGAAAGACGCCGGTGATCGGATACTCTTCGGCCAATTCGTCAAACGTCTTTTTGTCGCCGCGCCACGCATCCAGATGCCGTAAATAATATTCTACACCATAGACCTCCGTGCGGCCGTCGATAAATACCTTAATATCCGGATGCGTCCGTCCCAGCAAGTATGCGCCGGAGTTAAAATCGTTGAAAAAATTTCCCTTAATCTTATTCGCAACCAGAAAATCCGCGGCCTTATAGGGATAGTTCTTCAACGTGATTCCGCCGTATTCACTTTTGCGTTCCATTTTGTCATAGTCAAAATAGCCGCGGGTCGATATCTGCAGTCCATAGTTGATCATCCACGCAATAAGAATAGCCTTTACACCGGTCGCGAGCATATGCTTGTATTTTTTCTGACGGCGCAACTCCGTAGAGAAAAACTCTCCCCACTTCACATGCTGAAGATTGATCAGAATCACCAGATAGGCAATCGCCGCGAAGAAGATCATATTCCGCAACGCGTTGAGCGACAAAAACAGGAACAATGCCCAGAGGCCGAACATCCCGATATCCATCCGCCGGCGGTTCAGCCAGAAACTGATCGCCGACAGAATGATCATCAACCGGTACGGCCAATACAATTGGAAATCAAAAAGATTATGCCATTCAATCGGCTTACCCAACTCCGTGATATGTTCAAAGAAAACCTTGGACTCGCCCTTAAGCGAGGTCAGTACCCCCACCGGATACATCAGACCGTGAATGTGATATGGATTGACTAAACAAACCAGGATCACCAAGACCAGTCCGAGCTTGAGGTTGAGATACTCTTCGTTGGTATATCGCCCGACGGCATTCCAGTCATAGGGAAGCTTGATATGGCGCTTGATCCATTCACTGAGGACCATTAAAAACACCAGCACCGGCCCGAAAATAAAAAACCCGTGGGTGTTCGTCCACAGGATCTGCAGAATGGCCAGAGTGATCAGTGAGCCGCGGCTTTGTATCTGCGACGCCAGTATATAAACGAACAAAATAAAGTACAGCAGACTAAACATATCCGGCCGCAACACCATACGCATCGAATAGCACAGCAGCACAATCAACAAAAGGCTCAACGGCACAAATTGATTCCGGTTATTAAATCCGATCGACAACAGAATAAAAAAGGTAAGCCCAACGGCGATAAACCGCAGATTGATCAGCCCGCTCGAACCAAAAAACTGATAGACATAATGAATCACCACCTGAAACAGCCACTCATGATTGATCCAGGAATGGTCATTGATCGTGAAGGACAAAACATCCACCGTCGGGACGGTCAGGTTCTGCACCACGTAACGGCCCATGGCCAGATGCAGCCACAGATCGATGTCCTTAATCTCCAAATTGGCAATTAAAAGGATCAACCCGAAGAGAATCGCGAGCCCGATCCATCCGGCGTAAGTGCTGAGTTTTTTCCAGAAGGTTACGGATAACATAATATCATCTACCCTAGGACGTAGTGTCCGTCCGCGTATTCAAACAGCTTGGCATTGTCATTGATCTTGATCTGATCCTCACGGACCACGGATTTATAGTTCAATGCAGCCATCAGCAGATCTTTGGTATACTGATGCTGCGGGTTGTTAAAAATATCTTCCGTACGGGCCAATTCAACTATCCTTCCCTTATACATAACGGCCACCCGCTCACTAATCCGTTTCACCACTTTCAGATTATGTGAAATAAAGATATAGGTCAAATTCATCTGCTTCTGCAGACGTGCCAGCAGCTTGAGAATTTCTTCCTGAACCAGCACGTCGAGCGATGATACCGCCTCATCAAGGATCAACACCTTGGGATTGAGAACCAGCGCCCGGGCGATCGCGATACGCTGACGCTCGCCCCCGCTGAACTCATGCGGATAACGGTTCAGCATGTCATGACTGAGATGCACCGACTTCAGCATCTGCTGAATCCGTAGTTCCCGTTCCTGCTGCGTCTTGAAACGCAGGCGATCAAGCTCCATCCCTTCGCCAATCACCCGACGAATGGTATAACGCGGATCGAGACTGCTGTACGGATCCTGGAATACCATCTGTACATTCTTACGGTAACTGGCGATGTTATTTTTATCGACCGGCTTGGAATCATAAATCACCTGACCTTCATAGCCGCGAATCAATTGCATCACGATACGGGCCAACGTGGTCTTTCCGCAGCCTGATTCACCGACGAGACTAAGACTTTCGCCTTCCTCTACCCCGAGAGAAACCCGGTCGACCGCGCGAACCACCCGCCCTGTTGTGCCGGCTATACCGGTCTTGACCGGAAACTCCTTGGTGATATTTTTAAGCTCAAGTAGCATTACAGTTTCAGCGCTCCCATCAAATCTTTGGTGTATTGGTGCTGCGGATCGGAGACAATCTCCTCGGCTGTCCCAAACTCCACGATGTTTCCTTTACACATAACGGCGACTTCATCACACAGATGACCGACCATACCCAGATCATGCGTGATCAACAGGATCGACAGCTTGAGCTCAGTCCGGATCTTTTGGAACAGCTCAATGATGCGGGCCTGATGCGTCACGTCCAGATTACTTGTCGGTTCATCGGCAATAATCAAATCCGGGTTCGGCGCGATCGCTTGGGCGATCATGGCCCGCTGACGCATCCCGCCGCTTAACTGATGCGGATAATTTTTGATCAGCCGTTTGGGATCCGGCAATCCGACCAGGTCCAGCAATTCCAAAATACGCGCTTCGCGCTGGTTCTTACCTAGATCCGTATGGTACTGCAGCATTTCATCAATTTGATAACCGATACTGAAAACCGGATTAAACGCATTGAGCGGCTCCTGAAAAATCATGCCGATCTCCCCGCCGCGCACCTTACGGATTTCACTATCCGAAGCCTTCAATAAATCCTGGCCTTTGTACTCAATCTGTCCCGACGTGACGGACAGGGCCGGATCCAGTAATCCAAGGATCGCGTATCCCGTCGTAGTCTTGCCGCTACCTGATCCGCCGACAAGCCCCACAATCCCGGCATCCTTCACATCGAACGTCACCTGATTGACAATTTTCTTGTTGTCCTGATGTTCGACACAGACAGTGAGATCGCGTATTTTCAATAAGTTCTTCATCTATCCCTGACCTTCCGACTTGAGCATTGGGTCCAGGGCGTCACGTAGCGCGTCGCCGACCACATTGAAACTGATCACCGTAATAAAAATAAAGAATCCCGGCACCAATATCCATGGATAAAACTTGATCTTCACAATACTCATCGCGTCCGACAGCATATTCCCCCAGCTGGCAAACGGATCCTGAATACCTAACCCGATCAAGCTCAGGGCCGATTCACCGAGAATGTAGCCGGGAATCGACAGCATCACCGCAAAGATCGAGTAGGATAAAGTATGCGGTAGTATATGCCGGACGATAATCTTAAAATCCGACAAACCAATACTCTTGGCCGCCATAACAAATTCACGTTCACGCAGCGACAAACACATACCGCGGATGATCCGGGCCAAACCCGCCCATCCGATAAACGACAGGATGATAATGATCGCGAAATAAACCTGCACCGAATTAAAGTCCGGCGGAACTGCGGCACGAAGCGCCAGCAGCAAGTAAAATCCCGGCACCATCATCACCATCTCGGCAATACGCATCAGGATATTATCCACCCGTCCGCCGTAGTATCCGGAAATTCCTCCGACGAGTAATCCGATCGTAAACGAAATAAAGACGCCGATCAATCCAATGGACAACGAAACCCGGCTGCCGTATAAAATCCTCGACCATAGATCGCGCCCGCGCGAATCCGCACCGATTAAATACACCCGTCCCGGCGCCTCCACACCCCATAAGTGCGTCTTGATCGGGATAAATCCCAGCAACCTGTACTCATCGCCTTTCATCAACAACTTCACGGGATACTTCTTGGAACGATCTTCGGTGTAAATACGCTTATGATATTCATTGTATTCGAGATCAATCCCGTACACAAACGGCCAGCTCGGCGCACCATCGTCAAAAAAGTGGATCTGTGTCGGCGGGCAATACGAATAGCGTCGATCTTCATTGTCATACCGATAGGGTGATAAAAAGTCGGCAAAAATCGCGCCCATGTATAAGAGAAACAACACGAGCACACAAAACAGCGCGACCCGGTTACGGCTGAACGTCCGTAACGCCATCTGAAATTCGCTCATTGATTCATATGGCTTATTAGTCATAGCGTATCCTCGGATCGACCTTGGCCAGTGCGATATCCGCTAATAGATTTCCAATCAAGAACAAAAATCCACCCATCATCATACTGGCCATCACCAGATAAATATCTTTGGACCGCACCGCCGTCAACATCAACGCGCCGAGTCCCGGCCAACTGCAGATGATCTCGATCAGTGCCGCCCCGCTTAGCAGTCCGGAAAATTCATATCCAAGTAATGTAATCATTGGATTGACGGCATTACGTAACGCATGATGATAGACAATTCGATTTTGCGGCAACCCCTTGGCTTTGGCGGTCAGAATGTACTTTTGACCGAGAACCTCCAGCATATTCCCCCGCATAATCCGCTGCAGACCGGCGATGGACCCCACCGACAAGGCCACGGCCGGAATGGCCATATGCCGCATCACATCCCAAATCTTTTGAAACCAATTCAGATCTTCGTGATTCGGGCCGTACATGCCGCCCAAGGGGAGAACTCCCGTTTGTGAGGCAAAGTATAGAAAAATCATCGCCAAAAAGAAACTCGGCATCGACAATCCGACATACGACATAAACTGAATAAAACGGTCGGAAAATTTATTGCGGTTCAGCGCCGCCCAAATCCCCAACGGAATCGCCACCGCCCAGGTGAGCAGAAAACTCGCCAGCGATAAGATAAACGTATTGAACAGGCGTCCGCCGATGATCTTGGTGACCGGAACGTTGTAATGGAACGAATAGCCGAACTCGAGCTTGCACATATTGATCAGCCACGCGCCGAATTGTTTCCACACCGGCTGGTCCAGCTGATACAGTTTCTGATAATACTCGATGGTCTCCTCGGACATCTGCGGGTTCATCCGCATCGTGTCCAGATAATCGCCGGGTGTCATCTGCATCAGGATAAACGTCAATAACGCGATCGCCAGGAGCATCGGGATTGAAATCAGCAGGCGTTTCATGACATACAGGAACATGCCGTTGCTGCGCACAAATTTAAGCGTCTTGTCCAGCGCCATCAGCGGTATTCCTCCAGGATATAAAGCTCTTCAATATTGTGAAAAACGCCGCCGTAATTGGTCGGATCAAGATTACCGAATTTGTTACGTACGGCAGAGACATTGGCCCCCAACACGGTATAAATGAGCGGCAGCTGATCAGAGACAATCTGCTGAAACTCATCGTAATAAACTTTACGCTGTTCCTCATTCAATTCCTGAACACCCATATTGAAGAGCTCGTCGATGCGGGCCTCCCATTCTGTCGCCGGCTGTTCCTGACGCGGATACCACATGTGCAACTGCCCCGCTGAATTCCAGACATTCTTTCCGAAATGAGGTTCAATCCCGCCGGTCAATCCCAAAATGATGGCATCCCACTGAAAGGTAGAATTGATATTCGTGACCAGCGTATTAAATTCCAGTGTCTGAAAATTAACCTTCATCCCCAGTTTTTCCAGATCGTGACGGATGATCGATGCAATATCCGTACGCTGGATGTTGCCGGCGTTGGTCGCCAGATTAAATTCAATCTTTTGTCCCTGTGAATCTTCAAGATAACCGTCCCCGTTGCGATCGGTGTAGCCGGCTTCCGCCAATATCCGACGGGCCGTCTCCAAATTGTACTCATACTTGGTCACATCAGGTTTGTGAAAAAAGGCCGAGGCCGGACCGATGGGTGACCACTGCGGATATCCCAACCGGTTCTTGACGATCTCGATAATCCGCTGTTTGTCAATACTATGCGCCACCGCCCGCCGAAAACTCAGGTCCGTGAACCATCGAAGTTTGTGCGCGGGGACGTATGACTGCCCTGTTTCGGGATTGGTCCCGGTGTTCTGATTAAAAAACAAAAACTGACTGCCCGTATCCGGCCCCAAATCGTAAACTGTAAAATTACGCTCTTTTTCAAGCGGCTTCAGCAGCGGATAATCCAGCCCGCGGACACTGTACGAATCCGTTGATCCCTCCATAAACTTCAACAGCTGAACGTCTTCATTGCCCACGATCAAGTAGACAATCTTATCGATGTACGGCAGCCGTTCCCCGTCATCGCTGACCTTCCAGTAATGTTCATTCTTTTCGTAGAGCAATCGCTGACCGGGATCATAACGGACGAGCTTGAACGGACCGGTACCGACGATCTCGCGCGGGTCCGCATCAATCCCCCAGGAAAAATTGAACTTGCCGTCATCAACCAGTTGTTTGAGTTTGTGTCTGGGAAAGATCGCCTGCCCCATCCCGCGCAAAAACGGCGCGAAACGGATCGGCAAAGTGAACCGGACGGTAAACTTGTCGACCTTCTCGACAAGAAATTGCTGACCATCAATCGTGTAGATATCCCGCGCGGACGAAGGAATGTTTTCGTTAAAGATCAGATCGTTGAAGGTAAAGACCACATCGTCAGCGGTAAACGGCTGACCGTCATTCCAGCGGACATCACGCCGCAGATGGAAGGTCCATTGCAGTCCGTCCTCGCTGACTTCCCACGATTCGGCCAGATGCGGCTCAACCTGGGTGGTATGCGCGTTGGTTGTAGTTAATCCTTCAAAGAGAAAACCGGTCACCGCTGTGGTGGAGGCCTCTTTGGCCATGATCTGATTAAAAGATTTGGGATCTGAAACGATGGCAAAGACCAGCTGACCGCCGTACTTGGACGACGGCGGTTCAGCTGAAACTTGAGATTGGAAAGTGAGAGTCATCAGTGCGATGAGCAGCACTGTTTGGATATATCGAAGAAATCGATCCGTATAACTCATAGAAATGGTCTAACCTTTGGTGACAACGCCCTACTGTTGCCGTTGATTAGCCGGCGCTTTAGCAGGAATCTTCTCTAATAAATCCTTGGTTGCGTCATCACTTTGAGGTAGCTTAGGAACTTCCGGAGCGACCGGCGCCGCTGTTTGTGTTGGCATTATCGATTGACCTTCCCGTGCCGAAAGAACCGCCAGACTCAAACATGTGACGATGAAGACACATGTCAAGACCGTTGTCGCTCGCGTCATAAATTCGTTGGTTTGCGCGCCGAACATGGACTCAGCCGACGAAAAACTTTCCGTCAACCCCCCGCCCCTTCCTGCCTGCATCAAGATGACCGTCGTCAGTAAAATGCATACCAGCGCGTGAATTACCATTAAAAAACCTATCATTGTACTATTCTCCTTCGTTAACTTACTTAGCCACTGCGATACAGTTTTTGATCATCTGGGCAAAAGAATCGCTCTTCAGACTCGCGCCGCCGACAAGTGCTCCGTCGATATCCGGCTGCTGAATCAGCTCTGTTATATTTTCCGGCTTAGCGCTGCCGCCGTACTGAATACGGACCACATCGGCCGTTTCCTGCCCGAAGCCGTCGGCCAATAATTGCCGGATCAATTTGTGAACTTCCTGGGCCTGATCCGGTGTTGCCGTCTTGCCGGTTCCGATCGCCCAGACCGGTTCATACGCGATCACCATGCGTTTGACATCATCCGCTGAGTATCCGGCCAATGATCCCTTGAACTGTTCGGTGATGACTTTTTCCGTATCGCCTGACTCACGTTCTTCCAGCAATTCGCCAACACAGACAATCGGTGTTAATCCCTGCGCCAAAGCGGCTTTTATCTTTTTATTAATCGTCGCATCGGTTTCGCCGAAATACTGACGACGTTCCGAGTGACCGATGATCACGTATTGCGCGCCCGCGTCTTTGATCAACGGAGCTGAAACTTCACCGGTAAACGCCCCGGCATCTTCCCAGTAAAGATTCTGCGCGCCGAGTTTGACATTGGAATCAACCAGCACATCGCTGACATCCCGTAGCGCGGTAAATACTGGACATACAACAATATCCACTTCTGTGACCTGACTGACTTCACGGTTGAGTTCCGTGACCAGTTCCACCGCTTCCTTACATGTTTTATTGAGCTTCCAGTTTCCCGCTATGATTGTCTTTCTCATATCGCAACCTCACCTTTGTTTGTAAGCGCAGCGATTCCAGGAAGTTCCTTGCCTTCAAGTAATTCCAGCGACGCGCCGCCGCCTGTAGATATGTGTGTCATTTTGTCAGCCACGTTGAATTTCTTGGCCGCGGCCGCTGAGTCGCCCCCGCCAACGATCGTGGTGGCGCCATCTAGCGTAGCTAGAAACTCGGCGATCTCCCGGGTTCCCTGAGCATAAGGATCAATCTCAAATACGCCAACCGGACCGTTCCAGACAATTGTCTTGGCCGTCGCCAATACATCCTTGAAGGCCTGACGGGTTTTTGGTCCGATGTCGATACTCTCCGTCCCGTCGGGGATTTCATCAACGATCTGTACGGTGTCTTGTTTACCAAAATCATCAACAACAACGAAATCTGTTGTCAGAACTATGTTTACGCCTTTGGCCTTGGCTTTGTCGAGCAGCTCTCGAGCTGTGTCAACACGGTCGGCTTCCAGCAATGAATTACCGATTTTCTGACCAAGCGCTTTGAGAAATGTGTAGGCCATTCCACCGCCGATAAGGATCGCGTCGGCCTTTTCCAGTAGATTTTCGATCAGAAGGATCTTATCGGAAACCTTGGCGCCTCCCATAATGACCACATACGGACGGGCGGGATTATCAACGGCCTGCCCCAAATATTCTAATTCTTTCTCCAATAGAAAACCTGCCGCCGCCGGTAGGAATTTGGTAATCCCTTCGGTCGAGGCATGGGCGCGATGAGCGGTTCCGAATGCATCGTTGACATATACATCAGCCAGCGAAGCCAATGACTTTGAAAATTCCGGATCATTGTCGGTCTCCGCCTTATGAAATCTCAAGTTTTCCAGCAAAATCACCCGTTCCGAACTGCTGTCGATCGCGTCGCTAACCGACGATCCGATACAATCATCCAATTTGAGCACACCTTCGCCCAGTAGTTCCTGCAGGCGTTTGGCCACTGGTGTCAGACGCATCTTGTCGATGGCTTCACCTTTGGGGCGGCCTAAATGGCTCATCAAGATCAGTTTTTTGGGAGATTGTTCGAGAATATATTTAATGGTAGGGAGTGCGGCTTGGATACGGATATCATCCGTGATGTTGAGTTGGTCATCCAGCGGGACATTAAAGTCCGCACGGACAATGACTTTCTTATCTTTGAGATCGATTTCTTTAACTGTGAGTTTGTTCATGACGCAGTTCTTCCTTAATATCTGTAATTTACGCTTAATTTAATCTGTTTATTATATCGGACAAACCTTTTTTGTCAAATTATAATCCCATGTTGCCATTTTATTATAAGTGTATGCACACGATATATTTACATCAATTTTATTGCAAGGTGACTGCCCAATCGGTCCGGCCGGCCCCGTGCAAGAAAGTCGTATTTCCGCTCAAGAATTCTATGACTGGGCCGCCTCGGCACGGGCCTTCCGTTCGACACGGGGAACTGCGATAATAAATCCGACCAGCAGCCACATGTAGGCGCTCAACTGCGTCGAGTAGAAACTGGTATCGAAAAAGCCCTGGATCAGAAAAGCCACCAGTCCGGCCATGCCCCCGGCCAGGCAATGATAGGTCCAGCGCTCGTGAAGCTGCTTCAGTTGCCCCAATCCCTCCCTGAACAGCGTGACAAATATCCAGCAAAATGAGATCAGCGCCGGTATCCCCAACTCGGCGGTCAGCTGTAGAAAGCAATTATGCGGATACTCCGCCCGCTTGACCTCATAGGTGTGAATGGCGTAGGTGTAATTGTTTAGACCCACCCCGAAGATCGGATGATCCTTGATGATCTGGAGGGCCGCCAGCCAGTTGCCCTCCCGGTCTGAATAGTTGAAGAGGATATTGTGAAGCGAACCGCTGATATTCATCGTGCGTTCATGCAGCATCTTGAACGTAAACAAGCCGATAAAGATTAAGCCCGGCACCACGCACATGGCCAGCAGCTTGGGCTTTCGCATCAACAGCAGAAACAAACTAAAAAAACAGGCCAGCCATCCGCCGCGTGAATACGTCACCCCCAATGAAAATATCGAGTACAAAAATAACAGGAACACAGCCAGCATACCCAACGGGGCGCCCAACTCAGCCGTGTCATCCGCCTGGTTCAGGATCACCGTTGACTTCTGACGTTTTTGAAAAAATTGAAGGAAAGATAAACTGAACAAAATGGGAATCAACCCGATAAGATAGGACGCGAAATCATTCGGATGCGCGAATGAAGATTTGACCCGCCCCCAATACATGTCCTTCATCCGGATAAAGCCCGTCCCCGAAGAGTACTGATATAAGCCGTTGATATTGATCAGCGCGATCGAAAACAACCATACAAATAGAAAACGCTTCAACCGTTTTTTAGAGCTAACCGCCTCGGTGAAGATCATGATCGTCAGAAATGACTGGAGCGTCTTAAACACAAACGCCTGCAGCGAATTGATGGGATACATACTAAACACCGTCGAGAGCAAGACGATGACACAGTAGACCATGATGGCCTTGTAGATCCGGCTTTCCACCGGTTTGAAATGACTGATCCACAGCCGCAGCCGCTCGGATTTCAGCGTGGCACGCTCTTCCTCCGACATGGCATCCAGTGTCTGTCGGTACATGAAACTGCGTTTTAGGATGTAGCTCAACAGGCCGATACCGAACATCCATTCCACAAGAGCTGATGAGATCGGAATGAAATAGATCAACCCGCACATCGCCAGATACATCGCACGGTCCGCCCGCTGAATCGCCGTTTGAAATCGAGCCATCTTACGCGACATCCTGTTGCTTGTACCACTTAATGGTTCGTTTGAGCCCCGTTTCAAATGATGTCCGGGCGACAAAACCAAATTCCTCCCGGGCCCGCGTGGTGTCGAGACATCGACGCGGTTGTCCGTCCGGTTTGGACTTGTCCCAAATCACGTCCCCTTTGAATCCGGTTAATTGAACGATCAAGTTAACCAGATCAAATATCGAAATCTCAAAGCCGGCTCCGATATTCACCGGGTCAGACTTGTCATACTTCTGTGCCGCCATGATGATTCCACGGGCCGCATCGTCCACATACAAAAACTCACGCGTGGCCTTGCCTGTCCCCCATACCACAATCGAATCATCGCCATTGCGCCGGGCATCAATGCACTTTTTGATCAAGGCCGGGATAACGTGTGATGACGACGGATCAAAATTGTCACCCGGGCCATATAGATTGACCGGAAGCACATAGACCGCGTTCAGGCCGTACTGCTGACGGTATGCCTGCGACTGAACAAGCAGGATCTTTTTGGCCAGTCCGTACGGCGCGTTGGTCTCCTCGGGATAGCCGATCCACAGGTCTTCTTCCTTAAACGGAACCGGCGTAAATTTCGGGTACGCGCAAATCGTCCCGACGGTGACAAACTTATGGATGTGATTCACCCGTGCCTGCTCGAGCAATTCCGTTCCCATGATAAGATTCTCGTACAAGAATTTGCCCGGATTGTCCCGGTTCGCCCCGATCCCGCCGACCGAGGCGGCCAGATGGATCACGATATCAGGCCTGACATTTTTATAAAGCCTTTTAACCGCCGATTGTTTACGCAAGTCGTAATCTTTACGCCGGACCACAAAGACGTTCTTACAGCCTTTTTTTTCAAGCTGTTCAACGACCTTCTGTCCGAGAAAGCCCGCTCCGCCGGTTACCGCGATGGTCTGCTGATTCCACTTCATGCGCCGGCCTTTCCGTGTGTGCCGTACATTTGCTGTTCGACAAATTTCATGTCCGCGTCGACCATCATGTGAACGAGTTGCTTAAATTTAACTTTAGGTGTCCATTTTAATTTTTTACGGGCCTTGGAACTGTCACCGATCAATGTTTCAACCTCCGTCGGACGGAAATAACGTGAATCAATCTCAACATAGTCTTTCCAGTTTAATCCCGCGTAGCTGAAGGCCTCGGTCAGAAACTGCTTCACCGAATAGGTTTCGCCGGTCGCAATCACATAGTCATCGGGCTTGTCCTGCTGCAGCATCAGCCACATCGCCTCGACATAATCCCCGGCAAAACCCCAATCACGTTTGGCATTGAGATTTCCCAGATATAATTTTTTCTGAATTCCCAGTTTGATCCGGGCCAGCGCCATGGTGATCTTTCGCGTCACAAAGGTCTCACCTCGTCGGGGAGATTCATGATTAAATAAAATTCCGTTGCAGGCGAACATGTCATACCCTTCACGGTAATTCACGGTCATCCAGTAGGCATAGACCTTGGCCGCCGCGTAAGGACTGCGCGGATAGAACGGTGTATTCTCATCCTGCAGCTTGGCCCGCAGATTTCCGCCGAACATCTCCGAACTGGATGCCTGATAAAATTTGGTCTTGATCCCTGAATCACGAATCGCTTCCAGCAACCGGGTAACTCCCAGCCCGACGGACTCGGCGGTAAACTCCGGCACGTCAAAGCTCACCCGCACATGGCTCTGCGCCCCCAAATTGTAGACCTCCTGGGGTTTCACCGACTTGATGATCTGATTGAGCGAACTGGCATCATTCAGGTCTCCATAAATTAGCTTAAGCCGTACTCCTTTTTTGTGCGGGTCTTCATAGATATGATCAATCCGGTCCGTATTGAATGTCGACGAGCGTCGAATAATGCCGTAGACATCATATCCCTTTTTCAGCAGAAACTCGGTTAAATACGATCCATCCTGTCCGGTGATCCCGGTTATGAGCGCGCGTTTACGCTTTGGCATACGTGGTCCCTTCTTCTTGTTTGATCAATATGTGATTCATGGCCATCATCAATCCGGCCATATACCAAAAGTACGATGATAACTGAAGTGAATAAAAATTTGTATCAAAAAAACTATGGGTTAAGAATGCAAAAAGCCCCGACAGCAAGGCCAGTAATATCAGCACGATCGGACTGCCCCGCGCGTAGGCCGATCGGATCCGTCCTACCGACACCCGGAACAGATTACGGATAATCCACAGAAAGGCCAGCAGCGCAAAGATTCCCGCCTCCGCCCACATCTGCAAAAAACAATTATGGGCATACGTCGGATGGTCCAGGCTGTACATGATGTGATGATAATACAATCCCACTTTAGGGCGGCGGTAGTCCTGAAACTTTTCCATAAAGGTGTTGAGCCCGTGCCCCAGCCATGGACGCGCCTTGATCATCTTGACCGTTCCCTCCCAGACGATCAGCCGGAAATTGGAGGTTCCGCGGCTTAAAAACCCGAAGTTCCGATTATTCGACAACGACACCTGGGAAACCGCGCAGATCATCAGGGCAATGCATGTCAGGACCAGATACGCCTTGACCTTGTTCCGATGACAAAAATAGAACAGAATAAACGCGGCGAAAAAGATGCCCATAAAAATTCCGAGCATTGCGCCGCGGGACGCCGACAAAAACAGAGACCATCCCATCGTCAAGGCCACAACGACCAAGCCGATCCGTCGGGCACCACTTTTGATATGCTCAACGCAGAGGCCAATAACCAGCGGCAGCACAATCGTAAACAATCCTCCCAGTCCCGACGGGGCCTTAAACGACGCGGTCGCCCGTCCGTCCATCGCCAACGGCCGCCCGTTAAAGATATCTTTCTTCAGCCAATAATACTGAACAAAACTGTCGATCGCGGTACTAAAGCTGGTAAAGATCAAAACACCCAGCGCCGTATATATCTGCCGTCGGTCGCGGAACGCCTCGAGCACCAGCCAATAAATGACAAACCATTCCGCTGTCTTGGTGGTCAACCCTTTCAATGCATGAACCGACATGTCGCTCATTAAACTCGACGCAAAACAGAACAGCAAAAAAAAAGCAATCGGTCGGTTCAATGAATTTGATACCGGTCGATACGCCTTCAAGAATCGGATGATGGGATTTGCCGACTGCGCGCTCTGACATCGGCCAAAGACGAGCGATCGCTTGACCAGCCAAACTACCAGCGCCATAATCACACAGACTTCAACCACGGCGGCGCTGTACGGCAGCCAAAAAATCAGGATATACATCAAACCGCGAATAATCTGGTCCAGCCGGGCAATCATTCCTAGTAGGCGCCTCTCCCTTTGATCACGACGGGAATCGTCTGGAACAGAATATTGATATCCAGCCAGAATGACCAGTTGTTGATATACCAGACATCCCAGCGCACCAATCGGGTGAACGAAACATCGCTGCGCCCGCGAACCTGCCACAAACCGGTCATGCCCGGTCGGACTTCCAGACGCTGTAATTGACGTAAATCTTCCTTCTGAACCTCGGAAATCTGCAACGGGCGCGGACCAACCAGGCTCATCTCCCCGCGCACCACATTAAACAGCTGCGGCAACTCATCGAGACTGAACTTCCGCAGTACACGGCCGATCTTGGTGATGCGCGGATCGCGCTTCATTTTAAAGATCGGTCCGTCTGTTTCATTCTTTTCGCGTAAATCACCCAGCGCCTTTTCCGCGTCCATCACCATACTGCGGAACTTAAACATGGGAAATCGGTTGCCTTTACGCCCGTAACGTTGCGAAAAATACAGGACCGGACCGGGACTGTCCAGTTTGATTAGAATCGCGATCATCAAGAACAGCGGCGCGAGCACAATGATCGCCAAGGCCGCCCCCACAAAATCAAACAGCCGCTTTCCGAACTGCTTGTGCATCTTCTGCATATCCGAATATTCCAGCAACGGAATAATCCCGATATTCGATTTGGCGAATTGTCCGCCGATCAACTCGTAACCATGCGGAACCACATGAACACTGATCCCCTGCTCCTTGCAGTACTCGAGTATCGACGATAATACTTTTTCATCCAGATGAATTGTAATATAGACCTCCGACACGAATTCCCGCCGGCTGATCCGCTGCAGATCTTCGATCTTCCCGATAATCTTGGTCCGGTTGATCGACTGCTTGCTGGACTTGAAATCGTCGAGAAATCCCACGATCTTAAGTCCCAATCCCGGCCGGTTCCGAATCTCGGTGGCCAGCGTCGCCCCCACCCGTCCGGCGCCGATGATCAGTACGTGAAAATTATTGTAGCCCTGCGAAACCAGGTAATCGACGAAGGAGCGTTTAATAATCCGCCACAAGGACAACAGAACAAACAGGCTCATAAACGATGTGGCAAAGATCGTCCGGGGAAATCCCTCGATTTTCACCACGTAGATCGCCACGATAACGATCAAGGCCGACAGCGCATTGGCCTTAAATACATGCCAGGCCTCAACAATTTCGGTGATCTCCCGTCGGGTCTCATACAATCCGATGGTATAGCTTTGAATGATAAGTGTCAGTCCCCACAGATAGAACACACTGCGAAATGGATTCACACTGGAGAAAAATAGGTTCGTGAAGGTGATATCAAAACTCAATTTGTGCGGCAGGAATCGGCAGGAGCAATAAAACGCCAGCGCCACAATGACAATATCTATGGCAATATAGATGGTGCGTATTAGATATCGATGGACAAGTGTGCTAGCCATGACTAAATAACTCTCGGGTAATCATGTAGTATATAAATTTGGTATTACCGATAACATATCGTTTCCAGAGGCGTCGCGGTTCGCAACAGAGCCGGAAAAACCATTCGAGGCCGCTGCGCTGCATCCAGCGCGGTGCCAGAGGCTTGACCCCGGCATGAAAATCAAAGGCCGCTCCCACCCCGCAGATCACCGGCACATCCAGCCGGTCGCGATGGTTGGCCATCCAGTAATCCTGTTTCGGCGATCCCAGACCGATCCATAAATAATCGGGGCGCGCGGCATTGATTTGATCGATCAGCGCCTGATCCTCCATCTCGCCGACCTGACGAAATGGCGGAGCGATGGCACCGGCCACTATTAAACCCGGAAACCTCTGCTGCAGATTCGCGATCATCCGGGCGTTGTTCTCGTCCGTCCCACCGTAGAAAAAATGTCGATGCCCGGCCTCCAGACCGCCCTGACAGGCCTCCAGCATGAAATCAGGCCCGCCTGTCCGCCGCATGGTCTTGTGTCCTTTGGCCCGCCCGACCCATACCAGCGGCATCCCGTCGGGATTGGCCATCGCGGCGTTGTTGATCACCTGGCGGTAATCCGCACTGCTCTGACAATCCACCAGCGTCGAGACCGGCGCGAAGCAGAAATAAACACGCGCCCCTTCGCTAATCCATTGTTTCGCCCGCTGTAATGTGTTTTCCAGGGTCGTCACGGCAATCTTAACCCCCAGAATATCAACCGTAGCGATATCTTGCATTTGGTGTGTGGACATTTGAAATTATGAGAAAATAGTTGAAGAACCTACAGACGGCTTAGAATAGCACATGCCGAACCGATCATAAAGCAATTTCTAAACGAACCTACTCTAATTATGGCTGTTATCCCGTGATCGTTGCGCCGGGATCTCATCGGCCGATGGTTCCGGGTCAGGCTTGGCAGGTTGAATGGAATGTTTGGCCGTCAATCGATTGTGATGGCGGCGAATTTGGGCCAATTCCAGGACCGTGATCGGAACGCCAAAAATGGATGTCACGCCCCGGGATGTCGCATATTCCCATTGAATGGGAATTTCATTGATGGGAAGCTTGAGGGCCGAGGCGATCAGCAGACACTCAATATCAAACCGCTTGCTCGTGTACTTTGAGGCCGCAAATACCTGCTCGGCCGCCTTGACCGAATAAATCCTGAGCCCGCTATTCAAATCCGATCCGTGTAATCCGGTGGTCCAATGCGCCAACCGATTCTGCATCCGGTTCATCCACACCCTCACCTGACTCGGCGGCACCTGGGCAATCGAGTCGGGATGATATCTCGAACCCACGACAATATCATAACCCTGTTTGTAAACGGCCAGCATCTTTTCGAATTCCGACATGGGGACATCAATGTGACTGTCTACACAGATCAGGGCCTCACCACGCACATATCCCATCGCCTTACGAACCGCGGCACCAAGCCCTCGCCGCCGGTCCTGGGACAAAAGTGTCATCCGTCGGTCCGAAATTTCATTGACGGCGAGCAAAGAATTATCGGTGCTGCCGTCATCCACGACGATCAGCTCAAACGGAACGCCCAGCCGGGCAAAATAATCCAGTGTGCGCCGGACCAACCGCGGCATCCGCTTCTCCTGATTAAAGCAATAGATAAAGATCGAATAGTCTGGTTTCATCGTTTAGCTTTTTGACTTGTGTCCGTTGATGGTTTGCTGATAGATATCCAGCAGCATCTCGAGATTCCGTTGACTATTGAAGCGTTCCTCATAGGCCTGACGTGAGGCCTGACGCATTCGCGGTCGATCGGCCTCCTGCATCAGCCAGTCAATCCGCTCTTTGAGAGCTTCAGGATTTCCAGGTTCAAACAAACCGCCGTTTACGCCGTCGTCAATGATTTCCTCGAGACTGCCCAACCGGCTGGCGATCACCGGTAATCCATAGGCCATGGCCTCGGCGGCGATCCGCGGAAAATTTTCATAACACACCGATGGGACAATCAGACAGGTTGCACCGGACATCAGCTCATGATACTGTTCATCATTTACGCGTCCCAGCAAGGAAACGTTTGTGATGCCCTTGTTGTGCTTGAAACCGGATAGGTAGGCCAACAGCGGACCTTCGCCCGCGATCCTCAACGGCAGCTCCGATTGATTGACCCAGGACTTGATCAGCACCTCAAGTCCCTTCTCATCACTGAGCCGGCCGATGTACAGCGCGTACCCCCGTTCTTCGCCTGTATGTTCCGGCGCCGGATATATAAAGTTTGGCTTTACATATATTCTACCACCATTGAAGCCGGCCTGGATATATTTTTGCCGGGTGAACTCGGTGGCCGTAATATAGGCATTAACCTGCGTTTGCCAGGTCTTCATCTTCCGATGACTCTTGAGCATGCGCACCACCAGCGCGGAAATCAGCAATGAATTCTGATAGCATCGGTACCGAATCCCGTGATTGAGTGATCCATGCAGGCATTTTTCACACACCTGATTGTCGCGGAAGAATAATCCGTTGGCACACAGCGGCCGAAAGTTATGCAGGCTCTGCACCACCGGAACCCCAGCCTCCTGACAGGCATAATAAACCGCGGGACTCATCATGAAATAAATATTATGGAAGTGAACGACATCCGGACGGATACGTTCGAGCGTGTCTTTCATGTCCCGGTAACTCTGCTGTGACCAGGCCAGATACCACATGTGACGGGTCTTCTCCGTCATGGACATTTGATTAAGCTCACGGTTTGAGCGTTCATACAGATGCACGTCGTGACCGTTGTCGCGCAACAGCTGCGCTTCCGCCTCAGCGACGGCGTCCTCTCCGCCCCGCGCCCGGTATTTGTTATGAGCGACCAGAATCTTCATGGCTTATTTTAATTTTCGATAGCTGGTGATCGTTTGCTTGAGACTTTGCTCCCAAGTCACTTGCGGCATCCAACGGGTATGCCGACGGAGTTTGGCATTTGAACCAACCACATCAAACGTACGGGAATGATCATCCGACCGTTCCCGGATTTCAATATCATGCAACCGTGATTCCATAATCAGCCCCATGAGCAATTCCTCAATGCCCCTGGCCTGAGACGAACAGACATTGTAGATCTCGCCGGGACGCCCATCGATTCCCAGACACCATAATGCGCGACAGACGTCGTCGATATCCAGAAAATCCCGCCGGCCGCTCAAGCTGTATGTGTCGATCACACCGGTCTTTGACTGCCGCTCCAGCTCGACGATCTGACGGGCAAATCGTCCGGCCGCTAATTGCTCCGGCGTGTTGCGTCCAGTAATATTGAAAATCCGGGCCACGCAAACCTCAAGTCCCTCCCGACACTGACCCAACGCGGTTGCACTTTGTTCGAGCTTGATCCGACCGTAATCAGATTGAGGATCCGCTTTAAATGTTTCGGATACACGACGGATATTCTTGGGCAGCACACCATATTCAGCCGCTGAGCCGGGGATGATCACACGCGTGGTCATGTCACACCGTGATGGGATGCTGGCCAATAAATTTTTGGTGGTGGTGATATTGGATGTCCGTAATTGCGTCCGGTTTTTCATACGCCCGCCGGCACAATGAAAAATAATCTGCGGCGCGATTTCCGCGATATATACTTTCAGTCGGGACTTGTCGGTGAGACTCAAGATCTGAATATGGTCGTCGGATTCGCCGTGCTGATCTATCCCGAATACCTCAACCGAACGGTGAGACTTTCTGACATGCTGCCAAAGTGAGCGGCCGATAAATCCGTTCACCCCGGTTATAAGAATCCGTCGCGGCATACTGACCTACTTTAGAAATTTCTTCTTGTGTTTTTGAAAGACATCTTGCGACAGCTCAAAATCGTCAAGCCGGCCGAGGTCAAGCCACATTGCCCGGGTGGGAAAACAGCTGATGCGGTCGCCGCGATCCTTCATCTTCAGCAGCAGATCCGGCATCCCGATGAACTCATCTTTCTTGATCAAGCGCTGACACTCTTTGTTGAGGATATAGACGCCCATGCTCACATATGATTTGTGTTCCGGCTTCTCCAAATATTGGTCGAGATCTCCCTCTTCATTAACTTCGATGACACCAAAATCCGTCTTAACCACCCGCTCTTTGATCGTTATCGTGGCCGCGGCCTTGCGTTTCTTATGATGCCGGAGCAACTCCCTGAAGTTCAGGTCGGTCAGCACATCCCCGTTGATCACCAAACAATGATGGTCCATATTCTTGATCAGCTTCAGCGCGCCGGCGGTTCCCAGCGGCTGCTTTTCACGAACATACGTGATATGAACACCCCATTTTTTACCGTCGCCGAAATAGGCCTCGATCAATCCGGCTAGATGGCCGGTCGAGATGGCGATATTTTTCAACCCCGCCTGTTTCAACTGCCGGATGATGACCTCACAGATCGGATAGTCTCCGACGGGCATCAACGGTTTGGGGATCACGGTTGTGTAGGGACGTAATCTGGTACCCTGTCCTCCGGCGAGAATAACCACCTGAACCTTAGACATTATAGATATCCGTTTTAAACGTGTTGATATTGGCCTTGATCCATTTGGCTGTTTTTTTGAGCCCCTGCTCGAGCGTCACGGCCGGCGTCCAATTCGTCAGCTGCTGAATCTTGTCCGCACTGCAGATCAACCGTTCGACCTCGCTCTTGGCCGGCCTTAACCGGGCTTTGTCGGTCTCAACCTTGATCTTTGATCCGGTGACTTGCTGAATCACTTCAATGAGATCCCTCAGTGAAATTTCCCGCCCGCTGCCCGAGTTGACAACCTCGCCCAACGTCTTTTTCGACTCCGCTGATTTTAAAAAAGAATCGACGGTGTTCCCCACATAGTTAAAATCGCGTGTAACATCAAGATTACCCAGTCTGATGATCTTTTTACCAGCATAAATTTGTGAAATAATTGTCGGGATTACCGCGCGGGCCGACTGACGCGGACCGAAAGTGTTAAACGGCCGAAGGACCGTAACCGGCAGATTGAATGATCGATAGAATGACAACGCCAATGTATCTGCCGCCGATTTTGTCGCTGCGTATGGAGATTGCGGATTGATCGGATGCAACTCGTCAATCGGCGCGTACTGCGCGGTTCCGTACACCTCACTCGTCGAGGTATGCACCACTCGCTTGACGTTCAGCTGGCGCGCGGCCTGCAGAATATTCAGCGTCCCTTTGATATTGGTATCCACATAGCTGTCCGGCGAATGATAGCTGAATGGAATGCCGATCAGGGCCGCCAGGTGAAATACGTAATCGCATCCCGTCATCGCCGTCAACACGCCATTGGGATCACGGATGTCGCCGGTAAAGACATCAACCTGGCTAAGTGTTGATTTGGGAAACTGGTCCATCCACCCCCAGCTGTTGAATGAATTGTAATACGCAAAAGCCCGGACCCGGGCCCCTTGCCGGACTAATTCTTCCACCAGATGACTTCCGATAAACCCATCCGCCCCGGTCACCAAAACTTTTTTATTTGTCCACTTCATTCGCTTCCTCCGGCTGAATCCCTTGTTGCTTTTTGACATGACAATATTTGGCGGCTGCTCCGTACATCACCCAGATGGGAATGGCCGAATACGGAACCTCCAGCACCACCAGAAAATTGGCGGCGACAAACCAGCATAGCACCATCCCGCATAACACCGAACCGGTAACCGATCGCAGCCGAATACAATCGCGCATCATCTTAAACAAATACGACAAAATGCCGACAATAAAAACCAATCCCGCCACGCCGGATCGATAGAGTATATGTAAGAACGAATTGTGAGCGGAAATCCAGCCGTCCCGCTTCCATTCCGATCCGGCCCACCCAATGATTTCAAGCGTAATGGCGCGTAAAGGCTTACCAAAATCAAAGCCGAATAAAGGCCTATGCGCGGCATACTCGCGCAGCATATCGCGCCAGATCATCAGACGAAAGACCGAGTTATTGACATCCCCCTGTAATATTTCCGGGTCGTCTATGTCCGAGGAATCGCGTTCGTTCTTCTTTTGTTCAATGATGTGCTGAATATTGAGACTGGCTTCGTTCCTTTGCGCATCGGACAGATCATACGCGCCCCGACCGGTTCCATTACCTCCGTCATCGGGATTATAGATCTGGACAGCCTTATTTTCCATGGGCACATATTTGTGGGCGCGCTCGGCCGCCACGCCTTCGTAATACTTAAACGTATCGATAAACCGCCCGACATGGAACATCGACACAATTCGATTCGTCCCCGATATCTGCGTTATCCCCACGATCAATCCGGCCACCAGCACTCCGGCGATGGCAAGCTTATACTTCAAAGGCCATCTGATCAAAACACTAATCACAATGAGCGCGTATGCCGCGAAAAAAAAATGCCCCATAATCATCATGCGGGCCGTCTGAAAAAAATATCGATACGGCGTCAGCACCATCAGCAAAACCAACAAAGACCAGCGCAACCATGCCGTCCTGAGTGACCCGATAAGGATCGCGGCCGTCCCGGCCAGCGTCAGGACAAAATACAGATTAAACGTATCCAGCACAAATATACTTAAGATAACCCCGACACCGACGAGTTTAAGCCATTCCTTAAAATAGGATCGCTGGATAAACGCGGCCGTATAAATCGCGAACACCGGATAATACATAAGCGCCGCGTGACGAAACGCTAGCGGCCCCCATTTTGAGTACCCATAAAACGCCTTGGCCAGCACAAAGCCGATGTAGATTACGATCAACCAATACCAATTTCTCCACCGAGGTGGATTGATCAGCCATCTGATGGCGAATAACAAAGAACAGAATATCAGCAGGATTTCACCGACGAAGACTGGAAAATTCAGAAAGCTGAACTTCAAATGCAACTCAGCAAACTGCGCCTGAAACAGCACATATCCGAGCAGTACCACCGCGATGGCGGACAGACCCAATCCGTCAATCCATGCTGACAATTTTTTCATCGAACACCTGCCTATAAATTTTGCGGATTGATCGTCCTCTTCGATAATTTTTTATCCAACCGATGTTCAATGAGAAACGTATAAAGTCCCGGGATAAAACTCAGCACCCGTCCCAACATGCAGACCATCAACAACCGCTTATTCGCCGGATCGAGTTGACGCGCCTTGGAAAAATACTTGCGGGCCAGTGCTGAGTTCTGCGCAACCATAACCCAGCCAACCTGAAAATAAAAACTCGCCCGGGCCTGATTCGCCAATGCCGCCGAGATCCATTGATGATGTTCATGCTTGTCAATAACGGCCAGCGCCCGTGTCAAACGCAGGTCATCCCCGCTTTCATTGGACGCATGCACACGGTATTGCCCGCCGACCATATTCACGAACGTCAATTTATACTTTCGGGCGATACGCAGCCACAGATCAAAATCTTCACTGCAGCGTAATTTGGGATCCTCATCGAAGACACCGACATCATCCAAGGCTGCCTTGGATACCAGTGTCGACGAAGAAATAACGAAGTTGGCCTTGATCAGACGTTCGTAGACCCGGGCCGGCAATTCATCGGCCTTGGGCCCCATAATTTTACCGTTCTCCCGTGGATCATCACTGATCACCTGAAAGCGGCAGCAGGACAATCCATTCGCCGGATCTTTCGTGATCGCCTCCACCTGACGTTGCAACTTGGTCTCGGTCCACACATCATCCGAATCCAAGAACGCGACATACGTTCCCCGTGCCTGCTCAATACCGTGATTACGCGACGCCGCGATGATGCCGTTGTTGCGGAACTGCCGATATATAATTTTGTCTGAATTGTAAGAAGCGATAATCTGCGCCGTATCATCTTCAGAAAAATTATCCACGATGATGAGTTCGAGATTATTATAGGTTTGATTCAGAACCGAATCGATCGCTTCCTTAATATACCGGGCATGATTGTACGTGGGCATGACCACGGAGACGAGCGGTTTGTTCATGACGTCATTTCCTGAAGTTTGCGGCAGAATTTTAGAGTTTCCTGAAGTTCAAGATCCATCGATCCGCGGAGTTGATATCCTGCCTGTCTGAGCTGATGGATATCATACTGGAACGGTTCAAACACACGGTCCAGATCCTGGGTCGGCCCCTCAATCCGGAGCGGCCTGTCGGCGATCACCCTCTCATAGTTAGCGGCGACACGCTCGGCCAACTGAAGAATGCTCATGCAATTCTCTCCACCCAAATTATAAACGCCATCGCGCCACGCACCACACAAATCTTTTAAAAAATACGCGGTGGCCCCGACGACATCGGTCATCGGGATAAAATCCCGGTACTGATTTGACTTGATCAGCAGCGCCCCCTGCGTGACCGCCCGTCGGCAAAAGGCATTAACCGCCAACGTCCATACCGAATCGGCGACCTGTTCGTCCACCGGACACCCATACGCGTTCGACAACCGAAAAACAATTGTTTGAAAATCCCTGGACGCGGCTGATGACACCACTTGCTCGCCTTCCCATTTCGTTTGGGCGTAAACGGATTTGGGATTGGGTCGGGTTTGCTCGGTGATGTGCCCGACAAAATCGCCATAGATCTGAAACGTCGAAAAGTAGATCAGCCGTTTGATTCCCTGGGCCTTGGCTTGCTCGACCAATCGGGCCGTACCTTCGACATTGATCTTGTGCGCCAATTCGGGATTGTCCGCGCAATCCGCCTGTTGCAACGCACCTAATTGAATAATCACGTCCGGTCGGGCACGGTTCAGACATTGCTGAATTGAAGCCGTGTCAGATAAATCCAGATGGTGCATGACAAACTGGTTTGACCACGCGGGAAAATTTCGCCGCACGCTGGATAAATGAACCTCACCCAATTGCTGTTGGTGTAAGTGGGAGGCCAACCGCCCTCCGACATAACCCAGTCCACCAATCAGTAAAATTCTCATGATGCCGTTAAGCTCCACGTATAAGGAATGGAATCATCATCAAGCGGCAACCGTACCGACTCCTCCGGTCGATGCGGAATATCTGCACAATTGACAATCATGGCCGGCTGATCGCCGGCGGACGCGAACGAATAAATGATCATGGGCGGAACGCGGACCAGCTGATAATTATCCCGGCCGAACACGATCTCCTGAACCTGCTGATATGTCGACGAATCCGGTCGCCCATCAAACAGCACCAACTTGAGATTGCCCACCGGCACGGCAAAGTGCTGAGTCATCTCCCGGTGCTGTTTCCATCCTTTGACAAATCCCGGATTCACGTACGAAAAATAAACCTCCCCGAATTTCTTGAAAAAGGGCGCATCATTACGGATCATATGCATCACATCTCCTTTTTCATCCGCGAACAACTTAAGCGGTTCGATGTGAACCCCCTCAAGCATGCTTAACCCCCATCACCCAGGGCAAATGACGTTCCTGCGCTTTTTTGTGATACTGTTTGATCTGTTCTAAGGTAAAATCATACAGATCGCGCTTACGATTGTAATAATGTTTATACCACTGTGCGGTGAGTTCGATCGTATCATCAAAGGATAATAATGAACTCCATTCCAGCCGGCTGAAGGCCTTATCACAATTGAGTTTGAGTAAAGTCGCCTCTTTTTGGTCGCCCGCCAGCGGTTTATGGATCCACTTGGCATTATCGTAATGACGCTTGAGTTCGTCGACTAATTCTCCAACGGACTTAACCACTTCATTGTCGGGACCGAAATTAAATGCCTCTCCGTTGATATCGTCAAACTTCTTACCAAGTAACGCGCCTAGCCACAAATAACCGCTCAACGGTTCCAACACATGCTGCCAGGGACGTGTCGCCTCGGGTTTGCGGATCGTGACGCGCTTGCCTTCCTCCCACGCGCGGATACAATCCGGGACAATCCGGTCCTTGGCCCAATCGCCGCCGCCGATGACATTACCGGCCCGCGTGGTCGCGATGCGCGCCATCCGTGATTGTTTGAAGTATGATTCAAAGTACGCCCGGAAGGCAATCTCCGCGCAGGCCTTGGACGCGCTGTACGGATCCTTGCCGCCCAGACGGTCATTTTCACGATAACCCCATTCCCAATTCACATTCTCATAACACTTATCGCTGGTGATAATCACCGCTGATTCGACAATTGATGATTCCCGCACACATTCCAGCACATTGATCGTCCCGCCGAGATTGGTGTCAAAGGTCAGCTTGGGATCATCAAATGATTCACGCACAATCGGCTGGGCCGCCAAGTGAAAGACGATCTGCGGCTTAAATTCCTGAAAAATATTTCGGACCTCCTTGAGATTGCAGATATCCCCGCGAAAATCCTGCATGCGATCCTTGAGCTCAAGCGCCTCGAACGCCGACGGCTTACTCGGAATATACTTTGAAAATCCCGCGACCTTGGCTTCGAGCTCCACCAGCCATAAGCTCAGCCATGATCCCTTAAAACCGGTATGTCCGGTCACCAATACCCGTTTACCCAAATAGTTCTTTAAAAATGCGTCTGTAAACTTCACCACTTTCGCCACGGAGCGTCTCCCGTTTTCCAAATGTTTTGTAAATACATGTAGTCTCGATAGGTGTCCATACACTGCCAGAATCCGTCGTGCACAAAAACTTTGAGCTCGCCGTCCTTCGCGAGTTTCTGCAGGGCATCGCTTTCAAGAATACAGCTGTCTTCATTCTCTAAGTAATCAAATATCTTTTTGTGAAACACAAAATATCCGCCGCTGATCGAGTTTTTATGATCCATCGGTTTTTCGCTAAACGACACCACATGATCATCCTCAATGAGCAACTCACCATAACGTGATTGCGGAAATACCCCTGTCACTGTTCCGATACGGCCGTGCGACTTGTGAAAATCAACCAGTTTCTTGATGTCAAGATCAATGACCCCATCGCCATACGTCAGCATGAAGTAATCTTCGTCGATATACGACTGTATGCGTTTGACCCGTGCCCCGGTCATCGCATGCTCGCCCGTATCGGCCAGCGTGACTTTCCAGCCTTCCTCGGCATGACGGGTGTGAAACGTCAAATCTTTGGACCCGAGGTCCAGGGTAAAATCATTCTCGAGGATCTCATAGTTACAAAAGTACTGTTTGATGTAGTTTCCCTTATAACCCAAACACAACACAAACTCCTTGAATCCGTATTGCGCGTAAGTCTTCATAATATGCCAAACGATCGGATAACCCCCGATCTCAACCATCGGTTTGGGTTTGACTTCGGTTTCTTCACGCAGGCGCGTTCCCTGACCTCCGCACAGTATCACGACCTTCATAGACGCTGAGCCTCCTTCACGCCCTGACGAATTCCCAGGGCGGCAAATAATTTATCATGATCAAATTCCTGAAAATACTCCCCGGCCCGCTCGTTTCCCGACGATTCACGGCGTAAAACCTCCCGCGTCCGTCCGACGATATCATTGTCATACACGCAGACACCCGCGTCGCGCATCAGAAACTCGAATCCGTATGTTAATGAATCCGGCACATACAGCAGCACATCTTGACCCGCCAGAAAGACTTCGAAGGCCGCCGTGGTATCAGCCGCAATAAAAAGCGCGGCATCCTCGCTTAGCGCATGAATGGAATCATCGGTCCATGTACAATTAGAGTGTGTTGCAAACTTTTTCTTTCTTAAGGCCGATTCATCCAGCCGCGGATGGGCTTTGATCTTGAACTGATAATTGAGCGCGAAATCTTCTCTGAGTATTTCCAGGATACGGTCCTGCAGTTGCAGCGCAACATTTTCGCCCAGCGGCAGGGCCACAACAATATTTTGTGAAGAACTGGCCCCCTCTGATCGAGATTCTTTGAACAGGTATCGGTAGCGTAATGTCCCGACGGTATCTGATTTTAAATTCGGATTCGAGCGCTGCAGAAATTCTGTCCAGAAGTCGCCGGATGTCAGCACCCGTTCCGGCCGCGGCTCACCCTGCTCATTCGCTGATGTGTAATAATCCAGCCAGTTCTCCGGAATCGTCGAATGCTGATAACCTATCCGTCGGCATCCGGTCAATCCAAGGTTCAGCATTTTTTCCCACGGCTGGTTCTCATACAGATACACCACGTTGATCATATCCAGAATACGCGACGCCATATCGCGATATGCGTGATAGTGGATCAGATAATCTACAAAACCAAACGTCCGGTTCTCTTTGCGGACCTCAGCGTCGAGCAGATACAACAACACGTCCAGGTCGGCAATCCCGCTGAAGGCCGTCTCCTCGACATCAATATGAAATCGTGTGGCAAATGATTTCAACAGATGCGATAGCTTTATGTAGCTCATCGGAAATACGATGTTGGGCACGGAGCGTCGTAAACCAGCGATCATCCCAAACGGAACACTGACCGGCGCCAGCCGGGCTACGGTCTCGCCGGCTTCCTCAAGCTGATATTCCAGGTCGGCAAAATACGGATCATCTGTCCGCGGTGATGTTTTGAGCGTCCGTTCATCCACCCAAGCATGCAGCAACGTAGTGACGGTGTGCAAATCAATCTTGGGAACAAACAATAGTCTGAGTTTGAGCGCGACATATTTGCAGAACTTCCTGAACCATCCATCGGGATACGCCACTGTCTCATAACCGTCAGCGTACACATGGACATTCTCCAGTTCGATCCGGTACAGATGCATCAGCAGATACGGATCATCTGTAACAAACAGAAAGTCTTCCGTCCGGTTCCGTCCGGCTGATTCAACCAGCTTCAGGTAAACATATTGATGAAAGATATCTGTCTGGCTCATGGACTTGGACGCCATCCTGGACGCGTACCACAACACCTTGTCCTCTTGCTGATTGGCCACCTGACCGATAAATTCCACAAAATTCTGCCGCACCTCGGCCGTTACATCCTCAATCTGCGTGGCGACGCTTTCCTTGAGTTCTTTGGAGAGGATACCATCGAGCGGATCCAGCGATGAACTGCACGACAAACAGGCCCATGCTGATTTGGCATGCTTCTGCAGCGCCTGTGTATTTTTGATGTGAACCACATTGATCATAACTATCCGTTATCTGTTTGAATCCGCGCGTCCGCGTTGATGCCGTTAATACATTCGAGTAATCCCTGGCCCATATCCAGATAACAATTGGATGTCAGTTTATAACCGATCTTAGGAGTAAACGAATAGGGGGTCATCTTGTAATGCGCCGAATCCGAATCCGCCGCGTTAAGTTCGACAACGACATTATCGCCGAGGATTTCCTTGATCATGTTGAGAAAATCGCGGAACCGCATCGGATGATGTCCCGTGATGATGATATGGTTATTGATATGCTTCTTATCCGACAGGATCTCAACACTCAACCGCGCGGCATCCCGGACATAGATATACTCACGCATCTCATCACCTGTCGCGGCGCAGCTGATCCGTCCGGTTGTCAGACCTTGCTTGAGATAACGATATACACTGTTGCTTTCGGTCGCCCTCGGACCATAGACCGTCCCGTAACGTAACACGGTGTAGTTGATATCATATTTACGCTGATATTCCTCAATGTATAGTTCCGCGGCTTGTTTACTGCAGCGGTAGAATCCTCCGCGTTCACTGTAAACGTAGACCGTGCTCGCGTAGATAAAGCGGCGGATATTCTTGACCCGGCATCCCTCCAGGATATTGACCGTTCCCTGGATATTATGCATCACCGTATCCATCGGCTTAGTGGTCGCCGTGTCCAGATCGGCAATGCCGGCAAAGTTGTAGACGTAATCACATCCCTCCAGCGCCTGCGCGACAGAGTCCGGATCGAGGATATCTCCGACGACCATTTCCTGGTCCGGCCGCAAATATGGACTGGCGTACTTGTCAAAAATAGTTACCCGGTAACCTTCCTCACTAAGCGCGTCGGCCACATGCGAGCCGATGAAACCCGATCCTCCGAATACGATCACCTTCATGATTGCATACTCCTTGCTTGCTCGATTTTCTCAATCACTGACTTTAACGGTCGCATATCATCCACGATCCACTGATGTCCGGTGTCCCGTTCACCTTCGTACACCCGAAAAATAAAATCAACATCGGCCTCTCGCGCCGCTAACCGATCACTATTGGCATCACCGACGAAGACCACTTCCTCTTTGTTAAGCTCATATTGCTGAAGAATCTGCTGGATGATATTGTACTTGGTTTCCGGCGAACCGTAGACACCATCAAAATACCCCCCCATCTGCCGTCGGGATACGACTTCATCCAGTTCATCATGCGGGGTCCCGGAGGCCACAAAACAACGGTAGTTGCCGCGCGCGGACTCTAGAAATTCCTGAGCGCCCTTAACGTACGGAACCGTCAGCACTTTCTGAAGGGATAATTCTGTAAACATGTCGCCCAACTCCTGTTCCCTGAGCTCAGACAACGGTTCGTTGATCATGTTCTTGTAAATGTGACGGAACTTTACAAACCGGGAGATCCCGCCGTTATCGATATGATAATCGACAATGGCATCGACCTGATCCGGATACCCCTTAAACATTTCACGAAACGCGTCGATCTTAACCTGGGTGGATTCCAAAATCACCCCGTCGAAATCAAAAATCACAGCCTTGATCATTTACACTTCCTCCGTTGATATATCATCCGGCCATTCGAATTCACGTACGATCGCATCCACAGGCTTCACACGTTTCTGGACGTAAAACACACTGAATAATATTTGCTCATACGGGGTGCGGGCGGTCTGCGATGGCGCCCCCCAATAGCCATATGCTCCGATCCGTGACGGCTGCGGTGAAAGATTCTCAAACATGCGCACCGCCTCGCGGTAATTCATCACCACATAATTAGCAACCTCGGGATCCTGATCGTCACCGGTAAAATTAATATTCTGAAAACTTTGTTGGATATCATTAATTCCTTCCCGATCCGTAAGCCGCAGCGACACCATAAAATATCCACCGGGCTTGACCTTTTTCCAGCATGACTGGATGATGTGATCGGTCTTGATATTCCAGTCGGCACAACCCAGTGAAACCACCAGATCAAACTTCTGACGAAGGCTCAGGTCCGCGATGTCTCCGGCAATAAAGTCGGCTTCCATGGGAAACTGCTGATTCTTCTTGGCCCAGTTAATAATGCCGTAATGAATATCATTGCCTGTATACGACTTAAGCTTGTATTGCTCGCACAAAGCCTTGCCTAATCCGCCGCCCGCGCATCCGACATCAAGCACGGTTCCCAGCGATTTCGCTTCGCCGGCTATTTTTTCAAAGACCCACTTTTCCGACGGGTAAAACTCGTCCCAGGACTGACGGTTCGCACTGTAGAATTCCAGGATTTCTTCTGATTGATAAACGATATTTTCACTCATGCCCTACACCTTCACTTACTTTAAGGAATTTCTCGAGAAAGAAATCCATGGTTTGCTTGTTCGCGATAGTCACGCGGATATAATTTTTTAAACTAGGCTGACTGAAACCACCGCCGACCAGTATCTGTTCATCTTTTAAACCCTGCATCACCGCTTCAACTCGTTCACCCACATCGATCAATACAAAATTGGCCGCTCCTGTGCGGAACGGTATCCCTGCCGACTCAAGACGTTCACACAAATGATCGCGTGCCTCTTCAAATTTCTGGATCATGTTATCGATATGATGCGCCTGGTCCAGCAGTCGATTGGCAAAGATCACTCCGAACCCGTTGACATCGTAAGTCGGTTTAACCTTTTCGAGGTTATGAATAATCGCTTCATCCGCAGCCGCGTAACCGATTCGCGAGGAGGCCAGCGCGCACAACTTGGAAAAGGTCTGCAGGACAATGACGTTGGGAAATCGATTCACATCTGCGATCGCGGTCTCAGGATAATAGTGAAAATAAGCCTCGTCGACCATCAGCAACACTTTGTGGTCCAGCGCGGTCTGCATCAACTCATGCAGCTGCTCAGCCGAAAGTATCGTGCCGGTGGGGTTATTCGGATTCACCACCACGGCCAGCCTGATATCGTCAGCCAATTGCCGTTTAAATTCCTCCAATGGAAACGATAAATCCGCATTGTAATCAACGATGACCTCTTGAGCACCGAACATCCGGCAATACACGTTGTACATCGCGAAGGTTGGATTGGTTAATAAAACCCGATCGCCTTGTGAGATATAGGCATCAAAGAAATACTTGATAATCCCGTCAGATCCATTCCCCAGACAAATCTGACCGGGTTTCAGATGATACCGATCAGCAATCTTTTGCTTAAGCTCTCGGTATTGCGGGTACGTGCATAGAAACTCCGCGTCAATCTCCGCCGCAATTCCTTTGACAAATTCGTCCGGCAGTCCCGACACATTTTCATTGAGATCAAGCCGCAGACATTGCAGCCGTGCTTCATTGTCAGGCTGCACTCGGACCAACTGCTCTAATTGTTTTTTTGGTTCTATCATCTACACCTTTCTGACGTCGCACCACACGCGATCGCCATACCCGTGTTCCTTTAAAAACCGGCTGTACAGTCGATTAAATTCTGCCCATAAATTTTCCCAGGCGTCCAAGGGCACCGACGCATCCAACGGCACATTCGGCACACCCCGTCGGGATGCCAGCACATCACTGGGTCCGCGTGTGTAGGCCCAGTTGATATGGTTAGTGATCGGATATTCCTGAACGATCTGAACGTCTCCCCTAAGACCGCAATCGGAGAGCAATCGTCCCAAGGTTTTATCATCGTAGTAATACAGATGTTCAATACAGTAGTAAAACCGCTTAAATTCCGGGAGGTCATAAAAATTAACCAGCGCGTCTTTGACATTCGGAACCAGGATGACCAGTCGACCATCTGGCTTGAGCAAGGTTTTTAAATGGTTCAGAAATTCAACTGGTTGCGCGATGTGCTCAAGCACAAAAATCATCGTGATCACATCAAACTGCCCGGCGCCGAAACGCTGCTCCAACGGCTGATCCGACACATCAAAACCCAAATGTTCCCGGCAAAAGGCGATCTCTTTCTGGTTGAGCTCGCTGCCGTGTATCTCTCCGACATGATCTTTGATCAACGACATAAAATGTCCCGACGAGCATCCGACATCCAGAACCTTTTCATCCCCTTTGAGTGTCGGGATCAGACGATCAGCCCAGATCCGTGTTGCCTTCAGCATCTTGTCAAAATACTTTTGCGGATCAACGGCGTCCGGTTCAATATGTGTCAGATACGTCTGATGATAATCACTTTGATAAAAATCCTCCGGAAACTTAAATGAACTCTGATCCAGAAAAGTTAATCCGCAGTCTTCACATTGATACACGTCCGCCTTGTGATCAAAACGCACGGTGTCGGTGATCAGCTTAAGATTAGACGACTCACAAAAGGCGCATAGCGCGGTCTCAACCAATGTTCGCTCCTTGCCGGGTCCGTTCAACCATTTTTCGCAGTCCTTGCTGCAAATTTACTTGCGGTGTCCACCCGATGTCCTTACAAATTTTCGCATTGTCACCGTATAAACCAAACTGATCACCCGGCGTTCCCTCTAGATATTCAATCGGATATGCGGCCTCGCCAAATGCGTCGCGTAATTGATTGATCAATGTCTCAACGGTGGTCTTCTCTCCGGCGCATAAATTATAGGTTTGTCCCCACGTGACCGGATTTTCGTAGACCTTCAGCCACGCATCAACTAAATCATCGATATACAGAAAATCCCGGAACCGATCCTTACTGCCCTTGATCTGAACCGTGTCTCCCTTCAGCATGTACGCCAGATAAATACTCGCCATTCCCTGACGCATATTATCGAGATTTTGTCCCGGTCCATACACGTTAAAGAATCTGAGGATCGTTGTATTCAATCCCAAGGTCTGAAACAGCCGAATGTAATTTTCCGCCGCTGCCTTGCCGGCAGCGTAGTAGGTTTTGGGTTGGATGTCGGCCTTCTCGGATACAGGCAGTGTCACGGGATCACCGTACACCGACATTGAACTGGCATAGATAAATCGATCGACCGAGTTTTCCTTACACCACTTTAATAAGTCAAACGTGCTGGTGACATGACTGCGGAAGTCTTTCTCCGGATCTAAAAACGAAGCCTCCCCCGACGATTGCCCGGCCAAATGAAACACCGCGTCAAAGGTCCGTCCATGTAATACCTTCAAGTCGTCAGCCCCTAATTCCATCTGAATAAACTCGCATCTATCCGGAATATTGCCTGTCTTTCCCGTCGATAAATCATCGATGATGGTGACTTGATGTCCATCACGGACCAAGCGGGCCGAAAGGACCGACCCTATAAACCCGGCCGCGCCGGTGACCAGAAAATGTTTCATGGTTGATAACTCCCCAGGACCACACCCGTTCGATACAGATCGGCGATCTTTTCGGACGCGGCATCGATCACCCCGAAACGTTCCGACTCCGGGCCATCGTCCAACCTTACCTCTTGTCCGTTCAGTTCCATGGACCGGTAAATCGCGTTCAGCAATCGGATCGACTTCATGGCTTCCTCTCCAGGAACCAATGGCTGCGCCTTACCGTTCAGCGTATCGACCACATTATCAATGATTACATTGTGGCCAAACCCGTACACGTTCGGCGGCTCTTCACTGTATTCACGAATATCCTCATCGGAGATCGTCCATGTGGTGAGTTTGTTGACGGCCGCCCCCTCAACGATAACTGTCCCTCGATCTCCTAACAGCGATATGGATGCCTCTAAATCCTTGTTTGCCGGACGCGTCGCGGTTGTGGCTTCAATCGTACCCAGCGCCCCGTTCTTAAACCGCAGCCAGGCCACAGCACTGTCTTCGACCTCCACATCCACCAGCTGTGTGGCTCCGATTGTTGATACGGATTCGACATCGCCGGCCAGCCACTGCAGTAAATCGATATGATGAATCGTCTGATTGGTGAGCGCCCCTCCGTCGAGCGCCCATGTCCCTCGCCATGGATCACGATCATAATAGGCCTGAGTTCGGGACCA
>JAUIER010000029.1 GCA_030429765.1 bacterium | reverse complement strand
TGTCGCGATATCCGCGTACGGTGAGTTGGCCCGATTGTTCACATACGGCGCCAGCTCGCTTAAAAATTGTCGAATCGCCTCGCCCCCTTGTCTGACCAGGGAACTCTGTACCTCAGGCGCGATCACGGTCTTGCCTAACATCGCGAAATCTGAACCAATAGATTTCGGTCGTAGCGAAATCGCGCCTTGACCAAATCGCATATCGACCGCACTAGTATCCGCATAGCCGGTAACCTGCTGTAACGCCTGCTGATCAACACGGGGTCCAACATCAATAAGATTTACATTCACCGATAGAATTGCGTTATCCGCCACCGGTTGTATGCGCTGCTGAACGAGCTGTCGGATACGCGGAGCCACGGTATCTGTATCCCCGTTAATCGTGTTACGCTGAACCAAGTTTGTATAATCTGATCCCACAAATCCACCCGAAAAATACTTACGCGGAATAATCTTGCCGGCCGTTGGATCATAATCTTCCCTGACGTAACTGTAGACTCCACGCTCAAACGCCTTCAAGTACTGCTGATATATCTTCTCTTTAATATCGCGATCCTCAACATCAACGCCACGCGTCTTGTTTTGATCGACATAGACATAACCCAAAAGACTTTCGCGAAGATTCTGTTTATACCAAGTGGCCAGCACCATTGCATTGGCGATTTGCCGCAGTTTCGCAAAGTGTCTTCCATTATTAATCTCGTATTCAATTTCCGGCAGCAACACTTCTTTGACAAGTTCTGACGTATAGCCACTGATCACTTCCACGTCTTCCTGAGAAACCTGATCAGTTCCGTATTCTTTGGTATTCAGATTGGCTTTTAACGCGACGTAGTCCTCTTCAAGCATAACCTTGAGATGACTTTCAAGCACAAACGCGCTGGAACCCTTTTGATAAACCGTGGCCTTATCAGGCACGATCCAAATCTTACTGAAGGTGTTCATCGGAATATCACTCGTTCCGTAAAGGGCCATTGATTTCTGATGGACCCTGTTCCAGAATTCCCCGCCAAGTTTTTCATCCGGATACATCAGCGATGCCGTTAGTTGTTTGAGGATGTAGTCCTGCGCCAAAAGATCACGGCCCATCTCTGTCACACCCAACGCCGTTGGAATAATCCGGTTACCTTCATATGGGGACAGGTTGACCCACATCTCTTCGTTTGGCGTAGTCAGCGAGGCTAGAAAATACTTGATCATCTTGCGGGCTTCTTCGTTGAAGGCTTCACCAGTCAAACGTGATTCGCCTGGATCAACGATAAAATCAAACTCCAGTGGATTATCAGGATGTGTGATCATGCCGGTGATCATGGCCGGATTGTAACCGGATGTCGGCGACACAATTGAACCCGGTGATGGCAGATTCAAGATCGTGGCCATGGGTTGATTTTGAGCCTGTGCCATTTGCGGCGGAATGACCGAAGTAAAGACAAATGTCATCACAACAAACAGCGAGACCACCCGCTCTAATGCGCTGAACTTACTCTTTTTTTGATTTGGCATCGTGATTACCCTTCAATCGGATTGAATGATTCTTTTATTGCGGTTTATACCTCTAACCGTTCTTCAAGTTTAAATGCGTCAATTTTATCGGCAATGGACAATTCACCTGACGAGTCGCCATCGGTTGAATGCGCCAGATCATTACCGCCGTCGTCTGTCAAACCTAGTAATAACGGAAGATTTGTCACCGGCGTGACATTGATAATCACCGGTAGGAAACCGTTGATATTCATGTTTTCGATCGGTTGCTGGTTGACCGGCAACGGAACCCCCTGACCATCGCGTTTGATCTGCAAATCTAGTAGAGCCGGGTTCAAATCGATACCCCCGTAGGTCTGCTCACCTTGCTGAGATCGCGTATCCGCCGTAGTTGTCGTTGCAACCCTTGTATCCGGATCCGCAAACATCGCGGAATCGCCCAGTTTCTTGGCCGCGAAGTAAGTCGCCCCGATCGCCTGTCCAACTTCCTGGTAAAGCTCTTGATCCACACCTTCGGGAGCCTGAGGGAAATGGATCTTTACGCCCGTCGCTGTTCGATCCAATTCGATCTGCGTCTTGGCCAACAGGTCACGACCGGCTTGGCCTTTGGTGATACGTCCGAACAAAACTACATTTTCGATGTCCAGGATTCCGCCGACACCTTGAATAAATTCTACGATATATTGCGGTAGAAGATCGTACACGGCTTCGGCCCGCTTGTCGCCATCTTCGTACAACTGCTGAATACGTTCCAATTTATCGGCCTCCCGGTCAAAATCACTGAGATCGATACCGGCTTGCTCGGCCAATCGGAAAATGGGTCGCTGTGAAATGTACTGCTGAGCTGCCCCCGGAACTCCGTTAAACGAGTGCCGTGCAGCCGATTCATTGACATCGATGATAAAGTTTCCACCTTCGTTCATCAATTCACCCGAGCCGTATCCCATCGCCAGCCCTGTACCGCCGGCCAATGACAATGTCTTGGGCAATCCCATATCCACGCTGGATTGGACCGCCGCGGCGTCACCATCGTTGAGCACAAACACCGGCATCTCAAATTCCTGACTCAAAATGTTGTCCAATACTCGGATGATCGCGCGTTCGCCTTCATCTTCAATGCCCTGCACAACCGGTCCGACTCCGGTAATTTTATTGTTGGCCACGGCGAGATTGACACTTAGTCCAATCGCCTGTAAATCCTCTCGTGTTAAACCATCAGAAGGTTCAATCTCACTGATGATTCCGTTGATTAGCTTGGATAGCGTGTCGATGTGTCCGCCCTCTGCTTTGGGATTTGTAATCGTACTCGGCGACCACTTCACAACTTTACTGCGAACAAGCTTACCATCCTTAACGATAACCGCTTTGACATCGCTGCCGCCGACATCAATTCCTAAATAACTGCCCGATGTATCGATATCAGCCACCGGTTCGATCGGTGTGGATTCCAAATTGTCCAATGCCCCTTCATCCACCCGGCTGATATTAAACTGGTCGGTTTGATAAACAGTGTTCATGAAGTCGCCCAAGGCACTTAAACCTTTGCCATCTTCAACATCGGCATCCAACGCACCGGAAAAGACTTCCTGAAATTTATCGAAAAGATCCTGATTGGCGTCGATTTTGACATCAACGGCGCCAAAAATAGTCAAACGGTTGTAAACCTCTCGAACCAACTGACGGGCCGACGCTTCAACGGAGCGGCTCGATGATGGGTTGTAGCCCGGTATTGTGATTTCACTGACTTGCCGGAACTCGCCGCCATCACGTTCAAAACTCACACGTACGGTTTGAGGGTTGGATGAATTCTGAATTCGTGTGCGATTGATTTCCGATGCCGGAATGAAGTTATCTGTCAACGCATTGGCTTGCTGAATTTCGGTAAACTTCTGTCCGATCACGGTTGTCTCCAGCAACTGGATCAAATGAGTGTTGTTATATAGTGGCGATTTACTTTCGACACCTTCAATGTACTGTTCATCGACTTTGATCACCTCTACCCCAAGTTCGTCTAATTCGCTCTCATACCGAGCCACATCGGCCGGCGAAAACTTTTGCACACCTTTGACATATTTACTGACCTGTGCCTGACCTTCGGCCAGAGCGGTTCGTAGTGTCTTGGCTTCATCTTCGCTTAACGCCACCTGGCCCAACGCATCAAATGTTTCCTGGCTCAGATCCGGTACAACCACATGGCTGATAAATTCGTTTAAGGCCACTTCCCGATTCAGTGTTCGAGACACGTGTTGCCGAATCGTTTCCAGTTGCATCATGAGATCCTGCTGATCCTCGACCTCGAGAACAAACTCACCCTCGCTGACCTCTCTGGCTGAAACACCCTTAGCCGTTTCCAAGTCGGCCTTGACCTTGGCCACATAGACGGCTGGTAAACCCTTGGCCTTACGATCGATCAGGGCCTGGGCCACATCCGGATAGAGTAGATTGGGAAGAAAAGATGTAAAGAGTGATCCGTTCCCCATAAGTATCGCCCCGGTCGTTTCCTCAATCGTTTTGACCGCGTCAGGGTTGTTACGGATCGGAGCGCCCCGGTCGAGTTCGCGAATTTCTCCCTGGCTGATTCCAACCCGGTGAGCCAAACGCAACTGCGTGATAAATTGATCGTGCCCCATGTCCGTGATCTTGGTCTGTGTCAGGACTTCACGTCCGTCTTCATACGTCGCGATCAACGCCGAGCGCTCATAATCAAATGATACAGGAACCATTCGCTGTCCGGAGATTCCCAATAGTTGCTCCAGCGTTTGCAATGAAACCGCGTCGGTGACCGGTCGGTTGGGTTCTAGATAACCGCCATCCTTTGCGGCCCCCATCAGAACGATGTTCGCGGATGACATACCTGATAGCGTAAGGATACCACTGTTGATCAGATCCCGGTCGATCATACGACCTAGCGTAAGCATCCCCGAAATGAATGCCACAAAATCATCGGAGCGTTGAATTCTGCGTCCGACATCAATTTTTCCAGATGTGACGGCATACACATCCTGAATCCGTTTGAGCCACTCCGGCGTTAAGGCATCACTGGTGATTCGACCGAATGAACTGATTTTGGAATCCAGGCTCTTGTCGACTTCTGTGTCAAACAGTGTGAAGATCTTATCGTCATCCGGGCTCATCCAGATCATCATCCCGGCGGCATCACCCGGCGGTATAAAGAAGAAGCCCAGAGACTCCATGAGTGATTCCATTACCTTCCCGCTGCTTCCCCCGTCATCAGACGAAGATACAACGGTGGCCACTTTATCAATTCCTTCGCGGACCAACTGATTGACCAATGTGGTAATCGCTTTTCCACCCCCACCGATGTAGGTCAACACCGGTGGCGCACGGGATTCGTCCAGATCGGTCACGTCGGCCTTGTCTCCGTGAATAAACCGATCCTGAAAGAATCCGGTCAGCACCCGTGTGACCGGAATATTGCGACTCTGCGCGGCGGACTTGATATCATCCATCAATTCCTGATCCGATTCATAGACATTGTTACGAAGAACTTCCAGGTTCATCGCCGCCCGCGGATCGATACCGGCGTAGAACTCAAAGAAATCCAGAGAATCAGCTGACTGCTCAAAAAATCCGTCGGCCTTCTCAAAGAAATCATCAACGCTCGTGCTTCTTGGATAGTATTGATTGGCCAAATTCAAGGCGTCTATCAAAACCGATGACGAACCGAACAAATCCCGATATATCACCGTCCAGGCGGATTGTTTAGATCCGGTGTTCAAGTCGTAATCCTGATAGATCTTTCGAAGCTCCATCGTCTTCTCGGATTTGTTCTTACCGCTATTTTTGAGAACTTTGACAGCCCGCTTGGCCATTTCAATGCCTGACTCGTCCTTGGTTTCCCGAATCCGCTCGGCAATACTTTGGATTGTCTCGGTTCCACGGCCCAATTGTCCGAGCCACCAGGCCACACTGGCAACACCGTATCCCGCGTGAGTAAATCCAAATTCCTGCTCCAGTTCCCGTTGACGCTGCAAGTCATTGATGAACGTGTTTTCCAGACCCACTTGCGCGACAGGCAAATCCTCTGAATAACGTTCGAGGTTGCCAAAGAAAATGACGTCTTCTTGCCGAAGATTGTTTTCAACCATGTAATTGCTAATGGCATGATCTTTACCGGTTAAGCGTTTACGGATATCAATCGTTGTCACACCGGCCTGACGGGTGGTGTACTCCTGGAAGAATAATGGATTGACTTCCTGAATCAATTCGCGAATCGCCTGCTCGGCCTTGGCGCGCTCATCCTGAACCACAAATTCGCCTTGCTCATTGCGCTGAGGCGATAGCGTTCCCACACCGGACTCCCGCGACGGCCAATAGAGAATGCTCAACGAATATGTATCACCGTCAACTACGTGTCTGAATACCTGCGGTTTAAACTCACGACTGCCGTCGGCAAATACGAACGCCGGATATTCGTTTCGATAGCGCGCCGGGTTACTCTTGTAGTCGGCCCAATACCGTTCGATCACCTGATTCGCCTTGGCCGTGATCAGCTCCACAACCTGCGTGTCCATAGCGTTGCGCTGGTTATACGATCGATCGTAATCAGGCTGTCCACGATCGTTGAACGAAACCTTGATGGTTCCACTTGATGCATAAATTGTCAGATTGCGTCTTAGATCTTTGGGAATGTCATTCGTGATCCGTGTCAACAACCCCTGTTCGCCGGTCTGATCGTCATCCTCCAGACGCTGGTTGGTTTCGATGACCACGTCATAACCGGCCTCCAACACTTCCAGAACCGACGTCCGTGCGATGGAGCGTTTTAAACTTGACGTTCGGCTTCGATCCGGCGTCAAGATAACTCCGTCCGGTCCACCGAGGATAATGGCCCCCAGTGTGCGTTCAGCCCGTCGGGCCAGCTTTGCCCGCTCTGTGCCGGAAATATTTAATTGCGTGTCCAGATAGTCACCGACTGTCACATTCACCAATAATCGCGCCAAAAGTCGCGGATGAATTTGACTCTCATCCGCGGCGAAAACATGAATTTCACCATCTACCAGCTGAGCCGTCGGAACAGTACCGCTGACTGATTCAACAAACTTGACATTTCGATCTTTGATCAGATCCGCCAGCGAGATTTCGCCTACGCTTTCCAGAAAAACGGTTTTTTGACCGATAACCTTTTTGGCCTTCTCAACGCGTCCGTAGTCCATAGGTTCCGGGGCTGAAGCGATCATGGCATTGTCCGCCCGCGTAATTGATAAGCGATCTTGTCCTAAGGCCAGATTGGAAGGTCCTCGTGACGCAAATGCATCCAGCTGCTTAACAGCCGTGACATCAGCCCGTTCGCCTGTTTCCAGGAGTTTCGTTGAAAACATCGCGTTATCCGCTTGAGGTGACTCCTGTAAATCAATAACCATGCGTTGGACACGCGCCGGCAACTGTGTCCCGGCTTGGTAAGTGGTCACGGCATCAAGATACTTGCCTTCAAATCCCCCTGAGAAATATTTACGTGGAATGATTTCCTGAGAGCTCGGATCGAACTCTTCTTTGATGTAGTTGTAAACGCCTTGTTTGAACGCATCAAGGTATTGATTATAGATCTTCTGCTTGATTTCACGGTCCTCAACATCAATCCCCTGGGTTTTGTTTTTGTCGACATAAACCTTACCCAACAGACTTTCTCTCAGGTTCTGCTTAAACCATGTCGCCAGGATCATGGCATTGGAAATCTGACGGAGTTTCGCAAAATGCTCTCCGTGGTTGACCTCGTATTCAATTTCCGGAATCAAGACTTCTTTGACCACTTCAGAGGTAACACCGCTGATGATCTTGCTTTGCGCCTCACTAATCTGATCCAGACTGAAGCGAGAATTATCCATGTTGGCGTGCAACGCGACGTAGTCTTCTTCCAGCATGACCTTTAAACGGCTTTCCAGAACAAACGCGCTCGCTCCACTTTGGTAAACCGTGGCTGTATCGGGCACGATCCAGATCTTGTTGAACGTGTTCATCGGAATATCGGTGGTTCCGTACAGGGCCATAGCCTTTTTGTGCACGCGATTCCAAAATTCATTTCCGAGTTTATCTTCGGGATACATCAATGACGCGGTGAGTTGTTTGAGAATATAATCCTGCGCGAGCAAATCGCGTCCCATTTCGGTGACGCCCAGGCTTTGAGCAATGATTCGGTCACCTTCGTATGGAGACAAGTTGACCCACATCTCATCTTCCGGTGTGGTCAACGAGGCCAAGAAATATTTGATCATCTTACGGGCTTCTTCGCTGAGGGCCTCGCCCTGCAGGTTGGAGTTGCCGCGGCTGACGATAAAGTCGAAATCTAGCGGATTTTCAGGATGTGTGATGACGCCTCGGATCAGGGCGGGACTGTAACCCGAGGTGATGTTGATCATGGTACCAGGTATCGGTAGGTTTAAGATCGTCTGCGGACTGGGCTGCGCGGCGGCTGTCGACGGCGGGATTACCGACGAGAGAATAAACGTAAGCGCAATACAGCTTGATGTTAGCCGATGCCACAACGATTTTTGCTTTTGGTTGATAAAACTGATCATCGCAGAAGTCTCCTTGGAACCTGGTTTAGAATAATAATATTAGTGATTATCCTATTTAATAGGATACCATATAAGTAACAACGTTTTCAAACATCTCCGTAAACGAAAACAACCATAAATAACTGAAATATATAAACTTACGATTATGAATCAATCAAAATCTTCTTTTTTCCGAAATTCTTTCCGCCGCGTATCATATATGCCGCTACCTTATACATCGTGGCGGACACAAACAAAAAATCATTAAGTTCTCGTCGAGAACGAAACAAATTTCGCATAAAATATCGCTGATTAACTAAAGTCGTTCTAGAAGCAGAACTTGGAATGATTGGGGAATAATGTAGAACCGTAGGATCGTTTCTACCTACACTATAAGTATATTACACAGGAGGCTGACCGTCAAGGATTAATAAGTAGGCAATTTAATATAAAGCTATTATTTTCAATTATTTACGGAACCTTCAAATGGAGCAGCCATCAAATCAAATATAATTCTGGATTCAGCCGAATTGTGCCAAAAATCCCCTCAATTCACAGCTCCATTGAAATCGGGTTTGGACGAAATCTTCGACCGATATCTCCCAAATTTTGATTGTCACTCAAAACTCATGTCCTCAAATAAACCATCCCGAGCTCTCCCGGAGGATCCTCTTGTGTTAAGATCTAGGGTATAACAAGGTCTAATCGAATCATGACGGTGAATACTTATGCCTAATATCCTGATACTGCTGGCCGCAACCTATTCAATCTTTATCGTATTCCTGTTGATCGTCCGCTCGATGCTGTCGATCTGGCTGGGGACAGGAGCCCTGTGGCCGGTGCTTATGACGACATTAACCGTTGTCGCACCCTTGGCCGCACTGCTGTTTTTTGCGCTGGTCAACCGGTTGAATATTGGCCGGCTGATTATGGTGCAGGTGTGCTGGAGCGTTGTGCAGTTTGGATTAGTCCTCCACAAGACCCCATTTTTCAGCTCTTCCCAAAACTTACCTTCATTTCGCACGTTTCAATACGTGGTGCTGGTGGCGGTTCCCCTAATTTTGACAATCGGTATGCACTTCGCTGGTGTTCGACGACAATTTGAACCCGAACGCTATAAATTTGACCGCGTCCTGTCCTGGCTTCTGAAAGTCATTATCATTTCTCAGACCGTCTGGTTTGGTGGTTTTATTTTACTGTAGAAAAAACCGTCGAGTTCCCTCGCGGGGTCTAGGGCAAATAAAAACCCGCCGCAAAAGATTGCAACGGGTTACGAAATGGGGTGAGTGACGGGACTTGAACCCGCGACCACCTGAACCACAATCAGGAGCTCTACCAACTGAGCTACACCCACCATAAAAATCCTTGAATGGAGGCCGGTTTTGGAGGCCGTCCCCGATTCAGAATGAGACATTTTATCACAATTTTACAGCAGAACAATCAAAAATATTTACCGCGGGAAATTGATTTAAAGCGGTTGGCCCGCCCTATTCCACCTCTTCAACCACGCCTTCAAAGACGACGCGTCCGATCCGAAAGGTATCGAGCTTGGTCTCAAAAGTAAAGTTGGTTCCGACGTGAACATTGGTGTCGGCCATGGAACGGAACAAGAGCTCTCCCACCGATTCAACCGGCGTGGCCCCCAACTGCTTGCCCAATTCGCCTTGATGACTGATAAATCCGTGAACAATCACATTGTTGTCCGTCGAATTAATCTCAGCCGAGACCTGATTCACACCCTGCTGATTAAAGACATTCAGTAGCCCCTCCATATCCCGTCGGATCACATTGATCCAGCCTTTCATATCCAAACGGCTGCTGGCAAACGGCGTATTCGGCATCTGCAGCATCGCCTCCATCCGATAATCGACTTTTGTCGAACGAATCGGCAAATAAACATCCCGGATATCCGCCCGGATGTTGGACAGCGTCGAACCTTTAAACAGGTTGTGATTCGCGGCCAGACCGTCAACTTTTCCGCTTCGAATCCTAACCTCTTTAATTAGTATCGATTTATTCATCGAATCCCGCTGTGCCGATGAATCGTCGTCGCCTTCGACCTTCGCCTTCGATGATGACCAGTCGCGATCCAGCGAAATCTTAAAGCCGATCATCTCGACTTGCCGGATTTCAACGATCGATTCCAATAATGTCCGCCAGTTGGGATAAACATACATGCGTTGAACATCAAATAAGTCTTCAACACGCATTCCATCGAGACGGATTCCGCGGGGAAAATGATAGGAGACATCCGTGATATCAACACGCCGATCAAACGACTCAGACAACTTTTGGGATAAAAAATCTTTAGAGAGATACTCCACACATACATAGGCCGCCACTGTCAATGCGGCAATCACAACGACCAGAACGACCAGCAGTTTTCGAAGGACTTTCATATATGTGTGAGCGAGATGAGTGGCTCAGACACGTTATCGTTCGTCGAACGAACGGATTATGCTCAAACTTGAATATGGCGACCCCGGGACGATTCGAACGTCCGACCCACAGCTTAGAAGGCTGTTGCTCTATCCAGCTGAGCTACGGGGCCGCAATTGCTTAAAATATTTGAGGATATAGTACCAAGATTTCACAGATCTGTAAAGCGAAGGACACAAAACGTGGAAGCGTTAAAAAGGGGCTGAACGCGATATGTCCAACCCCTTTTCAAAACTCACTTGCGACGGATTTTTATCTGAGCATACTTAGCTGGTCAACCTGATCTTCGTCCCGTAATCGGGCCTTCGGCTGATCACTTTGATGCTGATAACCGGATCCGTATTCAGTCGATTCGTCGAAGTCATCGGCGAGACCCAGAATCATCGGCATATTGAACACCGGTGTTACGTCCAGGATTACCGGGATGAATCCGTTGATTTCCTGAGGCAGGTTAATCGGCTGCTGATAAACCGGCAACGGCACTCCGTTTCCATCACGACGGATCTGCAGATCCAAAAGTTCCGGGTTCAAGTCGATCCCCCCTTTGGTATCCGGCGCTTTCATGGCTTGATCCGGCCGTGTCAAGTCACCCTGACCATCAACTGGAAACTCCGACAGCATTGGCCCAGGATCTTCGCCTGGCAATACCTCCGCTCGATCAGACACATCAGAGTCTTCTTCATCGACGGCTGCCTGTTTGACCAATGGTTCGGTCAAGCCGGCCCGGACGAGCGTCACATGGGCCATCATTTCCAAACCGTTATTTTGATCGATATCGGCAAACGATTCGATGTTAACCTCCCGAGTGATAGAACTTTTTCGGGTAATCCGTCGTCCATCTTCGGTGGTGATCCAATAGTCTAATGGTTTTCCATCGATTTCTTTAAGTATTCTTACAAAAGCAACACGGGTCGCTTCAACATTAGCGGTGTAATACCTCGCGAAGGCCATATCCGTTCGGCCAATGTAATTGGTTTGCGCCAAAACCTGCTCGGCGATGTCAACCGCTAGTTCACCGGTCATGGCCTCATCGGTTTCGATCTCTGTTACATCCTCGGCCGCGGTCGAATTGTGTGTCGTTACCCGCGCCGCTAGTTGACCGTCTACTTTCTCAACAGTGAGAACGTTAACCGATTCAACTCCATCGGCCGACTGAACTTCACGTTGACCAAAGACCCAGTCGTTGCTGATGAATGAGATCACGCCGCGTACATCTCCCTTCACATCCTGATCGGTAAAGAGTTTTTTACCGCGAAGAATGGCCTCGGCGTCGCCGTATGATTCACGCAGATTTCGAATGTCCGCGCTTTCGGCCTTACCAAAATTATAACGCTCGGAAAGGTCTTTCATCGTCTCGCCTTGTGCGTTTTTGTTGAGATTAGTATTGTAAATACGAAGTCCGGCCACAGCCCCTTCACTGGCAGCCATCCCGGCGAGCGCTACACTCATAAAACCTTCCGCCGAGCCGGCGATGGTGATCACGGTTTTGTGTGTGCCCATATCCTGACCGGTCGCGGACTTAAACATGTCAGCTGGCAGGATCGCGCGTACCGCGTGGTTTACGGTTCCGTCTTTTACACCTTTCTGGACAACACTTACACCGGGTATTCCATAGGTTTCATTGATCTCGGCGATAGCATCGATGAGATACTGCTCGCGGTCACGATCCATGATAACGATCTCTTCTTCAACTTCTGATATCGATTGTCCACGTGACGTCGCCAGGAATTCCAGATAAGCCATGATCCCATCTTTGGGATGTACGGCATACAACTCCGGATCGCTGAGCAGGTATTCCCGCGTCCCGACTTTGACCGTCGCTGACCGGAACTTCTCGGCGTCTTTCCCTAAGTTCGTAATGAAATGATGAACGTATCCATCAGGGGCATTACCCAGATCTCGAACACCGCGTCCCATCACAATCACGCTGGTCGCGCCGGATAGATTTGACGGTGTTTCATTGAGTGATACGTTCTGCGCATTGGTCACAAATTGATTTGTACCTTCGATGACATCCAGCATCACATCCACAATTGGATAAAAGCGTGACGTGGTTTCACTGTAGTAGAACTCGTCCCCACGTTCGATGGCGTCATTGATCGCCTTGACTTCGTGCTGAATAAGATTTGGCACCAAAACTTCATTGGATTTAAAACTGTTTTGCACTTCATCACGTCCGAAGCCTTCGGAAACGCGGACCATCATAATCCCGCCGATCTGCTTGACCGCCGCTTCAAAAATGTCTTTAGCCATCGCGTCGGCCACATCCTTGATCGCGTTTTTCATCAGCTTTTTCTCGGCATCCGTGATGACACCTTCAGCCTTGAGCAGCTGATCCCGAACCTCCGTAAATTCACTGCGTCCGGCGCTGCCACTGAGTGATGTGAAAAATTGTCCCAGTTCTTTACGAATCGCACGCGGCGTCTTGTCTTGCGACGCGATGTCCAGCGCTGTTTGCAACGCTCCGCGCAAACCGTTTCGCGTGAGTTTCGCCGCGGCCTGTACGGTAACGTTCAACTGCATGGCTTCACGTTTTTCCCGAAGTTCGATCGCCTGAGCGTTTGTCGGCTGCTTGGATAGCATAGCCGCATCCCGTGCGATCGCATTGGTCAGTCCGGCGATCTTGTTTCTAAGTTGCGCTTCGGTGGTCCCGGCTTCTTGAGGTGTTATCCTTCCAGCTTCAAGAGCCGCGAGTAATTCCTCCGCCTGCGTCAACGCATTGGAATTGGCCGTGATCCGGTTAGATCTTTCAGCCAATATTGCCTTGTCGGCCTTTTTGGCGGCTCCACCAAACTGATTTTCGGTTGAGTCCGAACCGCGGGCTCCTGTGTTAGATGCCCCACGCATAACCGGATCATCCTCACGACCGACACGTTTGGTTCCGGCCGCTGTCTGATGTTTCACAAATCGTGACTTGGCCATTTGCTCAGGCTGCTGGACGTAGTGAACGAATCCCCCCGCGCCGCCTTCTTTAAGCCGTTTGGCCTTTTCCCACATCGCGTGTGTGCTGACGTGGTCCTGGAAGATCGTAACGAATTGGAACACAAATCCCAAATCTCCCATCGCCTTGCTGAAACCGGATTGAGCGATATACATTTTTTGGACGGCCTTTTTCTCATCAACCGTTCCGCCCCAGGTATCGGCGTCAGCCCAATCAAAAGTCGGTCGGGCCAATGCTGAGTTGATCAAATCGATTTCCTGCTCGGATAACTGATCCGACCATGCGGACGGATTGCTCCAGTTGAACGACGGTGAAAGATTGATCGCAAACAGGATATCCTTTCCGCGCGGGTTCGACTTAACCGTGTTAATGAATTCTTCACCTTGCTTGACATTCGGTGTTCCCTGTTCCATCCAGATGACATCCGCGATGCCGGCCATCTTGATCGAACGCTTGGCTGAGTTCAAGACACCATATTCCAAGCCCGTAACTGAATCGCGCGCCTTGGCCTCTAATTGATAGAAACCTTCAAAGGTTACAGCCGCGTCTTCGTTAAAATAAATTGTTTCGCCTATAAGTTCTTCGGCTTTAGCCCGCATCTCATCGATACTGCGCGAATGCTCCAGCGGATTGACCCATGTCCTCCATGCCTCAAGCGCCTGCTCGTTACCACTTTCAAGCAAACGTTCTTCAACCAACTGAGGCAAGGTCTTGGCCCGTGATAATGATCCCCATGCATCAGCCAAATCACCAACCGCATCCATCTGCTCGGTTAGTCGCGCCGGTTTGCGGTCCAGAATTTCGCGGACGGTAAGGACGACATCCTTATCGGTGCTGGTAAGAATGGTATCCAAATTGATATCCATTTCACCAAACTCATAACGTTCGCGATTATCCCAGATATCCTGAGCGCTTCCGATCAATTTTCCATTCACTGTCTGGAAGTTTTCACCGATCAAGAGGAAGCCTTCCTGCAGTCCTTGAAGTCCCCAGACCTTTTCGACGCCTTCGGCCAACGCCGGGAATGCGGCCCTTAATGCCTCAACTTCTTCCCGCGCTTGGGCATTAACTTCTGTCAAACGAACCAAGCGGATGACCGAGGCTAATGATGGAAGATCGGCATTTGTCGAACCTTTGATAAAATAATGATCACTTGGATCCGCTTTGCTTTGCAGCAGCTTGGCGGCCTGCGCATCCGTTCGGGCAATAATCAGCAGTTCTGATCCCAAACTATCGGCTTCTTTGCGCGCTTCCAGTAATCGTTTATGTTGTTCTTCGGTAGATACCAAAACCTTTCCGGCCATGTGTCCACACTTTTTGCAGCCATGGGCCTGATCTTCAATATGAATCCCGCCCGCCCCGGCTTTGACAAACGCCCGGACCATTTCCTTGATAGACTGATGTCCGGTATCGCCGTCGGCATAAAAAGGAATCAAATAATTTACTAAATAATCTGCGAGAGCCGAATAGGCTGCTGTCCGAATGACATCTCTTTGCTCCTGAGATGTTATTTCTTTCTGTGCAAAGGCTGCTTTGACAGCTTCGCTAAAGATAGGCGTCAGAGCCTTCACTGGATCTGAACGGAATTCGTCGATGAAGATTTCTGTTGTGGGTTCCTGCTTGAGAACCGCTTGAACAAATCGCTCAACATATTCATCCTGGATCTCGAATACCTGAACATTCGCCAAATCACCAAGTTCACGTACACTTTTGAACAAGTCTTTGAACACGATTTCCAACTCATCCTTAATCGCATCAAATCGTTGCCAGCTATCCGCATCTTTGTTGCGAAGATATTTATTGATCTCCTCCATGCGTTGCGGCACTTCGGTAAACGGATATTTGGCTAGATCAGGTTCACCCCCATGATGCGATGCCTGCCAGCCGCTGAAATATAACGCTGGTATGCCGGCTTCAGCCAGGTTGGCCGCTGATGGACCATTCATCACTCCACCTGTGGCCGTAAATGTTCCGTTGGCTTGATCACGCCGCATCACTTCAATTAATGCCCTTGGCATTCGATTGTCGACAACCGGTAACGGCTCGGATTTTGAACGAGCCTTGGCGATTTCGTCCGCCGTCCATAGCCGGTCCTTGACCAAACGAAAACGATCGGATTCCATCCACTCACGGACTTTTGCCGCCGCGATGCGATCGGCTTCCGGTGATAGCATTGCCGAGTCAGCGATGGTTACATAGCCGCCATCCACATTTGCGTTGGCGATTAATTCCGCGCCGTCCGCAGCCGTTGTCTCGGCCCCATAAACAATACGGATGTTTTCAGCTGCTTCTTCGCCTTTGTTCTCCCGGATCCATTCCCGAAGAAACTCGATAACCGCACTGATAGTCTCGGCCGAGACCTCTCGAGATCCTTCAAACGCCACCGGCCATGATGGCTGGTACATCAAGATCAAATTGCTCTCCAATAAGGCTTGGCCAGAGACACCGGCGAGTCGATCCTGCAATGATTTGGCGATCGCCTCGAAGGTTTGTCCGGCTTCTCGATCAGATAACCGCTCGCCCACCGATAGAATCGGCAGATTTCCGTTCCGGATCACCCGAATTAATTTTTGATTGATCTGTCCGTCGAGCTCATTAACGCGAACATAAGCACCACGATCTCGTTCAACACTGGTTGTCGAACGGTAGAATTCCGCTCCCAGAATCACCGCGCGAACGTCATAATCCTGAAGACCATCCAGGTTAGAAAATCCTCCTTCAAAGTCCCCCTGACCCGGTACATTTGTCCGGATACTTTGAACCGCCAGTGTAATCGCATCCTTGGGCAGCACGCCTTCGGCCTCGAGTTCTTTGAGGACCCGACGCGCCTGATGGATAATAGCACTGCGGAAAACCGCAACAATTTGTGCATCACCAAGTTGATCCGCCACTTCATTATAGGCCGCGGCCACTTTGGCTAGCGCTTCTTCCGGATACCCAAAGAGCTCGGTGGACGTAAAGTTGTATGTAATCACTTGATTGCGTCGACGATTCGTAGCATCCGCCGCAATCCATTCCTGGATAGATGAAATTCGTTGATCGTTCTCGACGTCAACCACCATCGCCGCATCAACAACGGACAACCTCAAACTCAGCTGCTGACGTTGCTCCAACAAAGCAGCCCGACTGCCGAATTCAAGACTGAACTCAAGCCCCAAGGCCTCAAGCGCGCCCAGTTTGCGATCAATGGCCTGAATTTGTCCGGCGATCACACTGGCTTCATCTTCGGCCAGCAACGCAAAATCCAGTTCGCCTTCGATATCAAACTCCGCTAATCGTCCCACGCGTCCGGCCTGAACTTCCTTGGCTGTTTTGATCAACGCGTCCTGGGCAAAACTTTCTTCCTGACTTCCATCCAAGACTTGCTTCCAGGCCTCAAGGAACTTGGCTTGAAGACCTCGTCCGAATGAGAACGAGATCGGCCATGGAGTTTCTGTCAGCGCCGCGACTTCATCGGCACGTTCATCCCGCCCTTCGGCACGCAACTCCGCAACAACTTCGGCTTGTATTTTGTCGAAGCGATATTGCGCCGCCCTAGTCACCGCATCCATGTTTTCGTTGACCTCTCGATCACCTTGTCCTCCGGAAAGAAAGACAATTGCTGCCACGTCGGCCGGAACTTCCTTAAGAAGTCCTTTTACCGTCATGTATCCCACGGTATCCGCATCGGCGCGGTTCGCATTTTTGTTTCCGGATAAAATCATACTGGTCTTCAGGACAGACCCCGGAAACCAGACTTTGGCCTTTCCGGCTTGTTCATAGACAATGCGTAGTGTTCGCGTCGTCGCTTCATAACTTTCCTCAATCGAGTGAGGGCCGTCGAGCAACACTTCCGGTTCGAGCATCGGAACCAAGCCCGCCTGCTGTGTTTTTCTGGAAGACTCGGCCAATACCTGAGCGCTTCCTCTAATTTGATCGTCCTGCGGAAGATCACGGGCGGTGTCAATTGGAATCGTGACACGCCACTTGGTCGCCTGCGCAAATCGTCCGTAATCATTCAAGAGTTTAAGCAGATTTGGGATACTGTTGTTGACCGGTAATTGCGGAGCCGGTGTACCGCGTTCCTCATCCTTTTCACCGATATTGTCCAAACCGTTGTCGGTTTTCAGAACCACAACGATTCCCGCATCTTCCAGATAATCGACAAGCAACTTGCCCTTGCCGTCTGTGTATTGGAAAAACTCTTTGTACACGATCATCGAATCGATACCATTGGCCTTAAGCTCTTTGGCCTTAGTCACGATCAACTGACGCATTTTTTCCCGATTATCCTGGGTATTTTCCAGACCGACTACAGCCAGTCGCTTACCAGCGGTTCCCGTACTTTCATCCGCCGCGAAGACACCTCCGATGGATGAAACCATATTCTTAGCCGTAACGGCCAATCTTTCTTTCACGACATCCGATAGAATCGCCAGATCACCCCTAACCACGGCCGATTTAATGGACTTCTTGATAGCACTGACGAGCTTTCCGACTTTGACATCGGTCGGCATAATATCGATCTCAACATCAGCGTTTGGATTGGCTTCAATCCCTTCGATCAAATACTCAGCGATCTCATCGAAAAATTCGATATCCAACAGTGATTGATCGCCATCTGCAAACGATTTGGTTTTATGGTTCATTCCCACGACGGGTGTTCGCCCGTTGGTATTTGATTTGGCGTACTCTTTGACGGTTTCCGTAATCCCGCGGATGCTCGTCAAATCATTGCTCGCTCCGCCAATCAGGAATCCATCAATGTCTGTCTGTTCAATAAGTTCCTCGGCGTTTGACGGTTTGACCGAACCACCGTAGAGAATACGAACCCGCCCGGCGGTGCTGCTGTCATACATCTCGGTCAGTAATCCCCGGATGAACACCGCCATCTCCTGCGCATCCTCGGATGATGCCGTTACACCCGTGTTGATCGCCCAGATCGGTTCGTAGGCGACCTTACTCAGGGCCGCGTCTGAAGCCGAAACACCGCGAAATGCTGAACGGATTTGTCGTTCGACGAACTGTTTGTGCTCGCCTTTATTTCGAATATTCAACGGTTCTCCAACCGCTAACATCCGCGTTTTGAGTTGAAGTTCGTGTGCCCGTAAGAATTGAGCCCGAACGGAGGTTAACGTGTCGCCATTTTTGCGCGCGGTTGAATGTCCCGCTAACGCTCCATTGACACCTTCCTCTTGGAAAGCTGAAAAACTCGTGTAACCGACATCGGCCGTTTCATCGGTGCTGGCGCGCTGCGCGACGACATTGACCTTGGTCAGTCCGTCGTAGACGGCTTCAACATCGTCCGCCAATGAGGCCAGATCGACTTTACCGTTAGCATCAAATTCCGCCAGGCGTCCGACGCGTCCGGCCTGAACTTCGGCCGCGGTCTGAACCAATGCCGCCTGCGGATCCGCGGCTGTATCACCTTCCAACTGACGCTTCCACGCATCCAAGAACTTGGCCTGCAGACCTCGTCCAAATGAGAATGAGATCGGCCATGGGATTGAGCTTAATTGAGCCACTTGCATGGCCCGTTCTTCGCGTCCCTCCGCAACCAGTTCTTCAATAACTGCGACTTGGATCTCATTAAACCGATCCCGTGCGGCCCGCGCGACAGCATCCATATTTTCGTTGACCTCACGGTCGCCTTGTCCTCCGGATAGAAATACAATGGATGAAACGTCGGCCGGGACTTCTTTAAGAAGACCTTTGACCGTCATGTATCCAACCTGTTCGGCATCCGCACGATTGCGCGCTTTGTTTCCGGACAGGATCATGCTGGTTTTGAGAACCGACCCCGGCAACCAAACACCGGCCTTACCGGCTTCTTCGTATACAATACGTAAGGTGCGTGTGGTGGCCGCGTAGCTCTCGTCAATTGAGTGAGGGCCATCAAGCAAAACTTCCGGCTCGAGCATCGGAACCAATCCGGCTTCCTGGGTCAGGCGAGACGATTCACCTAACACCTGAGCACTCCGTCGAATCTGCGCGTCCTTGGGTAAATCGCGTTTGGTGTCGATAGGAATCGTGACACGCCATTTGGTGGCCGACGCAAACTTACCGTAAGTGGCCAATAGTTCTTTAAGATTTGCAATGCTGTCTTCTACAGGAATCTGCGGGGCCGGTGTGCCGCGGGCCTCGTCCTTCAGACCGATGGTTGATAGACCGTTATCCGTTTTGAGGACAACCGTGATGCCGGCTTCCTTCAAGATCTCAACCAGTCCGCGTCCATCTTCATCCGTATAGTCGAAGAATTCTTTGTACACAATCATCGAATCAATGCCGTTCGCCTTGAGCTCTTTGGCCTTGCCGACAATCAGACGACGCATTTGTTCTCGATTTTCCTGATTATTTTCCAAACCGACAACGGCCAGCCGTTTACCCGCCGTTCCGGTGCTTTCATCGGCCGCAAATACACCACCCGTGGCCGTGACCATTTGATCAGCGGTACCGCGCAATGTACGCATGACGTCTTCCGGCAGTGACTTTTTGCTGGCCAATACTTCGGCCACTTCGAATTGCGGATTATCAACCAGACGTTCCATTCCATTGGAACGGTTAAATACCTCAATATAGTTATCCACCTGGGCGATCGCGTCTTCCGGCTTGTCAAAATCCAAAGCCACATTAACCAGGTCCACCGTCCATGGTAACGGCAACGCGTCATCGTTGGTCACAAAACGACGGGCGATATGTCCGGCCACAATCAATTCGTTGTTCTTAGACTCCTCGAAGACAATTTTGCCTGAGGCTTGTCTGAGTTTCTCAAATTCCTCCGAAAGAATCTTCAGGAATAATTCTTCGCTGGCCTTTTCACCTGTTTCGACACCGTTTGCATCCGTGAATGGCGCCTGTTTCTTGACCCAGTCCCGAACCAGTTTGGCCCGGCCTTCTGTCGTCGCCCGGTCATCCATCAACCAACCGACTTCCGGTTTAAGAAAATCATCCGCGGATTTGGACGCCACAGCCGCGCGTCCGGTCAACTCCGCATTCAGGTTGTAGACCATGATGCTGATCAATTTTCGAAATTCATCTTTGGTACGAATCGTAGTCGGGGCCAGTTCAATCAGTCTTTCGGCCGACACCGCATCATGTTCAATCGGATCCACCTGCATCCCCAACTGATTCACACGTCCTTCCATACCAGGTTGTGAATAGAATTCGTTGATGGTTTCAGTCAAAGGTTTGCCCATCAACCAATGCGCCATCCAGAATCCACCGGCACCCCGG
>JAUIER010000028.1 GCA_030429765.1 bacterium | reverse complement strand
CAGCGACTGATGCGTATGATTCAATCACAAACATCGGCGCGACAAACTTCTTCAGTGGAGATTTCGCTTCAGGAATCTTGGCTGGGGACGCGACGACAACAGTCGTACAAAACGTTGATGCTGCGACAGCGCCGGCCAGTGGATCTGGTACTGGCTATGGAAACATCACAGCAGGAAGCGGCTTGTATGCTGACTTGTTCAAGACGGCTTCACTCACGGGTGCTGACGGTCAACCACGTGATCTATTGTTTGATTTCTTCGTCACTCCAAGCGATCCAAACGGGCCGGGAGCTGAGTGGGATCAACGAATCACGGATCCGGTTGTCGGTTATGCGGCGCCGGAGCCGGCCACCATGGTTCTGTTCACAACGGGACTAATTGGTGCGGCGGTTCGTCGTAAATACAAAGCGTAATTCGGTTTAGTTCTATACAAAAAGGCATCTCACGCAAGTGGGATGCCTTTTTTTATGCGAGAGATAATTTAGAAAATAATAGTCGGCCGTTGTAGTTCAGCTATAATGAAAAAAATCAATCATCAGAACAGATAGGATATGTTATGTATGACCAATTGTATTTAAGAAATCAGGGGTATGTATCAGTTGATCTTCAGCAGCGAATAAGGGACACGCGTGTCCTTGTCGCCGGCTGCGGAATTGGGAGCACCATCGCTGAGGCGGCTGTGCGACTGGGGTTTGATAAGATCACGCTGGCCGACGGTGACACCATTGAGCTGCATAATTTGAACCGGCAGGCCTATGACGCGGATGATGTGGGGCAGCTCAAGGCCGAGGCATTGTCCCGCCGTTTAAAACGAATCAATCCCGAGGCGGAAATAACCGTTCATGCGGACTGGATCACGGATCAGAACGTAAATAAGTTGGTGTCCGCCACAGATATGGTATTTGATACGATTGACTTTCTGGATATCAAGACCATCACCGATCTGCACGACGAAGCTCATCGCCAGCAAAAGCCTATCATCAGTGCCGTGTCCGCCGGATGGGGGGCGGCTGCTGTTTATTTTCCGGCTAACGGTTCCGATGTCTGCGGATTTCGCCAGTTATTTGGATTGCCGGCCAGCGGATCGGTCGAAAACGCGTCCTATGTAAAGCATTTCGCCCATTTTATCGAGCGTATTCGGACGGATTTGGATCCTCAGGTGGCTGAAGCCATGGCCAAGGCCTTAACGGTGATGGAGGATGGGACACCTTGCCCGGCTCCGCATATATCAGCTGGTTCATTCAGTGTGGCCGCTTTGTCGGTAACGATGGCTGCCCGAATTCTGAATCAGGAAGAAGTTATAGCCGCACCGTATATGATTTCAGCCAATATGGGGAATGCCTGCCAGCATGGCGGAATTGATTTGACGCCTTAATGGATGTCTAGAAAAACCACTGCATTTGCACATAGTACAGATCCGGAACATCGCCGAATTCGCTGTTATCTGATCCGAAGTTGAGCTGCACACCAGCGGTTAAATCGATGTTTTCAGTAAGGTTGTATTTGACCTCTGGATTGTAGACGGTGCTTTGGCCATCCCAATCATAGATCAGGTACTGATTAAATTCCAGTAGCGGGGAGATTTTGTACTGCAGCCAGATACTGCTTAGGTTCTTTTTGACGGATAGGAGTTCCCGGCTGGTGCGAAAATCTGTCGAGAACGCCGTGAGTAATTGTTCATCCACGCCGCCGTTAAAGAATTGTTCCGCCAGAATATAAACCTTTTCCGACGCCGTGTAGTCGATTCCAACGCTAGCCCGGAAAAAATCCCGTCCATTATCCAGGTGTGTGTGATTTATTTCACCGCGAAGTCCGGCTGAACCAAGGTATCCGTCAAATGTCAGGCCGATGATGGTGTTGTGCCGGATGGAAGAGGCGATGAAGGCCACGTCGTACGTCTGTATCGTTTTGTAAGCCTTCAGAGCGGCCATGAATTCGTCCGAGCGGTTGGAAGGAACAATGACCGCGCTAATGCCGCCCAGCGTATCCAGCGTGTAGTTCAAGTTGATCGCATCGACACCAACCCGCTCTTCACGCTCGAGATCAATAGGGCCGACCGTGTTAAAGATATCGTTCGGCGAATAAAACCGCATAACCCCCCAATCAATACCCTGTTTTCCCAGCGTGATCTGAAATTCAGGCGAATAGTACTTGGCGTACGCGCGGAATATGGCGTGACGGATATAAGAGTGGTCTCGGTCGCGGCTTGTGGCGTCGAGATCCCATACGGCCGAGTGTTGCTGTTCACGTGACCGAATAAAACCGAAATCCGGTGTGTTGGAAAAATCATTGCCCACGAATTCATTATCGACAGCGATGTAAAATGACCATGGATTGATCTCTTTCTGGACCTCGATCCGCAGGCGATTGATCGTGGCAAATAGACTTTCGCCGGTAAAGACGGATTCTGAAGCGATGTTAAGGCTTTTAAGATGTCCGCTGATATCAACCGGATTGTTTTCGCCCTGCGCCTGTCCAGGTAATCCGATCATAAGGGCAGCGAGTAAAATTGACCTAATGTTTGTTTTCACGAGATTATTTCTCCGTCCTTGAGTTTGACAATACGTTTAACTTTGTCCATGACCATTGGGTCGTGGGTTGAGAATACGAATGTTGTTTGCCGTTCCTGATTGAGTTCAAGCATCAGGTCCAGTAGATTCTCGGCCGTGCGGGAATCCAGATTCGCCGTGGGTTCATCGGCCAGAATGACCTTGGGGCGTGCGACAATCGCCCGCGCGACGGCGACCCGCTGCTGTTGTCCGCCGCTCATCTGGTTGGGGAAGTTATTGATATATTTTTCAATGCCGACACGTTTGAGGATATCACGCGAGCGATCCAGCCGTTCAGCCGCGGGTACACCCTGAAGCAGCATAATGTATTCGACATTTTCCAGGGCTGTTAATGTGTTAATCAGGTTGTAGGCTTGAAAGATAAATCCAACTTGATTAAGGCGAAAATCGGCCACCTGTTGTTCATTGAGTTGCGCAATATTCTGCTGTTCATAAAAGATTGACCCACTCGATGGTTTGTCCAGGCTGCCGAGCAGATTGAGCAGCGTGGTTTTGCCTGAGCCTGACGTCCCGGCCAGGGCCACAAAATCGCGGTCGTCGATGGTCAGGTTGATATCGCGTAGGGCCGGCGTTTCAATATTCTTTCCGGTGATGTATGTCTTGGATAAATTTTCGACTCGGATCAAGGCCATTAAATACTCCGTATCGCGTCGACAGGTTTGAGTTTGGAGGCGGTCCATGCCGGATACACCGACACAAAAATGCTGATCAGCAGGACCACGCCGCTTGAGATCCAAACATATTTAAAATTGATGTCAGGGTGAATCACCGACTCCATATACATCGAGTTTAATGCCTCGGTAAAAACCGAAAGGTCGATGCCGGTCCGGCTGAAAAAGTGACTGCTGCCCAGTCCGATGATCAAACCGGCGGCGGTCCCGATCAGTCCCAAGAAGACCGATTCATACGTCACCATCTGTATGATCTGTCGTCCGCGGGTGCCCAGGGCAATCAGGATGCCGAATTCCCGCGTGCGTTCGAGAACGCCCATGAGAACGGTATTCATGATTCCGATGGCCACAACGATCATCACAATAATCAGGATGATCCAGATAAAAGTGTTGTCATAATCCAGCCATTGCTGAAGCACAGGGGAGACATCCTTCCACGGAAGGACTTCCAGATCAGGGTTGTTCAAGGCCTGCCGTAATTGCTCCGCGACGGCATCCGACTTAGAGGCGCTGTGCAATTGCACCACGATCTGGGACGGTTTGCCATCCATCACAAAGAGTTCCTCGGCGGCCGAGTACGTGATAATGGCGAGACCTTTATCGATTTCGGTCACACCGCTTTGTATAATTCCCTTGACGTAGTAGGCTCCGCTGGCGATACTGCCGTCCAGGGCCTGGGACATAAAAACGATTTTATCCTGCAGATCAACGCCCAGGTTGTCGGCCATGTCTTTACCGATAATAACGCTGTTGTCATCACCCTCGTCGAGAAATTGACCGCGCGCCACCCGTTGGTCCAGTTTGCTGACTTGTCGTTCTAGTTGCGGCTGGACGCCGATGACCAGCGTTCCCATGGATGAATCGCTGGAGCCCATTAGTCCTTCGGCCTGGATACGCGGACTGACCGCGGCCACATCCGGATTTTGCCGGATGATATTCAGGACGGCAGGGCTGTCCTTGACAAATGTTTCCAGTTTGGGATTCTTTTGGAAGCCCTTGGCCTGAACCTGCACCGGTCCGATGACATACGACGTGTAGTTGTTGATCATCTGGTTGTGCGCGCCTTCAGCAAATGACCAAATGAAGATCAGGGCGCCAAGCCCAACTCCGACGGCGGAGATTGTAATCAGCGATCGTTTTTTGTTGCGCAGAATATTGCGCCAGGCTATTTTGACAAATGTATTGTTCATCTTATTTGATACGTTTTAGGTTGGACCGGGTGAAGATATTATCCGAAACGGGTTCGTTGTAACGTACATCTTTGAGAAATATGCGGGTGCTCTTCCCGTCCTTGACCAGGTTGGTCATGTGCCACGTTCGAGGGATGACTCGGTCGGAGACTTTTTCGATGTCGGAATATTCCAGCCGCTTAACCAACTCACCGCGTTCGCTAAAAAATTCCTGACGGATTGGAACATTGTCATCAACACGCAGCCAGTAATACAGCTTTCCCCAGATGACAGCGGCATTGGGTTTGGGTTTGAGTTCAATCTTGTAGGTTTGATGACCGCGTATTTCTTCTTCGGCAACAATCGTATGGGTGTAATCCTCGACGAGACTGTTTTGTTTGACCAGGTCGTCATTGGCGAAGTCGCTGCCCATCCACGGCTGCAGCATCATGGACGGAGGGATCTTGATAATCTTTTCGATGCGCGGTAAATAGTTCCACATCTCGTTTTCAATTCGCAGTGTGCCGGTTCCGGCTTCTTTCGCGGGAGAAAGGATGCGGATGAATACCTTGTCGCGGCCCTTGGTGTAGACATCTAATTCGAGCGTTCTCGACCAGCTGGGCGTGGTGATAGCCATGGTGTAGAGGCCTTGATTGGTGTCGCCCCGCATCAGGTCGTCCGATATTTTGACAATTTGCCGGGCATCAATCGAACTCCAATCCGATGGTGTGGTTTGCGGTTCCGGGCTTGAAGGTTCAGTTGGACTTTCAACGGTAGAGGCGGTGTCGGCTGGTGTTGTTTTTACTGTAAATTCCTGCGTGATTGGTTGATTGGTCGCGGGTGTGGGCGGTGCGCTTGGTGTCTTGTCTGATTGCGGCGAAACCGTTGCCGTTTTTTTAGGCAATGCTGGTTGATCCGTGATTTTTTTTGCGGCCGATTGTTCCGTAACAGGCTGATTTCTCGACGAGATATTAGTTTCTGTAGAATGTCGGTTGTCGCAACCTGTTGCAGTGAATAGTAATTGTGAAACGACGAAAATGTAGGTGAAAATTGTTGCTTTGTTTCTTGCTTTCATGATTTTTGTATGCTAGCATACGCACAATTACATTGCAATTCATTCCGAAGAAATTACAACACGAGAAAAACCCTACAAGTTCAAAATTTTAGTTACGGCTTACCCACGTGCTATGCACAATTACATATTTCGAAGAGTATCTCCCTGGGAGAAGGACCTTCTAGAAAAAATATACCGACTCCGCTTCCAGGTGTACGTCCGCGAGCGTGAATTTCTGTCCGCGGCTATGTATCCCGACGGACGCGAACGGGATGAGTTTGACGCGCAGTCGATCCATTTTGCGGCCATTACCACGGCCGGTGAGGTGGTGGGGTCTCTACGGTTGATCCTTCCCGGACGTCGTCAAATGCCGATCGAGCGCAATATCCTTGGTAACCGGGCTTTATACCAAAGGATCGTCGACGACGATTATGCCGAGGTGTCACGTTTCGCTATCAGCAAACAGTTCCTGCAGGACTGTCGGCGCAGTCAACTTAATACTGTACCTGGTACGGGCAATTCCCCGATTAACAAATTGCGTGAGGTATCTTTCGGAATCTGTAAATCTGCCGCCTTGCACAGCTGGAACATCGGGATTCGTCACTGGTATGCGTTTATGGAAAAGAGTCTGTGGCGTCTGCTTGCGCAAAACGGATTTACATTTAACGCGATCGGTGAGCCCATTGAATACTACGGGCAGGTTACTCCATTTACGGCCAAGGTTGAGACATTTCACCAGCCGATTCACACCTACCAGCAACGGCATGAGATTTGCAATTCCATTCCGATGCCTGATCCAATTCCTGATGTCAGTAAGGAGTTGGAAACGGTCTAGGTACTACTACGGAATTTTTATGTGCTCATGTTGAATTTCTCGTCAATGCTTTTGACTTGCCTAAATCCCTATGATAGGATCACTTAATGAAGATTGAAGGTGAACAATTTACATTCCGTAAGGTAAATTTATCGGAAACCGAGTTGATGAATGCCATTTATGCGTTGCGTTTTCAGGTATATTGCCATGAATGCGGGTTCATCAAAGAAGAAGATTATCCCAACGGGCTCGAAAGTGATAAGTATGATCCTCAATCCGTTCATTTTGCCGCAGTCGGCGAGAATGGCGACATCATCGGCACGATGCGAATGATCCTGCCCGGAGAACACAAGTTTCCGATTGAGGATCACTGTCCGGATATCAAAATTGATCATGAAGCATTACCGCCATTGAAGTACGCCGAGATATCACGGTTGGTCATCAGTAAACGGTTGCGTCGGCGACGTAATGACGGTATGTACTACGAGCCGGAAGTCGAGGATAAGATCGGTGTATCTCAAGACGGCAAGGTTTTTATGCGCCGTTGCCGCCCGATGGCCTTTGGTCTCTATCGGGAGATGTATTTGGAGAGCAAACGCAGCGGTATCACGCATTGGTACTCTCTCATGGAAAAAAGTCTTTGGATCCTGTTGCGCTTGCATGGCTTTCAATTTGTACCTGTGGGTGAAGAAGTTGACGTATATGGTCCGGTACGGCCTTACATATCTAAGATCTCTCAAGTTGAAACTGAAGTGGCCCAAAAATTCCCTCAATTCTACGAATGGTTTACCACCGAGGACGCCGGAGTGGAATCCCTAAACCAGTCGGACCCGTTTTAAAAATACCGAATAAAACGTAGCGTTTTTAGATCCAATCCCTATACTAAGATCCGTATGACAAAGAATCAACGACATGTCTTTGGTGTTTTTGAAGAGACTTGTTCCAAGTTTCCCGAGGAGGTGTGCATTCGGATCAAGCATGAGGGCGCCTATGGGGCGGTGTCTTATGCGGAACTCAGGACGCACGCGCTGGCCTGTGCCGAGCTTTTCGCTGAACGCGGGATCGAGCCCGGGGATCGTGTGGCGATCCTGGCCGAAAATCATGTCCAGTACGTTGAGGCTGTTTTGGGCGTGCTGGCGATCGGGGCAATCGTTGTTCCGCTGGATGTTCAGTACTCGGGTGAACAACAGGAGGTGATTCTCAAACACGCAGAGGCGAAATTATTGTTGGGATCGTCGCGGACATTTATGGACGAGCTGCCGCGCGTTGAAGGTTTGACCAGATTACAGATCGACGCGGAAGGATTCCGACAGGCATTGGAGAAGTCAGGACATGATCGGTATCCGAGCGACATCTCCAATGATTCACCCGCCGTGCTGTTTTACACGTCCGGTACCACATCTCAGCCTAAAGGGGTTGTCTTAACCCATGCCAATCTTCTGGCCAATGTCGAGGCCATTTCGAAAATGGGATTGATATCATCAACCGACGTCGTCCTGTCGTTTTTACCCCTGCATCATGCCTATTCGTTTATGGCGACCGTATTGATTCCGCTGATGAACGGGGCCGAAATTGTATTTCCATCGAGTATGGCGGCTCAGGATCTGGTTCAGAGTATGCGTGAAACCCGCACAACTGTTTTTGTCGGTGTGCCGCAGGTCTTTAATTTGATGCATCGCCGCATTAGCACGGAGCTGAACAAAGTCCGGGGCTTATCCCGTCTGGGTTTACGCCTATTGAGCGGTACGGCTGATAGGCTGGGTCGATGGACAGGTCTCAATCTCAATAAAAAAGTTTTTGCCAAATTGCATCGTGTTTACGGAACAGATCTGCGCGTCTTTGTCTCCGGAGGGGCGAGGCTGGAACCGGCGATCACCCGAGATTTCACCCGCTGGGGCTTTACAGTGCTGACCGGTTATGGGTTGACCGAAACGTCGCCGGTGGTCACATTTAATCCAGCGGACGCGCCGATCCCCGGATCGGCCGGCAAGCCGCTGCCGGGCGTTGATGTCAAGATTCAGGAACCTGACGCGTCAGGCGTGGGAGAAGTTTGGGTCCGCGGGCCGAATGTCATGCAGGGGTATTTCCGGGACGAGGCATCGACCAGCGAGGTGTTTGAGGATGAATGGTTTAAGACTGGAGATCTGGGACGCCTGGATGAACGAGGGTACCTGTTTCTTAAAGGCCGCCGAAAGGAACTCATCATTTTGGGTAATGGGAAGAATATTCATCCCGAAGAGCTAGAGCGAAAGTACACTAAATTACCGAGCATCAAAGAGATGGCGGTATTGTCCGCCAATGGCGCGGGGTCATCGGAAGAACAGTTGGTGGGATTGATCGTCCTGGACGATGAATTTCTGGGGCAGCAGCGTGACATGGGGGTGATGGAACGCCTCAAGTGGGATCTGGACAACTGCTCGACCCAGCTAGCGACCTATCAGCGAATCAAGGGGTTTCAGATCGTGAAAGAACCGCTTCCACGGACACGGCTTGGCAAACTCAAACGTTTCGAGTTGCCGACGATTTATCAGCAGGCTGCCCAAGGCGTTCAGCCTGATGTGGCGGCCGGTTCGGTCGCGGATCAACCAGCGGCGGACATGGGGGATATAGAGACCAAGGCCCTGGCCTATCTCGAAGAAAAATTTCAACGACCGGTCAAGCTCAGCGACCATCTGGAGTTAGATCTGGGGGTGGATTCGCTGGGACGTATTGAATTGCTGATGAATTTGCAAGATCATTTGGGTATTGTCGTCGATGAAGAACGGGCGATGGATTTTTTTATGTGTATGACCGTGGAACAGCTGCAGACAACTTTACGCAGTCTCGATGCATCGGGCTCGACAGGTAGCGGAGGCGAGAGTCAACTCAATTGGGGGGACTTGATCCGAGAAGAGCCGGGTGAGGATATGCGCTCAAAGATCAAGTTGCGTTTTGGATTGTTGGCGGTTGTGTTTAATGTCGTAGTGATTACTATTCTCAAATGCATTTTTAAACTGCTGTTTTGGCTCAAGCCGGTGGGGCGAAGTCATCTGCCCAAGAACGGGCCGTGCATCATTGCCGCCAATCACGCCAGTTACCTGGATGGTCTATTTGTGATGTGCGCCTTGCCTTACCGGATCATCCTGCAGACATACTTTATTGGTGCCGGACAGTTTTTGGATGCGCGGGCGCTGAAGCCGTTCGGACGCAACGCGCGGCTGGTGCCGATTTACAAGGACCATTCGCTGATGGGCACGCTCAAGGTTTGCGCCTATTTGATGCGGCAGAACAAATTTTTGTGTTATTTTCCGTCGGGACAGCGTTCCATTGACGGATCTGTACAGCCCTTTAAGAAGGGGGTAGGAATCCTGATCAAGGAGTTGGGCGTTCCGGTCATCCCTGTTTATCTGGAAGGTTCCTTCAAGACATGGCCGCGGGGTCAAAAGTGGCCGTCGTTGGCCAAGATCAGGGTGTTATTCGGGGAGCCGTTAGATTCCGATCAATTGCAGCCGCAGGGGGTCACCGATCCCGATCAGATCTATCAGGGAATGGCTGATCATCTGCGTGAGCGGGTGGCCCGCCTGAGTCTGTGATTTTCACGAAATAGGTGGCAAAATGCCGGGAGTTTGTTATACTGCAGTTGTTTTTTAATCCTCACAAAAAAGTAATTCAAAGTTCATGAATCCGTTTTCCCTATTAAAGACAGCCATCGCGACACTTATCGGAAACAAGGCGACGCTTTATCCTTATGCCTTGCTGTTTTTTCTCTATATGATCGCCCTTGAGGTGTTGTACTTTATCCCGCTTGAACCGCTTCGGGCCTTTTTCGGGCCGATCGTTGAAAAGCTGTTCGGCGAGATCTTTATGCATTATCCATATAATATGAATTTGATCCCCAAGCTGTTTCAGTACGCGCAGATTGTGATATTTGTGTTCTTCGGGGCGTTTCTCATTCCAACATCCATGCAATTGGTTGTTCAGATCAATAATGAAGACGAATATTCGCTCAAGAAGGCCTTCGGTGTGGCCGCCCGAAATTATGTCTACATCTTGATCGCGTTGATCATTCTGGTGGCGTGTCTGTTATGGAAGATTGAGTTGCTCAATCTGATTGTAGAGCGGGCCTCGCGGATTCGGTCGACCACCGGCATGTTTGCCGTAATCAAGTCGGTCATTTTGCAGGGGGCTTCGTACTGGAATATCCTGATGGACGTATTTGTTCAGTCGCTTTTTGTGATGATCCTGCCGATCGTGATTGTGTTTAAACGCAAAATCTTCACCGCTGTATTCGTCAATATCAAGCTGCTGTTTAAATATTGGTGGATCGTCTTTATCATCGCGTTGATACCGTCGTTTTTGTACCTGCCGGTGCTGATCCTGAGAAATGTCTCAGCCTTTACGGATGTCTTTCCGGAGATTACCCCGCTGCTATTGGCGATCAGTGCGTTTTTAAGTGTGATTATTGATGCCGTGATATACACGTCGATCACGATCCTGTGTCTGTTGAAAAAGGATTTGAGATGAAGAAGTCTCTGATATTTTTATACGGGTTGTTGGTGCTGTTGTTCATCGGGGCCAGTCTGTACGGTATGAACAGTGAGTACGCGGGTGAGAAACGCCTGTGGCATTTGACGCGTCAGTACGGGACGATCGTGAAGAATCACAAGGGGACACCCAAGGCGTCTTATGACGCGCTGCTGGCCCGTTTTGAAAATTTTATCCGGCGGCATCCGGATCTCAAAGCCACATCGGTGGCGTACATTATGCGGGCGCGTTTGTTTACCATCCAGGAAGAACATATCGCGGCGGTCAATGAGATCAATCGCGGCTACGCCCGCTTCAAGGATAATGAACCCATTGCCATCCAGTTTCTTCTCGAGCTGGCGCAGATGTATGCGATTCAGGAAAACAGCCAGGGCGTCAACAGTACGTACGAAAAGATCATTACCGATTATCCGCTGACGAAATACGGGATACAGGGGCCGTTGATTTTGGCCAAGTATTTTGTTCAGAAGCGAGATGCGGCCAAGGCCAAGAGCGCCTACCTTAAGGCGATTGATCACTATAAAAATCTGATTAAGACGCATCCTGATTCCGGCGTTGAGTTTCAGGCCCGTGTACTGCTGGGTGAAAGTTACAACTCGCTGGAGGATTGGGAGAAGGCGTTAAAAATTTATTCAGAGACATTGCTTAAGTTTGCCAATCTAGAGTTCTGGAACCGTTCCAGTTTTCTGCATATAACGCAATCCATCAATACATTCGCGATCCTGCGGATGGGGCAATTTGACCGGGCGATCGAGATTTATCAATCGTTCCTCGACAAATATCCTGAGCATCCGTTTACCGCCGATTTGACCCGAATGATCGGGAAAATCCAGCAGATGAAGCTCGATCATCAGAAACAGCTTGAGCTCAAAGCGGCTGAATCGGCGCCAGCCGTCAATCAGCCGACCGCGACACCTTAATCGTCATCCGGCGGGGGAAAAGACATTGCCTAATACAGCCCCGTATACTATAATGCCCCTGAACAAATCGTTAACCTGCCAGCGTTAGGAAAAGACATGATTTCTCCCCGAGATTCTATTCAGGAGGACAAGGCCTCAGCTATAAATTTTGATTACAAGCCCTTGCCTGGATCACATAAAATCTACAAACACGGTCAGGTGCATACCGACATCCGCGTGCCGTTCCGCGAAATCACCTTGTCAAATACCGTCGACACCGAAGGCAACGAAACGCCTAACCAGCCTGTTGAATTGTATGATACGTCCGGTCCATACACGGATCCTAACGTGTCGATCAATATCAATCAGGGATTACCTGAGTTGCGTAAGGATTGGATTAATGGACGTAACGATGTCGAAGAATTAAGTGAATCCACCTCGACGTACCGCAAAGAACGAGAGGTCGATGCGCAATTGGCCGCAATGCGCTTTCCGATCATCCGTAAACCGCTTCGATCTAAATCAGGAAAAAATGTGACGCAGATGCATTATGCGCGTCAGGGAATAATCACGCCGGAGATGGAGTACATCGCGATCCGGGAACGCTGCACGCCGGAATTTGTTAGGGACGAAGTGGCCTGCGGTCGAGCGATCATTCCAGCCAATATCAATCACCCCGAGTCAGAGCCGATGATCATCGGCCGTAACTTTCTGGTCAAGATCAATGCCAATATCGGAAACTCAGCGGTGAGCTCCAGTATCGCCGAAGAGGTTGAAAAGATGAGCTGGGCAATTCGCTGGGGCGGTGACACGGTGATGGATTTGTCGACGGGGAACAATATTCACGAAACCCGTGAATGGATTATCCGCAATTCGCCGGTTCCCATCGGAACGGTTCCGATTTATCAGGCATTAGAAAAGGTCAACGGCAAGGCCGAAGATCTAACCTGGGAAATCTATCGCGATACTCTCATTGAGCAGGCCGAGCAAGGGGTCGACTACTTTACAATTCATGCCGGCGTGTTGCTGCGTTATGTGCCGCTTACGGCTAAACGCGTGACGGGGATTGTCTCGCGCGGCGGATCGATCCTGGCGAAATGGTGTTTGGCGCATCACCAGGAAAATTTTCTGTATACGCATTTTGAAGAAATCTGCGAGATAATGAAGCAATATGATGTGAGTTTCTCGCTGGGTGACGGTTTGCGTCCGGGAAGTATTGCCGATGCCAATGATGAGGCGCAGTTTGGCGAACTCGAGACCTTGGGGGAACTCACCAAGATTGCGTGGGAGCACGATGTCCAGGTCATGATCGAAGGACCGGGCCATGTGCCGATGAATCTGATCCGGGAAAATATGGACAAGCAGCTCAAGATCTGTCATGAAGCCCCGTTCTATACATTGGGGCCGCTGACCACCGACGTGGCGCCGGGCTATGATCACATCACCTCCGGAATCGGCGCGGCGATGATCGGTTGGTTCGGAACGGCGATGCTTTGCTATGTCACCCCCAAAGAACATTTAGGACTTCCCAATAAAGAGGACGTTAAGGAAGGGATTATCACCTATAAGATCGCGGCGCACGCGGCGGATTTAGCTAAAGGACATCCGCACGCCCGTGAATGGGACGATGCTTTGTCCAAGGCCCGTTTTGAATTTCGTTGGCAGGATCAGTTCCATTTAAGCCTTGATCCTGAAACGGCCCAGGAATATCATGACGAGACATTGCCGGCACAGGGGGCAAAGGTGGCGCATTTCTGTTCGATGTGCGGACCCAACTTCTGTTCGATGAAGATTACGCAGGATGTGCGCGATTACGCCAAGCAAAAAGGGCTCGACGACGAGCAGGCGATCGCCAAGGGAATGGCCGAGAAGGCGGCCGAGTTTAAGCAGCAAGGCGCCGATATTTACAAGTAAATCTGGACTTGAGAATTATTCAATAAAAAAGGGCACGCGCGTGCCCTTTTTTTGTGCCTAATTTAAAAATATTTATACGGAAATAACATCAGAGGAAGGATTGAAGATCTTCTGGTGCGCGGCCACAAAGGATTCGATGCGTTCCAAACAGGCCTGAATTTCTTTGAGCGAACGGTCCCGGTATTCTTTGGTCTCGTCGACCATTTTGGGAAATAATTCGCGGTAATAATTGATGCCGTCGAGCATGTTTTGATGGAATTCATTCAGATAGGCTAGCTGTTTGTCTGTTGGCTTTGGAGCCGCATTCTCAACTTCCTTGATAAAATAATCCACGTACATCCTTAATTCCTTGACGAACATGTTGGGACGGTAGGTTGAGTTGAGCAGATTCAGCCGGCCGTAGATATGCCCGATCATCTCCTCCAGTGATGCGACTTTAGAAAAGTACGCGATGTTTGGTCCCGGACAGATCGCCGAGAACAGCTTCATGCCTTTACGGACAATATCATTTTTCAGGAGCGCCGCGGCGCCGAGGTCATGACAGATACAAGACTTGTCGGTGACGGCCTTGATCTTGAGCTTTCGTGTCTCATCGTCGAGGTGTAGCGCATCAATTTGCTCAAGTTTGAGCTTTTGGTATTGCCGTGAGGCGGTGCAGATAGGCTTTTCGGTGAACTCAGTATTGGAAACCAGGTGACCTTTGGGGCAGGCGCTGCCCGGACGGCCTTGTTCAATCCGACGGTCGCGTTCGAGTTCGCTTGAATTATCACGCAGATTATTGAACGGAACGCCTAGTGGCGACACGCCGCTGAGATAAAGGTCTTTCTCACCGGCCTTGGACAGTTTGTCCAGGGTTTCAAGCTCGACATTCGTAACCTCGGGGCAGAGTAAGAAGGGGGATGCCCATCCGGTTCCATCGAGATCATAGTAATTGAGTAGGAAGTTGTCTTCGAGTGCGGTCCCAATGCCGCCCTGGGCCGTGATCAATAAATCGTGCGGTTCGTCAAATGTCGGACGCTCTTTGCCCTTTAACGCTTTGGAGCAAACCTGATGAAGTGTCGCCTTGAGTTCCTCACGCTTGTTTTTGAATTCCTCGAGGATCGGTCCCATTAGAAATCCGTCGGAGGCAAAGGCGTGTCCGCCGCAATTGAGCCCGGATTCAATCCGGAACTCCGAGATCCAGATGCCTTTTTTAGCGAAGAATCGTCCCTGGATCAGGGAAGATCGGTAATCACTGACCTTCAGGATAATCTTCTTTTTGATCTTGCCGCGCGCGTCTGCGTAGAAATCTTCAAATTGTTCGACGTAACTGTACAGACGTCGGTTGATGCCCGCGGAGAATACAATGGCTGATTCAAGCGAGCTGGTCGCGTAGCCGCGCAACGCGCTTAAAGCGTCGGAGAATTCCGCGGCTAATTCCTGGCGCTGGGGAGAAAAGTTAGAACGGTCGAGCTTGGTCATAATATTTACGTCGATACTGCCGGGCTTCATCAGGGAACGTAAGCGTGCCTGTAATTCCTGGCGGTGATCACTGCTGCTCGTCGCTAGCATTTCTTTGTAAAGTTTTTTCAATGGCGAATTGTTGGAGAGCATTTCGAAGTATTTGGTGATCTCGCTGCCCATTTCAAAGCACGAACTGCGCACCGCTTCAAACTTGAGCTTGACGATATGGTCGACGAGATTTAAATAGCTTTGGATCCGCCGGGCCCGAAAATCCTCATCGTATTTCGTGATGGCTTCGTAAGGCTGGTCATATTTTTCACAGTAAAATTTGCGCATATCTTCGATGAGCGTGTCATCGACTAAAGAAATGACGGAGGATATGCCGTAATGGGCGACTTTGATGGGGGTGTCGATTGAAAAAGAGGTTCCCATCACCGGAATATGAAATGTGTGTGCGTTATTCATGCGGCTCCTTTGATATGTCCCTAGTATACCGAAACCAGCGACAAATTCCATGTTTTTTTGTCTTTCCTATGGAAATTTTGCCCATTTCTACGGCTGACTCTCAGGTCTCGGAACGCCCCGCTAAATTCTGTGTGACTGATTGACAAAGCCCTTATATTATACTATACTTAAGTCTATTAAGTGGAATATTCTTCCGCTTGACTTTCCCCAATCACAATTCACTTCATAACTTTAGTTCGACGTCAATTTCGTTTGTCCGGAGGCGCGTGTGTGCCATTCCGGAGACTAGAGCTTATGAGATACCTATTCTTATACACCAAATATTTTGTTTGTCGGTTGATCATTGTCGGGTACTTGATTACAAGTTTCCAAATACCAATGGTTTATGGTAATACTACGTCTGGATTGACCGGATTGAAATTGCCGGTCCCCGGACGGATGGTTGAACCGACGGTGGCCTTTGATCCTGTGCGTATGCTGGGTATTCGGGTCAATCCGTCAAATCCGCTGGAATTTGACTTTCTGATCGATTCAGGCGATGCTGAACTCGCTGAAACGGCTTTTTCCGCCGAATCAGAACGCTTAATCAAATATTTTCTGGCCGCCTTAACCACACCTGAAAAGGACATCTGGGTCAATCTTTCACCGGCCGAGGGGGATCGGATCGTCGCCGAATCATTCGGGCAGACCGAAATGGGGCGTGATTTGCTCGCCCAAGACTATCTGCTCAAGCAATTGACGGCGTCGTTGATCTATCCCGAGCGGGACCTCGGGGCTGAGTTCTGGCGTCGGGTGCGTCAACAGGCCGAAGAGCTGTACGGGATTACCGAAGTGCCGGTTGAAACCTTCAACAAGGTCTGGATCGTACCGGACCGTGCCGCGGTGTTTGAAGATGAGGGCACGGCCTATATTGTCGACTCTCATCTCAAGGTCATGCTGGAGTCGGATTATCTGGCGGCGCAACAGCTTTCTTCCCACAAGCAAAACAGTCTGGATACGGTCGATACGGCACCCTATCGTGATCTCAACCAGGTCAGCACGCAACTGGTTCGCGAGCTGATCCTGCCGGAAATCGAACGAGAAATCAACTCGGGTGAGAATTTCGCCCCCTTACGACAGATCTACCACTCGTTGATCCTCGCCGCCTGGTACAAACGTTCCTTGGCCCACGGATTTCTGGGGCAGGTGTATGTGGATCAGAACCGTACATCCGGTATTCAGTCGGATGATCCGAACGTCAAACAAAAGATTTACGAACAATATCTGAGCGCCCTGCGTCTGGGGGTATACGATTACATCCGAGAGGATGTCAATCCCGTGGATCAGTCACGTCAGCCCCGCCGCTATGTCTCGGGAGGATTTGCCGTCTCTGATCCAACTGACGGGATGGGACTGGATGATCGACTGGACGTCTATGACGCCCGCAATTTGCGATCCGCGTCAAGAACGATTCAAGGGCGAATTGATCAACTCACCGCCAATGCCGACAATGCGCAGTTATCCGACCGGTTGAAGATTGTGACCGCCCGGCTCGCCGAAACGGTGGCCGAGGCCAAGATCTGGGCGTCGATGCGCGAGAGTCAGTGGATGGCCCGGCTGATTCTGGGTAACCGCTACTTGAATTTCATGTATCAGGCGGTTCGCTTCCGCAATCCGGCCGGAGGCAAAAATTTGCCGAATTTCCGTATCCCGCGGGATCAGATCATCGCCCGCATCTTCGAGTCGCCCAAGGATACACGCCGAATCATCGCCATGCACACCAAGCCTGTTGTCAGTCAGGGCCCGTACATTTCGCATTCGATTATGGATCCCGGGCACATTCAGCCCTTTCACCGTCACCATGTGACACCCGAATTCAACTTGCTCTTACATCCGACCACACTGGTCTACGAACTCAAGGGCGAGGAATACCGGGTGGAAGGCCAGGCCGGCGATATGTTTTTTGTTCCGGCGGACTTCATGCATACCCTGGAAAATCACACCGACGACGTGGTCCGCAACCTGACCGTCAAACCGTTTTTTGATCCACGGATCCTTAACTATTCACTGGACCAGGTGAACACCCGGCAACAGGCCGATAGCGTGCGGATTATCAAACCGCGAGAGATCCAGGTAAATGGTTCGACCATCAAGGAGTACGAGATTACCACTCGAGGGTATCAGGACAAGGATTCCGATGAATTGTCCGAATTCAGATACCGGGTCGAATTGATTTATTTGAAACCCGGTGCAAGCCTTACGCTCGAATCCGATCCGCAACAAGTAGCGGATGTCAACGGCGTGATCACTCTGGTGAGTCCCGGATTGATTGAGATTGATGATGAGATTGGAGCCGAAGGATTGGTTCAGGATGACGTGTACTATACGTCCGTCGGGCAAACCGTTCGTCTCATCAACAAGGTCGATGAGACCGTAGTGGTCTACCGGGCGATTGGACTGGATCCGACGGCCGATCCCGACCGACCGACGGCCAGATGGTTTCAGAACTATCTGGATCGATTGGGTCTCAACTGGACAACCCGCGTGGATCAGATGGAACTTGAGTTTTATGAGGACATTATGTTCAATCCGCAGGATATCTATAGTCAAGCGGTGGAGCAGGCCCTGGCTTATGCCGCGGAGGGGTCGCCATACAAGGTGGCGGCGCCGGTGTTTGTCCTTAATCCCGAGCCAAAGGATTTGGATATATCATCCCCGGATGACACCAACCTTTATGACATCACCCGGATGCTGCCGGTGTTTGATATTGATGTTGCACGTCAATATCTGAATCGTCATGAAGTCCATCGCGATATCCGCCTGGCCTTTGACAGTCTTAGATCACAGTTAGTGGAAAATACGGAATCCCGAAGCGGATCACAATATCTGAATCCTGCCGAGTTCCGACTGTTTGTCACCATGTTGCTCAGCGCCGCGCGAGATGCCGGCGTATTCGAAGAATTTATCTTCCAGCAGGAGTTTGCCGCTCAATCCGTTCCGGGTGTTTCATCGTTGAATGGGGCGCAATATCGCAAGATGGTCAGTCGTGTTCTGATGTTGGTCGGACAGATGATGTCGATGAGTTTGTCTCAATCCCGTGGACTCGTGTCGGCGCGATTGATCCAGGCAGATCTGAAATTTATGCAGCGCGAGGGGATTATCAGCGAGCGTCTGGCGCGAGATAAGCTGGATCAAGCCATGCTGGGCGGTGTGTTGGCCCGATATGGGCTGGGCGTGCTAAGCGCGCTCGTGCTGACAGCGGACGCTGAGTTGCCTTTCGATATACCCGAGATTGCAGTGGATTCACCGCAGGCCGTTCAAGTCGTCGATGATTTTATCGTCGAAAGATCAGTTGCTCTGACCCCTGATCAGCTTCAAGGTTTGTTGAGAGAGATTGGCCGCTTGGCCCAAACCGACGAATCCGCCGCGGAATTGTCGTCCCGTTTACAATCGGCGGGGCAGCGTTGGCCGGAAGGCATTGATCCGGCGGCGGCTGACCGGCTCATTCAACAAAGTCGGGATGTTATCGGACCATTCGACATGGATCTGCTCTTTCAACAACTTGTGGTGATTGAAGCCGAAGAACGTCTGACCGAGATGCTGGCGGGAGATTTTATCATTGAAGACGAATCCGATCGCGCCGAGTTTCTTAGCAAGGTGGCCCGGGCTTTGGTCGAACTTGGTACCGATACATCGACCGACACGGTGATTGATTATCTTGAACAACGGGCGCTGCCACAGCAGGACTTTGAGATCTATGCGCAGCTTGTTCAATTCATGCCGCGTGACGCGCAGCAAATGCAACGTATGCTTAGCGCGCTGGAGGTTCATTTACGTGACGTGTTGTTGTTAAATCAGGAACCTCGAGGTCTCTACAAGCTCGGTTACGCGTTGGTCAAAGATTTAGGTGTGTTGGTCGAACAGCCATGGCCATCGCTGGTAGACGCGCGGGAACAAATCAATGACGGAACATTGATTACAGAACTAATTCAAAAGGCACGGAATCAGATTGATGCCGGAGCCCTAGCTCCCAACGACGCCGCCATGAGCGCCGAGGATGCCGAATTGGATGAGGTATTGGAACTGTTAGAGTTGCTGGGCATCGACGTGGATCGATTGGTTGAGCTGCCGCCGGTGATCTCGCTTCCGGTGACGCAAGCGACCTCTAATATCCGTCAGATCCGACTGGAGGGTCGGGGTGGTATAGGAACGCCGGGAGAACGAGCGCAGTATTTTACCTATGATGTGAAAGTGGATGATCAGTCATTGGGCGGGATTACCTTTTTGGTTTATGACCGGATTATCGCGGTTCAAAACGTGCGTATTGATCCGGCGGGACAGGGAATCGGCGGTGCCGTATTCAATTGGCTGGCCTTGGTTGCCCGGGCCAGTGATCGACAACTAGGGGTTTACACCCGTTCAATCGCGGCTTTGCGTGGATTTCAATCGGTGCTCACGAATGTCACCCTCGACGGACGTCCGATCGAGGTAGCGGATGTGCGTCAGGATCGTATCGTGCAGCAGCGAATGTCGACAGGCGAAGAGGTGCAGATCACCGGTGATCCGAGTCCCAAACCAGTGGACTGGAACGATACAGAATTGCAGCTAAGTCCGCTGGGTGAGCTGATTGTTGAGATGTATCAGGAAGCCCGGACCGGACAATCTTCATTCAATGATGCAGCGCTGGTCATGCGCAGTGCTCTGCGGAAATTAAAGCAGGGAGTCAGCGAACGCAACCGTCTTACGGCGGAGGAAAACAGGTTGCTCAAATTTATCCAACGGCGCATTGAATTTGCCGCCCACGGGATTGAGGCGTCACCCTCGACCACACCGCAGATTGTGCTGAGTATGGCCTTTCATCAAACACTGTTGGATTTGAATGTCCGGCGTCCACGGTTGATTGCCATGCTTGAAGACGCTTTTACATTGCCGCGACGCGCCAACAGTGCTTCGGCAAACGTTGACCGGGCCATGTGGGCCACGTTGGCGACAATTGCCGAAGTTGAGTTTATGTTTGAGCAGTTGGACGATTCGCAGCGTGCGGAATTTGCGCGGGCCGTGCGGCAGAGTCAGCAAATCCTGTCCAATCCACAACGAACTTTCTCTTCGGCCTTTATTCCGCTGAATACATTTTTTGCGGGTGTCGAGTTGGACCCATCTCACGAACTAGCCTTTGTTGAATTGTTAAATACGGTATTGCTTGAATCTGGCGTGTCTGGAGTGGTGGTCAATAATCTGCGCGCCATGCAAGTCGCGTTGACCACGGATACCGATGAGATGGCGCAATACCGGCGGCGTTCCGCTTTTCGTAAATACGTGGATATGTTGGCGGATATCGTCGAGGACTACGGACGCTATCATGCCGGAGCGGACGGATCGGACGTCGCTATGTTGGCTCAGGCCGGATTGCTGAGTGAAAAAGAATCTATCGAACGAACGCAGGCGGATGTACGGCGTTACACCGAGGCCTTGGCGGATGTATCCGAGCGTGAACGGATTTATGCCGAGATTACGGCGGGGATGAATGAAGATTTGTTAAACGGACTGCAGCGGGCCGCGCAACGGATGATCGATAAACCATCGCGTTTTAATGCGCGGCAGGATCCGCTGACGGGATTACTGGTGGTGATGGCACGGACAGTCTCCGAGATTGAACGGTATCCGGGAGAAGAGTATTACGCGAATATTCAAGCATCCATCACACGTCTGGTGCAACGCTACAATCGGCACTATTCACGGCGGCATGCCGGTCCGCTGACCGTTGAACAGGTTTTGTACGCGGTCATGACACCGCGCGTCGATGCGGAAAATCCGTACAACCATCAGGTCCTGAATGTGATTTGGAAACTGCCGTCAGATTTGCAGAACAAATTGCATACGACTTACATGCGCAATTTAGGCGCGCATATGCAAAACATCGGTCATTCAGCCATTGAACGTCAGTTTGATCTGTATTTGGCCTTGCAATTAATCAAAAAATCCTTCGGCAAGATTCGCCAGGCCGACGGTACGGACGCGGATACCGTATCCGAATTGCGATCGGCAACAGCAGATTTACTATATGGCGTTTCTTTCTGGGCGCATCAGCCGCGGATGGGAACTTTGGAACTCAGTGTTCCGGCAGTGGCTCATACGATCAAAGGTCAGGCCGTAATGTTTGGAATCGATGAGATCCTCAGTTGGACAACGGAAGCCGAGGTGAATGATCGCTTGTCCGCATGGTTTGAAGCGGATCTGGCGATGAAGAGCCAACAGTATCTATTTGAAAATGTTCGATCGCGTTACGCGGTTATGGAAACCGGACGGCGGAACGAATTGATCCGCGTCTTTCGGCAAGCCCGACAGCAGCTTAAACGGTCGAATCGCGATGCGTTAGCGGCATTGATTCCTATCTCAACATACTTCGTTAATCAGACAGAGATGGATTCGGATGTCGAACGTATGGTGATGATGCCGCTGAGTCTGAATTTGTTACTCAATGGATTTAGGGTTTATGATGGCTTGAGCTTGTACGAATTGCATACGCAGCTCAAGGCGAGCGAATTAACGGACGCGCAGCGGGCAGAACTGACCGAGATTTTGGAGGACTTTATTGATGAGTCGCTTTATATGTTGGCCGGTGTGACGACAATGCTGGGTGACGCCAAACCGCTCCTAAAGCGTCGCGGTGATGACGCTGCGATGTTGACAGAATCAGCGGAGCCGGTCGGGGGGATTGATTTTCGAATGGAGCAGTTGAATCTCAAGATCCATCGTGACGCGGCGGGTATTCCTGTACCCAATCAGTCCTATGATGACATTCAGATCGAAGGTTTTATTCCTGTCATCCTTAACATTGCGCCGGCGCCGAGCCTGCCGATTTTTATGGGACTGCCGCTGACGCAGGGAGAATCGACACCCGATGGTTATGATCAGATGGTTGATTATGCGAATCCCAATGGGACTACATCTTCGGCTAAAGGTGCTGTAAGAAACGCGGAGCAAATGCCGTTATGAAGCAACGACTAGTCAATCAGGCTGTTCGACGGATATACAAGATTGCTTCAACCTTGATCGCCGCCGTGTTGTGCCTGCAGCTTATCGTCCCGCCGCCGCATGTGCTGGCCCAGGGATTGCTGCAGCTGCCGATGCCCGGAACA
>JAUIER010000008.1 GCA_030429765.1 bacterium | reverse complement strand
GATAGATTTGCGACACATCCGACGAGTGACTGTCGTTCTCGGCCTCTTTGACAATCACCAGATTCCGTTGCCGATTGTAAACCAGCAATATCAAGGACGAATAATCGACATGTTCGGATTTATCCTGCGTATCACCTAGTAGGATGGTGTTGGGCAGCAACACACCGAACCCATAGTTTTGGATTAAATTCTTGGCCCCCTCCATTGTGTCATCCGCCGTGACAATCTTGACCAGCGCGGGAACCTTCCGGTCTTCCAGATATTTCTGGATCGAATCCTGCATACTGTTAATACGTTCGCCGTCCATATTCTGGTTGGACAGAATCGTGGCCACGGTCAAAAAACCTTTTCCGTGCGAGATGGCGTCGGCCAGCGCGATCAGGTACCAGCGGTTACTCGGCGAACCGCTTAACACGAGGATGTTCGGCCGCCAGGTGTTTTCATGCGGCTTGAGCTTGGCCAGACTATACAACGAAAACCGGGCCACCAGCGCGAGAATACCATAGCGCAGATCGCCCCAATACGCGTTCAAATTACGCTTCTGCATCAGGTAATAGATAATCGAACACAGGAACAGCGATATAAACGTTGCTCCGGGATTGATCATCACCATCACCACGACACAACCGACCGTACCGGCCAGCGAAAAGATCCAGTGCACCGAGAATTTCGGACGCCACGACGGATTGTTGAGGATGCCGTTAAACGCGGATGAAAAATTGATCAATCCATACGACGTTAAGAAGAACATCGACAGGATCGGCGCGATCAGGTTCAGATCTCCCAGCAGGATGCCGGTCAGCGCGATCAAAAATGAGATGCCCGTCGCGTAACGAGGATCATTGCTCTTGCCGTATCCACGTCCGACCCATTTGGGAACCACCCCGTCCTTGGCCAGGGCCTGCAGGGTGCGCGGCGCGCCCAACAGCGCGCCCAGGGCGCTGGATAAAGCCGCGCTCCACACGCCGAATAGAATAAACTTACCCCACCGGGCCACATCCCGCATCACCAGTGAATTGGTCAGCAGCGTGTAATCCGGCACTTGTAAATGATGCATAAAGATGGGGATCATCAGATAAATCAGATAACTGATCCCGACGGCGGCCAACGTTCCGTTCGGCAGCGACTTGTCCGGGGCCTTGAGATCGCCCGACATCGACAATCCGGCCTCGATCCCCGTCACCGCCGGGAAGAATACGGCAAAAACCGGCCAGAACGACAATTTCATCGGCTCTACCAGATCAGGCACCGTCGTCGCGGTCGCGGAGTAGTTGCCGCTGAAAAAGGAAATCAGTGAAAATACGATCAGCGCGAAAATAAAATACTGCAGCTTTAAGGCCAGATCGGCCGATACCACGGCCAGCATGGTCAGAACAAGCAGTGTGATCACACCGATCACCGGCTGCGACAGCGCCGGAAACAAATCGGCCGCCGATTCGGAAAAACCGGCGACATAAAACGAGATACCCAACGCCTGCGCGAAAAACAGCGGCACCCCAATAGCGGCGCCTGCCTCAACCCCCAGCGAACGGGATATTATATAGTACGCGCCGCCTCCACCGATCTTCATATTTGTCGCCAATTGCGAGATGGACAGCGCGGTCAAAAATGTAATCGAGGACGCCAAAGTCACAATCAACAGTGTCTGGATCAATCCCACGTTTCCCAACACCCATCCAAAGCGCAGGTACATCACAACACCCAGGATGGTGAGTATGCTAGGGATGAACACACCCTGCAGTGTTCCGAATTGATATCCTGTGACCCGATTTCTTGCCATTGACCTACCTGCTTTTTCTATGCCCGAAATACATCTCTTCCCCCAAACAAACATCCCGGCATCAGATGGTTGAGTTGCCGTGTTTCAAATCGTCCAAAAAATCGTCGAACTATCGTGTGAAATATTTTAGTTATAGCATCTGGATCCGGCCCGTCAACAAGTCAAACGCAATTTTGCGCCCCCCCGATAAACCCTCAAACCCGACGCAAATCAAGGGTCAAAGGATAATCAGGATTCGTCACGGGTTCGGGGATGTGATCCATGCGTCCAGGGGTGTGTCCAGTCTTGAAAAACCGGGCGGCCCGTCGGGATTCGGCTTCCAGTGCGTTGACCGGGAACGTCTCATAATTTCGACCGCCTGGATGCGCCACATGATACACACATCCGCCGATCGACAATCGGTTCCAGGTGTCAATGATCTCAATCGTCAATGGAGAGTGAACGGTGATTGTCGGATGCAGACAGCTGGGCGGCTGCCAGGCGCGGTAACGGATACCGGCCACAAATTCTCCCTGTGCGCCCGTCGGATGCAGCGGGACCGGATGTCCGTTGCAGCATACGATGAAACGCGGGTCCGTCATGCCGCTGACCTTGAGCTGCAGGCGTTCCACCGATGAATCGACGTAGCGCGCCGTAGCGCCTGAGGCCGGTTCTTCACCCAACACATACCAGGGTTCAATCGCCGTTCGAATTTGTAATCCGATATCGTTGTAGCTGACTTGACCAATGATCGGAAAACGGAACTCAAAATGAGGCGCGAAGTCGGCCATGTCAAAATCAAAACCGTCACTGTTCATATCGCTCAGCACATCTTCAAAGTCTTCGTGCACAAAATGCGGCAGCAAAAACCGGTCATGTAGCGTGGTACCCCAGCGGACCAATCGTTCATTATAGGGATTCTTCCAGAACTTCAGCACCATCGTCCGGATCAAGAATTGCTGCAGCAGACTCATCCGTGGATGCGGCGGCATTTCAAATCCCCTGAATTCCACCAACCCCAAGCGTCCGGTCGCCGAGTCCGGCGAGAAGAGCTTGTCGATACAAAACTCCGCGCGGTGGGTGTTGCCCGTCCCGTCGATGAGCAGATGCCGAAACAGCCGGTCGACCATCCACGGCGGGCACTGACCGAACTTTTCGATTTCCCGGTTCATCTGACGGATCGCGATCTCCAGTTCATAGACACTGTCGCGACGTCCTTCGTCCACCCGTGGCGCCTGGCTGGTGGGCCCCATGAACAACCCCGAAAATAAATATGATAGCGACGGATGATTATTCCAGTAGGCCACAAAACTCGCCAGCAAATCGGGGCGTCGTAAGAACGGACTCTCGGCCGGGGTACGGCCGCCGAGTACAATGTGATTTCCACCACCTGTTCCCGAATGCCGGCCGTCGAGCATAAACTTTTCTGTGCCCAACCGCGCCAACCGGGCCTCCTCGTACAACGAGTTCACCTGATTCGTTAATTCATCAAAACTGCTTACGGGCGCAACGTTCACCTCGATGACGCCGGGATCCGGCGTGAGCTTAAAACAATCCACTCGACTGTCATAGGGCGGCGGGTACCCCTCGATCACAACCGGAATCTGTAGCGCCTTGGCCGTGGATTCGATCCGGTTGAGTAACAGCGCGTAATCGTCAAAACTTTCAAGCGGCGGCAAAAATACATACATGCGTCCGTCGCGAACCTGCACACACAGCGCGGTATGTAAAATCCCTTTGGCAGATTGCCCCTTCCTCACTTTGGGACGATTTTTTTTGGACAACAACGATGAATCGCCCCCGTCCTCGTCATCCGGCAACGGACCATCGACGGGTCTAAGTGGATCGGGATCATAAATCTTCTGTTCATCGTCGGGGCTCGACCACGGCAGCGAATCCAGCGGCATGCGTAGGCCCATCGGTGAGTCGCCCGGAATCAAGTACATATTTTTGGATTTGAATGTCCAGGCGCAGCTGGTCCAACGCTCAGAAGCCCCCAATCCTTCACGGGCGATCGGCAGTGCGTACCCGATAACTTCACCTAAATCTTTTTGAAAAACCCTGGCGAGCCGTCGACGTTCCAATGGATCTTTGACCTTGGACTCCAGCGCGTCGACATTCGCCGCCAGCCGCTGTTCCTTCCACAGAAAATAAGCCGAGTCTTCGAAGCCCGGGACCACAAAGTCCGGATCAAGTTTTAAACGCTTGGCCAGCGTTCGCACAAAATTTTCGGCATCCGTCGGTCCAAAGGAATACCCTAGGGACTCATCCGCGAACAAGGCCTCATCCTTCCACAACGGCTTACCGTCTTTTCGCCAATAACACCCCAGCACCCAGCGCGGCAATTGCTCGCCCGGATACCACTTGCCCTGCCCCGAATAGATCAACGCGCCCGTGGTCCAGCGTTGCTTCAACCGCTGAAACAAATCACCGGACAACCGGCGTTTGTGTTCGCCCAGCGCGGCCGTGTTCCATTGCGCGCTTTCCATATCGTCGATCGAAACAAATGTCGGCTCACCGCCCATCGTCAAGTGGACCTTCTCCTTGGCCAACCCCTTATCGACCTGATGACCGATTTTCATAATGCGCTGCCACTGATCATCAGTATAGGGTTTGGTGACACGCGGATCCTCATGGAACCGGGTGACTGTCATGACATGTTTGAAGTCGGTCTCGCAGGCCTCCAGCATCCCGGAAATCGGTGCCGCCGACGACGGTTCCGGCGTGGCCACCAAAGGGATATGCCCTTCACCGGTCAGTAGTCCTGATGTCGGATCCAGCCCCACCCATCCGGCCCCGGGCAGATAGACCTCCGCCCAGGCGTGCAGGTCGGTAAAATCCTCCTCGGTTCCCGACGGACCATCCAGCGATTTGACATCGGCCTTGAGCTGGATCAAGTAGCCGGATACAAACCGAGCGGCCAATCCCAGATGCCGCAACAGTTGCACCAAGAGCCACGCCGAATCCCGGCAGGATCCGGACTTCTTGGTCAGTGTCTCTTCCGGTGTCTGCACCCCGGGCTCCAGTCGGATCAAATAACTGATCTCCTGCTGAAGCATCTGATTGAGATACACTAAAAAGTCATTGGTCGGTTGGCGTTTGCGGGAAATATTCTTAAGGAACTGCTGAAACGCCGGCTCGGCGGGGAGCTTGTGCAGAAACGGCTTGAGCTCATGGGACAACCACTTCTCGTACTTAAACGGAAACTGCTCGGCGCTTTCCTGCAGGAAAAAATCAAACGGATTGATCGTCGTCATGTCAGCCGTTAAGGACACCTCAACGTCAAACAGATCCGTCTTATTGGGAAACACCAGCCGCGCCAGATAATTGCCCTGCGGGTCCTGCTGCCAATTAATGAAATGATCGTCGGGAAACACCTTCAGCGAATAGCTCAATACCGGCGTACGCGAATGCGGCGCCGGTTTCAAACGGATAATCTGCGGCCCCAACTGAATCGGCCGTTCGTACTTATATGTGGTTTTATGATGAAGAGATACGTGGATGGACATGTTAGAGTGCAATCAGTGATATGTCGTAAAAACTGAATAATTGGATCAATGGGAAAACCTCTAAAGAGTTTACGTGCCCGCCCCCCGGCAAACACAAATTGATGCTAGTCGCGAATCGCGAAGAAAGTCTCAAAAATCACCTGTCCGACGCTATTGTGCTTGGTCTGAAAATCATCCAGATATTCATGAAGCCCCTGATTCAAGATATCCGTAATGTCCGTGTAATCCATCTCCGATCGCATCAAACCAATCTCCTTTTCCGCCCGCGTGGAAAATGATGAAATAGACGTTCCGGTAATTTCATGCAAAGACTGCTCGGCCTCGATCAGACAATGATGCATCGAGCGCGGAAAATTACGGTCAAGGGCCAGAAAGGTGATAATCTTCTTCACGTTTAAATTGCCATGCTGTTTACGATACATTTCGTACGCGCTCGCCGACCTTAACAAGGCCGACCACTGCAGCAGATCCAGCGGTGTATTGACATCCTGGACTCGGGGCAGCAAGTAATAGTATTTCATATCGAGAATGCGCGCTGTTTTATCGGCCCGCTCGAAGTGTCGGCCCATGGTGCCGAAATGCCAGCCTTCCCCATGCGAATACGTGGCGTCCATGATTCCGCTGAAGGTGTGTCCGCCAATCTTGATGGCCTGCATCATCTCCGTCAAATTGCTTTCGTCCCAGCTCTCGTCGGAAATCCCCTGCTTGACCTGCAGGTACAATGAATTGATTTGCAGCCACATCTCACTCGAGATGATCTCACGCACCGTGCGCGCGTTCTCTCGGGCCGATGCCAAACACGAATAGATTGAATTGGGATTGTCCCGATCAAAGACCAGAAAGTCCACCACATTGGCTTTAGAATAATCTTCGCCATACTTCTTTTCAAACATCTCATGATCACCCGTTGTCTCGACAAGAGGCCGCCACTGTTCCTGAAAACCCGGCGGCAGGTCCATCGTCAAACGGTGATTGACATCAACAAAACGGGCATAGTTTTCCGCCCGCTCAATATAGCGATTGATCCAGTAAATCGAATTGGCGACGCGACTTAACATGACTCCGCCTGTTTCTGTGATTGAGACTGACTTTCACCCGATGAATAATCCTCGGACATTTGGTTGGGATGGTTCAACACCCACGTGTCCTTGCTGCCGCCGCCCTGCGATGAATTGACCACGAGTGAGCCCTTCTTTAACGCCACCCGTGTCAGTCCGCCGGGCATCACCTTGATCTCTTCCCCGTACAGGATGTACGGACGAAGATCGACGTGACGTCCTTCCAGATGATCCCCCACAATCGTGGGAACGCGCGATAGGGCCATGGTGGGCTGCGCGATATACTCGCGCGGATTGGCCTTGATCAATTCCTTAAATTTGTCCTGCTCCTCACGCGTGGATGCCGGGCCGACGAGCATTCCATAACCGCCTGACTGGTTGGCCTCCTTGACCACCATCGTCGCGATGTTAGCCAGCACATGTTCGCGTTGGTCCCGCTCCCAGCACAGATAGGTCGGGACATTCTGCACGATTGGGTCCTCGTCGAGATAATACTTGATGATCTGCGGCACGTAGACGTAAACAACCTTGTCATCGGCCACGCCGGTTCCCAGCGCGTTGGCCAGCGCGACATGCTTGCGTTTCCACACATCAAAGATCCCGGGGACACCCAGTACGGAATCTTCTCTGAACTTTCGCGGGTCAATAAACTCACTGTCGATCCGCCGGTAGATCACGTCCACCTTCTCAAAACCCTTGGTGGTGCGCATATAAACATACCCACCCTTGACCACCAGATCACGTCCCTCGACGAGCTGAACGCCCATCTGCTGGGCCAGAAATGAATGCTCAAAGTACGCAGAATTGTAGATGCCCGGTGTCAGAACGGCAACCACCAGATTTTCCTTTCGATACAGATACTGCAGCATCTCCAATAGCTGCAGCGGATAGTCATGAATGGGCCGCACACCGAGTGATTCAAAGACCTCGGGAAATGTCCGTTTCATGATATCGCGGTTGCCCAACACATACGACACCCCCGACGGGACTCGTAAATTATCCTCCAACACATAGTACTGACCGTCGCTGTGCTTGATCAAATCCGTCCCGGTAATATGACACCAGATATTGCGCGGCGGCTTGATGCCGATACATTCCTTGAGATACCCCGGACTGGTCTCAATAATTTCCCGCGGGACGACCTTGTCCTTGATAATCTTCTGATCGTTGTAAATGTCGTGAATGAAGAGATTCAGCGCGCGGATGCGCTGCTGCAGGCCTTTGTCGATGACCGCCCATTCTTCATGGTTGATAATGCGCGGGATGATATCAAATGGAAAGATCTTCTCAATACCGGCCCCTTCTTTGTAGACATTGAAGGTGACCCCCATGAGCATGAACGCCCGTTCGGCGGCCTGTTGACGGCTGAGTAGCTCGATGGGATCGAGATCACTGATCTTGGCATAAAACTGCTGATACCAGGACCGGACCTGACCTTGATCATCCACCATTTCATCGAAAAAATTGTCGAGAGAGTAATCGTTTAAAAACACGGAAAGTCTGCTTTACGCGCGCTTACGCAACGCCTATAGTTAAAGGGTGCTTGTTACGACCTTTTGATTATATCGTAATCAGCTTAAAATAATACAAATAAATAAAATTCAGCAACCTACCGGGTTTAAGACCTGGTTCCAAATCCCCGGGGGGTTGTGCAACGGGTATGTGATGGACACGGTCAAACAACAATTTGAAACCCTCAAACGCTATCGCCGCCTCTGCGTGGGATGTCTGATCGGATCGCTGGTGATCGGCCTGGGCCTTCAGCCGCACATCAACAAGCTTCCGCCTGTATCTCCGGCGATGAATGAGGTCAACTACCTGCCCGCGCAGATCCCGGTCGAACCGCAACTGTACGCCGTCGTGGCCGGTAAAAAAGAATTCATGTTCCAGACGCATTTTCTCTATGAACAGGTCGGGATGGTGGTGTCATCCAACAACAAAACGGTACTCTCCGCGCTGTTCCCCTGGCTGCGCTTTCGCGACACCCTTAACGTAAATGATCTGTGTCTGATTTGGGGACACAATGTCTCGACGGGGATTTATCAAGACATGACCTTCAATCAAGGCGCATATACGTGTTTCGCCAAGGCCAAAAATAACGAGGTGGCGCCGCGCGTTCACGCCAATTTTCGGACCGATCACATCGGCCACAATCATATTTTGACCAATGACCGCGCGCTCAAACAAAAATTACGCGACATCCGCGCCGGTGATCTGATCCGGCTGTCGGGATTCCTGTCGTCCTACTACTACAAAGGCCAACTGATCCGCCGTTCGAGTTTTGCACGGACCGATGACGACTGCGAGACCATCTTTCTGACCGATCTCAAGGTTCTCAAGACACATCGCCCGGTTATGCGAACGCTGACAAAAACGGCCGGCATCATCCTTCCCCTCTCCATGGCCTTGTTAATTTATTTAAACATCAGGATCAACCGTCTCCGGCATCGGCTGGTGGACTGGAGCGGCCATGCGCGGTATTGATTTACCGAATTGTCTATTCACGACGCGCCGACTAATGTCCTATGGTCAACGGCAGCAACGCGCCGCCGGGTTTGACAATATAGATCACCACAAAGGTGACAAGGACAACCCACTGAAACGCCGTGATCAAACGGACGGCCCAACTGGGATTTGTATAGTTTGACCGGTTGACGATGATCCGAACGGCCTGCAGCACACAGGTAAAGATCGGCAGGGCGATCACCGACATCATCATGGTGAATGGCGCCAAAAGCACGCAACCAACAACAAGCTTTGTCCCCCAAAGGGGACAGTCCCCTTCCGGGGACAGGCCTCTTTGACCCTGTCGCACCGCCGTGCTAATAAGCATAATTCCCCAGTAGATCAACGACAGCCAAAACAGCCATCCCAGCAGATTAAACCGCGAACTCGACGGGATAATCATGCACCCGGGACAGGCGTGGGCTTGTACCGGCAACAGCACAACCGCTATACCTACAAAGCTTGAAACTCGCTTAAATTTTTCCATTTTATATATCTACTTTGATCCCCCACCAGACAAATCCAATGATTCTACCGGCGTGTAAAAGTTGTCGATATTTTCTGGAACATAATCAGACGGTACACGTAACCTTCCGCTAATTGTCAAAGGATGTATGCAGAATTTGTGGATCAAAATTGTTCCTGGAATAATTGAGGCAAGTAAACTGATGGCAAGATACCGTTTAATATTCCGAAGCTTATAGCAAATCAGAAAACTTACGGCGATCATAACCGCTATCAAAGCCTTCCTTGCCATCACGAGATGAAGCCTTGAATACTCAGGAGATTTACCGAATAAATTTATCAGCCATTCATCAAACTCTGTGAAATACCAAAGACTAACCGGAAGCACGCCTATCAATAATCCACTTAAAGTGACACCACTCACTATTTGGATTATATTCCGGTTGTTCAATTCTCGCGTGCCCCCTTTGGTACATATAGCTTATCACTATTGCTCCTGAGAGACTTGGTATTTCTTGACTAATTCCTCCGCCCAATCGCTGGGAAACTCTTCAATGGCGGTCCCCAGACGCTTTTGCCACCAGCTGCTGTACTGATTCATCTGCTCCTGGGTCAGTCGCTGATCGACCATATAAAAACTATCCTTGCGATAAAGGATCACGTCCACCGGATAGTCCACATCATTGGAACTCACCTGCGTGGCATTGAAGGACAGAAAACTCACCTTGAGCGCGAAGTCCAGGGTGGAATCATTGCGCAGCACCCGGTCGAGGATCGGTTTGCCATGACTGGTATTGCCGATGATAAAGTAGGGATTCGCCTCACCGACCTCCACCCAATTACCCTCTGGAAAGATCATGTAAAGCTTATGCTCCTTGTCGTCTTCGAGCTGCCCGGCAATCAGCGCGTGAATATCAAACATGTAATTGGATTGACGCAACGCCTCACGATCCTCCTGACTGACCCGCCGGATCTGCGCACCGAAGGCATTAACCAGTTTGTACAGCTTGCGATAATCAACGCCCGACTCCTCGATAATCTCATTGAAATATGTCATGGCCTTGTCTCTTAACGCCCGCAGCCCCGACGTCATCAGGAATACCGCGTGCCTGCCCCGCTTCTGTTCGATAATTACCTTCTTGGCTGTAATCGTCTGGTTACCGGATGTGATCCGAGTGTCCGCCAAACCGATAAGCCCCTCTTTGACCTTAATGCCCAAACAATACGTCATACATGCTCCTTTGGATTTATACGGGCCTGCCCGAAAAACGTTTGTGTGATGGCCGTCCCCAAGTGATTCAACTTGGTCTGAAAATCATCTAAATATTCATGCACGCCGAACCGGATCACATCCTCGACGTCATTAAACGTGAGCTGTGAGATCAACCTTCCCATTTCCTTCTCGGCCTGGTTCTGAAAGGTATCCAGTCGTGTATCGGAAATTGTGTGCAGCGACTTATCAATATCCAGCAGACAAAAATAAATCGCCCGCGGGAATTCCCGGTCGAATATCAAAAACTGGATAATATCTTTGAAATACAGTCGTCCGTACTTTTTCCGATAGACTTCGTACGCGCTGGCTGATTTCAGCAGCGCCGACCACTCCAGATAATCGAGCGGCGTCCCCACGTCCTGCAGGCTCGGCAGCAGATAATAATATTTCATATCAAGAATACGGGAAATCTTGTCCGCCCGTTCGATATAACGTCCGCAATTGGCAAAGTGATAGGCCTCGTTATGGATCAGCGTCGAGTCCATGATCCCCTGAAACAAATGGGACCCATGTTTAATAAACGTAAAAAACTCCGAGATATCCTGATTGTTGGTGAGATTTGTATCCTTCACATTCCAGTACATCTCATTGATCTGCCGCCACATGTCACTCGAAATAATTTCACGGATACTGCGGGCGTTCTCGCGCGCGCGAATCAGACAGCTGAGAATCGAACTCGGATTATCTTTATTGAATGTCAGAAACTCGACCACATTGTCCTGAGAATAGACCTCGCCATAGATGGACTCAAACAGCAGTTCATCACCGGTGATTCCGATGAGCGGCTGCCACTGCGTCGCGAATGTTTTAGGCAGATCCATATTCAGAAAAAAATTCACGTCGACAAAGCGGGCGTAGTTCTCGGCCCGTTCGATGTATCGGCTCATCCAGTAAATGGCATCAGCGACACGGCTAAGCATAGTCGACCTCACTTTCGGCGGTGTCCAGCACCCAGGTGTCTTTGGACCCTCCGCCCTGGGATGAGTTGACCACCAATGATCCTTTCTTAAGCGCCACCCGGCTCAACCCGCCGGGAATCACCGACGGTGACTCGCCGTATAGTATGTATGGTCGCAAATCAACGTGACGTCCTTCCAATTGCCGGCCGATCAATGTCGGCACACGGGACAGCTGCATCACCGGCTGGGCGATGTAACCGCGCGGATTGTTCTTGATCTTCTCGACAAAATCACGCTGCTCTTTACGGGTGGACTTGGTCCCGATCAACATACCGTACCCGCCGGACTGATCGGCTGCTTTCACACACAACTTATCGATGTGTTCAGCCACATACTGAAGATCTTCGGGACGGGCACACAAATAGGTCGGGACATTCGGGAGGATGGCTGATTCGCCGGTGTAGTACTGGATGATATCCGGCATGTAGGCGTAAATCACCTTGTCATCGGCCACACCGGTGCCCGGGGCGTTGGCAATGGCCACGTTGCCCCGCCGGTACGCCTCAAACAAACCGGCCACACCCAACACCGACTCAGATCGGAATACCTGAGGGTCCATGAACGTATCATCCAATCGACGGTAGATCACGTCGACCTGCTGCAATCCTTTAGTGGTGCGCATGTAACAATAGCCGTTCTCGATCATCAAGTCTTTACCCTCAACCAACTCAGCCCCCATCTGCTGGGCCAAAAACGAATGTTCAAAATAGGCTGAATTGTAAATACCCGGCGTCAGCACCACCACCGTCGGGTTGTCCCGTTCCGACAGAAACTCCAGACTCTCGCGTAATTTTAAGGGATAATCGCTGATCGGCCGCACCTTGATCTGCTGAAAGATAAACGGAAAGGCCCGCTTCATGATCTCGCGGTTTTCCAGCACATACGATACGCCCGACGGTACCCGGCAATTGTCTTCGAGCACATAGATTTGTCCGTCGCCGTGCTTGATCAGGTCGATCCCGCTCACATGCGCCCAGCGCTGCTGCGGCGGCTTAAGCCCCTCACACGCCGGCAGATAACCGGATGATGTCTTGACGATCTCTTCGGGGACGATCTTGTCCTTGAGGATTTGCTGTTTGCCGTAGATGTCATCGATAAAGCGGTCAATGGCGATGACGCGCTGAATCAGACCACGATTAATGACATCCCATTCGTCACTCGGAATGATGCGCGGAAACAGATCAAACGGCAGCGTGCGTTCGACCCCCGCTCCGTCGTGATACACATTAAATGTAATCCCCATCGATATGTAGGATTTATCGGCCGAGCATTGTTTGGCCTTGAGTTCATCCAGCGAGAATCCTTCCAGCTGATCCAGAAAAAACCGGTAGGCCGGACGGACGTCGCCGTCTGACGTAAACATCTCGTCGTAAAAACTCTCTGTCTTGTAACTATGAAGCAGTTTCAGCATCGTTGTGAATGGCACCCCCGAATGCAGCCGTCAAAAATCCCTAAGCAAAAAAAAATGCCCAACAAAATATATGCGTATATATTTTGCTGGGCACCTTAACCCGCGAAAAAAGCTTCCGCGCTTTTTTCTTCTTTAATTATACATGGCTCTGCGTATATGTCAAATCATTAGCGACTCAGACCTGGTTCCAAATCCCCCGGGGGTGGCGAAGCGGGTCTACCCTTCAAATCCTGATCCAGTCTTTGATCTGCTCGTGCTGGAAGATCATGCAATCCTGGATGGTCAGGTCCTGGCCGGCATTGGCCTCGTGGGCGCGCCGGTACATGGCAATTGCCAGCGCGACATCGACATAGGCCAATCCAACGGCATTGAAGTAAATCCGCTCGTCATCGTTTTCGCGGCCCTTCTTGCTGCCATCGACAATATCGATCAAATCGGCGTAGATATCCTCGTCCTTGAGTTCACCGTCCTTGTACATCCGGCTGAGCGTTTGCGTACGGTGCTTGACCGTGTCCCAGTCGTCACAGACGATCTTGTCCGACTGAGCAGCGACTTTGTATTCGTCCTCCCACCCGCCGATATGACTGTAAAACGCGCCGGGCTTGACCCAATCGGCTTTGAGCAATGGCGCCTGAACGCTGGTGGCCGTAACGATGATATCTGCCCCGTCAACGGAGGCCTGCAGGTTTGTATCGGCCGCTTTAAATGTGATGTCCTTAAAAATCGCGCTCATCTCATCAATAAACGCCGCCTCTTCTTCGGGAAGTTTGGCGGCGACCCGGCATTCCTTAATGGTCGGACGCACGGTCTTCATCGCGATCAAATGCATCTTGGCCTGCTCGCCGGCACCGATAAACCCGATCGACGCCGCGTCGGCCTTAGAAAGATGTTTGGCCGCCATCGCCCCCATCGCGCCCACGCGCATATTCGAACACAATGTGCCTTCCATAAACGCGATCGGAAAACCCTTTTCGATTTCAGACAGAATGATCATCGCCGACAGATTCTGCACCCCGAACTTCGCCGGATTGGGCGGAAACACGGACACCCATTTCATGCCGCAAATCTTGTCGCGGTAAAATGTCGCCGGCAGACAATTGATCCGCTCCTGCGTGTCCTGGTTAAAGATCTGCACGATCTTGTGCGGAAAGAGCACGTCGCCCTTCTTGAATTCCAGCAGCGCGTCCTCGGCGGCCGCAACGGCCATATTCATATCCAGACAACCGGACTTGAGTAGATCTTCCTGGGAAAAATATTTGGCGGTAATTTGATTGCTCATACAGACCTCCTTATGATTGAGCGGAATCTGTCAGTCGAATTAAGGTATCCGATCATCATAACAATTCATTCACATATTGACAATCAGCAATAGTACGGGGAAATACTGCTGATTAGAAAATACTTTGCCCATTCAATCCTGCCCAAACAAAGACCGAACCAAAAATAATCGGCATCACGGTGTAACCGAAAAAATGGATTCGGACGCCCCATTGTTCACCCCACAGTTTCTTCATGGGTTCGAGCTTACGAAATATTGACGGCTTTCGTTGGCGCATCAAAAGCGTAAACAATCCATACAGCCAAAAAGTTATCCCGAACCCGATCGATACCCAATTGACTTGTTCCATACTTGCCCTCCAATTCGTCACGCGCGTGACTTTTTGGTTGCATTTATTTCTCCACAATCAATGCGCTGTTCTGGAATCAACCCCGATCACCCACTTCCCGGACGTTTGAAACATCCGCGTCCGGGCTATTCCTGCTCCTGAATATAGGTAATCTTGCTGATCGGGATGATGCGGTGCACGGGGCCGTGCTCTACCTTGACATAATCGTCGCCGACCTCGACCAATTTAAAGTCCATGAGCGGATCATTATCGTCCAGCGAAAAATGAATCCGTTTATTTAAATTGCTTTTTAACTCATCGAGAAATGTGCTCATAACAACTCCTTTCGCCGGCTCACTAAATTCGGCCGGATGATTAATCCCCAAAACTCACGCCGATTGAACGGGCTGATTTGATTAAGGGATCGTCGATGGAAACCAGCCGGGCCCCTTTGGCGACCTCGTCTAACGGGACATTGACGAGCCCCTGACAGCGGACGCCCACCATCTGCCCGAACTCCTTGTTTTCAATCATATCGACCACCCGCGTGCCCAATCGTGTGGCGAGCACCCGGTCAATCGCTGTCGGATCGCCTCCACGCTGCAGGTGACCCATCACCACCGAGCGGGTTTCCAGATGCGTGGCCTCTTCAATCTGCTGGCCCAGGACAAAACTGATCCCGCCCAACCGGACCGGCTCCGCGCTGTCCTTGACAATCCGCTGGATGGTGACGTCTCCGTCCTTGGGCTTGGCGCCTTCGGCCACGACGATAATACTAAACCGTTTGCCCTTTTTACTGCGCAGCAACACGCGTTCAACCACCCGATTTAGATCATAGGGAATCTCCGGAATCAACAGTATGTCGCCGCCGCCGGCCACACCGGCGTGCAACGCAATCCATCCGGCTGTCCGCCCCATAACCTCGACGATCATCACCCGGTGATGCGATTGCGCCGTACTGTGTATGCGATCAATCCCTTCGGTGACAATTTCAACGGCCGAATCAAATCCGAAGGTCACATCTGTCCCGCGAATATCATTATCAATTGTCTTGGGAACACCGACGACATTCATCCCGAGATCGGCCAATTTTTTGGCGATCGTCAGGGTTCCATCCCCGCCGATGCACACCAGACAATCAATATCTAAGTCTTCATAATTGTGCAGGACATCCTGTGAACGGTCTTCATGAATGACCTGATCCCCTTTTTTAAAGGCATATTTAAACGGATTGGCCTTGTTGGACGTTCCCAGAATAGTGCCGCCCAGGGTGAGGATCCCGGAGACATCATTGAACTCCAGTCGACGGTAAGAATTTTTGATCAGTCCTTCATATCCATCCTCGAATCCGTAGACTTCGTAGCCGAATTCGAGGATGGCCTTTTTAGTGACCGCCCGGATCACCGCGTTAAGTCCGGCACAATCTCCACCGCCGGTTAATATTGCAATTCGTTTGGCCATTGTTTTATCCTTTGTTCATATGATTTCGATGATTGATAATGTCTTCACCACTTGATGCCAATTCAACAACTTGCGGTGCCCCGCTCAGAGCTTATGCTTCAACAACTGTCCGAGCTGACTACCCGGGGCCTTGATCAATTGAAACAAGATCACCCGGCCGGAAGACGGCAGCCTCAGATTCTCAATGTCGCCACGGATCACCGACTGAACCACCGGCTCGGACACGCCTAATTCATCCAGTTTGATCGCCATCCCGCCGACGATCTCGGTGAGAATTTGCTGATTATAGATATCGGCATGCGTGCGGGCCGCCGGCATGCGCCATTGATCTTCCCTGAAGAGCACCACCTCGGCCTGCGGACAGCGGGTCTCGGTCCGGAGTTTCTGTTTCCAGCGCTCATCACCGGAGGTATCGATCACGGTGTCCGCGCCGATGCCATCCTGCGTTCCCAGTATGAACGCCAAAACAACTTGATGCGTTTTAAATGCGTCGAATAATCCCATCATCTCTCCTTTTTAATGAAATCAGCTCAGATCACGAATCGGTCTGCAGCAAAGCCAGTTGTCAGTTATCAGTATTCTAATCGAATCTTGTGTTCCAGACAACCGTCGCTTGTATGCGCTCAGGCGCGCTCATGAAATTCATCGATGCCGCTGGGCAGTTGACTGACTGAATCGTCCACCACTTGTATCAGCTGCCACTTGCCTCGTCGATAACGCACAATCAAAAATATCGATCCGACCAGAAATACCCCGATCATAGCGGCCCAGGCGGCCTGAACGGTTGTGTCGCAAATATTGAGCATCACGTAAAGTATCGGAAGCGATATCCAGTGCAGAACGACGGAAAAATACATACACCACAAAGTGTCGCCCGCGCCACGCAGTGATCCAATCAGCACCACAAAGATCGACACCACCCAGATATACAAAATGGCCAGACGCAACATGAATATGGCGGCCGGGCGCGCGTCCTCAAACAATGTGCCGCCGTTGGTGCTGTGAAACATATCCACCAGCTGCGGGGTGAAACAGGCAAATGTAATCAGAATAATCGACGAATAACAATAAGCCATCCCGAGCGCTGAGCGCGTCGAGCGTAACGCCGACGGGATATCACGGGCGCCCATGTACCGCCCCACCAGACTAGTGACGCCAATCTCAAGCCCCATCAGCGGAACGTAGGTAACCATATCCCAATTCAGCACCACGGTGGCAGCGGTGGCCTGAACAGGTCCGGCCGAATGAAAGATCAGGATCATCAGATCAAAGGCCAGCAGATTCAGGAACATCTCCATCCCCTGCGGCGAGCCGAAACGCAATAGCTTCTTCATGATGGTCCAGTCAAATCGAAACGAGCTCAGGACGGCAAATTGTTCGCGGTTTGTTTGATCAAAATAAACCCGGAGCAACAGGACGAGCCCTGAGGCCGCCCCCAGGATCGTGCCGTACGCCGCCCCTTTGATTCCCAGTGCCGGCGCTCCAAATTTCCCGAAGATCAAGATATAGTTGGCCATCACATTGACAATCATCGACACAACCGAGGCGATCATCACAATACGCGTCCGTCCGATGGCCGTGAAGTAACTGCTGAGTGTATGCCGGAACAGCGAGAAAAAGCAAAACACAATGATGGTATTGAAATAAATCAGTTGCGGGGCGAGCTGTTCGGAATCCAGGCCGGCTTTAGCGAACAGCCAGTAAGCAAATGGTCTTGCCAATAGAATCAGCGGATATCCGACGAGGACAATGATCATCGCCTGGGCGGCCACCCGGGATGAATTGTGGTGCTGTTGCGATCCCAGATATTGCGCGGCCAAGGCCGTGGTGTAGCCGGTCAACCCGAGGATAAATGTCATCATCATGTACGCCGTCACGCCTCCGGCCATCGACGCGTTCATGAGTTCAGGCCCCAGACGCGATAGAAACATCCGGTCGGTGAAGATCATGACCGTTTCACAGGCATACGAAATCACCATCGGTAACGCGATGGTGATCATCTCTTTTATGCCACCTTTTTGTGACTGAATGACTTTCGACATACTAAAACTTGGGGACATCGCCCAGCTATTTTTAAGACCTGGTTCCAAAGCCCCCGGGGGTTGCGCAGCGGGTGTCTACTTCAGATTACGGCATTCGAGAATAAGCTGATAATCCCCGTCCACATTGGCGGACGGGATGTAGTCGATCATGGTCCGGGCTTTGCCGTTCATAATACGTGAATAAGATTCCTTGCCGGGGATATTCATCCAGGAATATGTTCCATCCTGCGTGTCCGCGGTATACCATATCAACCCATTCTGCGGATAGGCGGTTTGTCCGCTTTCCGTGACAAGAAACTTCTTTTGGTAGGCCTTGAGTTTGTGCAGGACTAGCTGCAGTTTGCTATCCCGGTTCTTAAAATGAAACAGCATCTCGACGGGCCGATGACAGTGATTGTGAATCATCAAGCGACGCTGCTTGGGATCGGTCTTGAAGGTATACGTGCGTTGCGGCGGCGGTGTGGTTGTTTTTTTGGGCCCGAGATACGTAGGGGCGGTTGTTTTCTTTGGCGCTCGAGTGGCGGGCGTGACTCGTGCGTTGGCCGCGTAGGTCTTGGTCCGGGGCGGGGTATATTTTTTTGGAGCAGAGTATGTGGCATTCTGCCGCTGCTTGCCGGCCTCGATATTCTTGAATCCCTGATCGACGCCTTTGACCGTCCGCCACATGATATCCCGGTTACGCTCGGTCTTGGTATAGAGATTTTTCGCGTTGGTCCAGTACGTGTCTCCCGTCTCGGCGTCGCGCACCTTGACCTCATTACGCGCCAGGTCTACCCGTACCACAATCACCCGTTTGGCAAAGAGAATCCCCGACACGCCGATCTTAAAGACCACATCGCCGGGATCCAGCCGTGACGCGTCCGTCGCCCACACCTGGGACGTCAAACATAGACACAGGATGCCGCATAACAAAATTTGTAGAGGATGGCGTTTCATAAACTACCATTGTATCAGGAAGGACGGGCGGTCGGTAGTTTTACTTTTTAAGACCTGGTCCCAAAGCCCCCGGGGCTGGCGACGCGGGTTAGGGCGATGCCCGCCCGGCGCGCGGGCAGGCATCTTGAATGGAAATGATTACTTCATCGACCCTTTGGCTGAACCTTTGCCGTGCATCGGTTTGCCGGTGATCGGGCAGTAATTACCGCCGCCTTTACCGCACTTCCCGCCGCAGTCTCCGCTCGAGCAGCACTTCTTACACATCTCAAGCCATTTCACGCGTTGCTCTTCGGTCAGCACCTGCTGAATATCCGCGAGGGCCTTGACGAATGTCTTGGCCGTCTTGACCTTGGTCGCGTATTTGGCATCGATCATCGAATTGACCTGCCCGACATTGATGCTTGGGGATTTCATGGCTGACTTCAAGTCCACCATAATGATGTCCTTGTCGGCCTTGAGCTGGATCATTTCTTTGATGGCCGCGTGTTTGATCTCCTTGATCTGTTTCAATTGATCATCCGTAATACCAAGCTCGGCCTGGTTTTTCCACAACGGTTTGACCTTCTTCTTGAGCTTGCTGATCTTACACTTCTCGGCCTTGGACGCGCACTTCATGCATCCGCCCTTTTTTCCCGACCAGGCCTGTACGGTCGTGGTGTTGGCCATCACCATACCGGCGATGATCAAACTTGCTAATAATGCTTTCTTCATGTGACCTCCTTCTCTTGTTTTAACGGTTCTTAAATGACGACGCGGTCTTGACTATTCGACGGCGTCTTCCATGGTTTCCAGACGGGGTTCCAGTTGCGATCGGGTGACCAGCTGATCGGTGAGTCTCAGCCACTCCACCAGCAACCGTCTGTACTGCGCGTCATGAAAATTTTTGTTAAAGCGATTGGTGTCCAGCGTGTTGAAGGCCTGGATGTAGTCATTGAGCGTGACCTTACCGAACGAATAGTTTTCGCGTTCGTCTTCCAAAATTGACTGGGCCAGTTCAATCCGTTCATCGGCGATCGCCATCAGTTTTTGCTCGCGCTCAATCTGCAGATACAGATTGGCCAGCTGGGTATACAACCGATGATACGTGTTGACGGTGGTCAATTGCTGTTTGTTGTCAACGATCTGAGACACCTGATACTCTGCGCTGACCACTTGATCCGACAAGGGCCATTCCAGCGACAGTCCAGCGTAGAAAAAATTATCCTCCCGGTCGATATCATAATCCCGGCCGGCGACTTCGTAACCGGCGATCAACTTGATGGACGGCAGCAAATCGTCGGCCTCACGGGCCACGTTGAGTGAACTGCGCTGTTCCAACATGTTCAGGATCCCGAACGTACGGCTGACCTCGGTAAAAGTCTGAAAGTCGCCCTCAAATTCCCCGCTGAGCTCCCCCATCGGATCGCCAAGCTGCGGGATATAGACCTCATCCGTTGATGCGCGGATGGCCCGCTTGATGACATTCAGACTATTTTGATACTGCTCTTCGAGTTCAATCAGACGTTCCTTACGAGATAACACCTGCAGCCGAACTTTATTCACATCAATCGGCAGGGCGATCTTTTGTTTTTCGCGTTCCTTCATATTATCCAGCAGTTTGGCGTTCTCCTGATACGATGCCCGTCCGATCAGCAGATTCTCGTAATCTTCATACCAGGTGTAATACGCCGTGATGATCTGGGCGAGATAATCTTCATAGGCCTCGACGATCTGATGACGGGACACGTCCACTTCGAGATCGACGATCTTGTCGAGCAGCCGCGTGGAACGTCCGAACGCGTTCTCGGCAATCGGTTGTGCCAGCGTAAACGCCGCGCTGGATGACTTTGTTCCCGAGGAGACGCCCGCTCCCACCTGATAGTCGGCGGCGATTTCGGTACCGGTCAGCGGAAACAGTTTACTTAAGCCAACCGTTGTGTCCGGCGACTCCCGGTCCTGACTGAAGAAAAACTCATGCTGTTGTTTGACCGACAACACCAGATCCCGTGCCGGCAGCTGCAGGTCTTTTTGATATTTCAACGTCAACTCGTCGATCAGGATCTGTTCAAACTCCGCGTCGCTCGTGGTGGCCCGCTGGATATAGGCCTCAAAACTCAGCGATTGTCCGGCCGATTGCGCGTCAGCGCCTGAGACCATTCCCGCGGCCGTCAGAAGCATCAGACTGAATAATCCGACAAACGGTTTAACTTTTGGATACGGCATGTGCATGTGTCACCTCTGGTTTTTTGATTCTAAACCGGACGCCCTGCACCACACTGTACAGGCACGGAATTAATAAGAGTGTAATCAACGTCCCGAACACCAGCCCCCACGCCAGCGCCAGCATCATCTCGGCAAGCATGGCATCGTACCCGGCCAGTCCATACGCGGTCGGCAACACCCCGACGACCGTCGTTACCGTGGTCAGGATCACCGCGCGCAAACGCGTCTGCGCGATGCGGGCGATACACGGATTGATCTGATGGCGATGAGTGGCGTCGAATTCATTGTCCAGCTTGGAAAGCATAATGATCGAATCATTGATCACCACGCCGGCCAGCCCCAAGGCGCCGATTGCGGCAAAGAATCCAAACAGAATTTTTCCGTGCAGCCAAAACGCCAAAATTACACCAACCATCCCGAACGGAATCGACAACATAATGATCAGCGGACGGGTTACGGAATTATACAGCACCGACAGGATCGCGAAGATCAGGCACACGACCATGATGATCGCCGTTCGAAAACCGCCCTGTGCCTCGCGGGTATCGTAGACCTCCCCGGTAAACGACAGCGTCGTCGACGGCTGGGCCTTCAGCACCTGCGGGAACACCGAACGCTCCAGCTCTTCGGCAATCTCAAGCGGTGTTATCTTAAGCCCTTTCTTGATATCCGCGTAGACCTCCGTGGTCCGGCGTCCGTCACGTCGCGAAATCGAATTAGGCGTCTGCGTGTCGGTGACATCCACCAGATCGCGCAGCGGCACCAGATAGTTACGCTGATTCTGCACCGGGATATCCAGAATCGTATTCAGGTCCCGTTTGGAATCGTCCTTCACCGTCAATCGAACGTCGACTTCCTCGTCACCGTTGGGATACTCGTACAGCACCGATCCCTCCAGCGCCGAACGGAATGTGGCGGTGATCTCCGTCGGGTTGATGTCGAGCCGTTTGACCTTGTCGCGTTTGAAATCAATCTTGTGTTCGGCGATGCGGATCGGCGCCTCGATCTCGACATTGGTCAGATGCGGATTACTACTCATCATCTCGGATAGTCGGGCGGCGGCCTGTGCCCGCAGCTGATCATTGTTTTCCTGAATCAGAATGGCAATCGGACTGCCGCTGTCCTGTCCCCAACGGCTCTTCTGAAACATGACCTTGGCCAATCCGTCGACGGCCTCGATCTGCGGTTTCCACAACGCGATCAATTGGTCGGCGGAGCGCTCGCGTTTTTCCTTGGGCACAACCTCGATAATCATCCGAAAACGGTTTTCCTGGACCTCCCCGCCCCGACGGCTACGCGCGATCTCGGTGCGATACCCCACCACCTCCTGACCGATGTAGGGTTTAAGGATATCTTCAATTTTGCGCGTGACATTGGCGGTATCAATGCGGTCGGCGGTCTTATCGGCATTACCCGACAGCACAATGTCGCGGGTTTCTTCATTGGGGAACATCACAAACTTCATCTTCTGGGTCATGACCCATCCGGAAAAGATCAACAAACCGATAAATCCCGCGAACACAATCAGCTTAAACGGCAGGATCTTTTCCAGGGCCCGGCCATACATATTTTCGATGCGTTCAAACCAGTGGGCCTTGGTCACGGCCCCGGCCTTTTTACGCCGGCTCAAAAACTTGGGCGCCTTGGAGCTCATGTGCCCGGGTAAGATCAACAGCGACTCAAACAGACTAGCGCCGAGCATCAGAAAGATAATCGGCGGAATGTATTTATTGATCGCGCCGAAGCGTCCCTGAAAATAAAACAGCGGGATAAACGCGATACACGTGGTCACGATACTGGCCAGGATCGGCAAAAATACCTCGGTGGTGCCTTCGATCGCGGCGTCACGGTCATTGCGTCCGCGCGAGCGCATGCGTCCGATGTTCTCGGCGACCACGATCGCGTCGTCGACGACAATCCCCATCACAATGATGATCGCGGCCAGCGTGGTATTGTTGACCGTGTAACCCATCATGTGCCCGCAGATCAGCGTAAAGCAAATCGTAAACGGAATCCCCAGTGCCACCCACACACCGGAGCGTTTATTGAGAAACAAAAACAAGGACAGCAGGATCATCACAAATCCCATCGCCCCGTTCTGCGCGATGATCGACAGGCGATTACGCACATCAATCGACTCATCATCCAGCAGCACCACCTCAATCGGCACATCGCCGAGATGACTCTGCCGGAAGTCCTCGGTCAGTTGCGTCACCACCTCGAGCGCCTCGAGGATCCCCGTCGAGCTGTTCTTGACCACGTTAAACATGATGCTCTCATGACCATTGACCTTGATGATCTCTTTGCCTTTATTGAAACCGCGCTCAACCTCCGCAATGTCGGACAATGGAATGGCCTGGCCTTCAAAGCCGGCCTGGATATATAATCGATTGATCTTCTCGGGCGTGTCCAACTGGGCGTTGATGGTGACCTTGGGTTCGTTCTTGATTTCGATATGTCCGGCGGGCTGACGGGCGTGATTGTTGGAGATCTCACGCTTGACCTGACTGAAGGGAATGTCGTACTGAATCAATTTGGCCGGATCGACCTTGATCTGAATCTCTTCCTGAAAATATCCCGATTTGTTGACGCTGTTGACTTCCTTGAGACTCACCAGCTGATTTTCCAATGACAATGCATATTGCTGCAGCAACCGCCGCTGTTCGGTATCCAGCAGATGCGCCCCGGTATAGATCAGGGCCACGTCGAGAATGGCCTTCTTGGAGGTCTCAAAAACCCGGACCGACGGATCATCGCGGATGTCGGCAGGCAGGTCCACATCCGACACTGCGTTACGGATCTCGGTGATGGCCTCGTCCTTTTTGGGATAATCCTGTTCCAGCTCGACGGTGACACTGGTGCTGCCCTGACTGGCTGTACTGGTGACCCGATAAACGCCGTCGAGTCCTTCCACCGCTTCCTCGATCTCCTTGGTGACAAAATGCTCCACCTCCTCGGCCGTGGCGCCGGGGTAGGCCGCGGAGATACGGATCCGGTCAAAGGTCACATCCGGCAGCTCTTCTTTTTTGATATTCTGCCAGCTGACGATCCCGCCGATAAAGATCGCCAAAAAGATCATATTGGTCAAGAGGTGACGATCGACAAAATAAGTTATCAGGGCTTTGAGCATATCAAGTCTTTATTTGGGAATTGATTGAGGCCGGACCGGCCGTTATTTTTTATGCCGGGGTTTGAGTTCTTCCTTTAAGCGCATAAACTCCTGGAACTGTTCGGTGCTCAGGATCTTCCGCACGGCGAGCAGGCTTTCAAAGCGCAATTGTTCCTTGAGCTCCTTGAGCTCGACGATCCGGGCGTGCAATTGGTTCATCCGTTCGCGGTCGTAGTCGGCCTTGCGAAACTCCGCGTTTAATTCCGAACGCGTGTCGCAGATCTGTCCGTACAATTCTTCCTTCTGATCCTGATACTTGAGGCGGTTGGCCTCGAGCTGTTGTTCCTGGGCGGGACTCAGATCCAGCTGACGGTGAATGGCCTGTACTTTCGCCTCCCATTGCTGGCGCATCTGTTTTTTGGACAACGCGGCCGGGTCGCCGGCCATGACCGCGTTCGGCCGGGCCGCCAGCCACATCACGCTGACGATTAACATCACAATCATTCGGGGTTTCATCACCACTCTCCTTATCTCATAGATAACAGAAAATATTCTTCGATCCCTTCGGCATAGTCTTCACTGTCCGACTCGCCTAACTCGCCGTTTTCCGACGTCAAATAGGTCATAAATTCAATCTGCCGGGCCTGATCGTCCGGACTGATGCCCGCGTCCGGTGCAACCGGTACGGACGGGTTGTACAAACGGACCATACTCAAGGTCAAGATCGCGACCAACGCCAATCCGGCATAGACCGGCCGGATCCGTTTCAATAAAGCCTTCCATGACTCCAGCATGGACGGCGCCGTCTCGACGTCAGCCTCCACGGCCTGTTCAGACTCGATCTCGGTACGGATCTTCTGCCACACCGCCTCGGACGGTGCACCCCGTTCCAGACTCTCCAACGGTGCGCTCACATAGGTCTCAACGCTCGCGGCGAATTCCCGACACGCCGGACACGCATTCAGATGCCGGTCAACGGCCTGAGTCTGTTCGTCGGACAGGTTCTGATCCAGATAATCCGTCAGCAACAATTCTTTGATCTGATCACAGTTCATGGTGCAGCACCTCATGCCGGAGCGCGAGCAGGGTCTCCCTCGCCCGTCTCAAGCGGGTTCGTACGGTATTGATATTGATGTCGAGGGTGTCGGCGATTTCCTTGTAGGACAGGCCTTCGATGTGCCGGAGCACCATACAGGTCTTCTGGTCCGCCGGCAGACGCTCAAACACGCGGCGGGTGGTTTCGATGATACGGCGTTCATCGGCCGGCTGGCCGGATGGTCCGGCGGGCGGCGCGGCCTGCACCATCGCCCGATACTCATCCGTGGGCCGGGTGCGGGCGCTTTTGCGCACATAGTCGACGGCGCTGTTGGCGGCCACGCGGTAGACCCAGGTCTTAAACGCGGATTCAAAACGGTAATGTTTCAGTTTTCGATGAATCACCAGAAATACCTCCTGTACGACCTCTTCGGCGTCCGCCCGGTTGTTGACAATCCGCCAGGCCACATTGAACACATAGCCGGAACATTCCCGGTAGATGGCCTCAAATGCCGCGAGATCACCCCGGGCCGCGTCTTCAATTGTGTCTCTGGATATGTTTTCCATACTCAAGCATTCACTGGATTAGACGAAAATCCCGTCCAAAAAGTTTCAAAAAAATCAAAAAACCCCCTCATCATAGCATAAAAAATAGGGGTCAGCGCCCTAAAACAAAGCTTTAAGACCTGGTTCCAAACCCCCGGGGGGTTGCGGAGCGGGGGTACAAAAAAGGCCCTGGATGGGTTCCAGGGCCTTGGGTGTATCTTACCTGCCGTTGACAATATGGGATCTATTAATGGGATGATTTGCGACGTCGAAGAAAAGCTCCTGCCATTCCGCTGCCGAAAAGGATCAGACTGGCGGGTTCGGGGATAGGATATGATATCGGCTCCGGCGGTCGTTCATTGATAAATAGCAAATTGTCGCGGTAACTTATGAATGGACCCTCAACCGAGATATCTGACTGCCCGACGTACCTAAAATTAAAACCCAAATACTTATAGTTATCATCCAATGCCGCATTGATTGCCGACGTCACATCAACAACGGAACTATCAAAACCCGCATACGTAAAGGTTGTGTATTTGTCTCCCGCACTGAAGTCGTCATTTGAAAGAAAGCCATCACCTACATAAGTAAAAACATCAATTTGAAACGGATACGGCCCCGAGGTAGCATCCCGATTCAACTGGATGTAACCTTCTAATACGTTTTCTGATACATTCAGCAAATCAAATTCAATGACTGCCCGGTACTCGTCGACAGGTGTATTAAAAATCGACGTGGTAACATTGTATGTTTGATCGGGCACCCCATCTTTCGCCGCAAATGGTCCATCCCTAAATGTACCACTCACCTCAGGCATAATTATAATGGCTTGAGCCATGGAGGGAACTAAACAAAGCACTAAAACTACAAAAATTTTTTTCATTACTGCATCCTTTGAAGTTGCTATCTGGCTAGAAATATTAAGCTTGTATTAGCTTAAAAAGGTCAGCCTGCTTTGTCAATATGACACGGTAGGACTTAAGCGGACATCGAGGGGAATTTCGCAGTATATGTATCCATTCCAAATTTGTTGATCATAGTCAAATTTATACTGCTCCCCATTAACAGAAACGAGGATTTAAGTTAGAATAAGTCTCCACCCCCCCCGGAACAGCCAGTAAAACAATAAATCCCCTACTTACCGGTGGTTGGCGGGGGTGCAATTGGTTAGATTTAAGATGGTTTTGTGGCGGGTGGGGTTGGGTGTCGGCTGGTCAGGTATCGTATTTGCCGCTATCCCATGGCTCTAAAAATACCATGCGGTAATAATACGTAAATCTGTATACTGAGACCTTCAGGTTATGAGAATGTTTATGATCGTTGCTGATATTTGCTTGTTTTTACTAATATTAACTCTTGGTTGGACTTAGGGAAGATTTGACTTGCTGTTATTTACTGCTGTTTGCTTGTTATCAGGCTTGTTTTGTTACACATATGTTATCACATACTATCTGCAACTTTCTTAATAATATCCCAATTTTCTTTGTATTGTTCCACTTTACTTAAGCTCACACTTTTCGCTTGATCATCGGATAATGGGTCAGCAAATTCTTCCATAGGCACAAGATAACAAAGACCTACTTGCTTATCTACTGCTACAAAAATATCACAGTCTTTACTAGTTATTCTTTTTCCAACATTTCTTGGATGAGTATGATCTATCCCCTGACCTCCTCTGTCTCTATCTTTAAAACTTATACTTCCTCCAGTAGAAATCCCTTTCACTTGAATTTTTAATAGCTTACCATCCAAATCAATAATTGCATCATATCTACTAGAACGAACATCAACGTTAGAACAATTAAATCCCGCTAAAATTGCTCTGCCTAAAAATAAAAACTGAGCACTATCGCCAGCATTAGCGGTCATTACACCTGATTCAACATGCAATATATTTGTTGAAAACCCGTCAATAGACGCTAAAAATAGCGACTTATTAAGGATATTTTTTAGTTTTGACTTAATAAATGATAACTCATTTGAATTTATAGAAGAATCTTTCTCAAGATTTTTAATTATGTCTGAATTAACACTGTCAAAGTTAATATTCTTAGAAACTTGCCGGAAGAAATAATTGTCATAAAACTTTTGGAGATCAGCCTTGTAATAGCCGTATTTATCAGCTATTTTCACAATTTTATTCTTCACATAATTATAATCTTCAAGCTCTTTAACTAATTGTATCTGTATAGCTTCCTGCTCAATATCAATATTGAATTGCTTAGTGACCTCATCTTTAAAGTCTTTTGGCACACTTGAAGCTTTTTTGTTCAGCTTTTTAACTTGATTCTTATCAATTGTCATATATATTTGCCCTTCATTATCTTCCATATATATTAACAATAATTACCTTAATTACAAAGGGTAAATAAAAAGGGCTGACACCGTTAAGTATCAGCCCTAAATTAAATCAATATAAAATTATACCGTTGCTAACTCTAGCTCTTTTGCAACAGCCACCTTCTTGACATCATCATTTAAATCTAAATGAGACTGTATTTGATTCGCTATTCTTCGAATCACAGGAACACTTACAGAATTTCCAAACTGCTTATACAGTTGAGAATTACAAACCTTTTCATGTGGTATTTTATAACTTTCCTTAAACCCTTGTAATCGAGCGCATTCTCTGGGAGTTAATTTTCTAATACCATAATCATCTAAGATTAATGGAACATTATGACCACCTGTTCCCATGTTTGCAGTTAAAGTTGGACAGACATTACTTTTATTTTCTCTTAAATAGACCCTTCTCCACTGGTAAACGGTATCTCGTGACTTCATTCCAGCTTTTAATTCCTTGTAAAAATGACAGCTTTTCTTGTAGTAATATTTATCATCTACTTTAGAACTTTCAAGAACATCCCTAATTGACTTACCTAACTTAATCTTTTTAGGCCATTGAAAATCAACAGAGTTATCGTCGAACTCATTTCGGAATCCAACAATATAAATTCGTTCTCTTGTCTGCGGAACATTTCCATATTCCATTGAATTTAAAACTTTCGGAACAAAAGAATACCCGCTATCTAATACCGTTTCTTTAATAATCTCAAAAGTTCTACCTTTATCATGAGAAACCAAATTCTTTACATTTTCTAATAAGAATGCTCTAGGCTTAAGAGTATTTATGAAACGCATAGTCTCAAAGAATAAATTTCCTCTATCATCTTTAAATCCATGCTGATAACCCGCGATAGAAAAAGCCTGACACGGAAAACCAGAAGTGATTACATCTACTGATTCAAAATTAGAAGGATCTAAATCATGAATATCTGATGGATCTAACTTATGTGTAAAGTTTTCGGAATAAGTCACATTTGCGTTACTATCGAATTCATTGGCCCATTTAACATCATAGCCTGCATCCTTAAAGCCCTGACATACACCTCCTATTCCTGCGAATAGACTTCCAACAGTGTAACCGTTTGATTTTGCCATAAAATGATCTTCCATAATTGCCCCTTTCCTTTAGTTTTAGTTAAGGGAATCGATTTCTGGGGGACAATTAACTTTATACCACACATATGTATGGTATGTCAAATTCTATATTAATTTACTTATTAAATCCAACTTCAGCCGTTCAGGATCTCGCATCTGACATTCCCATAAAACAATAACTTTCCAGCCATCTTTCTTCAAATCTCTTTTATTTATTCTATCTCTTTCTAAATTTCTTTCAAGCTTTGGTATCCAATATTTCTGATTTGTCTTTGGGATATTTGATCTTTTGCAGCCTTTATGCTGATGCCAAAAACATCCATGAACAAAAATAACTGTTTTATATTTCTTAAGAACTATATCTGGACTGCCTGGTAATCCAGATTTATGAAGTCTAAACCTAAATCCCAATCTATGGACGATGCTCCGTACAATAACTTCCGGCTTTGTGTCCTTTGATTTAATCAAGGACATGTTCCAACTTCTTTTTGTTTTAGACAAATGATCCATTAATCTTTAAATAAATTTTTCATTTTTTCCAAATTAACTTCTGGATCACCTCGATGTAATATTCTATGACAATTTGGACACAACATCATTAAATCATCAACAGATGTTTTATCTCCGAGTTTCATTTTATTCACAGGTTTAATGTGGTGGGCTTCAATAAAACCAGAAGCTAGATCCCCATATTTTTCTTCTAACTTTAACTTACATATCTCACAAAAATAACATCCATGCTTCTTAAGAAATTCTGCTTTTGCCTTTTTAACAATATTACTATCACGCTCTCTAGTACGATGAATACGATAATAAATTTTTCCCTCTAAAACTGATAACCCTGTTGGCTGAAATTCTATCTGCTCATCAGATACACTTCCCCACAATTCAACTAATCTTTGATACTGAGCCTCAGTAAGGCTAAAATTTGACCCCTGTCGAGCCTTGACTATCTGCATATCACTTAAAACTGGGTCACATAAAATTTCATCCAAAGTCACCATACCTTTTCCAGGTGATAATCGTACTTCTGTTATTTGCACACCAACCTTGATTTCTGACGCTTCTTCCTGCGGACCTAAATTCCATAAAGAATCATAAATCTTCATCGGCTTCTTTACTTTATCCCTACCAGTACATTCTTCAGCAATACTTCCAAAAGCTACCAAACCCGAAACTGCTTTCATTTTACCTTTAGCCCGCCATATAAATACCTTATCCCCGATAGCCATTTGTTTCTGATGCGCAGGCCATGTTACACTCCAATACACATAATCGGTTTTTCGGAGATACTCATCAACGTCAAATTTATCAGGGTTTCCTTGAAATATCCATGAACTCATATTGAAATCCTTTTTTGAATTATATTGTGGGTATTTTAGCACAAAGATACAAAATCATACACTTTGTTATCATAGTGTTACTATTCAATATCATAAGGATTGCAATTCGACACTTGTAATACATAAATGATTATATAGCAATAACTTAAATCTAAACTGAGACGCCGGCTTCACCTTTGACCTTTAGGTTACTTACCATAAAAAAGGCCTCACCCCCACCCCCCAAAGCGATTGGTAGACATGATAGAACTTCCGAATAGGGCGTAGACAGGAACTATGTTGGGCGTCGGCCTGCTTTTTAAGATTCGGTTACAAATCCCCAGGGATTGCGCTGCGAGACTACCATCAATTTAAATGAATCGAATCAGCACTTGTCTCCGGGAAGGATCGGGGCTTTTGTCGGGTGAAGATATACATATGACGACGACAGAGTTTTAGCTGATTGCGCATCACGGCATATCCCGGTGAATCGTCAAATGTGATCTGTCCATCATACCCTTCTGGAACCATGCGCTGAAGATACCGATGTATTCGCTCAGTTACCCCCTCCGAAACGCCTTCAAGGCCGATCACCCAGGGTAAATTACGCATTCGGCCCGGTTCGCCATTCATGATGTATGACCGCATGCGATCGGTGAGGCACGCCGTATGGATGCCGTACAGGCCTTGCTCAATCCACGTTGCCAGCTCCGAACGGCCGGACTTCGCCCTATCGGTGTTCATCAGGATTGATCCCTGAATAAAGACCACCTTGGCGATCGGATGACGTGATAACGCAAAATGAACGCCCTTGCGGCACATAATTTCATAGTAAATATCGTATTCCAAATACCGGTCCGGACAGGCGCCCGGATCAAACACAAACATGCAGAAGCGATTGGGTGTGCGCTTGTTGCTACCTTGAGCAAATAAACCTTTTTCGACATCATATATTTTCTGGTAGCGTTTGGTCAGCGGGATAAGATCCGGATCAACCGGATTCGGATCGTTATATAATGGAATATCCTCGCGCGCATCGTTCGCACCTTTCTCATCCAGATAGTGCAGCCATTCATAATTAATCGCCAGCTTACTGAAGATCCTTTTGGTCAGCTGTTCAGGTGAAGCCAATTTATCCCCGTCGTATAGCTCACGCTGCCAATAATCCCGAAACATCGGCGATGACGTAAAGGGCAATCGCTCCTTCTCCCGCTTCTTCGACTTTCGAAGCGCCCCCTCAGGCTGAATTAACCCTTCCAGGTAATTCAATAGAAACGCGCCGGCAAGGCACAACAGCATATGAAACGGGGTCAACAGAGCTTTAATCGATTGGGGGATCATTTGAAACAGTTGTAGAATTGGATGATCGAGGCAGATCCATTGGAAACTGACAAAGCAGATCAACGTTAGAAGAATCAGCAGGAGGACCAAAAAGTAGCTGGACAGGAAGATGGCGCAGTAGGCCATGAATAAAATCACCAGCCCCTTTCTCACAAACTGCATGATGGAAATGACAAGCCCGATTGGATGACCCTCCTGACAGCATTATATCACACATCAATCCGATATCGATTGTCCGTCGTCGGTATTCCATCTATTTTAAGACCTGGTTCCAAACCCCCGGGGGGTGGCGAAGCGGGTCTTGAGATTGGCCGCCTTTTACGCTATACTACGGACGATATTTTTGACAATATTCATGATTCAACCCAATATCAGCCCATTCAACGCTCAAAGGAAGGTGTTCCTGTGAAAAAAATTAAAATTACCTGGACCAAGATCGATGAAGCCCCGGCCCTCGCCACCTACTCACTGCTCCCCATTGTTAAGGCCTATACCAAGGGAACGGATATCGAGTTTGAGCTCAGCGACATCTCGCTGGCCGGACGCATTATCGCCAACTTTCCAGATAAACTGACGGAAGACCAGAAGATTCCTGACTACCTCTCTCAACTCGGCGCGCTGGCCAAGACGCCCGAGGCCAATATCATCAAACTACCCAATATCAGCGCATCGATCCCGCAGCTGCAGGAAGCGATTGAGGAACTACAAGCCAAGGGCTATGCCATTCCGGATTTTCCCGAGGAACCCAAGACCGATGAAGAAAAGGCGTTGCGCGCCCGATTTTCCGCGGTGCTGGGCTCGGCCGTCAACCCGGTTCTGCGGGAAGGCAACTCGGACCGACGGGCGGCGGTATCGGTCAAAAAGAATGCCCAGAAAAATCCGCACACCATGATGAAACCATGGCCGGCCTCTGGCTCCAAAGCCCAAGTCGCTTACATGCCCGATAAGGATTTCTTTGCCTCTGAAAAATCCGTTACCATGAATCAGGCCGATGAGTTAACAATCGAATTTGTGGCCCCCAACGGCAGCACACAGACCTTAAAGGAAAAATTTGCCGTGGAAAACGGTGAGGTCGTGGATTGCTCGGTGATGAATGTGGCCGCGCTTCGGGCCTTCTTTGCCGAACAGATCGACCGCGCCAAAAAAGACGACGTGCTGCTCTCGCTGCATATGAAGGCGACGATGATGAAGATCTCCGATCCGATCATCTTTGGTCATTGTGTCGCGGTTTATTTTAAGGATGTGTTAGAGAAATATGCGGATGAAATCCGACAAATCGGCGCCAATGTCAACAATGGCTTTGCCGATATCCTGGATAAACTCGACCGGCTGCCGGCGGACAAAAAGTCCGCCATCGAGGCCGATATTCAAAAGGTTTACGAATCCCAGGCCGCGCTGGCTATGGTTGATTCCCGAAAAGGAATTACAAACCTGCACGTGCCCAACGATGTGATCATTGACGCGTCGATGCCGAATGTCATCCGTGACGGCGGCAAGATGTGGAATAACAATGATGAATTGCAGGACACCATTGCCATGATCCCCGATCGCTCGTACGCGACGATGTATCAGGCCATCCTCGAAGACGCCAAGGCCAACGGTCAGTTTGATCCATCGACGATGGGCAGTGTGTCGAATGTCGGATTGATGGCCAAGAAGGCGGAAGAATATGGTTCGCATGACAAGACTTTTGAAGCGCCGGACAATGGTCACATTCGTATGGTGAATGCCGCCGGAACGGCGCTGTTGGAGCAAGCGGTTGAGAAAGGCGATATTTTCAGAGCGTGTCAAACCAAACACCTGCCGATCACCGATTGGGTCGGGTTAGCGGTTCGACGCGCGCGCGCGACCAACACGCCGGTTGTGTTCTGGCTGGATCAGGCCCGCGCCCATGACAGTGAATTGATCAAAAAAGTCGAGCCGGCGTTAGCGGAATTGGACACGGACGGTCTGGACATCCATATCATGAAGCCCGTCGATGCGATGAACTTTTCACTCAAACGCATTCGTGACGGCAAAGACACCATCAGTGCCACCGGAAACGTACTGCGGGATTACCTAACGGATCTGTTTCCGATCCTGGAATTGGGAACGAGCGCGCGGATGCTTTCGATTGTGCCGCTGTTAAACGGTGGCGGGCTGTTTGAGACCGGTGCCGGCGGTTCAGCGCCCAAGCATGTGCAGCAATTTCTTAAAGAGCAGCATCTGCGTTGGGATTCGCTGGGTGAATACTGCGCCCTGGTCCCTTCGTTCGAACTGTTCGCCGAACAATCCGGCAATGCCAAAGCGACGGTATTGGCCAATACGCTTGATCTGGCCATCGGCAAATATCTTGAAAACAAACGCTCTCCGTCGAGAAAGGTCAATGAGATCGACAACCGCGGCAGCACCTTCTACCTGGCGCTGTATTGGGCCGAAAGCCTGGCCGAGCAGGATGCGGATGCCGCCTTGAAGGAACGTTTCGCCCCTGTGGCCAAGGCCTTGAAGGATAACGAGGACGCCATCAACGCCGAACTCCTCGCCGCTCAGGGCAATCCGGTCGATATCGGCGGCTACTTCCAGCCAAATCCCGAGCTGGTCGAACAAGCCATGAGGCCGAGCCGGACGTTTAATGGGATCATTGAGGCGATGTAAAATAGGGGTCAGCGCCCTATAATCAATCTTCAACTAACCCCTGGGCCCAAAGCCCCGGGGGGCGGGTTAGACTTACCGCACGCTCTAGGTTATGTTCAGAATTTGCTGTATGGCAGGTATCCCATATTCTGCCCCTCCCGTTAAAACCTTTAGGTTAGGCAAAATTTGACACTTACCCGAACTATGCGTGTGTCCGCAAAGCACAGTCATGTTGTGATCCGGATGCGTATTCATGATACGCTTCAAAACATCTCCGACAATCCGACTTGAAAAAAACGGCAGCCAATCATCACCAGACGTACTCCCTTCGTGCCATGTCGCTTCTTTAAAAGGTGGAACGTGAGTAAGCACAATAACATTTTGAAAGCGCTTTAATATCTTTGGAAGATTTTGTTTAAAGTGATCTGCAGCCTCGTCAGCCAATTTTTGCATGGCCTCAATCCTTGCCGCCTTGCCTTTCAATTTCAATTCGTCGATTAGATGAAAATCATTTAATTCAACCATACTGCCATAAAAATCTCCAATCCTACCGTCCGCCCATGAATCATGCCCAATCAAGGCCGTCTTATCGGTCAGCTCAATAAACTCTATTTTGTTCATCCAGACAATATTGCGGGAATGATTTACATACTCAGACAACTCGCTTCGTACGACTTCTATTGACCCCTTATAAAAATCATGATTACCCAAAACTACATATACGGGTCTATCTAAGATTGAATCAAGCAGCTTTAAATACTTAATTACGCTGTCAGCCTCTCCAATGTCGCCAGAAATAAGATAATTATCCGCCGACTCCTTTCCAAGCGCGTTTAGAAATCCCTTCACTTGCCTGTCTTTAAGAAAATTTAGATGTATATCCGTTAACCAAGCTGATTTCATTATAAATAAATCCTCTCTATGCTATCCGCAAGATGTAGAATCAGATCGCTTAATTATCCTAGCTTAGTAGGCATCCACGCCTTTATTTTTAAGACCTGGCACTATTCCCTGGAGATTAAGGGGCAAGGTTTTATTTAAATACATCCTTCTGAAGTATCCTGAAATACCCCAGAATTGAGGCCGAACTTCGCACACAGATTTGGACATGGGATTTTTCACGGAATCCCGACCCCTCATACAATCTATTTCCCTCAAAGAAAGGCGATCGGACCGTATCAAATGGATCTTCTGTTTCCTCTCTGATTTCATGCAGAGCATTGATAACAAAACAATCCAGATTACGGACTAGGAAATCGCTGCTACCATCCACATCCTGGTTCCGAGGTAACTCAAAATTTTCCACATCGGCAATCGCGGATATTGTCGAATAGGTCTGTTTGATCAATTCAATCGACTTGGCCTCCGTTAGGTCAAGACAGTTACCCGGATTGATAACCGCGCCAATTGCGTAGGGATTCTTGATCCGTGCATTTGTTTTGCCAACATGATCCTTAGCCCATTGAAAAGCTCGGTAAGGATTATTTTCCCAAAAATATATTCCATTGCCCAGCCAATCATAACGATTCTTACTAACTCTTAAATGTGTTTCTCCAGCAATGACTTTCTCAGCTAATTCTCGATCACACCCATGATAGCCGATAATGAAGGAAGGTATGTTGGTAGGCATTACTTACGTTTGAGGGGAGCTACGGGCTTACCGTTGCTATCAATCAAACCAATGGCACGCAAGAAGGCTCGAGCTTTACGGCGATCCCGTAGTAATCGCTCTCTGGCCTTTTTAATATTTGAAAGTTCTTTCTTTAGCTGGATTGAAGTCATGCGAAACCCTCGGGTTAATTAGTACGATGATTATGCCACATTCTGAGATAAACGTCCAGATGTAAAACCGACGGCAAGAATACGGCTGATACTTGGGAGGCGACGCCCTGTTTTTAAGACCTGGTCCCAAAGCCCCGGGGGGTTATGGGGTAGGGATGTTTTTTGCCCATGCGACTTACCAATACTCAGGATCGTTCAACGCCGCTACACATGCGGAATTTCCGGTAATCACGGGAATCTCCTTGTCCGTTAAGGACTGCGCCATCCACCCGTCGGGATAGGTCAAACTCAGAGGCGCCGGGATTTTCGTTTCGGGGACAACCTCAAAACCAACCTTACGATAAAAAACCGGATCGCCATAGGTAATGACTAATTCCACTCCCCGCTTCGATAGATCATCCAGACCATATCGTATCAATCGCTGACCAATACCCTGGTTTTGCGCATCTGTCCTTACAGCAACGGGCGATAAAATAAAGGCGTTGATGTCTGACTCAAACGTGATTCGTGAAAAAAAGATTGATCCCAAGACCTCGACGCTATCCACGGCCGTAAAACAATAAAAGTCCGGCGCATCCGTGCCGGTCAGGTAATTCCTGACAAGCCGTCCAATCATCTCACCCTCCGACGGTCCCTCTGCGTCAGAAAACGCCTGAATGAACAACTGCTCGATGTTTGAGGCGTCATTTGGATTGTAGGTACCGATTTTCATTTGATTCGCTGAGTTAAATTGTTAAAAGCGTACTTTACACACTTGGTATGAACAGGATTGATGACCCTCTATATTTGTAACTGAAATTCCGGACGCAAACAACTATAACGCCTTTTGCTGCAACAGCAGTTCGCCTTTTTCGGCATCGACCTCAAACGAAAAGTGCTTGAGAAAACTCATCCCCAGCAATCCGTCCGTATCACTGGCCACCTCTTGATCTAAAACAATCGCCGTCACGTCGGTCACGCGAACACTTCTCACCCGGATCTCTTTGAGACGCACCTTTCGGCCGCGCACCATTTGGCCGTTGGCAATACGCACCTCCAGCGGAACACCCTGATTTTTCTTGATACGTAACTTCTTGGCCAGCCGGTGAGAGATTTGAGTCACCGATGCCCCGGTATCCAGCAGCAAGCGCGCCGAGGCCTTGCCATTGAGCTTGACATCCACGTACAAACTGTCGCCCTGTTTGCGCAGTGGAATTAGCTGTTTGCCTTGCTTCATGTAGACGGCACTTCGGACCGCCTTACTGGTGAATTGACCGGTCTTGTAGGCCACATTGCCGGTGTGATAGGCCGCTTTGCCCGTGACCTTGGCCGCCGTCCACCCCACGCGCCCGACGGTTCCAACCGCGTTCCCGGCCGTGGATACCGCCGAACATCCGCTCAGGAAACAACACACAACTATGAGTTTGAATAGATTTTTTGTCGTCAACATGTCTCTCGATTTGGCTTTATTATATAACTATATGAAACAAGATATAGCTTAGCAACAGTTGAGATGAAAATAAATGCTGCTGATAGATAGCTTGAAGTAGAGGATCACACCCAAAAAGGGCATTGCATTAGCAATATCTTTTTATTACGGCTTGCTCCCGTAGACGAACTTGATAACTAGATATGCAAAATAGAGCATAAAATTACAATTTCAAATTATTTATCGATTTTGGATTGATTTCTTCCAAATAAAGGCGTTTGAAAGACCTCATGATTGGTTAATGAAGGAAATCCAGAACTACCTAGAATAACCTTGCCGTTCTCGTCTTTAGCATATTCATATGAAAATATATTCGTGGCATACACTGATTCATCGTGTATCACATAATAAAGTGCCTTCACAGCGGGTTTTCCTTGCTTTAATCCCTGAACGACTCCGTATGCAAATATTAAATTTTTGATGCTAAGCTGATCTATTATTCTTTTTAGCTCATCCTCCGATATGCCTGCGTCTACAAATAAGTCTAGATAGAAGATACCTTCTCCTTTTGGCGATAAAAACATTTTTTCTCGTTGGATACTATAATCCAATACATAGTCATAGTATTTTTGGTCTATTTCAATCTCAATTATCTTCGTTGAGTCCTTGTCAATAATTTCGTGGCCTCGTATTATTCCGACCCAATGAACTTCTTCGCCACTATACTGTTCAACATTATTTCTAATATCGGATGGCATAACAGCCTTATTAACCCGCCCGAAATACGTAGCTTCACTTTGAGATGGAAGGTAGAACTTTGAACGCGGCGCAATACAGCCGGACAGAGAAACAGCCAAAACAGTGATACTTAACACTCTTAGTGTACTTAAAAACTTCATAATTAAATAATACTCACAATTCCCCGATCAATCAACGCCATTTTCTTGGCGCGGGTCCAGCGCTTGAGTTGGCGTTCTCTTTTAGCGGCTTGCTTTCTGTCTGGAAAAGTTTCCGTATAAATTACTTCTTCTGGCAAATTGTAGGACGTGAAATGTGCCTTTTTACGACGATGTTCCTTGAATCTGCGTTGGATATCTGACGTAATCCCCGTGTACAGCTTTCCTCTCTGACATCTGAGAATATAAAGATAGTACATAGACTGATAATCTTGGGGAACATGAATACAACTTTTCTGGGGGATATGATTAATATTGCGACGGGATTCACTGCATCCTTCGACTCACTCTGGCTCGACTCGGCCTTCGGCCTCGCTCACCATCGTTCGCTCAGGATTCTTCGAAAAAAAGCCCCTCGTCTCACTATACTATGTTCACCAACAATGATGAGCAAGCACCGAGTGAAACGAGGGGCGCGTCGAATCACTCCCCGACGTGTGTAACTGCGTTACACACTAGTGAACTCTCACTGCCCTGCGGTCTTTGTTCAATTTTTAGCCAGAAATCATATAAAAAAAGGGTATTGCTAGTGCAATACCCTTTTTTTATATGGCTCCCCGACGTGGACTCGAACCACGGACAAGCTGGTTAACAGCCAGCTGCTCTACCAACTGAGCTATCGGGGATTAAATTTTTTTCCCAAATCATCCGTCATAACTTTGAGGCGGATGAGCCCACCATACTCTTAAGGCGGGCGAGCCCGCCACGATTTTTTGGCGGGATCGGGGATTAAATTTTAAAGATCAGACTGGAGTTTTCTAGTTAGTACTCTTCGGCCGACTCCAGATTTTAGAAATTTCTCACGTTTCAATGCAAACGATTTATCAGCGTACTGTTCCCAATAAATCAATTGATACGGTCTATTTCCTTTTGTGTATGCATTGGATCCCGAGTTATGTTCTTTAAGACGTTGCTCGGGATTTTTCGACGTGAAGCCTGTATAATGCCTCCCATTCCGTCTACTTTTTAACACATATACGTAAAACATATATCCCCTTGATGTTCCGCCAAAAACCTTGGCGGACCCGCTATATTATTCCGGCGGCTGAACCCGCCAAAGTCTGAAGGCGGGCGAGCCCGCCACGATTTTTTGGCGGGGAGCTATCGGGGATTAAAGTTTTTTCCCAAATCATCCGTCATAACTTTGAGGCGGATGAGCCCACCATACTCTTAAGGCGGGCGAGCCCGCCACGATTTTTGGCGGGATCGGGGATTAAATCTATAAAGAGCAGCCCCCGGCGCTGTTGTTTCGGGGGATGTTTCGAACCGCAAATATGATTGGAATTATAGCGAATTTCATTGAATTGTCAATGATCAAATTCAACTAAACGTTCCCCGTATCTCAGATACGCCAGCCGATCATTGAATTCCAGCCACCTTGCTCCAACCTCCCTGATGTCATAAACTTAGGAGCACATCCCTCAACGTGTCCGGGCGGACCGACCGCGTCGCGCTTCACCAAAAATTCGGTAGGCGGCTGTTTCAAACTGATCTATAATAAAGGTATGAGCTAATGATTGACCAAAGGAGGGCATCATGACAACCGAAACCTGTAAAGTCTATTTTAATGACGGAACGACCATGCGCTTTGAGTTCAACGCCAATACCGAGGACACGATCAGTGTGGCCAATGACATCCACAAGATCGGCGACACCAACACACTGTGCTTTGAGCTCGACGGACGGCTGATCTTTCTGCACACGCAGAATATCAAAATGATTGAAGTCACCCCGTCGCCGAAGAACCTTCCCTCCAATGTCTTTCGGGGGGCGTCGCACATCACGTAACCGGAACGAAATTTTGCAAATAATCCGTTAATGCCACCGACGGCCATGCTATAATCCGATTATGTCAAAGCTTTGGACCATTGTTGTTGTCATCCTGCTGCTCGGGCCGGCCGAACAGGCCTCTGCCCAGACCAACGAACGCGCCAGTCAATTGGTGCGTGATTATGTCGCGGCCTACAACGACAAAGACGAAACACGTCAGAAAAAAATCTGGACCGAGCTCAAAAGCGATCCCTCCATGCTCAAATACATCCAAGACAATCACCGTCACGAGTACATCCTGTTTAAATATCGACAGATCGAAGAGCGCATTGATTCCATTCAGAATCAGTATGGTTCCGGATCATCGACGGGCGACGAAACCCGTCGTCGTCGACGGACACCGCGTATTCGCTCGTCCGCCGGATCGGATTCCGTGAGTTCCGGCAGCTCGGGCAGCAACCGCCCCAACGCGCAGCGCCTGTCCAACAGCAATCGCCCTCCCAATAAAGTCACACGCTCAACCTCCAATAATCGCCTGCGGCGAACCAATCGTGATACGGCCCGAGGATTCTCGAATCAAAACCGCGCCCGATCACTCAGCAATCAAAGCCGATTGCGATCAGGCCGTTAACTTCTTTCAATATTTTTGATATGAATCAGTCGCCGTTATTCAATAACGCGGCGCGCGTTCAGCGACATGCTGAGGGTGGACATATCGGCGAATTCGAGTGATCCACCGACGGGTAACCCGACGCCGATACGGCTGACACGGATCCCCAGGGGTTTGAGTTGTTTGGTGAGATAGATGGCGGTCATTTCGCCGTCACTGTCCGGATCGGTGGCAATCACCACTTCGACGACCTCTTCCTGCCGGACCCGGTCGAGCAGCTGCTGGATCTTTAATTGTTCAGGACCGCGGCCGTCTCCCGGCGAGATGGAGCCCAACAGCACATGATAGATCCCGCGGTAGGATCCGGATTTTTCAATCGCGATCACGTCTTTGGGATCTTCGACCACACAGACCGTCTTTTGATCGCGGTCGGCATCCTCACAGATCGTGCAGATCTCGCCGTCGCTCAAATGATTGCAGCGCGCACAGAACATCAGCCCTTCCTTGAGCCGGGCCATGTCACGCGCGAAGCCCATGACGTCTTCATTGGCCTGGTCCAGAAACCAGAACGCCATCCGCTCGGCGCTGCGCCGGCCGACACCGGGCAGTCGGGAAAGCTGATTGATAAAATTTTCCAGAAGTTGAGGATAGCTCACGTTGTTTCCTTGTGGATGTTAGATCGTTAGGACTGATTTATTCATTGTGCCAGCGGTTGACCACCTTGCCGCCAAAGGCGTCGAGCGTCGACTGGACATTGTCGTCCATCCGGGCCTCCTCGACCTCTTCGACCATCTCAAACTTGAGCGACACCTTGTGCTTTAACTGTTCGCTGAAGATCCGCTCGATCATCATGCGGTTGTTTTGATCATCGACGCTGTCCCGATGAAAACTGCATTTCGGCGGAAAGCCGATATAGAGATATTTACTGTCAAGCCGTGTGGGCATCCCTTCCTGCAGACATGTGGCAATCGACATCTTTTCCTTGCTTACCGCCGAGGTCAACAAATCCCATACCTTTCGCACATGCTCGAGGTCCAGCTCAACCTCTTCTTGGACGGCCAACGGTTCACCGATATCCACCACGGGCGGTTTTTCTTCCGGCTCGTCGAGCCGTGACAGTTCGTCATCGACCTGGTCCGACATTGTCGGCTTGGGTTCGGGTTTAGCGGCCGGCTTGGGGGATCCGACATTGTCGACGGCCCCGCGTTTATTTTTCAGGACCGGTGATGCCGCCGGGGCGGCACTGGCCGTACGCGACGGCGTGGGTCTGGCCGCGGCCGGACTCGGCTTCGCGGCGGATGCCGGCAACTGTCCGCGATACGATAAGCGCGCAATGGCCACTTCAAGCGCCATGCGGATATTCTCGGTGATGCGCGCGGCGTCCTGGGCCGCGATCAAGGTATCTATCGACTGAATGATATCGGATAGTTCAAATTTGTCGGTTTGTTTGAGCAACAGCTCCTTGATGGCCACCGGATAGTCCACCAACTTGCCTAGCGTCTTACCGCCGACCTTGATGACCATCAGATGCCGGTAGTGTTCGGTGAGCTCCTTGATCAATTGCTTGACGTCCTTGCCTTTGTTGACCACCGCGTCGAGCGTCTCCAAGGCCTTGGCGCAATCGCCGTCACCGATGTGATCAACCAGATCAAACAGTAAATCCACTTCGACAAGACCGAGCATTGAATACACATCGGCCTCGCCGATGCCTTTATCACTCAACGCACTCAATTGGTCCAGGATACTCAACGCGTCACGCAGCCCTCCCTGAGCCGCCTTGGCAATGGCAAACAGCGCCTGCTCGTCGATGGTGTACTTCTCTTTGCGGCTGACCTCCTTAAGTCCTTCGATGATCTTCGGTACCGGAATGCGTTTAAAATCGTATCGCTGACACCGCGAGATAATCGTCGCGGGAACTTTATTCGGTTCGGTCGTGGCAAAGATAAACTTGACGTGTTCGGGCGGCTCTTCCAGCGTCTTTAACAACGCGTTAAACGCCTCGGTGGTGAGCATGTGGACCTCGTCGACGATATAGATCTTGAATTTGCCCGAGGTCGGCGCAAACTTGACATTCTCGCGCAGCATCCGCACCTCATCAATCCCGCGGTTGGAGGCCCCGTCGATCTCGAGCACATCAAAACTGCGGCCCTCGGCGATCTCCCGGCAAACATCGCTGTCCGCCGGCGGTACCGTTTTAGGCCCGTCTTCGCAGTTCAGGCACATGGCCACGATCCGCGCGCAGGTCGTCTTTCCCACACCGCGCGGTCCGCAAAACAGATACGCGTGCGCCATGCGGTCGGTCTCAATACTTTTAATCAGAATATCCGTAATGTGTTCCTGACCGATGACATCTTTAAATGTCTGCGGACGGTGTTTACGGGCTAAAACCAGATACGACATATTTATAGTTCCTGTATTTCGGATTCACAGATGTCCACCGCCGGATTGCGGCCGATGAACGTCAGCAGGTTCTGCAGCGCGGACTGAACATGACGGTGATCACTGCCGATCATGATAAAGCCCAGCGTCGAGACTTGCCATTTATTCTGATGATCAAGTTCGGCCAGCGAGACATTGAACTTCGCGCGGGCCCGGTCCTTGATACTGCGGATAACCATCCGCTTATCTTTTAAGGATTGTGCGGCCGGAATGTGCAGACGTACGATTAATAGTTGTATATGCGCCGTGAATTCCTGAATCATCGCTGCAAAAAATTAAAGGCTGGCCTTGAGCGCCGGCCCAAGTTCACCGTATTTGAATGTGTAACCGGCATCGAGCAGTTTCTTGGGAACGACCCGTGAACCGCTCAACAGCATTGCGTCAGCCATCTCACCAAACAGCAGCCGCGCCCCGAAGGCCGGCACCGGAAAGATCGTCGGACGTTTGATCACCGATCCGAAGACCTTGGTGAATTCGGCATTGGATACCGGATTTGGCGCCGTCGCGTTGACCGGCCCCATGAGCAATTCGTTTTCAATGATATAGTCTATTATACGCGGAATTTCGTCGAGCGCAATCCAACTGAACATTTGTTTTCCGTCGCCGAGCTTGCCGCCGACACCCATGATAAACGGCATCCACATCTTGGCAATCGCCCCGCCTTTACGGCTTAAGACCGCGCTGATGCGCAGGTTCACCACACGGATCCCCCGCTCCGAGGCTGTTTGCGTCGCGGCCTCCCATTGATGACAGACATCCGCCAAAAATCCGCGGCCCGCCGATGAATTTTCGTCAAAGGTGACGTCCGCGTCGGCATTCCCGTAATAACCAATCGCCGAGGCACAGATAAACAGTTTGGGCGGAGTGGTGCTGACCGCCAGCGCCTCGGATAAAAATTTGGTACTCTCCACCCGGCTGAGCAAGATTTCCGATTTGTAATCATCCGTCCAGCGCTTGTCGGCGATGCCGGCCCCGGCCAAATGGATGACAATATCACACTCGTCGAGCTTTTTCTGGTCGATGGACCGTGTTTTATGGTCCATCAGCATGACCTCTTCGCCCGGCGGATAGCTGCCGCCCGGCCGCGCGATGCGTACGATATCATGCCCCTGAGATTTCAGATTCTTGATCAGCGCTGTTCCGATTAACCCTGTCGATCCCGATACCGCAATTTTCATGGTCTTATTCCTTTACAATTCTGTAGGTTGGATAAGCAAAATTGACATTCGGGTGCTTATCAAATTCGTCGAGTATCGCCTGGCATAACATATCCTGCGTGTACCGCCGCTTCTTTGCCTCGGTAAGGTATCGTAACGTCAACTCCACCCCGCTGTCTTTGATATTGACATACACAATCGGTGTGAGTTTGCCGTAAAAGATCATGTAACGGTTGCGCATCGCGTCGATCTTACGCCGGACATTGTCCTCCAGCCCTTCGGCATATTTACGCGCGTGCGAGATCATGATGTCCCGTCCGACCTTCCAGTCGCTTTCAAATGTCAGCAGGATCGGGATCTCATTCCAGATAAATTCAAATCCCCGGCTGTAGTTGTAGTTCTGCGTCTTAAACACAAAACTGTTGGGGATATTCACAATGCGGCCGGTGCTCTGGTCCGCCGCCACCCAATTGCCGATCTCCAGCATCGACGTCTGGAACAGCCGTATATCAATAATGTCGCCCTTGACGCCGTTAATCTCGATGCGCTCGCCGATCTCAAACGGCCGGCGCACCAGGATCAGCACCCAGCCGGCAATACTCAGGATAACCTCCTGCAGGGCCAGCGCGAGCCCCGCCCCGGCGACGCCCAGAAAGATCGTCAGATAATTGAGATTTTGGATCCAGATAAAAATAACCGAGATGATAACGACAAACGTGATGATATAGACACTGTTTTTGCGGACGGTGTGACGGGCCTTGATATCCTTGACCCGCGTGTTGATGAACTTGATCAGGACAAACAGCAGAAAATAGCTCGAGGCGATGACAAACAGGGTCTGGACGATCTTTTTCTGATACACATCTTCGGTGAAGATGTTGCGGACCTTGTCCAGGGTGATCTCGGCCGGCACCTCCGCCGGTACGGCGTCATCTTGAGCCAACAGCACGGGCGTGCTGCCGAATATCGTCAATAAAAGCAAAACACCTGCGGCGAATTTTCGCATAAATAAACCTGATGGTTGATCGGGTGGATAAAATTTGAAGAATACGACAAAATTCTGCGCGACTGAGGTTTATGTTACATTCCCTGACATGGGTTGTCAATATAAACTAGATCGGATTGCGGTTGATCCCGCGGGAATTTGCTGATAAATTGAGCTGACAGGAGACCAGCATGACCCAAAGTATCTTAATTGTCGATGACGAACGGGAGATCATCGAGCTGACCAGTAATCTGCTCAACAAACGCGGCTTTCAGGTGCTCTGCGCGGCCAACGCCGAAGACGCGCTGGTGACGCTCGGCTCCAACCCGGTCCATCTGGTCATCACCGACTACCGGCTGCCCGGTCAAAACGGCGATGTGTTAACCCACCGCATCAAGTCTGATCCGGCGACCGAGCATGTGGCCGTCCTGATGTGCACCGCCCAGGCCACGATGAAAAGCCCGACCGGCGGCAATCCCCGCCTGATCCGTCCGGATGATTATCTGATCAAACCGTTTGAACGTGATCAGCTGCTGGACAAGGTCTCACGCCTGCTTGGCGGATAGCGCAATCCGCTTGCGTTCCATATCGATATCCAACACCACCACATTGATCTTCTGATGCACCTTCACAACCTGATGCGGATCCTTCACAAACCGATGCGACAGCTCACTGATGTGGATCAACCCGTCATGGTGAACACCGATATCCACAAACGCGCCAAAGGCCGTGATGTTGGTGACGACCCCGGTCAGCTTCATGCCCTGCTCCAGATCGTCGATGGTCTCGACACCTTCCTTGAATGTAAACAGCTGGAACGGTTCACGCGGATCGCGTCCAGGCTTGGCCAACTCTTCCTTGATATCCACTAAGGTCGGCAGACCGATGGTGTCGGTGGTGTATTTCTGCAGATCGATCTTTTTGCGCAGGTTTTCATCGGCCATCAAGTCCTCGATGCTGCAGCCCAGATCGCGGGCCATCCGATCGACGATGGGATAGGCCTCGGGGTGCACCGCGCTTGTATCGAGCGGATTCTTGGCATCGCGGATGCGTAAAAACCCGGCCGCCTGCTCAACGGCCTTGGCCCCCAATCCCTTGATATCATCAAACTCGGCCCGTGATTTGAACGGACCATGTTCGTTGCGATGCTCCACAATCGTCTGAGCCCTCGTCGGACCCAATCCGGACACATACATCAATAACTGCTTGCTCGCGGTGTTGATCTCGACCCCGACCTGGTTCACACAACTGATGACCACATCGTCCAGACTTTGACGCAACAGCTTTTGATCAACGTCATGCTGATATTGACCGACGCCGATGTTTTTGGGATCGATCTTGACCAGTTCCGCCAACGGATCCATCAGCCGGCGGCCGATCGACACCGCACCGCGCACCGTGACATCATAATCCGGAAACTCCTCGCGCGCGACCTCCGACGCGGAGTAGATCGAGGCGCCGCTTTCGGAGACCATCACCACCGGAATGTCGCCGGGCAAATCAATCTTCTTGATAAACTGATGGGTTTCACGGCTGGCCGTACCGTTGCCGACCGCGATAATCTCTATATTGTAATCCTTACACAATCGACGGACGGTCTCCTCGGCCTGCGCACGTTTATCTTCAGAGCCGACCAGATACATCGTCTCATTGATCAAGAGCTTGCCTTGCTGATCCAGACAAACGATCTTGCATCCGGTCCGCAACCCCGGATCGACGGCCATGACATTCTTTTCACCCAACGGGGAGGCCATCAACAGCTCACGCAGATTGTTGGCAAAGATCTCGATGGCGGTTTCGTCGGCGCGCTTCTTGAGTTCGAGGCGCAATTCGGTTTCCAGCGACGGGGCCAGCAATCTTTTGAAACTGTCGGGAATGGCAATTATCACCTGACGCGAATCAGCCCCCTTGCCCTTCACAAACATCCGCTCCAGAATCGCGACGGCCTTGTCTTCGGAAATGTGCATCCGCACCATCAGGATCTTTTCTTTCTCGCCGCGACGGACGGCCAGAATACGGTGAGACGGTGCCGCACTGGCCCGCTCTTCCCATTTGAAATAGTCGCGAAACTTCACCCCTTCCACATCTTTACCGCGAATCACCTTCGATGACAGGATGGCCTCGTCTTGATAGACCTCACGCAGCTCAGCCCGCGCCTTGGAATTCTCGTTGATCCACTCGGCAATAATATCCCGGGATCCGGCCAGGGCCTGCTCGGTGTCCTCGACCTTCTTCTTTTTATCAACGAACTTCTTGGCCTCGTCCTCCAGCTCCTGCGCCGACATGCCCTGCTGTTCAAAGATAAGCTTGGCCAGCGGCTCAAGTCCTTTTTCCTTGGCCACGGTCGCCTTGGTCCGGCGTTTGGGTTTGTACGGTAGATATAGATCTTCGAGCACCGCGAGTGTCTCGGCGGCCTCGATGCTCTTTTTTAATTTGTCGGTGAGTTTCCCCTGCTCCTTGATACTGGCGAGGATGGTGGCGCGGCGCTTGTCGATCTCCCGCAACTGAGTGAGCCGGTCGCGGATGCCGGTAATCGCGACTTCGTCCAGGTTTCCCGTGACCTCCTTACGATAGCGGGAAATAAACGGCACGGTCGCGCCGTCGTCGAGCAATCCCGTCGTGGCCTGAACTTTGTGAAGTGGAATGCTTAACTCGGTGGAAATTTTCTGAATATGTTTTTCACTCATAAATGATCACTTTCATTGCGATTGAATTAATGTTTGGATTTGCTGGATATATATCGGATTGACCGACTTGCCCAGCGCCCGGGCCTTCAATGTGTCGTCCAGGGCTTGCTGATACGCCCCGGACTTCATGTGGACCAGCGACCGGTTAAAGTACGCGGCCGAATAATCGGGATTATGCCGGATCGCCAGATTAAAATCCTCCAGCGCCAGATCATTTCTCCCCTGACTTCCATGGATAATACCCCGGTTATTATACACCTCGGAGTAATTATTTTTAAGCACTAATGCCTGACGGTAATCGGTGAGCGCGGCGTCGAACTCACCCCGCGCCTTGTACACATTCCCGCGATTATACAAGGCCTCTTCGTAATCGGGCTTGAGCTTGAGCGCCCGCACAAAGTCCCGCTCGGCCTTGTCGAGCTCGTTCATCTGCTGGTACACGATCCCGCGGTTATTGTACGGCTCGGGCAGCGTGGGATTCAGCCGGATGGCCTGATTGAAATCTTCCAGCGCGTTCTGACGCTGATCACGCCGTCCGTAAAACACCCCGCGATTCACAAAGGCCTCGGCGTAATACGGATTGAGGCTGACCGCCTGATTAAAATCTTCAAAGGCCTTGAGATCTTCGCCCAGATTCCGGTACGCGTCGCCGCGATTGTTGAGCGTCACCGGACTGCGCGGATTGACCGCGATCGCCTGATCGTAATAATCCACGGCCGTTTTAAACTCGCCGCGCCGGGCATAGATCAAACCCAGATTATTCAGCGCCTTGTATTCTTTGGGATTGATCTCGAGCGCGCGCGTCAAATGCTCATACGCCGTTTCGTATTTATCTTGCTGGATGTACGCGATACCGAGGCTCACCCAGGGCCGGGCCTTATTCGGTGATTTCTGCACGACGTCCGTCCACAGGGTGATGCTGTCGCGCCAAATAAAATTGCGCTGATATGTCAGCACGGAAAACAGCACAATCACCACCGCGAACACCGTGATCACCGGCCGGATCCGTTTGACCGCTGTGAGCAATCCAAACACCGCAACCAAACTCACCCCGATCATCGGCAGATACAGCCGGTGTTCAAAAATCACGTTCTTGATCGTGATAAATGTTGACTCCACGCTGATCGTGACAAAAAACCACAGGATCCCGAACCCGATCAGCGGCCGGCGCCGCAGATTGCTCAGCCCCGCGACAAATAGCGCGCTCAGCGCCAGAAAACAGATCCACACCCGCGGGTCAAAGATATCCGTGATCGCGGGATAATCATAATCAAGATTCTGCCCGACGGGTACTACGAGCAATCTCAAGTACGTGATCAAAACCCGCAATTGTGTCAGAAAATAAATGCCCGACGTCAAATGATCGCCCTCATGCGACTCGGACATGTGCTTGATGTTGAGAAACTGATCCGCGCGAAACGAAAATATCCCGGGCACGATCAATAAAAACAGCGCGACCATGCCGATCAACCGCCAATTGATCTGCTTGGGCTTAACAAAGATCAACTCAATCAGAATGATCGTCAACGGCAGGGTAAATACAATCTGCTTGGTGAACATTCCGGCGAGCGCCGACACCGCGCACAGGGCGAACCACACCCCCGACAGGCGCGACGAACTCAATCGCGCCTTGAGAAACGTGCACACCGACAGCAAGTAAAACAAAGTGGCCAGCGAGGCGAAGCGCTGCGTGATATAGGTCACCGCCTGGGTCTGCAGCGGATGACTGATAAAGATCAACGCGGCCAGCAGCGATGTCCAGCTCACGTAAATACGCAACGGGTCCGACTTGAGGCGGTCGGTTCGAAACAGCAGATGAACCAGCCACCAGACCATCAGGCCATTAGCGATATGGATCAGCCAGTTAACGACGTGATACCCGAAGACATTGTATTGATGAAAATGATAATTCAGCGCGAATGATAAAAACCCGATAAACCGGGCCGGATGCGAATGCGCGTTCCAGATCGCCGACAGATCGCTCAGATCACGGATCTGCGCCTTGTTGAGGATAAAAAACATATCATCGAAATGAAACCCGTTGTTGAAAGAATTGGAATAAATGACAAATCCCAGGGTGATGATAATCAGGCAGGAAACAAATGAGAATATTTTGGAGGACACAAAATGCATAAACGTTTGAATGTCTCGCCGTTTAAGGCTTGATTGAACGGCAGGATCACCGCAAAACCTTTCATCCGGTGATCCGGTGTGATTCTGTGTTGAGAACTATTCTACGATTATATCGGCTCCCCTTGATTGTGCAAGCGTATAATCCGTCCGGTGGATGTGTCTACTGAATCTGTTCCAGCAGGTCGGCGTCGACCAGTTTACGGACAATCGGATACAGATCCCAGACCGGGACATTGATGTGACGGCTGATATCGATCAGATCATTGTGACCGTCGGCGTAGGCGATAAAGTTCAGCATGTCGCGTGACTCACGCCACGACGATTTGGTGCTGATAGTGGGATACAACCCGCGCTTGCCCAACTGCGGCTCGCCCAGACATTTGATGCGGTAGGTGTGATTGACCTCGATCAGGCTCAGGCAATCTTTAAAGACCTGATAAGCCCCCTCTAGTCCGGCCGGACTGACCAGATCCAGATTGTCGAGTGAGGTGTGATACTCCGGATACTGTCCGTACTTGCTGCGCATGATACAGCAAACCGGCAGCTCAACACCCGGCGCATTATACTGCCGCTCGTCGCTGCCGCGGTCCAAAAAAGAATATTTGATAAAATCCGGATGCCGCGATTCGAGAATGGTCAACGCGACGCGATCGGCATATGTGTTGCCCGGACGCGACGGCAGATATGAATACGCGCGATCGTCTCCCACACAGGAAATGTTGAAACCGGCCTTCACCTTCTGTCGCATGGTTTCCAGATGACGGCTTAAATAAGTTATCGCCCCGATGGTCTCGGGAATAAAGATCACCCGGTAAGTGTAACGCCGCGGCTGCTCGAGGATCCAGCGCGCCAGCCACGTCGCCACCGCTGGTCCGGACAGCTCATTATTGGCCATCGACGGATGACAAACATACGTCGACAGGAAAATCTCCTCCTGGGTCTGGCCGGGGACAATCAATTCAGCGTAGGTCAGGGACCCGTCGGACAGATCGCTGTCGATCACCACTCGGTAGTTACCGTCTTTGAGGGCATCGCGTTCTCTCTGCGTCAGGCAAAACCCCCAACGCTCTTTGTAATAGGATGTGATATAGGGAATGGCGTCGGGCTGGTCCGGCAGTGAATACAGATGCTCCTGCAGCTCGGCCAGCGTGACAGTCTTGTCCACCGGGACCGAATAGCCGACCACATGCAGATTGTTGTCGGCAAAATCGACGATCCTCCGCCCCTGTTCGTCTTCAATATACGCCGAGCGGATGTTCCACTCTTTGGGAACCGTCCAGTCCAGCACTGCGGTACCGGTCGGCACCTCGTGGATCCGGATCGGAATGTGCTCTTTGATAATATCGAGCGTCTGGCGCACACCGTCACCCGTCAGGCTCCGGCAGATCGGAAACAGCCGCTTGATAAAATCGTACATCTCTTGCCCAGCGCTCGCTTCAGCAGCGCCGGCCGGCCTATCCGCGCTTTTTGGCTTCGACAACATAAGCGGACGCCATCAGATAACCACGCCAATCGTTGGTTTTTTCCATTTTCATGCTTAATTCACGGAAAATCTTGGTGTGTGTTTTTTCATACGCCGGCGGTAAGGCGTGGTAATGATAGAAGTGAATGTCTTCGATCTCAAAATCACATGGCTTGAATAGTTCTTTGCCGATGGTGAGTGGATTCTTGTACTTGGCGAGGATGTCTGTATATCTGAGCTGACCGCTTTCGTCTTTGACAGGCGGTTCAACCTGCAGCCGTTTGGTATAAAACTCGGTGACGTCTTTTCTTAAATCTTCAGGGACTTCATCCAAATCGATACAACGGTTCAGATAAAAATCGATGGAATAGTTGTTCATGCTGAATGCTGAAAACAGATCATTGCGAAACTCAATAAATACCGATCCGCCCGGGTTCAGCATCTTGCCCATATTGGTCAGCGCCTTTTTCTCGTCGAGTATATGCGGAAAGACACCCAGCGCCAGCATGGCGTCAAAGCGGTTGTCACCCAGGTCGGTCCCTTCTTCCAAATCAGCCCAATGGATCAAATCGCCGCTGTGCCCGGCCTCTTCGAGTTCCTTACGGCCCATCTTGACCATGTCTTCGGAAAAATCAAAACCGCGCACATCAAAACCTTCCTTGATCAGACGCATCATCGGACCGCATGTCCCGCAGCCCGCGTCCAAAACGGTTTTCACATTGATTTTTTTGAGGCGTTCGATAATAAACTTAATGCGGATGAGATTCTGCGGATACCGGTCATAGCCTTCACGGTATTGCTTGATATAGTCTTCGGCTTCCTGGTCATAGTAATTTCTTGCCTTGAGTTTTCCCGCACTTTCGTTCATAAATCAATCCTCCTGGTTTGAGAGCTGTATTCGAAGGGACTTGGCTGCCCGGACCGAGATGTTTCCCGGTGGACAAATAATCAGCATTCGGACTTGCGCCGTTATGTGGAGATTATCGTATATTCCGATCCATTTGTAAAGGCGAAATAATAAATTGGGTGCATTGATTTTATGAATGCGATCATACACCGAGAAATCAACGTGTCCAGGGGACTCATCCCGGCCCGCGACGATAGTGCCGAACCGTCGGCCGACCGCGGGTTACTCGGAAAATTGATCGTAGGCGCGCAGCGTATCGGCCGCGTACATCAGGGCCGGCCCTCCACCCATGTATACACACATGGCCAGGACTTCAGCGATCTCCTCGCGGGTGGCACCCAGCGACTTCAGCGCCTTGGCGTGAAATCCGATACATCCGTCGCAACGCTGCGTCACTCCAATGGCCAAGGCGATAAACTCCTTGGTCTTTTTATCCAGCGCGCCGTCGGCCGTGGCGGCCTTGGAGAGCGCGTAAAAGCTGTTCATCGCGTCCGGCACCGACTTTCGCAATTCAGCGGTATACTCGGAAATATCCTTGGTGATGGTTTTATAATCTTTGGTCATCGTCTTTCTCCTTTATTATATTATATTTTTATGATATCATTAATTATTAATATTTGAAAGGAAAATGTCTATGGAAAATATGCGGCCAAACGCAGCTCAGGCGGCCGGCTTCCTGAAAGGATTGGCCAGCCAACACCGCCTCTTGATTTTATGTGAATTAGCGGACGGAGAAAAAAGTGTCAGTGAATTAATCGAGGCCACCGGCATGGCTCAGACGTCCATGTCCCAGCACCTGTCCAAGTTAAAGAGTGAAGATATCGTGACCTTCCGACGGGACCACCGCACCCTCTACTACTCCATCCATAACCAAACCGTCAAAGACATCATGCAGATTCTGTATCAAAAATTTTGCGGGAAGAAAACGAGGTAGGGATTATGGGATTGAAGATTTTGGAAGGATAAAAAAACCTATTTCTTCGAAGCTTTCAACAAGCGCATTGTGGAAGGATCAGAAAAACTTGTCCCTTCGAAGCTTCCAATAAGTGCTTCATGAAATGGTTATAAGAACTTGTTCCTTCGAAGCTTCCATCCAACAAATCAAGAAGCGTAGAAGAACGGAGAGGCAGGGATTCGAACCCTGGGACCCGCTCGCGCAGGTCAACTCATTAGCAGTCAGCTCTATTCGGCCGCTCTAGCACCTCTCCAGTGTACAAACTCTTGTAATACAACAACTTATAACATGCTAATTTTTATTAAACTTCAAAATATTCTCAAAGTGCCAAATCGGTGCCACTGGGAAAAATAGTATTATACGTATTTCTACGTAGTTGGCAACAACTTTCTATAACTTATCAATTGCCTCCTTCAATCTCCCCGGTTGAAGATGCGCATAACGTTGTGTCATATTTATGGACGCATGCCCTAACAATTTTTGCACCACAAATAAATCAACTCCTTTTCTGACTAGGTGTGATGCAAAAGTATGACGAAGATCATGAAACGTAAAGTCGTCAACACCAATTTTTTTGAGTTCCCGGTAAAACGAACCTCTCATACTTTTTAACCGCTTGCCCGTTCGATAACTGATAAAGACGTATCCAGAATTGTTTTTGTTTGGATGCTCCATTAACGCCTTTTTAACAGATTCCGCGATTGGGACGTAGCGAGATTTTTTACTTTTGGATAGAGACTCATGCACAAAGAATACGCCATTTTCTAAATCAACGTAATTGCTGTTGGGCATTTGTCTCCACTTCAAATTAACTATCTCTCCCCAACGCATCCCCGATTTTAGAGCAATCAGAACCAACAACCTTAAGGTGCCGGTACAATTATTCAACAGCTTAGATTGCTCTTCTTCCGTAAGCCAACGGCACCGAGAGTTATTTTCAGTAAACTTCTTAATATTCTTTGTTGGATTCTCTCCTGCAAAATAACTCCATTCGCTGGCTCGATTGAAGATCGATTTTAGCAACGACAATTCACGATTAATCGACGATGATTTTATTTTTTGACTACGATGAACAATATACTGCTGAATATCAGCTTGACGGATATCATCTAAACTTTTGTTTCCAAAGTAGTCAACAAGCCCATTTAAGAAGTACCGATGCTTTTTGACAGTGCGGTTGTGAATCTTGACATGATTCTCAAAGTAAATTTCAGCAAATTGTGAGAAAAGAGGAGTCTTCAGCTTTTCTTTCTCCTCTATGTCAAGATATTTACCTTCGGCTATTTGTACTTCTATTTTTTTAAGAACTTTTACAGCTGTTTCTTTGTATGGAGATACTATACGTCGAACACGTTTTCCGGAAGGGTCTACAAAACTAATACCCCACTTCTTATTTCGTCTAAACACAGTAGCCATTTGTGAACTCCTCTCCTGCCTCCTTTCATTCTTGCAAATGGCCTACTACAAAACATTGACATTAATAAGTAGTATAGACCTTTTGAAAGGATTTTCAATTGATTTTAGATTACCGACGGTGAGAACACGTTCCAAGCCATTTTTCAATCGCATCAATATCAAATCTTATACCGCCATTTATTTTCCGAAATGGTATTGTCCCTTCCCTGATCCATTTACGAATAGTCTTGTCGCTGAATCCCAGGTACTGCGACACCTCAACTACATTCAAATATCGCCTTTTCAAATCAATCACCTCCTCAGAAGATAATTTTCAGTTATATGTCACTTAACTCTAAAGTCCGCCTTAATTTCTCTGTAAGCACTTTTTTATTAGGCAAATGCAACCGATACTTTGACACAAATAGCTTGTTTGAAATGCCTCCTGTGGCATACTCTACTAATACATCATCCTTGTCGGCTGAGAGGATAATTCCTATAGGCGCATTATCTCCCTCAACATTTTCTTCCCTTTTAAAGTAGTTGAGATACATATTCATCTGCCCAATATCCTGATGCTTTACAGAAGTAATTTTTAGATCAATAAGAACAAAGCATTTCAAAATACGATGATAGAATACTAAATCTACGTAGTAGTGGTTGTTACCTAAAGTAATTCGATACTGACTAGCAACAAAGGCAAACCCTTTACCCATCTCCAACAAAAAGGACTGTAAATTATCAATGATTTTCTGCTCCAAAGATTTCTCCGTTAACGAGTGATCCTCGGGAACTTTCAAGAATTCCAGAATATATGGATCCCGGATAATATCCTTGTCCCGATCTACTTTTTGACCTTGTTTTGCCAGACATAACACTTCTTTGGGGGATTTACTGATTGCCACACGGTGAAAAAGAGCACTGTCCTTTTGCCGTTTAAGTTCGCGAACCGACCATTTTTCAGCAATACATTGCTTTTCATAAAATCCTCTCTCCAAAGCATCAGATATAGATAGCAAATCCACATAATGCGACCAACCCAATTGGCCAGACAGTGTCTGGCTTTTTGGATATCGAACATATAAAAGTCTCATATTCTTTAAATTACTGTAACTAAACCCTTTACCGCACTCCCGTGTTAAGTCTCTCGCCAAACTTCTAAGCATCTTTTCACCATACTGTGCCCTTCGACTTCCATCCTGTTCATATTCAACGACATATTTACCAATCCGCCAATAGGCCTTCAATAGCTCGGCATTAACCGCTTTGGCCGCCCGTTGTCTGGATACTGCCAGCACATTAGCAATATTTCTGATTAATTTTTGGTATTCTTTTTGTGGTACAACCGGCTTTTTCATAACTGACACTCTAATCGTCGAATTTTATCCCAGAACTTGGAACTGACTGTTCCGCTAGATCCTCAACATCCTCGGACATCGTCTGACAATATTTTTCGAATAAATTGATTCCCTCTTGTTTTTCCGGTTTTGATTTCTTTTTGTATGGTGATTTTTGTAATTCTCTAAAATGACCAAAATTTACGCACTCCTGTGTATTATCTCCCTTGTAAACAAAGTATCCTTGCCCATACTTATGAAGACTCTTGATCTTGTCTGGTGAAAAGTTAAATTCATTCACCAATCTATTGGACGACTCCCCGATATGTATTTGGTTACCGAATCGGCCGCCAATTTTTCGATAAGTAGGTGCCCACTTGGTATGTGTTCCGAGACTCTTGGCTATCGACTCACATAGCTTCGGATCAGATTGTTTCAAATAGATTTTGTTAAGCGTACTTTCATCCACTCTGTTCATAAAGGATTCCGAAACTGCGGCTAAATCACTGATACTATGATGGGCAATGGTCACCATCATCCCGCTACTGCGAGCCTTATTAAGAACCTCCGTAAAAGAGTCTTCAGCGAGTGATCCATACTCATCAATGATGACATTTACCAAAATATCCTTCGACAACACACCTGACTGAATCAGTGAAGATAAATAGCGTAGATTTGCCTGAACCATACGGGCGACACTCACTGCCTGAAGCGGGTAGGCATTGGTTGCTAATTGAAAATACACAATTTTTCGATTTCGGATAATGTCCGATAAAACAATATCACCTTCCCCGTCGTTAAATATTGGATCTTTATGTTTTAACAAATAGTTTCCAAAGCCTGTAATGACATGCTGCCAACCTTTGTACTGCTGAGTCAGATTATTCAATAGCGTATTTAGAAGCATCAAAGATTTACTGCCCGTTTCATTGTCCTTGTCGATCAAATCATTGACATACAAACGGCACTTCTCATCCATCAAGTATGCGTAGATATCCATAACCGTAAATGGCTTACCCAATGAATACAGAATCATGTAGGTATTTTCAAAGATCGTCTTGGAAGTTTCTCGGAAAAATGTGTGTTCCTCGATAAAATTATTTAAGAATGCGTCTATGATAATCTGAGGATCACAGTCTCCGGCGAAAATGGGATTATACGAGCACGATATATCCTTATGGGTTAATGAAAACAAATAGAAATCCTTATCCCGACCAATATTTTTCATAAGAGCATTGATCCGATTGGCGGCTTCAAGCTCACCCTTGGCATCGAGAATAATCACAGGCCGGCCTTTTAAAGCATCCTGATAGATCAAAGGATAAAACAGACTTTCGCTTTTACCAGAGCCGGTTATCCCAATAATCTGACAATGCTGGCATCGCTGTTCATCCGGAATAGTTATTTCCCTAGGTTTAGGGTGTTCGGCAGATAAACCAATAAACGTACTCATTGAGTTCTGTCCTTCGGTGTAATATCGTTGTAAGTACTCCATCAAACAGAATGGTTTAAACGGATATGATAAAGGCATTTTCTTTGAATCTGGAACTATCCCATTGCGCCACATATTCAACCTATCCAAGGCTCGTTCGATATAATGGGCGATTGTAAATAGGACGACTCCACCTAGCACAAGCACACCTACTAATAGTGTTATGGTGACGGATGTCAACTTCAGACCATCAAATACCGCCAAAAGTTTCCATGTTATGAATGTTACGAGAAATGCAACGAATAGGTCTGAATCCTTCATAATCTACTCCGTTTCTTCCTGTGGTATTTGAATAAAGGACGCCTCTGTTAGATATCGATAACTAATGAACCCAGGATTCTCCATCCTGAACATCCGTATATATGCTCGTTTTTGAAAACGTTCATAGAAAGAAATGGATTCACTAGTTACCCCGGTCACCACCAAAAATGCAAGAAATACAAGTATTACTCGAATTAGTATTTTTGTAGAATTCACATAAAAACTCTCCAATTTAAGTAATCTAGACATCATCACCCCCTAACCCAAGCCGTTCATCTAGAAATATATAAAACGGCGTCCCTTCAGGGACAATTCCCTGCCCTTGAAGCCGGTCAATTTCTTGCTCAATCCGTTTGGCCTCCTCATGAAAAGCTGTTCCAACCCCTTCCAAAACCGCGTTTCGGGAACTTGTTCCAATCTGATCAATTCCTGTAATAGAGTTAGTGACCTTCTCCTGTAACCCTATTAGCGTACCCCCCAGAAAGTTCAAAATACGTAAGGCTATTTTCTTCTTATTGGTTTTATTGACGATGACCGCCTGAAGTCCTCCGCTCAGATCTTCATTGACTCCCCGTCCGCTAAAAACCACTTCCTGACCATCCTTTTGAAATACCATCCGCCCGAATGATACCAGGACTCGCTCGCCCTCAATCCCTTTACGAGCCTCCCCGAATATTCGTGTTCCAGCTGGTAAGAGCAGTTGGTCATTAAAATAAAAGTCTGATTCAATTTGTGCGACGACCGGACTACTAAAATTGTTAGTTACTATTCGGCTGACTAAAATGCACCTAATCATGCTGCCGAAGGGCACCTCTTTCACAGGTACATCCTCTGTGTACTCGTACAAAATAGGTGGGCCTTTCTGCACGATTTCTTCCTGATGGATGGGTGCGAATTCGGCGCTTGCCTCGGGCGGTATAAAGATACTTACCACCTCATTCTCCTTGGCTAATTTTTTTTGAACTACTTTCAATAGTTCTTGTTCATTAACATATACCTGATTCTTACTGTCTTTTTTCTCAAGGGGTTTCGATTTCATGGACATCACAACAATGGCAATCGTCACTCCTATAAAACACCACGAAAGCATAGTCAGACGTCGCTTCCCAGAAGGCTTTATCTCTTGAATGAATAGATTATTGAAAGACATAATTCTTACCTCCGATTGTCATACTGAAATAGAAATCGTTGTGTATTGAAATGAAGCTATGCTCTAAAACAAGAACCAGTTTTGTCTGACTATTCGGCAATAAGTCCCGACTGTAGACAACACTATGTCTTGGTTTAAATTGATGATCCTTTATATGTACACGGATACTGTCTAAATCTATGGCTTGTGAGAACTCCGTAGCATTCTCTACCGTCAAGTCAAAACACAAGTAGTGTGGTTTCTTATGTAAAAGTATTCGATGAGTATATAAGACAATGCCATCTCGTCGAATGATACTCATCATATTTTTTGTCTCTGCCACCCCGTCACTGATGACATTAGTATTTTTTAGTACGTCATAATTATTGACCAGAGATAGTAAGTACTCCTGAGACAGAACCTCTGGGGATCGTGATTCACTACTCGCCTTCGCACTGCCAAGGCGGTAATCAAGTAACCGTTCATCCCCGATAATAATTTCATAATTGAACTTTGAATTATTGGTATCGACCAAGAGATTGGTAATCCCAGTCTCCGCCACGGGAATAATGTAGATCCCCATCCGGTCTTTGGTGATGACGGTTTTTATCAAAGACTCTGTTTGATCCCCGGGAATAGCACGGATGATCTGATCAGGCATTTCCAACTTGGTGGCAAACAAAGGCCTTATATACACCCTCGTTATTTGATCCTCTTGGAGCTTAACATCAAGCAGCACCTCTGCCGTTGAGTCATACCTTCCTTCCGATGGAAATACTGATACAGGATAAACTATGCTTAGAACCAGCAGAAAAAGGATTCTTCTCATGATTCCACCTCGCTTAGCTGATCCCGATTTTCAATAATGTTGATCACTTCAAGCCCATATGGATTCTTCCGTGTTATTTCTACACGTTGAACCTCCAGGGTGTACGTGAGAGCGGCACTTTCATCAACATTGTCTATCTGCCCTGATGAAATCCTGCGAATACCGGCAATTTCAAGTAAGTAAGGCTCTTCAGATCTGACGACTGATATATTCGTTACCTTGAATTCCTGCTGAATTTCATTCTCCGCGATAAGTTCTTCATGCTTCTTAAAGTCATCCAGCAAAGACTTCAGCACATCAACTCCCAAATACTGCTGAACACTATCGATCTGGCTTGCTAGTGATACCGAGTTAAAAGTTAAACATTGCTTCGAAATCTTAAGTGAAAAGTCCTTGAGCACTTCATCTGAGTATTGAATTTTAGGCATTTGTGTATTTAGTAATACGACTACGACCAGAATGACATTAATACAAATGCTGAGCAATCCAAAGAGGCTCAACACCTGGTTGTTCTTTTCCAGCTGCCACCGAACTTTTGCGTTTTGGCTCATTTAATTCCTCCTTTTGTGTCCTGAGACCCTTAATTGCCCTCTGAAACTGTATATCCCGACTTGTAGATTTCATTCCTGCTCCTTCCAAAGCCCCCGTTAAACTACCAGTTGCCACAGAACGAAGCATCCTGAGTCGATCTTCAGGGAAAAACCCGGGTCTGACTCCCGGAAGTTCTTTCTTGATTTGAGAATAAGTAGCTACTCCCCCTGTAATTCCTCCGCCAATCCCGCCTGCAAAGGTTTTGGCGGTCCTTTGAGTAAGTTCACTGGCCTGTTTTATGGCAAATAAGCTTGTGATGTAGCTGGCCGCGCCGATTCCCACACCGGCCACCAAAGATGATACGAGAACTGGAGTCAGGACAACCAGAATACAGACAACAAAATTCAAATTTACAAAGTGCACAATATTATTGAAGCTTAGGTCAATCTGACTTGCCTGTTCTACTGCATATGTTAAGACTAATTGCCATACCAAGGGCCACAGGCAAACTGACACAAAACTCGCGTACCAGCCAATGGGTACTTTCTTGGTGTTATTAAAGACCATAAACGGTATGACCAGCGGCCCCAGCCGAAACATAATGCCGAGTAGGTGTTCTCTAACAAATTTCATGATGTAGATCACGGCTCCGTAGAACATAAACGATAGATTGGTAATCAAATTGTGCAGAAGTTTGTAACCGATATCGAATATGGAGAACTTTTCCTTCTGATTCTGTTCATAGACCGAGCGAAAATCATCGACCATCTTGATATAACTTGATAAATAAGTATCCTTCTTATTGACCTCTTGATTTACAATGGCGATCAATTCCACCGTTGTATCCATAATCCCGACATAGTTATGTAGAATGAATATCGCCATCACAAAACTGACCATCAAAGCCGGCCAATTCGCCTTACCTTGGACAGTCGCGATGTAATTTAGCAAACAGGCCAAAACCAGGAATCCGCCTGCCAATGTTTTTCCTAGACCAATTACATGCTCAATATCCTGCTTGGCAAAATTTAGAATTACCTCCATTGCGGCCTCCTACATGTCCAATGAATGTTTGTCGATGAGATTCATATAATCCCGAACACCTTTTTTCTCTTCCTCCAGGATGATTTCCGCCTCTTTTCGTTGTTTGTTCTTATTGGAAAACTCCACACTGTTTTGCTTCAATTGCTGGGACATCAAATAAATCAAATGATTCTGCATTTGTAATAGATGCGCTAATGATTCGCTGATCTGCTTCAAGGCCCCCTTCTCGCTTACATGGCGGGAATTACTAATTAATTGATTAATTTCTGCCGTGTTGTTCTGATAAAGTTCCTGAAAACTGTCTCCAATGGCATAGCTGTCTTGATTGATTTGATCGGAAATCTGAATATTTTCGCGAAGTGGACTGCTATCCTGTATCCAGGGATCATTGTTGCCAAAGATACTCTGCCATTCTTGAGAGGATTCTGTTTTTGATCGAATAAATCCATCAATTTTATTGAGATAACTTTCCCCTTCAACGAGCATATTCCTAAAATCCGTAATAAACTCAACACCATCAATACCCTCGGCCGCCTTTTCCAGATACTCGACCTGCCGCCGCAGTTGACCAAGGCGTTGTTTGTGCTCAATGGATTGAGTGGAAATCATCTTGAGAATGGCCCACGCGTCACTCGCATAACCAGGTGATGAAATACATATCACAATCCCCACAGCCAATATTATTCTTTTCATGGATTCACCTCCTGGTACGGCTCCTGATAAATCACGCCTTGTACGCGTCCATTGGGAATACCGTCTATAAGTAAAACTGTCTCCCCGGTATTAGCGCACTTTCCGGTATTCTGATTCCACATTGTCTTGGCCAAATCGGCCTGCCCCTGCCTGTATCCCGATTCAAAGCCTCTGTCATAGTCGGAGAGTTTCTGCTTCTTCTGTTCGCCCAAGACAACACCGATTGATCCGCCTGTCAGAGCTCCGATAGCAGCCCCTTGAGAAGAATCACCTGACTGATAGCCGATCGCCCCACCTACAGTAGATCCCACGATAGCTCCCGTTGCCGCATACTTCTGGGTCGTGGTGCAGCCGGATAACAACAAGATAGAAAAAACTAGAATGTATTTCATTGTGGATCACCTCCTTTTCGGTTCTTACTGGTTTTGACACCATTAGGATATTTAAGAGCACATTTCTCAAGAATTTTGAGTAAACTCGCCTTGGGATACTGTTTTTTAACCTTCTCGAAATAGTTCACATCATCGCGATTGGTCGTTGCCAGCCACAATTCCAACGGTGTCGGGTAAATTCGCAATACCCCTCTGACGTTTCCCATTCCTTTTCGTTGGGATAGGAATACTTCGCTGTAGCTGCCCTTCTCGATGCGAAGACTTTCAATGAGACGCCGTTCTTGCGAGTTGAATTTGAAGAATTTAACGATATTCTCTACCGCATCGGCATTGTTTTGCCTGAGGATATACAGTGTATGTGCATTTCCAAGAATCGCTCCCGCCAGCATTTTATCGGACCGAAATTCCTCAAGTGACTGACTGATAGAGATCACCGCAAACTTATACTTGCGGGACGTCCTATAGCATTCGGATATGAATGACGCGCCTTCAGGACTGGCCAGCAGTTGCCAGGCCTCATCAAACACAACAACCTTCGGCTTTTCCTTATCTCCCATCACTTTCGACCAGATCACATTGGTAATTACGGAAAAGAGAACTTTCTGTAACTTTTTAAAGTTATTCAGCCCCTTAAGGTCAAAACAAATCACATTGTTGTCCATTGAGATCGTACTTTTACCATCTGTGAAGGATCCATACTGTCCACCTTTGAACCAGATCCCCAGAAGTCCAATAATCACATCCTGACTTTCCGTCCACACCTTGTTGTGCTTGGCACAATACTTGAGTGCATTTTTGAGGTCACTTAATTCCGGATAATCAACATTCTGGTACAAATAACGGATACTGTGCGCCAGATAGTCTTCAACAATCTGACCGAACTCAAATTGCCCAAATCCGCCAATCATTAAGGCAATGGTGTTAGTCTTAAGATTAATTATCTCCTCCTTGGATTCATCATCGAGTTGACTGAAAGTGTTACCTTGCGGCAAATCAAATAAATTCAACGTGAATTTACTCTTTAAGCCTATAGCGATATTGCTCCCGCCCTTAAGCTCGACATGCCTGTGGTAGCTTCCACCGACATCGACGTAGATTTCACAGATTTCATTCTTGCTGTACTGTTGGATGATTTGCTGAGTGACAAAACTTTTACCAGATCCAGAGGCGCCGATGACAATGGAGTTATACGCGTCTAAGTCTTCACTGAATAAATCATGGCAGACCAACCCCTGCGAACGGTTGAAGAATAGACATTCACCTCGGTCCTTTGTGTGAAACTGTGAAAACATAGGAAGAATGTCCGCGACCTGACGGGTCTTAAGGGTTATCTGTCGTGATGACTCTTTCGTCCATCCAGGCAAGCTGCCGATAAAAACAGGCAAAGTTGCCCCCCATCTTTCATTGTGAGCCTCCGCTCCGTTGAGCTCCGTAAAAATCCGAATCACCTGATTCGAACGTTTCTTTACCAACTCCAAATTTTTGGAGTACACATGAACGCATAGCTGCATTTGTGCCATTTTTTGATCAGAATTCTTAAGTTCCTCTATGAGATACTCGATTTCCTGGATTTTCAGCTTGGCATCCTTATTCTCCAACCCAAACATTTCATGTAAGCTCCCATAAGCACGCCGGCGATGCTGTTCCAAATGTTTCTGTGCCCATGCTTTTGTAGGAATATGAAAGTTAATAGAGAGGTCATATTCTGAGAAATCCATATCTGTCAGGTAGGTAAGCATCGCGGGATAAACCGATTCGGGTAATGACAAAAGGCTGATAAACTTATGGTAGTAACCGCCATACTGTAAATACTCCCCATTTTCGTCATCCACTTTTAGGTCGGAACAACAAATTTGGGATAGAGAATTTCTTTTGAACTTAGCTTTGGGGGACCTAACCCCCAAAGCAAATCGATCTGGATTTAAATACTTATGGAACACCGCCATCAACTCAGACTTTTTCATCCGATGACAGTCAAAACCAGACCCTGTAAGTGACTGCTCAATGGTTCCTATGATGGCTTCAAACTGGGAATAGTAAGAAGACATTGCTTTAATAGCCTCTTTTTGAGAGGATTCAGGATTTAAAACCTTCAATGTAGATCTATTTTTCTGTTTGAACCCCGAATAACTCACATAAAAAAGGCAGCGGCGACGACGAAACAGATTCTCCTTGGATATCGCCTCAAACCAATTCACCCGCTGTTTATGGATAGCTTGAACCAACTTATTCTGAGAGCGAATAACCTTATGCTGTTCGATTTCCCGCTCAAAATTGCTGTCCAGAGTGAAAAATAGCTGGTATCTCATTCCTTCCTGTGGAAGACTGTTAAGTAAAGACTCAATACGATTGGAATGGGCAATTAAGTCTTCACTTGAATAGCTACCAACATCAGGACACATCAACTCGAATCCAGCCGTCAATGAATTATCGGCACAGATAAGTATGTTGTTCTCGATAGATTCAAAGGGTAGCAGCGATTGTAAGCTGGTAAGTTTTGGGTCTATATGTCTCCCTTTGATGGATTCAGCTATTGTCATCGGAACGGCACTGTACAGTTTGGCTCCAAAGAACCACTTGATATACCACTCAAGTGTCTTTGGCGGTTTGCCCTTCTTCACATACTTAAAGACAATCACTAGAATTACGCCAACCCCCAGAACCACACCCAGATGGGCTTTGACACTCATCAGGATGAATAGAATTCCGAAGATAATAAACAGGTCCAATTCCTCAAAGCCAAACAGTAATAGCGGCTTTTGCAAGACTTTGGGACAGGGTTCATTAAATTGTCTGCTCATAATTTATCCTCCAAAGATTGAACTGATAAACACGACGATACTGCTGGCCGCAAAAACAAAGATTAGGCCTATGATCGTCTGCCGCAATTGATCCCCACGTCCAAGGCTCCACATTAACCCCGCAATAATCAGCAGAACAATTCCGATAGGTATGGATAAACTAAGTACTGCGTTTTTAAATTCAGTCATTCCCTCTTGCAAGGTCTTGGCGTAAGCAGGTGTTGCAATAAATTGAGCAAAGATAGTACCTAGTCCAATGTGATGCATTCGATCCCATTTACTGGTGATAGCAACTTTCATAATATTTCTCCTCCAATTAAGTTAAAAAAATAAGGCGACATGTGATCTGGTACGACAATTCAAAACTTAATTGGTTCTAAATTGTCATCCCAGGTGGTGCACCACACGCCGCCTAAATGGATTATAAGGTTAGCCTAAATTGTAGTATTTCCTATAACGCACCTCCTTTGCTGAAGGTTGTCATTAGTTTTACGTCCTCCATTCTGGTAAACTGAAAAACCCGGGTATTTTTCAATTTTCCAAATGCCTGCATCTCCTTCGTAATCCTAATCAAATACTTTCGTATATCCTCACTGTCGCAAATGTAAATGACACTTTTGCTCTCTATGTCCGTCATGCCTGCATACCTTCGAAAAATGGTGACATAACGCCTTTTATTTTTGAGCGATCGCTCATATTCCACGAACACTTTCTGTGCCGCTCCGCTTTTGCGCTGACGCCAGAAGATAGCATCCGGATAATGGCCGAAAATAAGATCCTGACGAACCAATTTTGGGATCGACCGAACGCACTCTTCACTCAACCACTTCACAATGTTTAAACTGTCATCATTCTCAAGAATATGTCGAATCATATTCATACCTATGGAATGCTCAACAAAGGCCGGATACTGCCTGTGCAACTTAAAGTTGGGCAGTTCAGGATAGTATTTCCTAACTAATTTGAATGATGCTTTGTCTCTCACATACCATATCCCATGCGTAATATTGCCATACGACTGATGCCCTAAGCCCAACTGATGCATCATGACCCGAATTGACTGGTGACATTCGGGTTTATGAAGGTGGCGAGCCACATCGTCAACACTCACTAATCCCTGCTCACAAACGTATCGTAAAATCTGCATTTTGATAGGTATCTGAGACATGCGACTAGTCCTTTTTTCGCACCTTCGTTCCAATTCCACAGGTAATCACCTCTACGCCCATGTCAATCAATTGGTCATGAACGTGGTAATCATTCACCGCGTTACGGTCCACGACCAACATTTGCCACAACCGTCCGTTCTTCTTACCTTTTAGAATTCTTAGCATTCCTGGTAAATCATCTTTTGTAATTTTCTCTCGAATCATTTTTGTCATCTCCTTTTTGTTAATAGTTTAGAAACTGTCTTCTAATTTAGGCCGGATCATCGACTCAATATTGACGATGTCTGGATATTCTCCCTTAACCAGACGTTCCACAATAATGTTGTATGCCTCAATTTTGTTGCCGGCTTCAATTTTCCATGATTCAAAATCAATAAAAAACATCTTCCTAGACATTGCTCTTCACACTCCTTTCTTTCAAATAGGCACAAAAAGGCGGCATGGCACAAGAAGTTGTCTGTCGGGCACCACACCGCCTAGTTGTAAACCTAAATTGATTAAATACAAAAGGGGCAATACTCATTTGGCTTGCGCCTCAAGCATTACCCCGAATTGAGTTGCTGATATAAGCGATAGCTATATCTAAGCAACTTTTGGTGAGAGTATAAAAGAAAAATTCAACAATTCAAGGGCAAAAGGCGCAAAAGTGATAATTTTTTGTAAAAAAACCACAAATCACTAACCTATTTCCATTTACTGCTGACTTGCTTCTCACTACAACAAAAGTATATAATATTTTCAAGCGTTGTCATCGGAGTAAAATACGAAACGAATATGCAAGATTTACTACGTAGAAAAGTACTGAGACATAATTGAGATGATTTTAGGGGATGACAAAGCCAACCTTATGTCCCTTTTCCTTAGAATGTTTACGAATCCCTTTTAGTGATCGCTGATGGTTGGTAAACTTCAGACGATCATAAATATTTCGACAATGCGTTTCAATTGTACGAATCGTCAATCCCAAATATTCTGCCACTTCACGAGAATTTTTATCTTGGGCAACCAGCATGTAAATCTCTCTTTGACGTTTAGTTAAAACCGATAGATCACAATGGGAGTATTTATCTACACTGAGGTAAATCTCAATATTCTCAGCGATGGATCGAATTAAATTTCTCTGAAAGCAGTGCGTACGCTCCTTTAACTCTTTGATAACCTTTTCTTGATGAGTTAAATCTTTGATCATCCCATGATAACCAATTATACGACCTTGAGAGTTTCTTCTTACGGATGAACTCACGTGAACAGTAATCTTTTTGCCAGTCTTGTTTAAAAAATCAATCTGATGATTCTTTAAATAGCCATTCTTGGCTATTTCCCGCATATATAGGCCTCTTTCTTTCTCATCAGCATACACATCAATAACATTCGTGGCTTGTATTTCACCAAGACTGTTATATCCAAACAAATCCAGTCCCGCCTGATTAATATGAATCCACTTCCCTTTTCCCTCCCTTGAGGTGATAAAACAGCACTCCGGATGACTATTAAACAATTGATGGAACAAGTCTACCCGCCCCGTAACGTCTCTGGAAATGCCCAAAAGACCGATAATATCATTATTTTCCCCAAACCAAGGAACTTTGGTTGTGGAGACAGCATGTTCTGATTGGTACGGAAAGGTGGTCTTTTCCAGATGGTCATATAAAAATTGCCCGTTATAGACTTTTTGGTCATCGGTCAGAATCTTCTGCAATTCATTCTTATTCTTAAATAAATCCTCATCTGTTCTCCCTATGGGATCAGGAATATTTGGATACTTCTCACGTACCCCTTTGGCATGAGCCTCGTTCACAAATACGAACCTGCCGTCTAAATCTTTAGCGTAGATGGCCTCGGGAAAGCTATTTATAAACTGTAGAAGGTCCGAAGAGATAGTATTTGCTAAGGACATAAATCCGAGTAGGTTTAGTTAATATGTAAAATTATGGCTAAAGTTCAATAGTCAGGGGCTATTCTTCCTGCAAAATATGCGAGTATTTACTAAAATCTTGCGTTTGCCCAGATATGATCCTTGGAGTCAGGAAGATGACAATCTCCGTAGTCCGATCCAGAAAATCTTCACTGCGAAAAGGAACTCCGAGTATGGGGATCTTACCTAGAACGGGTACCATCTTCGATGTATTTACCCGTTCATCCCGAATCAACCCTCCGATGACTATCGTCGCCCCATCGGCAATCATAACCGTGGTTTCAGCCTCTGAAGTTTCGACGACAGGAATTGTGTTGTTATTGGCCGTGACGACATTCCGGGTAACAGAACTGACCTCGGGTTTAATTTTCATGGTGATGTACCCGTCACTATGAATGGTAGGCGTAGCATATAGCTTCACCCCAACCTCAATAAAATTGACGCTCTCAGACACCGTTGTGGGCCCGGAAGAGGGTGTTGTCGTGGTAGATGTCACATATGGCTCGGTAGATCCCACCAAGATCTTCGCCTCTTGTCGATTTAAGGCCGTAATATGCGGATTGGAGAGGATTTTCGTGTCGCCAATGGTCTCCAGAGCCTCGATCATGGCCGTATAGTTATCATCCGCAAACGTCCCGATTCCCGCGCGACCAAACTTCTCCGTAGACGTCAGAACACTTAAATCCGACTCAAATGTTAGATCATGGTAATCTGGAACAATGGTTTGCCAATTTACCCCTAACTTATGCTCATCACTAAGGGTGACCTGAATAATTTTGGATTCTATTGATACCTCCGGCTGACGCTTATCGAATAACTTGATATACTCCTCTACCTTCTTAATAACATCCTTAGTATCGGTCACCACAAGACTGCTTGTGGCCTCATCGTACTCCAAGGTGCCTACTGAGGATGTCAGAATTTTGTCAAGTTTAGTCGCTATTTCGCTGGCCTCCGCATACTTCAAGATAAAAGATTCCGAGGTTAGCGGCCGATCAATCTTCTTAATCACCCGTTCCATCTTATCCAAATAATGCTCTTGATCGGTAATGACCAGCGTTCGTGAGAATGTCTCTGGTATAACGACTCCACTCTCACTCTTTATTTTCCCCAGCAGTTCTGAGGCCGCACCTGTATTAATGTGCTCCAAAGCGATTACCCGGGTATCGACAAATTTGCCGAACGGATATCCATACTCTTCCTCATATTCTTGCCTCGTCATCACCATGACGGCATTCTCATCCTGAATGTATGCCAATCGGTTCATCTTAACAATTATGTTCAATGCCTCTTCCACCGAAACGTCACTTAAATACACATTTACCCGCATATTGCATCCCTGACTGGAAATAAAGTTTATTCCGCTTTTTTGTGACAAAAACTTCATAACCACCGGCATTTCCATATCCTTGAAATCTATCAGAGCGATTCTCTTAGCTAGATTACTACTATAATCCGCATTTCCGCTTGCATTTGGCTGCCAACCTAAAAGAATAACTATTGCGAGTAGAAATAGCGCCTTACTTCGCCTCATGGTACAGAACCACTTCCTCTCTATCTAGCTCAAAAACGACATGGTCGCCATGAATGTCTATTATTTTTGAATCTAGTATAAAATCACCCACGGCAAGAAAATGTGTTTCATTAGTGTGAACATTCTCCAGTATCACCTCGTAGTGCTTATCAAAAGATATGCCGAGAATTCGAATAGCTTGCTCAAACTTTTTAATTTTCTTGTTCGTTAGGCGTTGTGGTTTGGCTCGACGATTTTTGTGGGGAAGGAAGATATTTCTTCGGGAGGCAAAATTCAAGTCATATTTAAGCGGCGGCTTGATATTGACAGTGAGAATATTTTCACGTTTCTTGAGAGCACTAGTAGTGGTCAATTTATTAATTCTTTCTTTACCATAAGAATTTGCCAGATAGATCCCATAGGAAACAGTTACAATAAAAATTATTCCAACGACAAATAAAAGGAGCCTATTTATCTCTTTTAGCAACTTTATTCGACCAGAGTACCCCGCTATGCGATCACTATTAAGAACACGTCGCAGGTATTCAGTAGAACTTGGCATATTCTAGGAAAATAAACTCATAGGCTGTTTAAATTCTAATTTGTAATAAACCGTTTAACTACTTATTCTCAACTAAACGGCCAACCACTGGAAATTTAACTACATATTTATCACCATGAGGCGACAAATCTAGCAGTTCGGTGAGATCGTATCCCGCGTATCCCTGGCCGTCACTTGGATCATGCTCTCCTCCCCTCCAAAGACGACTTTGAGTCACATCATAAATGACACCATGCACGGCGACATAGGCCGGACGTCCATTTTTGCCATCAAATTCCCGAAGCTGCTTTTCAGTCAAATCTATTTGGGTTTTGTATTTCCTTTGAACGGGATACTTGAATTCTTTCTTGAGATCTTTGGGTTTAGGGATGATTTCGGGTTCTTTGGGTGAGCTTGCATAAATAATCTGCCCTCCAGCGTTCCAGCTGGAAGCCCCGCCATCCAAAATTTTGACATTATTCATGCCATAGTCAGCAAGCAGATTTCCCGCATATGGAGCTCTCCAGGAAGAGTGCGTACAATATATAACCACCGGTCTATCCAGTGGAATTTCCTCACGACGATCTTCTATCTCATAATAAGGGATATTGGCAGCACCCGGCAAATGGCCACTACTAAACTCTTTGGGTTCCCTAACATCTACAAATAAAAATTCCCGGCCATGTTTAATCCAATTTCTGACCTCTTGGATACCAACAAATTCAGATCTAGGTAATGTAGATTCGGCCAAGCAGGAAGTCATAAAAACATTGAAGACTGAAACTACAGCAATAAGAATCGCTAGTGATCTAACGATGGAATTATACGCCAAGGATAAAGAAGTTTTTTGCATACATCTGGCATTCTACACTAGTAACGTTGACTACGTTATTGCTTGATAACGCAAACTTATGACTATTTTCTTCCTATAAGTGATTTTTCTACGGATTTTTGGGGATCTTAGGTAAGGTGTTTTTGAGAGACTACTGGAAAATAGCAAGCATTGGGCAAACTATCCGGACTACAATTACTCACGAGGCTTCTTGATCGTGCACCCCTTGAAGGGTTTTGGGGATAGAACACGGGTACTTGGACTTGCTCTAGGAAAAACTTCAAAATATTCCCTGTTCATGGAACGGTCACATTATGAAGGGATTAAAATCATAATAATTAAATATAATACCATGCAAGCTTCATGAAATACAAGATTTAACCATAATAACCTTCTTCAAAAGCTATTACACCTTCAGGATAACAATATGCATCCTCGTTATGACCTGGGGCATAAATACCTATACCTATTTTATTCATCGTCAAACCATCTACATCAATCTCCACCTCGGTTTCCTTCTTAAAATACTCTAGCAATTCAGTAAAGTCTTTCCTGAATAATTCTATGTCTTTGTAAACTACATTTCCGCTCGGGAAAAATTCAACAGCTTTGCAATAACCTAATTTGTTATAGTATACAGAAAATCCTAGGTCGGGGAAGACATCCGTTTCATAATCAGCATTAGGAGTTTTCATAAAAGACTTGCATTTAGAGTTGAGTAGGACTCTAATATTTTTTTGGGACATTCCAAATTTTATTTTACCTACACCTATGAAGGGGTCAATATCCAAGCGCATATATAATACTCCTAAAAGTTTGAGTTTGTATAGTCTATCATTTCTTTTATTGCCTTATTATACTTGGAACCAAACTTATTTTGCAAATCAAATATATCCATGCGTTGCGCTTCTTTAAATTTACCAGCTTCGATTAATTTTTGTTGTGCTTTTCTGTAGGCTTTTGCCTCAGCTGAAGACCCCCAAGACGCTGTATTCCAATGATCCCCCTTATCCATAGAAACAGCCGGACCTTTCTTTCTAGGCACAGGACTCACTGAATCTGCTGGCATATGATGTCTCTCCAGATCTCCACCTGTAGCAAGGTCATCAAAAGCTCCTCCTCTATACTTTGTAACTTTTCTAGAGGCAGCTACGGCACCACCGCCGAGAGATAGCGCTCCTGCTACCCATGCCGCACGTACAATACTTTTTTCTAAACCAGTCGCACATGGATCCAGCTCAGTTTTGATTAATCCATACGTATCATACCCAAAAAAACCTGCCTCGATGGCTACAATCCACCAAGCTTCGCCAGTTGGATCAACAAAATTGACTGGGTTATTATGGACGTACTTAAAAATGTTGGTACTATCAGCATACCCCAATGGATCGCGCTGAAGGAAACGACCGATGGATGGGTCGTATTGCCTAGCTCTATAGTAATAGACTCCACTCTCCTCGTCAAATCTTCGTCCAGTAAATCGATATGGATTATCAATGCTCGAGCTGGTAACGGATGGAGTTCCGTATGGATCATACGTATAGTTTTCTTGAATGGTACCACTACTATTGGTAACCTCCGTCACATTACCCAATCCATCATAGTGGTAATAATATGTGGTACTACTTCGATCCATCGTCAAAACTTCGTCTATCCCTACTCCGGTGACGTACTCAGCCTGTAAAGCCCCACTCCCGTTGTATTCTGCGATTACTTCATCACCATCGTAGATGAAGTATGTTTCTGCTGTTCCGACCTTTTTGTATGTTCTACGGTCTAAACCATCATATTCATAGTCTGTCGTTGTAGATCCATCGTCGAATTCAATCAGGCGATTCTGCTCGTCGTAGGTAAAAGTATCAGGCCCGTTATCCGTCAAATTCCCATTGGAGTCATAAGTATAGTTTGTTGCTCCAACTTGGGAATACTGATTTAATCCGTTAGAAGTGTATGAAACACTATCTACCGTGGTGCGATTGCCAACGTTGTCATAGGCATAGCTGTGAGATTGAGCATTACTGACACCTGTCAATTCATAGATATCGTTGTAGGTGTAGCTATGCGTTTCGGCGGAGTTGCTTGTGTAAGTTCGCTGTTTGGATAGCCGGTTACTGACATCATCATAGGTATAGACATATGACGATATATTCGTAGAGGTCAGCGTCGTATTGTCCAGATCAGTCAATTCATTGGCAAGATTATAGGTGTACTCTGTTTCCTGATCAGGACTTGCTGCGACATAAGTCTTTTTGGTTCGCCGATCCAGAAAATCATACTCATATTCCACTAAATCCGTCGAATCTACAGTAATCAGCGACACTCGGTCATGATCGTCATACGTATAGTCGACCGTTTTGGTGCTCGGATATTCTATTTGGGTGCGATTTCCATTCTTGTCATAGGTATAGTCGATGGTGTAGTTTGTTGCATCCACCCGTTGAGTAGTTGATGTAACGCGATTTAAATCATCATAAGTAAAATCAATTTCGCTGGCTGTAGTGTCAAGGGCTGTTAATCTTGAACCGATATCATATGTGTAGTCCACATCCAAATTTGTATCACTTTCATAGTCTTTATCGGTTAAACGATTCAAGGCATCGTAATTGAAGGTTATACTATCGCCCTTAGGGGTAATATTTTCCGTCAAGTTGCTGTTTTTATCGTATTTAAACTCGTCAACCGATGCATCATCGTAAGTTATTCTGGTTTGTCGATCAAAAAGGTCATAAGTGTATGCCGTTTCATTGCTTTCAGCGTCTGTGATTTTAGATAGATTTCCATTCAAGTCATAATCATAAACTGTAATCCCTTGAGGGGTATTAGCATCTTTGACTTTAAACAGCTTATCCCTTTCGTCATATTCAAATGTCGTGGTATTGCTTTCTGCATCAACAATTGAGGAAACATTTTCGCTCAAGTCGTAGTTATAGGTTGTCACCCGATTTAATGGATCTTCTATGGTTTTTACATTATTAAGCGTGTCATATGTAAAGTCTGTTTCCTGCCATACTGTGCCGGAAACCGTTAATTGATTTTCAATTTTTGTAACATTTCCATTCTTGTCGTAGGTGTATTTGGTTTCATAGTCCAATGGACTGGTTTCCTTAATCAACCAATTTAACTCATTGTAATCGTACTCTGTTACATTAAGTTCCGGATCGGTTGCAGACGCCACATTTCCAACTGCGTCATAAGTAAAAGCGGCAACCGCATTGATTCCACTGGGATCCCGTTTAATTTCTTTTAGGTAGCCATTCGCCGTAAAATATGTATATTCTGTGACATTATCGTTTGGATCTGTAATCTTAGTTACCTGACCATTGGCGTTATAACTAAGCGAGATCTCTGGTGTTGATGCGCTTATCGCGGGCTGTTCAATCTTAACTAGATTCCCGTTCGTACCGTAATCCGGATCGGCTGGCAGCAATTCATAGTCGTATGTGTAAGTGTAAGCGTTACCTAGTGGATCAGTGATTGTCTTAGGAAAATTAAAGCTACTCTCATAAGTGGTATTGGTAATCAGATCATTGATATCATCCGGCTGATCCATTGATGATTTACGTCGAACTTGGAGAATATTTCCTCTGGCCCGCGGATTCGCATTATTCGAGTCATATGTATAAAGAACACCGTTGTTGCGCGGCATGGTCATAGATGTCACCAATAAGTCATCATTATACTCATACTCTGTGATAAAGGATGCCGGCTCACCTGTTCTCAACCCTGATGTGAATTCCTCTTTTTTGGTTACGTTTCCTGCCGCATTAAATGTATATGTCGTGTCATGTCCTTTTCTGTCTGTGACCGTGACTTCATTAGCCACCGAATAGTCGAATTCAAATGTTCCGCTGCCTAAATCCTGCTCATATACACGCCCCTCAGAATCATACCGATTGGTGACGAATGTCTGCCCCTTTTCATCTTTGATCGATGTGATATTATGATTCGAGTCATAGAAAAATTCCTTTTTTACTCCTGATGGATATTCAGTACTGGTGGGTTTTCGAATAGATGTCAAATTATCCGAAGTACTATCATATGTCATAATAATTTCACGATCTTCGAAATCTTTTATCTTATCCAGACGACCATTGGTATCGTAGGTTAGAGTGATGTCACGCCCTACTGTGTCAGTAATTTTAGTCAATCGATAATCATAGCCCAGAACGATAACTGTACTTGGTGTTGGCGATAGTAAAGACTTCCCCTTATAGGCTAACAAGCCTCCAGCATCATAGGTAAAGGTGATACTGTTGCCATTTCGATCTTCGATTTCCGTTAATTTACCATCCACATCATATTCATGCTTAGTCCCATGGGCTTTGGTTAAAGTCCAGCTACCATCACCGTTTAGTACCAGTTGTTCAAAAAACCCTTTAGGTGAATCATACCCGCTACCGTTATAGACAAACTGATCGGAACGGCCATTTCCCCGAATAATTTCTACATTACCACTAGAGAGTTCCTTTAATCTTTCGTGATAATTTATACTCCATCCATGTCCAAACATTCCCTTAACGTTCTTACCACTTCGGTATATATGTTTAATAACCACATCCATACCCCGACCTGGAATCACTAAATCCGTACACTCGTAGTAAAATTCACCCGTTGGAACTAGAACCGGATCACCAAGTCCACATGAGTTGTTTATTGGATTATTGGCTAGCTGGGTATTTTTCACATTGGAGTTTGCCGTAGTATTTCCCGCCGTATATGCTCCATCCAGCCAACTGTGGGGATGGGATAACGCATGGGGAGGTGTAATACTGGTTGATATAAAGAAGAATACTGTTAGAATTGGTGCCCATTTATAATTTTTAAATTGAACCATGATCCACCCCGTATGTTTTATGGTTTCTTTTTATTTCGAACATAAACCAAGACACTCTCTGTTCCAGCATCTCCATCAAATCCGATTAAATTGACCGTTATTGAATGTAATCCATCATTCAATCCAATTGTATTTAGATGATATGTATAGGGATTAACTCCCTCTTCGTCTTCCATCAAAAATGAGTTATCAATGTACAAAGCCAGTTCATATTTAGTATCCGCCAACCACTTCTGATCTTCTTCATGAATCTGAACTCGGACGGGCGCCCGGCCATCAATAACTGGCACACCATCTGCATTTCGTTCTCTAGCACTCGGAAATGTAATCGAAAACTTGGGAGCCTTCTTCAGACCCCTGACCGTTTCTCGATAATTCTTACGCTCAAGAGGATCTGCGGGTAAGCAGGATATGACGAGCATCAAATCTGTCCGATCCGGGTAGGAAACCCGACCGGTTTTATCTTTACCATCCCATTTCTCAACGTGCTCACCGGCAGCCCGCTCCTCCCAATCGACAAGCACTCTCAACAAGGGGCCGCCATACTTTTTACCAATACGAATACGTACCAAAGCAGGTTCCGACAATGAATACTTAACCTCTCCACTCTTAACATCAAATGATATATTCTCCGCGATGATTTCTTTAGGGGGATAGGGAGTCGAAGGACTATCCTGACAATACCCCGATAAACTTGTCGTTAATAAAACCATAGATACCACCGAAAGGGTTAACCAGCTATTTATTTGCATCTAGAACCCGGCTCCTGTTCTGCTTTTTGTGTCTCATCTTTTCTTTTTTATTCTGCACAAAATCTACACGAACCCTCTTTTCTTGCGTCGCCACAATATCATTATTGTCATTCTCTATTTCTACCTTAATGGTGTGAGCCCCTCTTGTGACCCCTTTTAAATTTCGTCTAAATGTAAATGGTAATGTTCGCCCTTTAAATTCTTCAACAAACAAATCATCCAAATAATAAATAACGGTATATGTACTCTGACTACTGCCAATTGGATCGACTGTGATAACAAATATATTCTGCACATCAGTTCCTAGCTCATCGCGTTTCATTTTATCGATATTGAGCCTGACACCCCTAAGATCTGCTCGACTGGACTTTTCTTTTGCTTGTATACTTCTATCCTTTTCCTTGGCCTGTGAATCTGTAATAACTAAACTAATGCTTATCAATCCAAATATGAGCACTAAACCGGCCACCATTACTTTTTTCATAGGCTCCTCACTTATGGTTATTTGATATCAATATCGGCCCACGCGGGGTCTATTGAGGGATCTTTCTCTTTTGTTAATTGTGTGAGCTTCAAACTCTGTAGTTCAATCTTCCAAATTTGCTTATTCCCGGAACGATTAGATACAAAAAACACATATTGATCATCACCCGAGAGAGATGGAGACGTATCTAATGAACTATCCTTCGTCAATCGGATGTACCTGTCGGAATCCATTTCGTATCCGTAAATGTCAAAACCATTTCCACCACGATCTGAGGAGAAGATAATCTTTTGCTTGTCTGCCGTAAAAACGGGCAACATATTTAGATTTTCTCCCTCGATGATTTTGGTCGCAGTTCCATCATTGATATTCTTCACCCATATATGATGGTCAACCTCATCGGCATCTGCCTGAACATACGCAACAAGTTGGCCATCTGTACTGATACTGGGTTGATATTTTAACCCCGGCCCACGAGTAATTAACCTGGCGCCTCGCCAATCAGAATCAGCAATCCAAATATTACTGATATCTCTAGTCCGCGGGTCAAAACGCACAAAAACTAAACTATTAGTTTTCTGGTTGTAATCCAGACTATGTAGGCGGTTGTACTTATCCAATATTCGATACTCTACGTCTCCTGAAAGGGTAACCTGATAAACCTCCCCGTTGTGCGTTCTATAAGCAACTCTGTCTCCCATCCAAACGGGATCCCTTTTGTCATATTGCGATTTAGTTATTTGGCGCTTGTTTGATCCATCAGGATTCATCGTCCAGATTTGCCAATACCCGTCCGTCAAATGACAGTAGGCTATGATTTCCTTGGCGATCCCCGGAGACACAGCTAGAGACACTATTAATGTAGTAAGAAGAATAATCTTATTCATAAGAATTTACAGGCTTCCAAAAACGGCACTAATGCGCTCGCTAACCCCTGTCGTGCCGCTGGCATCCTCTATTGTTAGCACGACCCGGTAGTCCCCTGCAGAGGCCACAAGCTCATCGGAACTGTCATACCCGTCCCATTCAACTGAATGGCTTCCCGCGCCTTTTGAGACTTCATCCACCAATGTGACAACCAAATTATTGTCCGCATCCTTAATTTCTACGGTCACAGTAGCTGTACCAGATAGAGTGTAGTTAATCTCTGTAATTTCACCGTATACGGGGTAAAATCCATATGGATCGACTCCGAAGTTGGAGACCGTTACTGATGGAGCACCAGGGGTTATAGCAATCGAGTTGTCGGGCATTAGTTTGGTATGCATGCCCACGGTATAAGTATCGTCCGGAAGAACCAAATTATCATCACCTCTTCCATCCCACAGATCGGAATTATCTAAAACATCCCGCGGTAGAAAATCGACTATTGTCCGCTCAGGCGTGATCCCTATTCCTGTTGTCCCTATCCCCAAATTCACGATACTCGGCTCATTCAAGTCATAGGAGATGTTCAACAGTTCGCCCTTACGTGGATCTACAGTAGAGTGAGACAAGGCATCATAAGTCACGCTTACCGTTCCAGGCACATACGAAGGGTTATACACTCCTATCTCCCCGTTAGTCCCAGCCACTTCTATGGTGTATAGATATGTCCCAACCGGCAGAGGCACATTGGAATCATCCTTACCATCCCATGTTTCTGACTGGGCACCAGTTGTACGGCTTTGAGCGTCGATAACAGTCGCGACTTGAGCCTGAGTCTTGTAGTCAAACACCTTGATTGTCACATCCCCAGCGATACCAAGCGTGTACTCGATATCCGTGGTATCACCTTCATTCACCGAGAAGAATTGAGGGTCAGCTGCAACACTGGATATGGACACTTCTGTGTATCCAGGATCGCTCTCATATGGCTGATAATCCACAACGGGAGCGTATGTAGCATCGTCGTTGTCAAATATTCCCGCTTCAATAGTGGTCGTCGAACTGCTCCCCCACCAATTATCCTCTGCCGTGATCGTTATTGTTGAGTAATCAAGATACAGGCTTCCTTCTTTTGCATAAAAATCATACAAACCATTGTTGAACAGAAGATTATCCGATATTGTCGGATCCGGCGGGGTAGATAACGTAGGATCTACATAAATACCGTACTGATTTCTCTGAATGTCATTGTCAGTTATTGTCGGAGACGAACTACCTTCAGTATAAATACCATACGTATTATTTGTAATTGTTGAATTCTGAATTGTCGGAGAGGTACCAATGGCATACAGAGCTTTATCACCGTATTTGATATAGGCATGGTTAATGGTACTTGTATCAGACAAAGATATATGCTCCCAAACACCACCTTCATAAACTGGATTAGTGGCTGAAAAAGTGACATGATTATTTAACGTACCCTGAACATCAAGGGTACCCTCCACGTCAATCTTGAAATAACCGTCAAACTGTATTTCCGCGCCAGGTTCAACTGTTAAGGTCGCACCATCGGCAACTACTATATTGTGTATAACAACATACGGATTACTAGTTCCCGTTAACGTTAAATCAGAGCTAACGCGACCGTGTAAATACGTTGCCCCTATTGGACTCCCGCTAGGTCCATCTAGAAATGGAGTAAAATCTAGAGTTGCCCGAGTTGTATAATCTTCAAATTCCTCTGTGTTGGCCAAAATTTCATACGGGTCTGTAGTTCCCCACCAGTTGTTAGTTGCGTCAACCAGTAGTTCCTCGTTTGTACCCCCTGTGTCAAAATCGAAAGTGATGTTATCGTATATAGAGTTGTTATGGAAACTTAAAGAGGTTTTTGTTCCAGTATAAATCCCCATTAGGTTATTAGTAATTGTATTGTTTTCAAGACTGCTTGGGTTATCCGTACCAGTTAAGAATACTCCAGTTGAATTGTGCTGAAATGTATTGTTCTCAATTTCCGGAGTCGAGTTATGAATAGAAACACCATAAAGGGCATATTCGATAATCGCATATTTAATTTTATTGGCACCCGTATTGTTACTAAACCTAATTGCATCCCAATCAGAAATAGCAGGATTAGAACTATTGGATGTAAACTTAATTGGATTTCCAGAAGTTCCAACCGCATCTATCACCCCATGAACCTCTAGGTGAAATCCTTCATCAAATCGAACTTCAACACCTGGATCAATAGTAAGCGTCCTTCCTGAATATACTTGAATATCTTGCGTGATGACATACGGGGAACCTGCCACATCCCAGGTGGTATTCGATGATATATGCGAGTTTATGAAGCTCCCACCACCTGTAGAGCTCGTGAAATAAGGGTCATAGTCAACGACAGGATTATTGGCGTTGTCGTCATTGTCATAAATTGCGGATTCAATGGTGGCGGTGGTCGTCGTTCCCCACCAGTTATTTGTGGCATCAATTGTAATTCCAGAAGCATCCGTACCATCGGGATCAGTTTCTATGCTATATCCTGAATTATTCTCGAGTGTATTTTCAGTCAACTTGACGTCGCAGGGATCTGTTGATGGACATGTTACATACACTCCATCCGTATTGTCTGTTATGTTATTTCGAGCTAATTCAACTGTAGCCCCGTGGTCGATGTCAATTCCGGTATTGTTGTGTTGAATAGTATTGTCAGCTATGCTGATGTTGAGCCCATAAGCTATCGAAATCCCTTTGTTAGCATATTCAATTATGCTGTATTCGAACTCACTACTGCTATTATTGAGCGTAATCCCCTTCCAATCACCTTTGGCAGGGGCATCCTCGGAGGAAGTAAACCGAACATAAAACGTTTCGCCAGACCCAGTCGTTCCCTGCGAAATTACTTTACCATTGACTACAAAATTATAGTCGCCTTGAAATTCCACAATGACCCCATCCTCAATTGTGAGGGCCACCCCGGTGTCAATGTATAAATCTCCATCAATTTTGTAAGGAACATCGGCTATGTCAAAATCCCAAGTTGTATTTGCGGTAATATGTCCACTAATTGCTGGCGTCTCCCCAATAGGATCTCCCTCGGCCGCATCCAAATATGGAATATAGTCCACAGTAGCAGCTCCGCTTCGATTGTTCGCATCATACATATCGGAATCAATCGTAGCCGTATTCGTCGTTCCCCACCAATTGTATTCGGCATCAATGATCAGGTACTTGTGCCCCGCTGAAGAGGCATACACGTTCCAGTTGTTACCCGTAAAAGAATTGTTGTTTATTTTTAACTGACTAGGATATCCCCCACTCAGTTTGACCCCTTTGTCATTGTCTTCGAATGTATTGTTTGAAATAATTGGCGCATCTACCCCGTATAAGGATATCCCGTCCTTGTTATTCCTGAATGTAATATTTTCCAATGTCGGCTTCGCATCGTATACATATAATCCATCCCTAGAGTACTCAACTATGGCATGCTTAATGATACTTGTATCATCGCTCCCTCCATTAAACTTTAGCTGTGTCCAGTCACTAGCGGCTGGGGTGATTTGATTCGATGTAAAGGTAATTGGACTACCTAATGTCCCTTCGGCATCAAGTCTCCCATTAACCGTTAGATACTTGTTTGAGTCAAACTTTACCACAACTCCTGGATCAATGGTTAGCGTTACTCCTGAGTTCACGGTAACTCCATTGGTTACAATATAGGGAGATCCAGCTGTGTTCCATGTCGTGTTCGTTGTGATAGATCCCGATACGTTCGTCGCGTAAGCTGATATTGGAAAAATATTGCTAATCAAGAACAAAACGGCAGAAAGAAGGAAATGTTTCATGCGCATAGGGCAACTCCTCGTCTAATTTGAATAAATGATGGAAAACCTAGTTATTGCCCTAAAATCGAAGCAAATGATGAGGATCACGAAGATTTGTAGAGGGTAAGATCGTGCAGTTGGTTCTACTTGACCTACTACGGACTGTTTGGTTCTGCCTGAAGGCAATCATAAACTTACAACCGTCCATACGATATCAAATTAGTTATACTACTACAATGACATGACAGGGCTATTCACTGACACAAATCACATTTTTTTGTAATCAGTATTGTGGATTCAAATTTTTTGTTTATCAGCTATTCTTTGCAGAAATGTACGGAAGGCGTGTATCAAAAAGAAGGAATAAATGTCAAGTTCGCAAACCACGAATCAAATCATCTATTTCCATTAAAGCTTTTCGCAACAGATGATCAGGCACTTTTTCCTTGGAGAGAGTTAATTCAATGACAGTTCTTGGAAGAGTCAAGGCATTACGTATTTTGGCAGCATCTATTGAATTCATGAAGTGGTAGTCCTTTTAGGTGTGAGCGTTTGTATTACAATATGGACCATTTGGAACAAATGAATGCCAGTCAAGGTAACCATTGCGGATTTTGGGAAATTAAATACTTACTCATCTAAAACGATCCATCACCACGACCTAAGAAAATAGAAACACCACTTCGATTTAAAACTGTTAAATCAATATTTCCGTCATCGTTTAAATCGCCTGGTAAAATTGCTACAGGATCTATACCTGCGCCATAGATATTTGGATCCTGAAAAAATCCATTACCCGTTGCTAAAAGAACCAAAACACTATTTTTTCCCCCATCAGAAAATACAATATCAGTCAATCCGTCTTTATTAAGCATTGCAGCCTCTACATCCGTAATGCTAAAACGCTCCCCGAGGGCAACTTCATCAGATAAATCAAATGTCCCATCACCTCTGCCGAAAAGAATTGTATAAATATCATCACCTAATGGAGCCCCCACAACCACAATATCCAAAATATTATCTTCATCAAAATGTCCAACTGCAAATTTTCTCACATTATTTACCTTAGTGATGAATGGGAAATCAAACTTTCTATCTGATAATCCTAATAAGATGGATATTCCGGTTTCCTGAGTGGTATCACTTCCAAGTGCAATAATATCCTTTATGCCGTCATTATTTACATCTTCAATGGATATATCTGTGGGATCATTTAAGACAATATCATACGTGATTGGTATTTTAAAACTTTCATCTTTATTACCATAAAGTACTGTTACGGTACTTTGCTTACTATTGGCTAATATCAAATCTAAATTATCATCTCCATTCATATCCCCTACTTTAATGATTCCGACTTCATTCGTTAGCGTGATAACCTCAGAAAATTCAAATTTGCCATCGCCTCTACCTAAGTAAATAAATACGCCTTTGGTACTACCTGAAATCGCTAAATCATTAATTCCATCTTGATTAAAATCGCCGCTTGCAACACTTGTTAACCTGGAAAACGTATTATTAATTATTTCATCTTGAAAATACCCATTCCCCTGATTTAGCAATACACTTGTAAGATTGGCATTAATAAATTGTACCGCAATATCTACATAACGATCATTATTTAAATCTGTAAGCACACCACTAACCGGGAAGATAAATGTTCCAGCAACATTAATCTCAGGTGTAGACTGAAAAATGTCCTGATCACTGCCTAATAATATGGATATAGTGTCTGATTCCTGATTGACAACGCTCAAATCATTTAGGGAATCTCCATCTAAATCCCCTAAATAAAAATCAACAGGAGATTTCCCAAGGTTCTTTACAATTGTTGAATACTCATTATTTTCTTTGCCGATCAGGATTCTCAGATTATGCTGAGGTTCATTTATCAACAAAATATCGCTAATGTCGTCACCATTTAAATCACTAATATCCATAGTAACTGGACTATCTTTAACAAAAATAGAATCAGCAACATCTTTAAATGTTCCATCACCATTTCCTTCTAAAACCGTCAAATTTCCAGAAGAATTCGCTGTAACTAAATCTAATGCCCCATCCGCAGAAAAGTCTGACACAAATATTCTCGTTGGTAATGATCCAACGTTATATGCGGTAAAATCTTCATATAAACCGGTTCCATTTCCAAAATAAATCTTTACTTGACCAATTAGACCCTCTTTCGGATTAGCTTTATCCGCAACAATCAGATCTACTTCACCGTCAAGATTGATATCCTTCCCAAGTGCATACAAAGGTTCCTCACCAAAAATTCTAGACGGTTCTTGAAAACTTGCATCACCATTCCCTAAGAATATGGACACAGTTGGTGTTATAAAAGAAGGAGCTCCTGGAAATGGAGATACCGAAGGCCTATGAGTTACAATTAAATCCGTATGATTGTCCTGATTTAAATCACCTATTTCGAGACTGAATAATTTCCCACCAGTTTCAATTTCATTTAAGAAAGTTAGAGTACCATCGCTATTCCCTAAATATACTTGCACTCCACCTGGAGAATCGATAAAGGACTGTGGCACAAGCATATCCTTATGCCCATCTTCATTAATATCATCAAACAAAATTCTTCCATTAAGTATAAAATCCGTTGTCCTACGTGTTTCTTGAAAGACACCATTACCTCTCCCTTCAAAAAATTTAGTAAAACTTGGATTTCTACTCGATGCATAGCTTGTTAATAAATCTGCGATCCCATCATTTGTCAAATCTTCCAACAACACGACTGCGTTTTGAAAACCACTCGTTGGTCCTCCCCCTAAAACCTCCTCAGTATCTATGATTTCAGGTGGGCTAAACGTATTATCACCATTGTTCGTATAAAGCGATGTTGTTACAACCCCACCAACCAACCCTCCTGTCGCGGTTATAGAAACAATATCAAGATAGCCATCGCCATTAACATCATGATAATCCAAATCACTGACTACTCCTGTTTCAACTGTGCTTTGCAATTCAAGAAATGGTCTTTTTTCCTTTCCTTGGTAGATTTCAAGTTCAGCGCTAGACCGAATTATATTTTCTTGCCCATCACCATTAAAATCACCTGAATCTATAAATGAGAAGCCCGAGAATTGCCCATGATTAAGCAATCCAATATTCGGCGCACTTTCAAAAGCACCCTTGCCATCACCGATCAACATAGATATCGTCTGAGAAGCTGAGTTTGCAACATATAAATCCAAGAATTCATCACCATTCATATCTTCTGCAACTACTGAAACCGGCCTGGCACCTGTGCCATATACTTGCCCCTCGGAAAAATCACCTAACCCATTCCCTAAAAGTACTGAAACATTGTCAGCTCCATTATTAGCAACGGATATATCCAAGTTACCATCATTATTTAAATCTGCTACTTCAATTGAAATAGGATTTAAATCCACACTATAGTCATCCGTTTGGAAAAATTCACCCGTACCATTACCTAATAAAACTGACATCGAATGCGACAAATTATTTACCACAATGCAGTCTAAATTCCCGTCCCTGTTCAAATCCGACAATTCCACAAAAATTGGACTATCACCAACCGATAATGTTTGCTCTGTAGGGATAAATCCCCCGAAATCCTGACCCAATAAAACCTGAATCTGGTCATCATCCCTATTTACCACCAACAAATCTGGATATTGATCTTTATTAATATTTCCTAGCGCAAGAAATACAGGCGCGTTTCCAACCGTTAAGTTCGCATCTTCAATAAAATCTCCATTACCGACGCCTCTTAATATGACAATTGAATTATCCGATGTAACAGCCACTGCAATATCCTTAAGACCATCATTATCAAAATCTTCGAATACAACAGAACTAGGATTCTTTCCAACAAGAAAATCACGCCTAGCCATAGGATATGGATGAAGTTTAATTGCTCCTAGATCGGTAACACTACCGGCACTAGGCATAAATGTTTTTGATGCTGTAAGTATTTCTCGATCTATCGTTTTAGATGCAGACAAAAATATTTGATCCCCCAGCACAGGCACATTCGAAATTCCAAACATTCCGCTGCTATCTGTTACAGTTGAGAGTCCTGCGATAGTCTTTACTTTGACATTATGAAGAGCTGTCCCATTTTCATCCAAGACAATCCCTTGAAGAGTTGTTTTAGATTCAACGTCAACCAAGAAAGTTTGGATACCTGTCGTCGCAGAGTTATTACTATAATCATATGCTATTGCTTCAATATTTAACTGGGTTGCATCTCCGGGAATCATGTACTTTGAAGAATAAGGTGAAATCGTATCAGAGGAAACCAATTGGCTGTTTATAATGAAATCAACCCTGTTAACACCCACATTATCATTTGCTTGCACCTGTATATCGAGTATTCTACCTTGAATCAATTTAGTACCAGAATCAGGATTGGTTAAATTAATCACCGGAGGTTCCAATTCAGAAATTACTGAAAAAAATTCTATTTCCGATCGCCCAACGTTATTGTTGGTGTCTACTGCTATGGCTTCTACTATCAATTCATTTACATCGGCAGGAACCCTAAAATTAAATTCGTATGGAGATTGATCAACTGTATCAGCAAGCTCACCGTTAACAATAATATCTACTCTTTTTAGTCGACCATCATCGGTAGCGCTAACTTTAGCAAAGACTTGCTCGCCATATAAGAATTTGGTACCAGATACTGGCACTGTTATATTTACCGATGGTTTAGTACTATCCGGAGTAAGCGGGTCACTATTCAGAGCTACCTCTTCTCCGTCCAGTAACCCGTCGCTATCAGTATCCGGATTTGTGGGGTCAGTATACGCAGAAACTTCTTCTGCATTAGATAAACCATCCCCATCGTAATCCTGTCGCCCTCCTGCATGCGTAGGACGCCCAGAAAGTTCAACCTCTATACCATCAGGCAAAGAATCACCATCTGTGTCGCTGTTAAGAGGATTAGATCCAAAAGACTTTTCATCACCATCACTTAACCCATCAGAATCACTATCCGCAATAGATGGATAAGTTCCATCACTTACTTCTATCCCATCAACAACACCATCCCCATCAGTATCGGCCAAACACGGCTCCGTTCCGCCATTAAATATCCCTAGTGAATCCCCATTATATTCTTCTAGATTACTCAACCCATCGCCGTCAGGATCTTGCAGGGCATCATTAGTATTTGAATCAAGACATTCATGTAGATTTTCATAACTATCAGGCAAAAAATCTCCATCGGAATCAAGCTCATCAACCAGTATATTCAATTTTAATGAACTCACAACTCCTTGATTTCGAGCTTGGATGAAAACAGGCCCTCTAGATTTGGCGGTAACCAAACCATCCTGATCTACTGTCGCAATACTCGAATTACTTGAAGACCAAAGGGTTCCTGTTTGTCTAGAGGTAATGTTTTGGACATTGCCTCCCCGAAAAGTTGCCATAGCAGTCATTTGACTATTATCACCAGCCATATTCAGTATTGATTTTGAAGTAGAAACTGATACCGATGTCGGAACTATACCTTCATCCTGAAAAGTGATTTGATTTATTATTGTTATTTCGTTGGAAAGCAACTGAACGAATTCCGATATCCCATACATATTGCTATCGCCATCAGCGCATATAACCCTAGCCCTATACAAACCCGGCCAAGCTGGAACATTCCGAATAAGGAACCTTCCATTCGAGTTAACTTGCGCTGTACTATTTAGCAAACTAACTATACAGGAACTGGAAAATTGGGCAGAGACTTCACTAGAAAACGAAAGTGATACCAATACGCATACCACAATTTTCCAATATTTTTCTCTGATCCACAACAACATTCATATCCTCTAAATATTTATTTGCTTCTGACCGTGGGCACACGATTAGATGTTTATATGCTTTATTTATAGCTGTCAACTAAGCTTTCGGAAGTGATTATATCACGCTCCATTTGGCATGTAGTTTTAAAATACAATCCAACTACTCTATAAACCCTGAATTTTTCTTATTCCATCGGATATTTCCTGTTTGTCGCCTAAATATCCATCGTCTACTAATTTTTTTGATTTTAAATAACATTCCAATGCATCTTCAATTCTTCCTTGCCGTTCATAGAATTTTCCTAGCCACATATATGAAAACGCCTTAACACGTGTCGGTGCATTGTTCAAATTTGCAATTAATATTTTTTCCGCCATTTCAAAATTATTCTCGATTTCTTTTATCCTTGCTCTTGATGCGTATGCATACGGAAATAATCTGACAATTTCAATAAGAGCATCTTTTTCTTTTTCATACATTTTCTTATCATGGTATACCTTTGAAAGGACCGCATAACCATCTAGATCGTCAGGATACTCTTTTATGAATTCATTTGCATTGAAAATAGCCTGATCTATTCTGTCTAATTCTATCAATGTATTCATCTTTCCTATTTTCGCAATCTTGCAATTCGGATGGTCCTCCAATACTCTGTCATATTCTGTCAACGCTTGGCCATACTTCTTCATGAAAAACAAATCATTTGCTTTAGCTACTAAATTAAATTGGCTCAAATCAACATAAGTCGTAAGTTGTTTGTCATTCGTTCCGGGCCAAATAAGAGGCTCGTTCTCACCGTAGCATAAAGATGAAAGGAAAACTAACGCAGTAACTATTAATTTTCTTACATTAGGTATCATGCTAGTTCTTCTCTCATTTGGAATTCACACAGGTCGCACCCTTAGCGGGCATATTTATAGTTATTGTTCTGATATTCTTGCCTGTTAACATAAGATTTGTACCATCATCCATGTTAGCTCGAATAAACTGATCTCTTGTGCTTGGGCTTGTCCCATTTAGCGTTTGCGTACAAGTTACAATGTTTTGGGCAACTTGTGGTATGGGAGTCATAAAAAAAGCTTTTACATCGTCTATGATTTTTCCATTTATTAACAGCGCATTAGATTGCCCTGATGAAAACCCAGTCCAACCATTTCCCGATCCAGGTACCAACTCTTGAATTGGCAAACCATCCCAATTATTTTGTAACGGTATTCCAAATTGATCGAGTATTGTTATTTCAAGTGGCAAATCCCAGACAAGCACAGATCCAGAGGCACTAGGCAGTGTATCAACTACATTTGTTTGCTGAGTATGATCAAATGGCTCAACTACTGTAATTGGAATCGACGACAATTCTTGCCCATTTATTAATGCCTGCAAATAAGTATCTTCATTGGCACCACTAAGACTATTACCCTCAATAGTTAAACTTACAGCTCCTTGCCCAGATGAAGGTGACACCTTTGCCCTGGTATCAGACGAAACAAAATCAATAGCAACGTTATTTGGAAAAATTGTTGCAGTCAAAGTAACTGCTCGATTACTATGTACTCCTGGTCGAGCCTCGGCTAAACTGAAAGTAACAACTGGATCTTGGCAGGCATCAGAAGGTTGGTTAACAACAATTGAATTATTTGCATCAATACAACCAGGTTCACACATATTAGCAGGATTAATAATACAAACATCATCCTCACACATTAAACAATCAGAATCACAATTCCCATTCTCCCCACAAGGCTCATCCTCTCCGCCCACACCATCTCCTGGACCTCCGATGTCAGTAGGTGGCGGAGGCGCAGGAGAACAGCACCCCCATCCCGTCTTTACAATTCCAAATCCAGTATTAGCGCACAATTGTGATCCATCTTCTGTTACAGTGGCCGGACCAATTGCAACCCAATCCGCCAAATCAGAATCAAAACTAAACATTTCGACCTGCTGACCCGGGGGCATATCTCCATTTGGTATGCATATTCTCGCAGGTGGGTCGAATCGCACATCATTTGGTTTAACCGTCCAAGCTAACATTGCAATTGATCCTAAAGGAGGAGGCATCGCCATATGTTCATTATTTACCTGCGTAAATGACACCCGACACTCAGTCGATTCATCTGGGCATGTCACGGAATTTGCGAATACAGTCAATTCAGCACCCGGTACATTTTTCATTTCTAGCTTAACATCTTGATTACCTCCGACTATTTTTGAATTCTCAGCATCAAGTTCCAGCATATAAATTGGCATTCCTAATGTATTGTTTTGTCCAGATAATGTAACTAAATCAAATTTCAAAGGAGCCCATTGTCCAGGACGTGTCACATTTGATCCATCCACAAGCAACCTGACAGGCCCCACCGGGGCTAGATCAATTACAAATCTCCCCTCTGCATCGCTTTCAGCAAACAATTCGGTGCCCTCAATTTGTATTTTTACCCCTGCAACTGGAATATCTTCAGTATCAAGTACAGTTCCACTAATTTTAGTATCCTCGGCTTTACCAATCTCTTTCCCAGAAATAGAAAAAAATGCAGGACGTTCATTCAATTCTTCAAAGGATGCCTGAACAACAGTATTATTAATTCCGGCCTCCCCTCCCATTCGAAATGACACAATTGATTGACCATCCATATCTGTTAATTTTGCAACAGACGTCTGTGAATTATCAAAATTACCACCCCCCTCAATTAGCTCAAATTTAACAGGCACACCCTGCACTGGATTACCTCCTTTATCGGTAACCAAAGCGACAAAGGGGTTGGATAGTACCTGATTTAGCAAACCATCCTGAACTTTCCCCGAAACCGGTGTAATCCGAATAGGCGCTGCCCCTTGTGCAGTAGCACAAAAAACAACTTCACCCACAAAACCGTTCGCTGAGGCACTGACGCGTTGATTTCCCGCTCCCATTTTTTGACCTAATTGAAAATATACTTTTGCTTGCCCCATCTCATTGGTTTGAATAGTCAAGACTCGCTTTTTTTCCTCACTGTCATCAGTCAGACCAATTAATCCATCACCTTTGCTAACTTTAAAGTTCACTGTTCGGTTTACAACCGGAACCCCTTCCGACGAAATTAGTTCGACAACCAAAGGTTCCGGCAACCTGGACAAAATTTCTGAGGATTGGCTATTGCCAGAGACAGATTTGATTTTTTGACCAACTACATTTCTTCGAATTACGTTAATGTTCTCTTCTGATATATTTCCAGCTCGATCAGTGGCTTTTACACTAATGATATTCGGCCCAGGCTTCAGATTCAAATTCGCCAATAAAAAAGTTCGATTGACAACTTGGGCCTCTATATTGTTAACTGTGATGGTTACATCATCTGCATTTATGGTTGTGCCAGTTACTATATCATTGACTGAACCGACAACATCTATGGTATCAACCGCTATACTTTCGCCCTCTTGCGGAGATTCCACAACTATAGTTGCAGGCTTTGTATCCAAAATAACTCTCACATTATCAGTAGCAATTTTCCCACTCGCGCTTTCCGCAACAGCCACAATGGTATTATTCCCCTCGCTCAGTTGTAAAGTATGCCTAAATTCTAATCCCTCTATATCCACTTCAATATCACTGACCCGCACTGAATCAACAAATTGACTAATCGTGCCAGTTACTTCAATGGTTGCATCTTTTGTAATCAATCCGGAACCAGGAAAAGCAATACTAACCTCAACTAATTTTGAATCTACTTCAAAATTCACTTGTCGTGAGGCTTTATTTCCAGCATTATCAGTTACTGTAATTTCTAATTGATATAATCCATCATCTAATGTATCTGGTTTGAATACAAACTTTCCTTCCGATATGACCACCTGACTCGAAACATCGATTCCTTCAAACAATATCACTATACTCGATAAATTAATTCCTGATTCTGAATCACTATATTCTCCTGAAATTTCCGGATTCGAATTTGACACTATCGACCCATTACCCGGAAAAACATTGAATATCACTGGAGGAGAGATATCACCTTCTCCGTGGGAAACCTTACTAATTTTAGAATTGATTCCCACCTCCACTTTCCGGGCAACAAATGTACCCATAGCAGTGGCACGGCCACCTATACTAATTTCACCATTCGGTACTATAAAGTTCCCAAATATTGTTGAATTTACCCCAAAGTTTACGTCTCCCCCCTTAACATTTACTACTATTTTTGAATCTGAACTGTTACCGCTATTGGTATCTGGTCCAAAAATAGATTTAGACTTGACTTCAAAGTTATTTTCTACACATATTACGGTATCTGAAGAAAATAATATTTTAGAATTTATATCGGCTTCTAATGAATTCAAATGGTACTCCCCACCGTCAAAAACCAAAGCTCCCCTGCTACCAACTTTGACATCACCATAATTACCCGGTGACAGAACACCGCTTCTATTTATTGGCACATTAATGGGATTATTGTTATCAGTTATGCAGGTTGGAATATCAGGAAGCTCAATCACGGGCCAATCAGGATTATTTCTTTTAATAATATCACCTGCTATGCTTACATTAGTACCTATTTTCAAGCCATCTCTATAGTATACATCACCACCTAGACTACCTCTGGGACCAATATTTATTTTTGGAGCAAAAACAGAAACTCCATCTGCCAAAACAACCCCTGATCCAATATCCAAATTTGTCGTAGAACTTGAAGGATCATCATTAACACCAATAAACCCTGAGAGAACAGATGCTCCCGCTTTTATGGTAATTTGATCAGAGGCAAAGATAGTGAAATCAGATATTACTTGTGCAAAAACGGTCGACGAATAAAAAAAACAGATGGGAAAAACTAATATGATAGGAAATAAGAATGGTTTAACAAATTTCAAGTAAAGCCTTTTTTTAACTGATAGAGAGCAATCACGTATTTAATTTATTGTATTATAATAATACATGCTCGTCAACTGCACTCAGTGAATTCATACCACCTTCTTGAAACAAAAGTCATGGTATAAATAGTTTGAAACCTAATCTGCACATTTTATGTTTATCGGGGGAAGTCTGGGAAATTTAAAATTCAATGAATCCATTTTAAACTAATATTTGTTTTTTCCTTCTTAGCACCCAGCTAGCAATAAATCCTCCTCCGAACAAGGACATCGTTACAGGCTCCGGCACAGGACCTGAAACAACTTCAAAAGGCTGTCCGTTCTCATCTGTTAGCAATACCCCATCCCGAACTGTCGCCGTCAATTCTAATGTGCTTCCAAAATCTGCCATTCCATAGGAATTTATACCGAACGTAAATAATTCGATTCTGCTGAACATCTGAACCATAGTTTCTGGTTCAATAGTTCTGGTAGTCAAGTACGAATCTCTAATCAATCGGCGCTGCTCTCTCAATGGATCACCCCGTACAATTGTCGAATCAATATCAAAGCCTCCATCTGGAACAAAGCCATCATGTCGGAACATGGATTGATATGTCGTATTTGCGGCATCACTCTCCAAAACTCCATTCCCCAAATAGGAAAAACTAGCCTGGGTCGCATCCACACGAATTTGGAAATCGGCCCGGGTAGATGCAAACGGCTCATTTGAGTCGAATAATCCACTATTTATTAACTCCCCTGTCGTTCTGACATCGAAAATCACACTTTCTGGATCAGATGAATCTGTCAGAAACGATAGGTCCCCTGTAGAAACCACGAATTCCTGACCCGGAACCCGAGAATCTGCCGTTGTTTGGAGCTTGAATAATGAATACGTAATTGCGTAAACTGGACTACCTACCAGCTGGATACACAAAGTGATAGTCACTAAGCTTAGAGTTTTCCATAGATTTCTGGTCATTTGAGTTGTCTCCCTATTGATGTGTTGAATAGCTGAAACCGCAAGGATTTCGGGTTGAAGAAGGCTAAGACTGTGCTATTGGTGAGCGTCACACAGAATACCCCCCTAAATCGGGGGTGAATAGCCCTATTTATAACACATACCCCATAGGTATGCAAGAAATAAACATACCTCTACCTGAGTGTACCTTTAAGGTATGCTCAGCGATAATATGGCATGTCCCGTGAAATCAAAAAAATCAAAACCATTCTTGTCCGGAATATCAAACGCTACCGCACAGAATCCGGCATGACCCAGGAAGAAGCCTCTGAAAAGGCCGGTGTGACCTATAAATACTGGCAACGCCTGGAAATGACATCGCAAGTGGATTTACCGTCATTAAAGGCGCTGTTTAAAATTGCCAAAGCTCTGAAAATTAAACCCCATCAACTACTCGAATAATACGACCCTTACAACGAAAGGAGCATCATGTCAAAATTTGAGATGTACCCCGACAAAGCAGGCAAATACCGCTGGAGACTAAAAGCCGGAAACGGCGAAACCATTGCACAGGGGCAAGGATACTCCTCCAAACAAGCCTGCGAAAAGGGCATTGATGCCGTCAAACGCGAAGCCCCCAACGCCGAAGTCGTCGAAGTCGAAAATTAACCCACTGGATTTGAAGAGATTCTAAAACAAACATCTGAGGACAAAATTCTTAGCCCCTGATTGGAGCAGTTTTGGAGGCAAGATCGCGCCTGAGTAAAATAATTAGTAGGGGGCGTACTGTTCATACGCCCCTACTATTTAATGACGATTATACTTTGCGAACATCATCTAATTTTGCACCAAAATTGATGTGATACACCTTTCCGTCTAAAACCAATGCTGGGACAGATTTTACCCCCTCTGATTCGGCCTGATCTATTGATTCTTTGTCTTGACCCAAATGCACTACCTCCACCTCATACTTAATCGCATTAAGCATGGCGGTTTCTGCATCAGTACATACTGGACATCCTGCATGATAAAACTTGGCTTTACTCATTGTTTCTCTCCTTTGTTATATATTTAGGTATCCTAAATATTTGGGTTAAAAAAATTTACTTTGTCATCTGTTGAAACTTATTCCAAACATCAATTGAGCCCGATTTCTCTAACTGCTCATGGTCATCACAGTCTAAACGAAGTTGCTCGTGAGCCAGCGGCTCATCAACAAACGCACAATGATGTGGCCGCTTTGTATTCTTATGTTGATTGGGCCTAAAATAATTGCAGGTTAAGCACATGCGTACAAATGGTATTTTCCCTTGATCCTGCAATGACTTAATGATTTTAATAAGCCCTCCAAGAAAAATACTCTTTTCTTTATCTGATAACCCACCGACTGCAGATGTAAGAAAGTTTGACCAATCCATTACTTGTCCTGACAATGATTGGCCTTTTTTAGTTAGCCGGATCATAATTTTTCTTTTATCATCTGGAGCCGATTCCTTTTGGACAAGGCCTTTATCAACCAACTTTTGAACCACGTCACTGGCAGTAGCCGGTGAGAATGCCAAATTTTCCGCAATATCTGTTAAGGATGCGGGTATACTCTTTTTTCTTTTATTCAAAAAAACCATCACCTGCTTCTGAGTAGGAGTGATCCCTTTCTTGGCAAAATTCTCCCAGTCTCCGCTCTTTAATGCCTGGCTGATTTTGACCAATCCATTTGTTATATGTTCATCTATTGTATTTTCCATAACTCATTTACTTTCTCGAACCACTTAGATCCCTATTTGTTTAGGTTACCTAAATAATAACACAGAATAAAAGTTTGTCAATGCACTATTTTCAAACCAATCTATCCCCATTTGCCATCAGGACGGGCACAGGTAAGAACCGGAAAATATATTACGGCAAACATGCCAAATGCCAACATCCAGAAAATCTGACTAATGGCAACCCACATAATATATTGCGGTTCAAAAAGGAGTGGAAGAAAAACACGAACCACTGCACTTAAAATAATCATTACAAACATTGTAGTGATAGCCTTAGGGGGTTGTGCAATATTCCTACCCGTATGCCCCCAGGACACCCTCGCCATCATTCCCAGCGTAAAAATACCAATACCTCCCACCGTCCAAGCATGCAGCGCCGCATCGTCCGGACGATTAGCGATAACAGCAAATATTTTGAACAGGAAGCCTAATATTAAAAACACATATCCAATAAACAATATCCATAATAGTGGTTTTTTCCATATTCCTGGTGTGTACCAACCGGAAAGTCTCAGGATATGCACTATACATAAAATACCACTTAGCATTGTGATGACGTATGGTTGAGGCCATAACACGTCAATAATAGAAAACGATACGAGGCAAACAAGACTGGTCATATCTAACGATTTGCTATTTTTTAGTGTAACTGAATAACCTACTCCGCGTTCAATAAAGAATGGAATCACCCTTCTCCCAATCGTAAATATTAAACTGATAATCATATACACCATGAATCGAAGAGCTTTTCTTTCAGCATCCAAATCAGCCTGTGCAAGATATACATAAAACGCAATACCGCTTATTAGGATTAGAATTAGTTTGGAAAAGACCGCAGACTGCTTCCATTGTTTTACAGTGATGATGGGCTTTATAATTGCAACTGAGAGTAATGTAATAAATAGTATATTGCATGCCGCAGCCGGCCAATAAGGAAAACTTGTGGGCATAAAAGCAAATACACGCGCCATACTCCATAAGAGAAATAAAAAGAATAGAGACCGTCCATTTACTGTTGGCAGCCCAGTCCAATTCTGCACAGCCGTTAGTAAAAATCCTGCAACAACCGCCATCGTGAATCCAAAAATCATTTCATGCCCATGCCAAACAGTTAACGGCATACCCACAAAAATGTTGATACCCGCCACATAAAAGAGATACCAGAAAGCCATTCCGACAACAGCATACAAAGCGGCGCCGAGGAAAAATATACGAAACCCTGTTTGCAGTACAACTGGACAGTTTGACATAGAATTGTTCATAATCTTTTTCTTAATTTGCGTTAAATAATTTTAGTTCAGTACCAATAGACTGGATAATGCCTGTTTGAATTTGTTGAAAGATTATTTATTTTTAACGCAACAATCAACATTATCAAGGCTCCGGCTAAAACAGGCATAAACACATAGGTATAACCTAATGCATGAATCTTATCGCCTCCGATTACGGCAATCAACGCCGTCGCTCCACCTGGCGGATGCAATGTTCGTGTTAAATGCATAATCATTATTGATGCCGATACAGAAACCGCGCTAGCCAATATCTGCGAATCACCTAATAATATAAAAACCGTAACACCTATGAGAGCAGATATAACATGACCACCTATTAGATTACGCGGTTGCGACAATTGTGCTAATGGGGCTCCATAGACCAGAACAGCAGTTGCCCCAAATGATCCAATTAAAAACAAACATTCGGTTGTTGAAAATTGATAAATACTCCCTAATAGTCCTATTGAGAAAATCCCAAGAAACGAACCTAACCCAGACCATAAAATATGTTTAAGTGGCACTCTTGGAGGACATTTCCCCTTACTTTTCATTCGTCTAAAATAATATTTCATGAAAATCTTTATCTAGGATATCCGTTTATATGTCTCTCATATAAGTTGAATCTTTGCTAAACAAAATGTATAGCTACAACCCTCTCGCAATACTCGCATGCTCAGGAATCAATGTTATAATTTTTTAACAAACTCTCTGGTATTGTCTTTGTGGTACAAAGCATTATTTCTGATTACTATTTATATTCTCAAAAAAACCAAGCATAAGAAATTCCCCTCACACGTATCCGTTATTCTCTAGTAATCTCAGTATGTTTATCTATTTTAAATCCCTTAAAGTGGATTCATTCATAGTCGCCAGAAAGGATTTATTTGCCTTTATAAGAATACCTTTAAGTTTGCATCGGCCAGAAATAACACACTTATTATCTTGTTCATTAAAACATTCAACTATATGAAAGTTCTCTATCTTTGTTACAAATTCTCCTAACTTCATATTCAATGCCTTAGGATTTAACTCAATGCCTCCATAAACGCCTGTACTTGTTATAATTATGTTTAAGCGAGACAATTGAGAAACAATCACCTTTAAATGATTCTTTGGTATTTTGAAGAAATCTGACATCTCCTGAATTTTAACTTTTTTATCCGAACTTTTCAGAAGAAAAATAACAACTCTCAAGCTGTAATCAGTCTTGTTAGTTAAATACATAATTCATATCCCTCATAAGTTTTATTAACAAATAAAACAGAAAGCATTTTCCTAAACTGAACATGTCTTTTTCGAAATCACAAATGGATCACTGAATATTTTTTTTGATGAAACACCTTTGAGAAATACTATTTCTTTAATTGCCTTAACAATATCTGGGTCACCACAAATAAAGGTCGTAGTATCCTTTACATTAAGCTTCGCTTCTTTAATAATATCAACAATATTTCCTACATTATACTTATCAGAATCACCCTTAAGAACAGCTGGAATATATTCAAAGTTAGGATTTTCGTTTGCTAAGCTCTTAAGTTTCTCAACATAATACAAACCTTCCTCATCTAGAGCTCCATGATGAAGATATATTTTCTTTGAATGATTACTTTCCAAAGCATCTAACAAAATACCACACAAAGGGGCTAATCCAGTCCCGGTACCCACAAGTAATAAGTCTTGATCGCTGTATACATCTTGATAATAGCATTCGCCGATTGGTCCTGTGATTTTAACTTCCTGACCTAAAAGATCATCCCCATATAACCACTCAGACATAACTCCCCCTGGTATTCGGCGAACATGCAATTCTATTATATTTCTACCAGACTGATTGGCAATAGAGTAAGGCCGACATAGCCCATCACTTCTTACAAGATTAATAAATTGACCTGCATTATAACCAAAGGATTTGTCTTTAATATCAATCTTAACCAAGACAACACTCGCGGAAAGAGGCTCTTGGGCAATGATAACTCCTACTGAACTTTTATTTGATTCATGACACTCAAATATTTCCATACCTTCAACCACTGTCTGTTGGCAGGAAAAAAACAGTCCTTCCTTTTTCTGTGTATCTTTTAAACCTTTTTGAGCCAAAGATTCCACTGTACTCTCCGTCTTAAGCAAACACGATTGACAGACGCCACTACGACAAGAATTTTGAATTTCAATACCATTATTTATGAGAGCATCTAGGACTGTTTGATTCTCATTGGCTTGGTACTTTTGTTCTTTAAAGATAAATGTCGGCATTTATTCTCTCCCCAATACTTGACCCCTTACACTTTCAGCAATCGTTACTACTTGCTGAATCTTATCATCCGCGACATCTAATTCTTTTAATGTTTCTCCAAGTAATTCAACCACTGCATCAACATGAGAATCAACTAATCCCCTTTCCACAAGGTGACTATGAGCATCTTTCATGCTCTTACCAGAATATTTGCTTGAACCACCAAAAGCAAAAGTAAGAAAAGACTTTTGCTTAGCCATCTGCTTTTCCATATCAACATCATTAAAAAAACTTTTAATTCGATCATCGACCAATACCTTTCGATAAAATATTTCAACCGCTGCATCAACAGCAGCTTCCCCACCTATATCTTCATAAAGCGTACTCATAATTTCTCCTTTTTAAAACAATTAAATTTGTTCCATCAATTATTGGTATATTTTATATATACCATTAAATTTGTCAAGAAATGTATAGATTTTTAGCCTAGCCTTCGCGCAATCATGAAAAAGCCCTGGATAAATATCCAAGGCTTTCTTAGATGGGTTGACCTGGCTTCAAAAATTTGATCCAGTTATTGTGATAGAATCGAATCACAAAAGGAGATCAATACCTCTAAATAAACCAAGAAGAATCTGAACCCATTTTAGAGGCCCAAAAATATACTGTAGCGAACTCAATTCTAAAAAACAGGACAAACCGTTCTTATAAGAACAGACCTCCCTGTTTGATTTATCCTTGATTGATTTGATTACAAAAATTGGATCTCTTCTCACTGATGAAAAGAAATATCATTTTTTAGCATATCGACATACTTTTACAATATGACTATTTATAAGGTGAATAGGTACTGTACCCTTCCTCATTTCCTCCAAATAACTTATTAAGATCATACTCGGATATTGGCCATTGATTCCTTATTCTTTCTGGAAAGTCAGGGTTAGCAATAAAAGGCCTTCCAAATGCCACTAAGTCAACTAGGTTCTTGTTAAGTAACTCCTCTCCAGATGAAACTGTATAATTTCCTGCAACAATAACTCGTCCTTTGTAGCTGGATCGTAACTCCCTACGAAAATCCATGGAAACCTCTGGAGAGTCATCCCAATCCGCTTCCGCCAAATGAACATAGACTAACCCCAAATCATTCAACCTCTTTGACAGGACCAAGATGGCATCCACCGCTTGATCATCATCCATACCCCGCTGCTTGATAAAAGGGGCTAAGCGGATGCCAGTTCGTTCGGCTCCAACCTCCTTAGAAACAACTTCGGCGACTTCAGTGGCGAATCGAATTCTATTCTCGATACTTCCTCCATATGTATCCGTCCTCTTATTAGATGTTCTCCTCAAAAACTGATCTATAAGATACCCATTAGCACCATGGATTTCAACCCCATCGAATCCGGCTTCAATAGCATTTCGTGCCCCTATCCTAAAGTCATTGATGATTGATTTAATTTCATCTACTTTCAACGCTCGAGGCGTTGGACAATCCTCCATCCTTCCAACACCATCATCGCCCACAATCCACACACGGGCGCCAGGATTAGTCGCTGAAGGAGCAACCGTTTGACCATCTGGATGTAGACTTGGATGTGACATCCTTCCGACATGCCATAGCTGCAAAAAAATTCTTCCGTTTTGATCATGAACGGCATGCGTAATCTTCTTCCAACCGTTAATCTGCTCTTTGGAATGTATTCCAGGTGTGAACGAATACCCCTGTCCTTGTTCAGATATTTGTGTTGCTTCAGTAATTATCAAACCGGGATACGGCGCTCGTTGCGCATAGTACTCGGCCATCATGTCGTTAGGAATATTCCCCGGTTGTGTAGTACGGGAGCGCGTCATAGGCGCCATCACAAAACGGTTTTTTAGATTCAAGTTTCCAAGCGTTATTTCATCAAACAACGAAATCGAACTCATTATACTCCCCTTTTTTATATTTATTTGTTGTAGATGATTTCCGAATTATCAGTAGGTGTATTAGGATCATTTTTAATCATATTAGCAATGGCATCTTTTCGCATAAAAACAACACCTTCATGCGTCTTGGCATATTGAATGAATTTATCCACTGCTTGTACGATAGCCGGTGATCCTCCAATACGGTCATGCAAACTAACTGACATCATGCGCCGCTGACTTCCAGCCTCTTTGTATAGCTGATCAAATTCCATCTTCAGTTGATTCAAGAATTGATCAGGCGACCAATTTTTTCCTTCGATGTTGACAATATCATTGTTACGCAGGGTGTATGGTATAACCACAAATTTTTCTCCTAGAACCGTAGTTATAAAAGGTTCATCTCTACTGAGGTCATCGATGTGATATAAAAAACCCAGCTCCTGCAAAACTTTCAATGTATTTGGACTTCGCCTTAGCCAGTTGCAATTATATCCAACACCGCGTTGTCCCGTAATTTTCTCAACAACATCTACGCCTTCTTTTACAAATGCCAATTCTTCCTCATAGTTCATGTTCCATTGATCACTCCAACCTATTCCATGCGCAGCAATTTCATGCCCGTCATTCGCAATAGCCTTAGCAACCTCTGGATATTTCACCGCAGCTTCACCAACAACATGGGAAGTCACCTTAATGTCGTGTTTTTTCCATAATTCCAACATACGATACACCCCTTCTTTGGCTCCGTACCGAAACCAGCTCTCAGCCGGTAAGTCGGGATTACCTTTCGGAAGTGGATTTCCAGAAAATGGGCTTTCCGCACCCTCCGGTTGTCCTCCGGTCTCAAACTGCATGGAAAATGACACCACAAGCCTGGCATCATTAGGCCAGTATTTTTGTTCTTTTGTATTCATTATTGCTTCCTGGGCATGTACCTTTGTGCATATCAACAAAACCATCAATCCCAGCAAAATGCTCCATATACTTTTACTATTATTCATTTTGAATCCTTTCGTGGTAAAAGATTATTTTAATACGGCTTGTCTATTCTAATGCAACCATGCTCCAAGAAATGAAATTGACAAAAACCCTTTGCTGCCTTCTAACTCATTCAAGCATAATCTATTTTCATTAAGTGATAAATACTTGATTTTTTAAATTAGTTATTCTAATATGGAAATTATGAAAATTAACGACCTATTCCTACTCAAAGCATTCGTGGAGGCAAATCAAGCACAAAGCTTTTCAAAGGCAGCCTCTCAATTAAATGTAGCACCCTCTGTGATTTCTAAGAAAATCAGTCAGCTTGAGAAACTACTAAATATTACATTATTTCAACGGACAACAAGGATTATTACCCTAACACAGGAAGGACAACAGCTGCTTCCTGTCGCGGAAGCGATTCTTTCCCAACTCTCTGATATGGAAGCCTTCTCAGATCAGTATTCTCAACCCTCATCCATGGGAGGGATCCTCAGGATATCGACTACCGAAACCTATGCAAAGTCACGCATAACCAAACTTATTCCTCTTTTTCTAAAGAAATACCCTAATATCCAGCTGGATTTAATTCTCACAAACAACATTTTAAACTTAATTGAACAGAATATTGATCTTAGCATTCGAGTTTATAAACCAACAGATTCAACACTAAAAGCCGTTAAACTTGAAGATAATGAATTAATCTTTTGTGCCAGTCCGGCCTACATAAAAAAGCATAAGAAAATAAGTAATCTTACCCATCTAAAAGAACACCCCTTATTGTATTTGGAGTCTCATGCTAATCATCGACTAAAAAACAGTGGCCAATTACTCAAAAAAATAAGTAAATACAGGCCCATCAAAGTGAATTCTGGTGAAATCATCAATCAATTATGTGTTGAAGGTGTTGGTATTGCCGTCCGCTCTAGGTGGAATGTTGGAGAACTTATAAATGATGGAAAGCTGGTAGAATTGAAAATAGAAGACTCGATTATATCAAGCACGGCAGTCTATGCACTTTACCCAAACAATCAATATATCCCAAAGAAAACCAGACACTTCTTAGATTTCATCAAACAACATAAAATCTCCCCTGAAGCACTATGACCGTTATTACATCAAACACAGTATGCTTTTCACTTAACCCGCCCCTCGCCTATTTCCAAAACCTTTAAGAATGCCAATAGTCATCAAGTAAATTCCAACTATTCCCAGAATGAATGAGAGTGGTAGGAAAAAACTTTCTTGAAGAATGCCTTTTTCATCAATCTTATTGTAAAAAACTTGTTCGATTATCCAGCTAACAACGCCAAGTATAAGTAATATAATTCCGATCCAAGTAATATTAAATAAATTTGGTTTCATATATTCTACCCCGCACTGAATTCAATAATTAATTTAATCGCATATACTATCAAGTATTCATATTTACACCCAAATTAGGTAATGCTATGAATCCTTTGAATTTCTTTCTTGTTCCCCAATCACTTTCTGTACCATGCTTACTTCATTAGTAGGAAGTAAATGCTGTTGTTCAAAGGCAATTAGGATTTGAATGATGTCTTGCGCACATTCAACCTTCATAAAACGTTTTATTACATTTGGAATGTGCAATAGTTTAGATATTTTTGCCACAAGCCGCAAATGAACAAACTGGGATTGCCCACATGGTAGAAAAAATAAGTGCACCTTCTTATTGTCCGGGGCATCATAATCTACACCTACTTTAGAACGTGCGATAATAATATGCGGCTCTTTAAATGTTAACTTATCCGGAAAGCGTGGGTGTGGTATAGCAACTCCCTGCCCGATTGCTGTGCTAAGTAATTGCTCTCTCCTCAAGTGCTATATAAAGGCCTTCATATGATGGTGTTAGGTGATTTGCGTGAGATAATCGTGCTAGTTGTGAAATAACTTGTTTTTTGTTATCCGCATGCAAATCTAGGTCTATCAGAGTTTTTCCTGTTAGTCTTGAAAATGGAATTAAATGCTCCTTTGTGTTTAAAATTGAGTCCAGCTCATCATCTGACGAATCAAAAACATGTCCCTGCATATAACGGTCAATCATTGTCCAGCTGAACCGCCACTGATCTCCGACTTTGAATCCAGGTAATTCCCCAACTTGGGCTAATTCAATAACCGTTTTCTCATTGACTTTCATATAATCGGCTAACTCTTGGGTTGTAAGTATTTTCTCCTCTTCCATGAATTTCTCCAATCTTTATTTTCTAAGCTAAATAGAAAATAATTTGAGTTTCTATAATAATAAAGTTTAATTAATTGGAAAAATTATGCCACTGGAGGGGAATGATTATGGATATCGCTGGTTAAAAAAGATATATGTAATACATCTTTCTTAGGAATGGATTGTATCTGGATGTGAAAATTGAATTTTAAACAAATCAGGGATGGGACATATACAAGATCATCATCCAAAACATCAGCAAATGATAATCCGATGGAACAGATAAAAAGGACCATTAAGGAAATTCCTATGATACATACCATAGGACATTTTTTAAGAATATTATTTATTTGATTAAATATCATAAATTCTTATGTGTCTATGAATAAATTAATAGTCTTTCATTTTTTCTCTGAAAACTTTTACTTAAAATCACCTATGGTATTAGCATTATTCAGAGCCACGCTCAAATTTTTAGGAACCGTAATATCTGTATATCCAGTATCAGATAGAACGGCATTTAGAGAGTACACATTATCTATAATTTTGCCTCTGACGATGGGAAGAATACTGGCTGTATAACGGCCGATTAACGGTTCCAAATGGTTATCATTCCGAAAAACAATGGGCAACCTCCCATCAGCTTCTAACAATATCTTTAGCACTTCACTACTTAATTGATCCAAGTCACATGGAACGGTTAAATATTCATGATCAATACCGGAAGATAAAAGGGCTTCCAAACCACCGATAGGGCCTATATCATAATAATTATCACTAATTTCTTCTAAACCTTTTAAGGAGATAGGCAGACTTGAGGAACTTCCTACTAATACAATCTTCGTACAGAAACTTGAAAGAGTGTTATAGACATGTTCAATCATGGGAATACCTGATTTTAGAATGATTGCCTCTTTAGGCAAACCCATTCGAGAACTTTTGCCTCCACAAAATATTGCGCCTGTCATAAATATCTTTTCTTTACCTTACACTGCTTAGTGATAACTCAATAGATTCACCTACGACTAAATTGCTGAACTTTAGAACCTTGGCATACATTCCATGACGATTTTCTGCATCTACTTTTAGTTTAGGGTGAATCTGATCCATCACATAGCAGGTCGGTCGGACACGGGTAACTTCTAATACAAGACCACCTGAAAATTTTAATATTGAACCGATTGGCAAAGCATTAACATTTAGCCCCCGAACTGTTAGGTTCTCACCAGCTGTTCCTGGCTCTAGTGAATAGCCCATACTTTTTAATTCTTCAAGACACTCCATATCCTGAATACAAACTGCTTGTGATAACCGGTAATGCTTTTCATGGTTATGCCCGTCACCCTCAAGCCCCGCTTCCGAGACATAGACGGATTCAACAGGAAGCTTTGGAACTCCACCTTCGGAAATATTTATAGAAATTACCCTAGCTATACTCATCAAATCACCTCACTACACCTTTTCAACATCCGTACTACCTTCTTTCTTAGGTCTCCAATTCCTTTTAGGGGTACTTGGAGCATAGTCGTTCGACGTATCCTTTTTTGCTGATGTTATAGTTGCTGTCTTTGCTGTTTCGTTGACATCAAGATCTTGTTGTATTTCACGAACTTCTTTCCTAAAAGTCTGTATAGCCTGTGCCAACCCCTTTGCCAACTCCGGCAATTTCTTTGCACCAAAAAGCAAAATAAATACCAGAAAGATCACAATTAGTTCAGGCATTCCTATTCGACCAAGCATATGATTACTCCTTTCTAGAGATTGAATCGGCTAGGCGACATATATACTGATAGTAATAATCCTTTTCCATTCCCAAAGCGGCAGAGGCGAATTCTTCTGCCTCATTGTAGGTAGCAAAATCACCATAATTAACTGTCACTAAATGATAAAAGACCAATGCCGGCACATCACCCCATCTGTTCATAAAACTTTTATGTATGTATATTGTATACCCATCCGTAGCATCATCCGTCATTTTCTCAGCACACCCAAACATGCCCTCTTCAATCTTAGTAGAATCAAATACGATTTTTGTGGGATACCGGACAAATTCCTCATCCTGTAAGATTCTCTGCAATGTATCACAATCAATAAACTTGCCATATTTCTCACACAATTTATGCCCTTTCTCCAGAACATGCACTCCTAAGGCTCGCCTGCCATCTTCCAATGTCAATTTTAAGGGTTTAAGTTCTTCCGTCATTCTTGATCCAATTCAAATTCGTTATTGTAATTCGGCACATGACATTGTAAACAGCTTGTACGCTCGGGATGCGTTGTTCTTAAACGCATATCAGGATTTTGAGAACCATGACAAGATAAGCAATTTTCTCTCAATTTAATACGGTGCGGTATCATGGGCGGGGCCATCGTTGCCCAACGGTCACCCCTTTTGGGCTCTTCAAGACCTTCCCACGATGTGCCGTTAGTATTAAATTCATTATTAGCTCCAGGCACATGGCATTGCAAACAACTTGAAAATTGTGGATGTGGCGTCTCTTTTGCAACCCGCCCATCATCTAACCTGGTGACATTTAAATGGCACCTCAGGCAATCCTGGGTGTCTTGCATTTCAATTTCATGTGGAACAACGGGAGGCGCTGTATAAAATGCCCGTAATATTGATCGGGCATCCCGACTTTCTATTCGTTCTTCTTCTACAATATGCTGAATCAACGTTCTTTCTTTTGCAAATACAACGTTTCTAACATAGAAAAAACAGGTCAACAGACCATAAAGCAAAACACAAACTATAATAGCCTTTTTTTTCTTCATACTTTCTCAAGCCTTACGGCACATTTTTTATAATCCGGCTCTTTTGATAGCGGACAATATGCATCCAGCGTAACTAGATTAATCAATTTCGTTTCATCAAAAAACGGCACAAAGACAGATCCTTTCTGTGGAGTTCCTCGTCCATCTAAGGATACAGGAAGAATCATTTCACCCCTTCTCGAGACAATCTTTAATTTATCATTTGTGTAGACCCCCATTTTCTTAGCATCATCAGGATTCAGTTCAACATAAGCATGAGGATTTGCATTATACAGCTGCTTCACACGACGTGTCATTGTCCCGGAATGCCAATGCTCCAAAACACGTCCGGTACATAACCAAAAAGGATACTCTTTGTCTGGAATTTCAGGCGGTGCTTCATAAGGCCGCGCAAAAATATTGGCCCGATTCTCTTTTCCTTTATCCATATAAAATGCTATTCCTGCCCCCTTTGGAACATATGGATCTTCACCTTCAACAAAACGACGAGGTGTCTCTTTCCATTGCCCTAATGAATCCTGAACGACCGGCCAACGTAACCCTCGATGCTTTACGTACTCTTCGTAAGGAGCCAAATCCTTATGTTTCTTCGTGGTGAACTTCCTATAATCTTCAAATAATGGCTTGTCTATATTTTTGGATCTATAAACTTCCCATTTCCAAGCCTCAATTTCATTGCCCTTTTCGTCCTTTATTGCTAACAAAAACTTACCATCCTTATCTTTCATACCCTCAAAACCTTTCTCATACATCCGACGGGCAACAGCAATAATCTGCCATTTATCATCCCTCGCTTCACCTGGTGGGTTGATCATCTTAAACCACTGATGCGTTCTACGTTCAGAGTTCCCATAAAGACCATCTTTCTCTACCCACATGGCGGAAGGTAAAATTACATCTGCCAGTTCTGTTGTTTTCGTTGGATAAACGTCTGAAACAACAAGAAACTGTTTGTTATTCCTGAAGTTGTCATGCAAATTCGGCATCGTTTGGCCAGGGTTTGTGACCTGCACCCACATACCGGTCAACTTACCACTCATCAAGGCCTTAAACATCGCTACGGTATGATGACCTGGTTTAGGATTGATTGTACCGGGCTTAAGGTTCCAAATTTTCTCTGTGTCTTTACGGTGCTCTTCATCTTTAACAACACGTCCTCCAGGTAAGGCGTGCGCCAATGTTCCAACCTCACGGCATGTTCCGCAAGCAGCGGGTTGGCCAGTCAATGAAAAAGCCGTGCTGCCGGGCTTACCGATTTTACCTGACAAAAGATGTAGGTTATAGATAAGGTTATTTACGGCTGTTCCTCTTGTATGCTGGTTGAATCCCATGCACCATAAGGAAACGATTTTCTCTTTGGGATCAGAAAACAAATTGGCCAACAAATTAAGATGCTCGATAGATACACCTGATAGTTTAGAAACTTTCTCAGGTGTATAGTCATTCAGAAATGATTGGTATTCTTCCATTGTGATAGTCGCATTGTCATTGGATTTAAAACGAACTTTATGCTTCACAAAATCCTTGTCATACGTTCCGCGCTTTAGAAGCAAGTAACAAATTCCATTGATAATCGCCATATCGGTTTGCGGCTGAAACTCTAAATAATAATCTGCCGCTTCAGTCGTCCGTGTTCGTCGTGTCGCAATATCAATCATTTTAACTTTATGGCCAAACTGTTTACGGTCAATAAATCTTGAAAAAAGTATCGGGTGCATTTCCGCCCAATTGTTTCCCCAACAAATTACCGTATCACACTCGTCTAGATCGTCATAGCAACCAGAAGGTTCATCAACACCAAATGTCGTTACAAAACCGACAACAGCACTCGCCATACATAATCGAGCGTTTGGATCAATTTCATTGCTTCCTAATCCACCTTTAAGAAATTTCATTGCCGTGTAACCCTCAGGGATTGTCCACTGTCCCGAACCATAGATGGCAAAGTTCTTTGAATCCGCAATAATTTTGTCGGAAATCAAATCAATGGCCTCATCCCAAGAAGCTTGTTGCAACTTCCCGTTGCGGCGGATCATTGGATGCCTTAGTCGATCCTTCCCGTATAGTGCCGCACCAGCATGATATCCTTTGGCGCATAGTAATCCTTTGTTGACCGGAGCATGGCGGTCACCTTGCACAGCCACCACCCTGCCATCACGTACTCCAACCAAAACACCACAACCCGTTCCGCAAAAACGGCATGGTGCCTTGTGCCACTTCAATCCAACCGATTCATCATCAAAGGCGTAAGCCAATGTCGATATTCCTCCGCTTAAGGTTAGCGCGCCTAACGCAGCCATTTTGGCGGATAACTTCAAAAACTCCCTTCTATCCATATTCTTTTCTAACATTTTATAATCCTTCCTCGTCTTCAAAATTGTGATAAATCAGATCACACTGAAGCACGCCTGAAATATTTTCGATATTGCTCCACAGTTCTTTGTCATTTTTTTGTTCTATAGTATCTGTAATAATGACAATATTAGATCCTTCAATATTTTCTACGTTCACAGCTTTAAAATCTTTTAACTTATCGGCTACTTCACTGGTTTTTTCTTCTTGAGTACGAATAATTAGGCTTGAAATAGGCATTGCGTAGTCCTTATTTTAAATCCTTCTTTGTGTATACTTTAAGTTGATATTTAATTTACCTTTTAAAATAGGTGTCGCGCATCGTAACAAAACTGTATAGATAATGCCGCCTGTCGCCCAAACGCCAACACAAACTAATATTTCATTCCATGTCGGAGAATATTCAACAATCTCGCCAAGAGGATTTGGAATAAATCCTGGGATGATCAAACCCATACCCTTTTCAATCCAAATTCCTATAATCAATAAAACACACGCAAAATTAAGCGGTACGACACGTCGTGTGATAGGCGACATTAATAAAACCAAAGCTATCGCGTTCATAGTAAGTGCCGTCCATATCCAAGGAACCAGAGCATCGTGACCATGAAGGCCAAAAAACAAATACTTTGCCGAAGCATTATGCAAAGTATCCGTATAAAATTCTTTAAACAATTCATTGATCAGCAAAAACATATTCACACTCATAGAAACCTGGATAATTTTTCGCAATAAAAATATAGCCTCCTGTGAAGTACGATAGTTGAAGACTTTTCTTATTAACTGAAGTGTGATAATAATAACGGCGGGCCCGGCGGCAAACGCCGAAGCAATAAAACGTGGTCCCATAACAGCTGTATTCCAAAATGGCCTCGCCGCAAAGCCCGACAAAAGAAAAGCGGTAACAGTATGAATACTGATCGCCCAAACTATAGAAAGAAAAACAAAAGGCAGATAGAGCCATTTATTCGGTTTACGACCGAGATACTTCATATAAAGAAGATAACCGGTGACATGAAGATTTATCAATAAATAAACATTCAGCACAACAACATCCCAACTTAACATTGAGATTGGAAAATTAAACCTGCCTATCCCGGGAATTAAATGCCAGAACCGATCAGGTCGCCCCAAGTCAACCGTTACAAACAAAAGGCACATCACTATTGACGCGACAGCAAAAAGCTCTCCAAAAATAACAATTTCATGTATTTCTTTCTTCTTGTATACGTAAGCAGGTATAACCAACATAACAGCGGCGGCAGCCATACCCACCAAATAGGTAAAATTCGCAATATATAGCCCCCAAGATACGTGATCAGTCATTCCAGTCGTAATTAATCCATATACCAACTGCTTACAATAAGCATTCAATCCAATCAATGCCAGGCAAGTCAAAAAAGTCATCCAAATGTAAAAACCTCGCCTTCCATCAAAACTGATGATAAAACAACGCCATAAGAAATATAAATAATCTCTAAGCCATTTAAACATTCAGCATCCCTTTAAAACTTAATCCCAATGTCTATTGTTACCTTCTGAGTATCGGTTGCGAACTCGTCTGCTATGTAATGTGCATACTTGATAGATGTTGTCACATAGTTATTAATTGGCTTCTTAAGGAAAATACCCCACTCATCACCATAGTCCATTCCACCATCTTCCGCCGAAAAATTATGATATTGAATTTTAGCCGACAATCCGTTTAAAACATCCCAGTTTCCTTCTAAATTCTTAACTTTATAGGTTAGATCAATGTAGAAATCTTCAAGGCCATCAGCCGGCGTCGATAAAAACTTATCCGCCCAACCATTAAATTTATGTCCTGTTGCCAAGGGTGTCCTAAAAGCAAAAGTACCATTGTCGCTACCTAAAACCTCATATGCGACGGTTGCCGTTAAACCTTTCCAAAGAATAGCCGGTGCAATATGAAAATAACTGGCATCATATTTTATAGCATTGTTCCCTAAATCCGACTGATAAGCATATTCGCCGTAGTATACTAGCTTCAAATCATCACTTAATTCTTTATTCCCGGAAATATAGCCACCAAATGTTTGACTAGAATTTGCTGCTGAATCACTGCAAAAGTCTAATAAATATCCATAAGTGGTAATTTTCCCAATAGGCAAGTTGGAATGGGTGATATGATAAAAGTGGCTTTTAGAGCCCCAATCACCAGCCACGGATTGTTCTCCAAAAATGCGGTTAACATTATAAATATATCCATATTGCATGTTTATATTTTCAAATGAATTGTTAAGAATTGTGGCGGCATCAAACACTTGGTTTTTTTGTCTCCAGCCCACATGCCCAATAAATCGTTGATTATCTAAAGCTATCACCTGCCGACCGCCGCGAATCGTTGTGTCTGGAACTCCCGCATATTGTCCATACGCCTGATTCACTTGAAAATTCTCCGGATCCGCAACAACAGGATGATTAGTTCGCCCATTAACAGTGTCGTTGTAATTATCATGTCCAACATAAACAACATACTCTCCTTCAACAACAGCAGATAAGCCAATAAACTCTCCTGTCTTAATCCCCAACCTTGTCCGTGCGGTTCTCGAATGTGCATTTTCAGCAGCAGGTGAGGAACCATCTTGATCAACAAATTCATAACGGAGGCGAATATCAGCATATAATTTACTACTCCTAACGGCTTGTTTAAGCGAAGCATCTGCCTGGACAACACATGCGCTAATAATTAAAATATAAAGCACTAAGTAAGGTATTTTCACCGTCTTTACAACTCCTCTACTTATCAAAAAAATAAAAGAAGCGAGGCAATGTACCTGCTTCTTCTTTTAGTACAAACACACGTTTATTCTTCAATACATACGACACTTCACTCTTCGGGTCCAATATATTTCCGAAAATTCTCGCTCCTGTTGGACAAGCCTCAAGACACGCTGGGAGCTTTCCTTCACGGGTCCTATGAAGACAAAAGTGACATTTCTCGACAACACCTTTCTGCCTGGGTCGATTTGAAAGATACCCCATATCCGGATTTATTCTATCTTTAGGTATATCTGGTTCGGCAAAATTAAATCTTCTGGCCCAATAGGGACATGCAGCCTCGCAATAGCGACACCCGATACACCAATTATAATCAATAACCGTAATACCATCTTTTTCCTGCCAGGTCGCTTCCACAGGGCAAGCTTTCACACATGGCGGATTCTCACACTGTAAACACTGGACAGGCAAATAATAAGAATCATCTTCAGGAACTTCTTTGGGGTCATAATGTCTTGTTCCCTGTTCCATATCCATTGTCCCTTTAGGCATTTTAAAAACGCTGATATATTGGATTTCAGGGCTGCGGGATTGATTATTCTCATTGACACAGGCATGAACACATCGTCGTGATCCATTGCAACGTGAAAGATTAAGCGCATAAACATACTCAACCCCATCCATTGGTTTGACATCACGTAAATTCGGATTCACACCATATTTATCTTTAACTTTGTTTGAGATACGCTCAATAACCCGATCCATCTCCTCTTTGGTCATCTCCTTATAATGCTTCTGCACAAACTCCTCTGCAGTAATGGACTCTTTTAAAAGCCTTAATGGAGACATCGCAGCAATAAGCGCAGCCGCACCTGATCCGATTACGGCTGACCGCTTTAGAAAATCTCGTCGGCTAATCGGGGCATTAAAAAATCCGTCTTGGTTAGATTTACACCCTTCATCAGAACCAGCCCCACATCCACACTTCTTTCTATTATCTTCACTCATGAGAATGCTCCTCCGTAGTTAAATCTTGTAAATATTTGCGAAGGTTCTGAATATTCGGCCCCGGCGCTGGCTTCATTGGTTTAAATTTGGGTTGATGCGGGTCATGACAAGCAACACAACTTAGCTTTCTGATTTCTCCTTTACTGGAGTCCCAAAAATCATTCATGCGACCGTGTACACCTTTTTCCCAATCTCTATAAATGGGACCATGACACTGAAGACACGTTTGATGACTTTTCGTAAAAGGGATCTCATTATGATTAAGATCAGTAAATGTTTCTCTATTGGTTACATTGTGGCAGGTCAAACAATAATTGTTAGCACCATGCTCCAAGACAATATCAGGATGTGCCGAGAAAAAAGATTTTTGTACAGTTGAGGGTTCGATATTCTTGTGACAATCATTACAACGATACATATATCCATCCTGGTAAAGGGTTGGCTCCAATTTAACCTCTCGGACAGGCTGCTTAGTAAAATGTTTTTCTTCTGTTAAAGGATGCTGTATTATATCTCTCTTATCTCCCCAAACATTGAACATAAAACTTAAGGTCAATACAACAAAAACACCTGACATCCACCACATATAATTTGTACTATCAGTCCGCATAAAATTTGGCTTAGCCTTTAACTGCTTTCATAAGCTTTAACAATGTTTTCTCTTCCATTTCTTTCATCATAACTTTCTTAAGTTTCTGCCAGGTATTATGAACAGGACAGGGCTTTTTGTTGCTACAATTAGGTAGACCCATAATACATTTATCAAATACGTCCTGCCCATCGACAGCGACTACAATTCCAAGTAACGAAATTTTATCCGGGCTTTTGACTAATTTATACCCTCCGCCAGGCCCGGGAACAGCCGAAAGAAACCCTTCTCTTGCAAGCTTCTGGAACACTTTTCTCGTCGATGCTTCAGGGACCTTCGCTTTCTTACACAATTCCTTTGCTATAAATGGACTATCGATATTATCCGAAGGTATTTGTGTCAAAGCCCTTAAAGCATATTCACATCCTTTTGAATAAATTTTAAACACAGCATTCTCCTCACAGATATTTATGGAACATTTTATCCATAATTAAACATTTAATCAACATAAAAATACAATTAGTTTTGTCGTTCCGTAAACGACATAATATATTGTCTGCCTTTTCTAGAACCCACTTCGGCATCCACAAATGAGCCCGCACCCTCATCAACCCCGACAAGAAATACAACCCCTCTTTTCTCTTTTCGTAGAATATAAAAGTTAGTCTATGAATCTGAAAGTTACTGAAAGATATTCTAAACAGCCAGACTCAAGAAAACAGGGCGATCCGTTCTCGTTGGAACAGACCGTCCTGTTTGATTAACTCCGATTGAACTCTTCAATCACTTGATCCTGCAGGCTGAATCTCGCCTCTTTAGTCACAGGATAAACCGTGTCGTACCATTTTTGGTCTTTAGCCTGAGATTGAGGCATCGCAACAAATACCCCTTCTCGCCCCTCAATGATCCGGACACCTTTAATCATCAGTACATCATTGACAACAATATCCGCATATCCTTTAAGTGGCTTATCGTTGTTGAATCGGTGAATTCGTTTAACTTGAATGTTTAATGTTTGTTTTTTCATCTCACTTCTCCTTTTTAGTTGGTTAGTAAATTTATCGCAAAGGCCCTTCATCGGCAAAACTGTAATAACCGCCCTCTGCCACGATGATATGATCTAATAATTTGATTCCCAATATCTGAGCGGCATCTTTGAGCCATTTGGTGGCTTTAATGTCTTCATTAGATGGTAATGTTGACCCGCTAGGATGGTTATGCGCAACCACAATCGAGACAACCCCGCTTATACATGCCCGACGGAATACTTCCATCGGCTGACACGGACAATGCGTAATCGCCCCTAGATGAATCAAGTCCAAATACTTAATCTGATTCTGAGCGTTTAATCCCAACGCCCAAAAATGCTACTTGTCCCGATCCAGCTCATCTTCTGCGCCCAATACCTCTTTGAGAATTTTGTAGACATTTGCTGACGACTTTAATCGTTCATTAACTGGAAATTGAATAGTCATAATTGGCTCCTTTCGATTCTTTTTTTATTTCCTATGGTTTCATGCGAGTCAACTAACGAGCGACAACTAGCCATTTAATGAGCGACATTGTTGAACGTATGACATAATGAATAAAAACAGAATCGAATATGCTTCTCGCTCGAGCCAACGGTTTAACCGAACCCGTCCCGAACACAAAAAAAGACGGATGCGCCAAACCTCGGCACACCCGCCTATCCCCCAACAAAGCAACACTACTTATTCAGCTGGACAATCATTTTCTTCAACCCATCAAACTCAAACATCGTGGTCTTATAAGTATTGCTCAATAAATCCACATACTGAATCAGTTTAATAAGTTGCAATTCAGTCTTCACATGCTGACTGAATAGCTGAACAACCGCCTCTTTGTAATCCGCACTTTGCATTTCAGAAGCCTTGAACGGTACCTCAAAGGCCTTTAAAATCAGCTTGCAATTATCCATCGACACACCCCGTATAAACTTCTCCAATAACCCACTAACATCCTCTCCCGTCGGCTGATTGGATAAGAATTTCAATGTTCCGTCCCGAAACGCCCCCAACTTCAACGCAAACGCATCTTGCGCTTTCTGCCGTTCTTTTTTCCGTTGTTCCTTAGCTTCCGGCGTTTTCGGATCAACCTTTTTCTCTTTGGACTGAACGCGCATTTCCTGCTGATGATAAGCCGATTTCATCCGCCCGTCATACGCCTCACGCTTCTCCTTGTAATAACCCTCGTCATATGTAAACACATGCTCATTACCATCTTCATCCTTTATAGCTATTCCAATCTTCTTATCTTTCTTGGCTTCCTCATAATTAAACACATCATCAAACGGTAACTCAAACGCCACATCCTCTAAGGCATCCAATAGCCCGTACCATTTCCGTTGACTCATTGCATCAGCAAGTTTGATTTGCATGTCCTCGCGTTTAACACGGGTCAGCTCCAGAGCCTGCGCAACTTTAAGCCCCTCATTGTCCAGCATATTCAAAACTTTAGGATGAAGTATTGCCAACTTCAACAACCGTCTAACCTCCGCCACAGACCACCCGTAACGTTTGGCCAGCACCTTATCGGTGACCTTCTGCTCCTTATTAATCAGATTCGCCACCCCAATGATCTTCTCCGATATCTTGAGCTTATCTTTGAAGAAATCCGTCGCAATCGGCACCTCTTTCTGCTGACTCTCATTCAAGTCCCGTTCAATGACCGGAACCTCGGCTAAACCGAGCTTTTTACACGCCAGAAGGCGTCTCTGACCGTCCAAAAGGACATATTTACCGTTTGACCCACGGCTGACCGCTAAAGGCTGTAAAATGCCCAATTCCCGGATACTTCGGGCCAATTCATCGATGCCTTCGAAGGTCGTTCTGGGATTGTATTTGATTTCAATATCGTTTGTTTTGATTGTCATAATTTTGCTCCTTTCAATAGGCAGAGAGGACAAAACTCGCCCCCCCCTAGTTCATGTTAATATTCACTTGGCAACAGTAAAATGCCGTCAATCAGATACAACTTGATGCTCTGCATTGGAAAATCGGTAAAAGGTATCTCCTGGCGAACCAGTACCGGCTCATCGGAATCCTCAACCATCGTCAAAACCGCCCTCTTACCCGCATCTACCTTCAGCTCCCATATCTGAAACGCCTCCTTTCTTCGATAACTGCCTATGGCATCTATCAGCCAATATGCTCCGGCCCGTTCAGCCATATACTTCACCCCATCGGTAAAATGGATCCCCAACCAATGACGGTAATAATGTTCGGTCCCGCTGAATTGTTGAAGTTCGTATTTTGATAATGTCGGCATCGCCCCATCCTTTCTTGTGTATTATTAAAGTTAAGGGCGGTTAACGGATAACCCGCCAACCGCCCATGATGTTTACGCCTTGCTGTAGGCCTCAAGCACCTGTGCCTGCATGGCTTCACGTGCTTCGGGTGTGACGGCACTGACTATATCGAACCAGCGCTCATCTTTGCCTTTGTTCTGAGGCATGGACATAAAAAGCCCGTTTCGCCCTTCGACTATCCGTACTCCCTTAACCATGAGAATATCGTTGAGCGTGATATCCGCATAGGCTTTGAGCGCTCCGGAATTGTTAATCTTATGGATTCGTTTTGTGGTTACTTGGATTGTTGTTTGTGTTTTCATAATGGATTCCTTTCGTTTGAGTTGTTGTTTATATGAGTGCGCCGTCATCATTGAAGCTGTAGTAGGACGTGCTCCCAACGATGATATGATCCAGAAGTTTAATGCCCAGAATCTTGCCGGCCTCTTTTAATCGTTTGGTTACGACATGATCTTCCCGGGACGGTTGGCAATATTGGGATGGATGATTATGCGCCACAATGATGGAAGCCACTCCCGCAATACACGCCCGCCGGAATACTTCCATAGGAGCACACGGACAGCAGTTCAATGCGCCTAAATGAACCAGGTCGATATACTTGATGCAATTCTGCGCGTTCAAGCCGATCGCCCAGAAATGCTCTTTATCCTGATCCAGTGAATCTTCGGCCTTGAGGACTTCACGCAGCACTTGGGCCACGCTGGATGCCGATGCAACCTTCTTATTTACAGGATACTTAACGTTCATCGCTGGCTCCTTTCTAACCGTTCCTGAGCGTCAAGGCTCAACTCGTCCCGGTGACGGATCACATACTCTTGTAGTGACTCATCAGATCGTAACGCGTAACCTTTAGACTGAAGTTCAGCAACCATACCGATTAACTGCTGATCTTCAAACTCCACTCTGTTGAATCCGGCAAAATCACGAGCACGACTTTCAGATCTGGAAAGATATTGCTTCTTACGTGGGATATAGTGACGAGACATACAGCCATCAGATGTTAAAGCACATGAATGATGAGTACTGTCTGAAGCAAACTTCTCATCAAAATCCTTAAGAGACTGGTCAGAAGACTTACCGGCGGTTTTGCTGTAGTTTTGACGGATAGGGCGTTGATTTGATTCTGATAAGCAGGGGTGTTGGGGTGTTTTTGACATTTAAAGCCTCCTTTTTGATTTATTAATTTATCTTTAAGAAGGCCGTATAATTTTTGAGTGGGTATGGGGATGAGGCATCCCCCAGCCCCACACCCACGGTACTGTCAAAGAATTTTTTTCAGTTTTTTAAGGCAGCCCTATAAAAAAGTTAAAAAAATTATTTGATAGTGCAAAAATTCATATGGCAGGTTGGATAAATTATTGAAGCAAAAAGGTGGGTTTAAGAAAGGCGAAAACACCCCAACACCCCAGCTCGTCCAAAGAATCAGAGCATAAGCCCCGTCCTTTAGACGAAAGCAGAAGCGCCGGTAAGTCTTCCGTTAATTGATAGAAATAAAAATATTAATAGCAAGTATAATAGCCATAGAAATAAATTTAATATCCTTAAAAAAAGACCGAATACGCAACCAGGGTTTAGGCACATATTGAGATGGTGGGATCAATAATACAGTGGGCTAAAAAAGATACTTTAACCTACGCAGCAATTTTGTCTAAGCTCAAGTAAAGCCCAGATAGAACACCTCTACCTGGTACCAGATGCTAGAACTTCCATTTAAACTCCGGATAAAGCTTGAGTATCTTTCGCAAAACTCCTTTGGATACAAAGGTCAATTCTGGCCTATGATATTTATCACGTCTGATAATAACGCGATACGGGGTTTTCAAGGAGAATACCCGGTAAGGATTATAAGCCGTATTGAATACTAACCTAAACAAATGGTAGTGACGACCAGCAAAAAATGCTTTTGGGACATACAAAGGTGATAAGGTATATGGACCTCTAAAGATTATAGCCACCCCACCACGATCCTCACGATAAGGGGCACCTTCCGGAATAAAATCGTCATCACTATAAAATCCCTTATCTTTTTTACCAACAATACTAACAGGAAATGCCAACCGCATACTTGTCGGTAATAGCTCTAGAAACTCAGACACTCGTTCGTCTCTGCAAAGAAAATCGCTATGACCAAAACCGTTATATCCCGTAACGCTAAGCCATGTATCGTACTGGGGTTCTTTTATGAACATATATCACAATCACCTAAATTGCTCATTCAGCATCTAATATTATACTTCTAGACCCACAAAATCTCACGATAAAAACACTCCAACCATCCTCAAATACATAAAGCAACACTCAAAAACAAGTCCCCGCCGGGTAGTGGGCTAAGTGGCCAAGACCACTCGCAATCGGACAACGCAAGTTGGTAGAGTGTGAGTGGTCTTGGGCACGGGGAGAACATCCGTTCTCCTAGACCATTGCCCGGCGGGGACTTGTGACATTCAATAATTACAAATACATTACAAGATGTAATTTAGTATGCATGATTTTCATATACTCTGGAATATATTATTAACTATGTAAATACAACCTTCCATGGTCTGCTACTCTAAAACTTTGCGAATCCTTGCTCTATGCTTTATCCGAATCCCCTAAATAAAAAAACTTATTCTGAGATCGTCAATCTCGTAAACAAAAAAGTCCCTATTGATGACTATATTAAAAATATTTTTATAGCCGCAGTGACAAGAATGGTAAGTGTGAATTAGAAGACAATGGCGTAATGAGCCGTTAAGTAAAGGTCGTGTTAAACGGTTGTGGCGACGGGAAGGACTACAAGTTCCGCAGAAACAATCCAAGCGAAAACGGCTGTGGTTAAATGATGGGTCGTGTGTACGATTGCGCCCTGAACGTCGGAATCATGTCTGGAGTTATGACTTTGTCCATGATCGTACGAGCAACGGATGTAAAATCCACATGTTGACCGTGATGGATGAATACACTCGCGAGTGTCTGGCGATTGAATTGGATCGAAAATTCAATTCGGTGAATGTGACTGAAGTATTATCCAGGCTGTTTATTGAAAAAAGAACGCCGCAGTATATTCGTTCAGATAACGGCCCGGAATTTATCGCGCAAAGGATTCGTTGGTGGTCACGGAGCTTTGAAGTTGACACGTTGTATGTTGAACCTGACAGCCCCTGGGAAAACGGTTAGATTGAATCGTTCAATGGTCGGCTCAGGAATGAGTTACTCAACCGGAAAATCTTTGATACCTTGCAGGAAGTATAAGTGCTGTTCAAACGCTGGCCGCGGGAATATAATACCATCCGACCGCATGGTTCATTGGGTTAAAGACTGCCGGCACCAGAAGCATTTAAACCAAGATAGATTGAAAATCAATCTTCATTCTCTCACTTAAACTGGTACAACTAGTGCGGGCCGGTCACTTCATCGATACCCCATCCCATTACATAGTCTGCTTGAAAAACATTGCTGCTGTCGTACTCTTCTATTACTTCGTGACCATCAACGAATTCATTGAAAAATTCGCCTTATAAGCGTTATTTTATCGACGAGTAAATTCGACCCTTTAATCTAATTCTGAAATAACAAAAATTGAATATCTTAGTTCTGTGAAACAATATTTAACTGCTGAAGTTCCCTAATTGCTCGTTTATTACAATGCATAAAATAATAAATAGCTCTAAATACCGCATGCAATATAACATTAAATTCCAACCACAGGAAATCTTTAAACAATTCATCCTTTTCGATTAATATATACTTCTTATACTTTTGTGGATCATTATGAGAAAGAAATCCATAGATATAAATATCCATTAATTCACGAGAAGTCATATTTTCTAAATCTTTTTCACCTACCACCTTAGCCCTACATGATGAATCAAGATAACCATTAAGATTACTTCGAGAACGATCAAAAACATCTTTTAAACCTTGAGATAATGGAAACTCGTTGTATATTTTACTAATATTACGGATCGAATTATCGTTGTTTTGAATAAACTTTCTAAAGGTAAGAACAAAGGCGTCTATTTCTTCATCGTCAGGAAAAGAGTTACTTTTCACTATCTCAGGATTAACGGGCATATGAACCTTAAGCGCATTACTTTCAATCCATTTGACAAATCGAGAATTTTTTAATTTATCGGCATTCTCATTGAAGATTTCCAGAATTTCTATGGCTTCTTGATTAGTCATAAATTCCTTACAAGCTTTTCAAGGGCTGATAACGTCTTTTCTAAATTCATAAAACCTTCTTTTTGGACTACTTTCTTCTTTGATAATATTTTTATATTTTCTTGGTATATGCACATAAAGAATTAGCATGGCGAAACAGAAAATATATGATCTGATATGCCAAGCTCTTTTCTAATGTAATAATCGGCTAAGATTTCAAGAGGTTGCGTTGCGTATCGAAATATATTTCTTGCAGACATATCATCTAAGTTTATTTCCGAATCAGTGATATAATGTGCGGCTCCGCATCGAACCTCTTTAAATAAATACTCTGATATATTCATATTTTTATTACATGCAGAATTTTCTAACTCTTGGACTAGATGATTATTTAGCTTTTTAATCTCTGGCATTTGTTCATCTATCCATCTGGTTAGACTAGGCAGCCCATTATTCTTTTTCTCTATTTCAAGTATCTTGTAAAACGCCAAACAAGCATTGGCTGGAGAATAAAGTTTAGAAATTTGCCCGTCTCGATAAAACGCTAATGCCTGAAGATGAAGTATATTGTGATGAAGCTCAAATTCATCGGGAAATTCAACAATCATTCCTTCAAATAACATTCTTTGCTCTCGTTTAAAGTTAGAATTCTTTTGAACGCCTCCAGAAAAACCATCACCAAGCCAATAAGGTTGGTGAGAAAACCAACTTAAATGACTCAAGAACTTATTCATTAAGGTTGCAGAATCATCTAAAGAAATACGTTCTGCCTCTAAATCAATATGCATTGAAGCCTGTTTTTCTTTGGTAAGTGGACATAGTGTAAAACATTTACCATCTATCGTGATACGCTTTTCTTCCTTGGGCCACTTACCATAACCAAAGACATTAATGTTAAACCAATTTGCCATAATTATTTTAAGATTCTTTTCCTATTAGTTTAAACAATTTTTTGGTGGACTTTCTCAATTGATCAAGACTTTTGCAATGACAAACAATCATCAAGTTGCATGCTCTTTTTTCCTTTAATTAACATCATTTTAAATCCGCATGCATTAATAATACTTATAAAGTTCGTTATTTTCATATCTTTTTGCTTACCAGATCGAATATCTTGAATAACCGTTGGGGATAAACCTACTTTTTTGGCTAAACCTCTTACAGACTCGCCATCATCTTCCATTAAAGCTCTGATCAACTCAGATAAAACAAATTCTTGAAATTCATCTTCATAAGCTTCTTTGATATTTCGGCTCTTCATCCATTTATCAAAAGTACTGGATTTCTTAGGTGCTTTGGATGCTTTTCCTTTTACACCAGAATAAGACTTGCCTGCTACTTTTACAGCACCCCCAACACGAACTTTTCTAGCTGATACACTTCCGCTACCTGCAACAGAACTTAATTTAACTGTACCAGAAGTACGTTTTGCTCTTTTTTTACTAACTGCTACTTTTTTCATAGTATTTACCTGCTTTCACACTTTCTAAATATTCTTCCATTGCTTCAATAGCTCGTTTCTTCTCTTCCTTAGGTATTTTATCCTGCTTTTTATAAAATGCATTTGTGATGATTATCCTTTTTCCTTTTGCAAAGAAATTGAGGAATCTATGGGGTTGTGGTTTAAAAGCATATATTTTGTCACCTTCGTTTCTATATTTGGTTTTATTGCGTATTTGCCCAATATCCCCCATAACTTCCAATAACTGCATAAGTTTACCGATATATTTCTCTGGCATATTTTCCGCATATTCCAGAGCCGGAGCATTACCCTTTTCATCCACATACCATTCTACGCGGAATTTTTTTCCATCGTATGCAATATGTTTATCTTCATCAAATCTCATAATAAGTGTACCACTTTACCTATACATTTACAAGGCGTGAATATAAAAAATATTCTAATTTATAATATATCAACGTATTACAGAACCGTAAGACTTATACTAACTATCATTAGATACCAAAAACCTAAATTTTTAACTTCCACTGATCTTCAATACCAGCATCATCTGAGAACAACTCCTTAAACAACATTCCATTTATATTGTGTAAAGCCCATCCCGCTTCCAATAATCCAAAAATCAGCGTAGAAACAAAAGAAATAGTAAGTATTTTTCGTAAGATTAACAACGCATAAAATTCCGAAGAATGTGTTTTTTCCTTCAATACTTCAGTTACAATATCTGCGCTGAAATGACTTACCAAAGCAAAAATAAACATTAATGTCGAGTGAAAAAACAGGACACCAATATGTTTATAAATCTTACTAGCTTTACCCTCTGAAATACTGGCTTTTTGAAAAGTCAATCCACAAAGAATAAACGAAAACCCAAGACAACTGAAAATAAACTTTATATCTTCATCACCTTCAGAAAACGATATACAGAAAATTATTAAGAAAATTAACAACATAAGTGGAATATTATTTAAAAAAACCTGAAAAATCCACTTAAGCGTCTTTATTGTAAATTCTAGAAAAAATAATTTTTTATTCATTATATGCAAGCGTTAAATTACTTGGAATTAAATTTTCGACGTGTTGTAATTATTATAACTTTAAGAGTTTAGATTGTAATTACAAATGTATGAATATACTTAAAAATAACCTTATGAGCCCTCCCATGTAAACACATCGAAGGGCTCACATTCATTTCGCGTTCTATAGAATCAAGCTAGCTGGTATGGCATTCATTAGAGCAGAAGTAACAGCCGTTTGACTGCGGATAGTGTTTCTTGGCTTCTCTCACCGCACCGTGACAGCTTGAGAAATAGCCTAAGTATATCCTATTTTCTGCATCCGGCATAAAGGAACAACCAGGCCTATGCACTTCATGATCGCCATTGGATTGAGCATTTTTATTGACATAGTATCGTGTCATCTTGACTACTCCTTAGTGTTATATGCTTATTTACTTTTTTTTCCTATTCCCTTTGTTTCTCATGACTTGGTTGACTGATTTACCAGCCACCTTTACTTGGGCAACATCACGTCCATATGATTTTGCCACCGTATTGTAGGAAATCATCTTTCCCATAACCAAGTTCGACAAGTCATTTTTAGCTTTTGCGGCTCCTTTTTTTCCGATTTCAGGCGCCCACACATTCGCTAATCGAATGACTTTTCCTCCCTGAATTTGGACGGTATCTCCATCCAAAACCTTGTTAACTTTACCTTTTGCCATTTGAATTTCCTTTCGTTAATCTGGCTATTCTCTTCCGCTTACAGCGTATTTTTTATATAAAAAAATATCTACCTCACCCCCATTCCTCTCAATATTTCTTCAACAGATTCAACACTATGTCCTGTCTCATCTTGAAGCATCTTTAAATGACTCAATCTAATTCTAACAGCATGCTTTGATGCATTAAATGTCTTAGATAAATAACCCACGACAGCCTTAAATCTATCCTGATTTTCTAGCAACTCGTGATTTGAACGTATACCATAGGCATTTCGTTCATTATTGTAGCACTGAATAAAAATATCTTTGGGCATTAGTAATGCCGCCGCTCCGCTGTTCGCTTGCATTTCATGTAACGGCAAATTATATTTTCTTCCCTCCGCTGGAAAGATATCTCTATTAAGGCACTTAATTTCGGAGTAATCTCCTTTTCCAAATAAGGGACGATGATGTAGTGCGTGAAAAATTTCATGCGCCAGCGTAAAGTTGTATCGACCAAGATTTTGATCCTTGTCGATAAGATTGCTTATTTGAATTAACTCCAACCCATCGGGATAAAATGTAGTCTTCCCTAACACATCAGGACCAATGTCTTTTTTTTGTGGATCAAATTCAATATTCATATCCAACAAATAATTATTAAAAAACCTATCCATGTCTATGGCTGGCTTATTCCTATCCACGTCGTCCTTTTTGAACTTGAGATAATGCTCTTGCATTATTTCATCAATCTCTCCATAATAAAACTGAAGTTCTTTCTTGTAAGGGCCTCTTTTTGAATCAATTATTTTCATTTTTTATCCTCATCGAGGAGCTTTTTTATTTTTTCAGGATCATCTTTGATCATTCTAAACAGCTCTGCCAGTTTCGGATTTTTTAAGCCTTTCTCAAGTTCTGGATCAGCCTTATCTGCTAACCCTAAAAGTTCATCTCTGTTGAGCCCAAGAGCATCAGCAATCTGAACCACGATTGAACCAGCAGGCTTAAGACGATATCCTTGCTCAATGTCGTTTAGGTAAGAAACTGAAATTGGCTTCTTGGTTTCTTCGTTAATTACCTTTTCGCAGACCTTGAAAAGACTTAATTTTAGCTCACGCCGTTTTTGTTTAATTTTGTTTCCAAGGGCTCCCATCCTCATAAGCGTACAGCGTAATTCTTTGAAAGTCAATCAAAATTCCAAATTTTTTTTGCATCACCCCATAAATATTGTTAGGAGGCTACTATCTCGTCGAGACTTTTTACCTCGGATGGCATTCCCGATGGATAGCTTTTAGGTCCGTGATGCTGAGCTGGATATATTGTTGGATGGTATCGAGCGATTTGTGGCCTAATATTTCTTGAACACAGCGGATATTCGCCCGATTCTGGATAAGATGAGTGCCACAGGTGTGCCGGAACAGGTGCGGATAGACCTGTTTCTTGAGTCCTACCAGGTCGGCGTATTTGTAGACCATGCATTTAAGCGTGGAAAAACCGATCCGCCGCCTTCTTTTCGACACGAAAACATACGGCACTTTTTCATCATTGAGCAGCTCAGGCCGTATGAATTTGACATAATTTTCCAGATACCTACTGGCAAACCGCCCCATTGGCACGATCCGGTCTTTACCGCCCTTTCCGCTGTTGATCCTTAAAAAACACTGTTCTTAGTCAATGTTATTTAATGTGAGCTTGCCTATCATCACTTCTTCTTAAATATACACATAAGTCACTAAATTCAACTGAACCAATGCTTGAAACAAAACGGGACTGACGGCATATACTCCTGTAACTGAATTAGAACACATAAGCTCTTTTACAAATACCATCCAAATTGCAACTAGATTTGTATCAAATTTTTTGTTTAAGAATAATCCATTGGGTTTCATGAAATTTGGTTAAACGTCACTCGTGACACCGAAATTTAAAGTCATCTCACTAAAGTGAGAATAAATTAAAAATTAAGGAATCTGACTAAAGTGAGAAAATTTTCTAAAATTCAAGAATTGTGCCAAAACAGTGCCATCATTTAGCATCAAATTGAGCAAAATATAGCAAAAAATAGCCTATAAAATTTGCTAATTTGTTGGAAGGAATAATGGATTGAAAGCCGAGATTAACGCTTTTTCTTAATGTCAATTTTTTGTAGTAGGCGCATCTACAAGAGTGATAGGAAGTTATGATTGGTTTAATGTTAAACTTGGGATATAACTTCTTAAGAGAACGGAGAGGCAGGGATTCGAACCCTGGGACCCGCTCGCGCAGGTCAACTCATTAGCAGTGAGCTCCATTCGGCCACTCTGGCACCTCTCCAAAAATGAAGTCCATATGTTACCACAGGAAAGTCATTTATACCAGACTTTATATGGGCTGTAAAGCAGATATTCCAGGACTTCCGGGCCATTCCAACGGCGGCCTGGATAGGGTTCGTCGACGGACTAATCGCGGATCAGATTGGCCGAAACACCGATCGGCGTGGCGAATCGATACACGACGAAGTAGCTCGAGGCAATGAAGGTCAGGATCGTGACCCACTGGATAAAATGCGCGGCCGGCTCGCCGATATGCCCCTCCTCCAGCGCCAGAACGGCGATCAGCAGGGAAAATTCACTGAGCTGCCCCAGCCGGATCCCCACCTCCCGGGCATACTTCCGTTCGGCCCGGATAAGCCCAAACGCCCAGCAAAACATCCATGGTTTGACGACCATAAAGATCGCGGCCAGCAACAGTGCCGGCAGCAATAACCCCTCAATGCTGTGCCAGTTTAACTTCGCGCCCAGCGAGAAAAAAAACAGGATCAGGAAAAAATCACGCAGCGGTTTTAACTGTTCATAGATAAACTTGGCGATGGAATGCCCGGCCAGAACCACACCTGCGAAAAACGCGCCGGTCTCATAAAACAGCCCCATATGATTGGAGATATTGGCGATCCCCACACACCAGGCGATCCCCACCACAAACAACACCTCATGGAACCGGTCCATATGGATCAGCAAACGGCGCAGAATAAAGTGCTCCACGATAAACAGGCATACTAAAAATCCGGTGAGTTTGATCGACAGGATCACAAAATTTCCCAGCGCCGCGTCTCCGTGACCGAGACATCGGATAAAGGCCAGGACCGCGATCGCCAGTAAATCCTGAAGGATGAGAATTCCAATACAAATCGCGCCCATCCGTCCATGATGCACCTCGCTGGTGGGCAGCAGTTTCAGGACCAGGATCGTACTGGAAAACATCAACGCCAATCCGATACACAGGCATTCCATCGACGTAAAGCCGACGGCCAATGCAAACGCATAGGCGATCACAAACGAAATGATGCATCCGATCAGCGCGACTAGTGATGTACGCTTGAATATTTTGAGAAGTCTGGCCGGATGAAGACATAATCCCGCCAAAAACAGCAGCAGTGTAATACCGAGATGTGAGATAAGCTCGATGAGCTCGACGTCACGCACCCATCCTAAACCGAATGGACCGGCCAATGCTCCGCAAAGAATGTAGGCGACAATGATCGGTTGTTTGATACGGACCGCTAGACATGCCAGCAAGGCGCTGCACACAAAGATAATGTTCAGATCAACAACAAAATCACCCATTCACCGCTCCGCTGGATGGTTTATTTTTTACGAGAATTCTCGTCGAGAAGCCCCTTTTCTTCGGCCTCCCGCTGCCATTGCGGAACCAAGGTCTCCAGAAACTTGCGTTTATCCTCTATTATCTTCTTCATGTCCAGTCCGATATAATCCTGAGCCTTGGCCTTCGACGAAATATCCGGCATGGGAACCGGTTGCTTGACATTATACTTCATCAAGATACGACTAAGCAAGAGCCGAGCCTCCTGAGATTTTTCGATGGACGACCCCAAAATTCGAGCCGATTCAAGCGGCGCGTGAAATGATCCGCCATGACTGGCCGCGACATAATCCCAACGCCATTGCGAGTGCCGGATCAACTGCAGGACCTCCTTCATCTCTGCGTCGGAGGCACCGGCCTCCCAGGCCGCTCCCGCCTCGATATGCGCCTTGACCAGCAAATCTTCCGACGTGAGACGCAGTTCACGCACACGTTCCTGACGTTCAAATACATTTTGACGCAGCGTCTCTTCACTCTCCCGGTGACAAACCTGACAAGAGTTAGCGATATTGGCCAGCGGACTCTGCACATGATGATCGGTAAACTTCACACCGCCTTCCCGACGGTAAGGCATATGACAATCCGCACAGGAAACGCCGCGCTGGGCATGAATCCCTTTCTCCCAGATTTCATAATCCGGATGCTGCGCCTTGAGCATCGGCGCCTTGCTGATCTTGTGGACCCAATCCACATGACCGACTTCATCATAATACTCCTCCACATCTTCCACATCACGTCCCTTGTCCCATGGAAACGTCAGGTATTTGCCTTTACCCTTAAAATAATATTCAACGTGACACTGCGCACAGACCATCGTGCGTTTTTCCTGATGCGGTAATTTGTTTACATCAATCCCCTGCCGTTCAAAGGCCTCGATCAACGCCGGACGATTTACCTCTAGCTCCATGGTTTTAGGATTATGACAATCCAGACATCCGATCGCATTGACCATCTCAGAACCAAAATCGACCCATTTGCCGGAGTAGAAGGCCTCCGGTCCAATCTTGTCCATCATCCGTACGACATCAGGACTTTTACACGTCCAACAAGTGGCGGTTGAGGCCGGACTGGTTCGTAACGTATTACGAATATCATCGACGGTATGAAAATGACCGCGTCCCTGGTTATAGTCCTTGGAAAATCCGTATCCCGCCCAGAGCACCACCAGCCGCGGATCACGCTCGAGCATATCGATCATGACATTGCCGCCCTCCAGACTGGCAAAATCACCTTCGGCCGTCTGCTGCCAGCGCTCGTACTGTCGCGGGTAATTATTCTTCCATTCTTCACTGCGGGTTTCCATCCGCGCGATGGGCTCTTTTTGCTGATTGGTAAGCTTATACTCCAGCTTGCGTTCGGCGATCGAGTAACCAAGCAGGCTCAGCAGGTACACCGCCGCGACCGTGAACAGGAACAGCACCCACCCCACAATGGGACGCTTATTGACAATATCAGAGATCTTTTTCATGGACATTCTCCTTCTGAGGATCCTGGGATTTGATTAATACCGGCAGAAAATTCTTGAGCCATTGAGGCACGACACTGTTTTGCTGACCTATATCAGCGTTGGGCGTCGACGATAAACTCCGCACAGTCCCGTGCGGAATCTCCCGGTGACATTCCCAGCACAACTTGCCCTGGCTGTGCATCGCGTCTTCGTAACTGACTTCAATGGCCGCCACTTCATCAAGAAAACGGTTGTGACAATGGATACAGTTCTGCTGCACCGTCGCCGCGCCTTCTTCACTGATCCGGATGACTTGCGGCTCTTTACGCAAAGTGAAAATGGTCGAATGTTTCAGACCATCACGCATTTTAAATTGATATTTGTTGATGATATTATCGTGCGGCACGTGACAATCGGCACATGTGGCAACATGCGCATGACTGCTGCGCTGCCAGGTCGCGTACTGCGGGATCATCACGTGACAATTAATGCAGGCTTGCGGGTCGGATGACATGTACGACCCCGCGTTCGATAATCGATAAATAAAAAGACCACCCCCAACGAGAATACCCAGGATAATCAGCACGGGCACGTGCCATCCTGCGGGCGGTTTTAGTATGGTAAGTAATTTGGGTAAGCGCAAATAGTTTCCTGTTTCCCGCTGATGCACCCGTGAGCCCCTTGGGCTACGCGTCAGAGTCCAGCGTTGTTTCGATCTCGTTTAATTTGCGATTGATAAATTTTATTATATCAGACCTGGTCACGATACCTACCACTTCCCTGAGAATATTTGTGATTACAATGCAATCGGTCTTATCAGACATCATCAGGGCGACGGCCTCGCTGACTTTACTTTCGGCCTTCAGGACCGTGGGTTGCTGCTCCATGATTTCTTCACGGATATGCCTGTTTAATTCGTCACAGGAAACCGGACTACCGCTGTCACGTCCATCCATCCGCCGGCTGTAAATAACCTGACCATCCACTCCATGACGGCTGATCAATGTCTTGTTTAACCTCCGTCGGGAAACCACTCCCACCAGATGATTGTCCGCGTTAATGATCGGCAGATGCTGCACGCCATGCTCGGTGAACTTGTTTTCAATCATACTCAGGTCCGCATGAACATACAACGCAAACACCGGCTGCGACATAATGCATTCCAGCTGCTGATCAAAAAAACAGCGTGCGCTCTGCTCCTGGACCGGACACATAAAATTCATTCACTCCTCCCGTGTTCTGATTCGTGACTAGGCATGCTGAAGTTGACCTAAAGACTTGAGACTTGTTTTTAAAGCCGGGATCAGCCGGTCATAAATCTGACTCTTGGGGATAAAGGCCGCCGCCTTGAGCGACAGGGCCGCCTTCTTAAACGGCTCCAAATCAAACATCGACACCACAAACAAACGGCACTCGGGATGCTCGCGTAGAATTTCACGGGCCGCGGTCAGTCCGTTGGCCTTGGGTAGATTGATATCCATCAAAACCACATGCGGTTTGGTAAATGAGGCCTTGGCCACGGCCGCCTCTGCGGTGGATGTTTCATAAAACTGAAAGTTCAATCCCGACCTCTGAATGTAGGCCTTGGTCATCGTGCGAAATTCAATATTGTCATCGACAATAAGCATTCGGTTTGCCATATACAACTCCTCCCTGGTTGATTAAGTTGATTAAACTTAGTATATAGGAGAAGATGCCACGGCTAAATTGGCTAAATTACGGATCGACGTACGTATTCTTTCGTAGGGATAAAACGGTGAGAATCAGACAAGACCTTTGGAGATGGCAAACTTCACCAGCCCGGCGGTGGTTTTTATGCCGAGTTTGTTGGTAAAGTTATTGCGGTGGGTTTCGACAGTGCGGACACTGATACCCAAACGGGAGGCGATATTCTTATTGGCCAGTCCGGCGGCGACAAATTTGAGGATTTCCATTTCGCGCTTGGTCAATAAATCAGTCGACGGCGCGTCGCTTTCCTCCAGACTGCGCAGGTAGCGCTCGGTCTCCAGCTGTGCCACCGAGGCCGAAACAAACTTCTTGCCGCGGGCGATGGTCCGAACGGCCATCACAAACTGATCATACGCGTCGTCTTTGAGTAAGTATCCGTTGGCGCCATTGGCCATGGCGTGCTTGAAATGTTCGTGATCCTTGAGCATGGTCAGTACGAGGATCTTGGCGTCCGGCTTGTCCTGACGAATCGTCTGTATCGCGGCCAAACCATCCATATTCGGCATGTTGAGATCGGTAACGATCACATCAAAATCATTCTTGGCGGCCATTTGGACCAACTCTTCGCCATCCGCGGCCAGCCCTACAATCTCAATATCCGAATCCCGGTCGATGAGACTCTTGAGCCCTTCCCGGAAGATTTCATGATCATCTGCCAATATTATCCTAAGTTCCGACATCGTTGTGTTCCTCTATGGGTAAGTGGATGGTTATCCGTGTGCCCTGACCTTCCTGGGACTCGACCTTAAATTCTCCGCCCAGACAAATCACCCGTTCACGCATGGTCTTAAGCCCCAGCCCCTCACGTCGGGCGTGAACCAGATCAAACCCGCATCCGTCATCGGTGATTGATAATTCAATTTGATGACGCAGCTTCCTGAATTTGATCTCGGCCTGACCGGCCTTGGAATACTTCACTATATTATTGAGTGCTTCCTGAATGATCCGGAAGATATTGATCGGATCACCCTGAAAACGATACTGCCCCAGCCGTCCGAGCTGCAGCCGGATCTTGATCTTGTAGACCTTGCGGAAATCCTGAACCAATTGGCGGATCGACGTCGGCAGCCCGAGAATTTCCAGCGTGGAAGGGCTCAACCCCGATGACAACCGGCGTGTTTTCTCAATCACGTTGTCCAGATAACGCACGATCTGACGCGACGCCTCGGAAAAATCCTCGTCCTCCTCGCTGTATTGCGCCAAGGTAGACTGAATAAACATCTTCATCGAGGCCAGCGACTGCCCTAGATCATCATGCAGTTCACGGGCCAGATACGCGCGCTCGGCCTCCTGTGCCTGCATGATCAGCCGCGGCAGGTCGCGGATCTCACGTTCCAAGTGTTTGAGGCGGGTGATATCGCTGCGAATCGCGACATATTGATACGGCTTGTTCTTGGCGTCGCGAAACGGCACAATCGTCGTCTCAACCCAATATATCGATCCGTCCTTGGCCCGGTTGCAGATCTGTCCGCGCCAGACTTCGCCCCGGCGGATGGTTCGCCACAAATCGATAAAGAACGACTTGGGATGATGCCCCGAGTTGATGATCCGGTGATCCTGACCAATCAGCTCCTCGCGCGAATACTTGGAAATCTCACAGAATTTATCGTTCGCGTAGGTAATCAATCCACGTTCATCGGTGATGGCCACAATGGTGGACTGATCGAGCGCGAAGCGGATATCACTCTCTTTCTTAAGCGATTGCTCCAGTACACGCTCAATTTCCCGATGCTGTTCTTTGAGATTTTCGAGTTCACGTAACATGCCATTATTATATCACCAATTCCCGGACGGACAATTTTTGCGATGGCTACACCGAAATTACGTGTAACTATCCATGCAGGACTTGATTTTTTTGATCTGGCCCAATTTCATATCCCGTAACATCGTCATCAGCTCGCGGGACTGCTCATAAGTGACAAATTCCGCCAGATGCCGGTACAGTTCCAGCAGCTGCTCTTCATAGTCCATGACCTTTTCGAGAATGTCCAGCGCCGAGGACGAGTCACTCACCTCGACATCCGACAGCAGATGGGTTGAACGGAAATTGGGAAGGCTTTTGTTGTACTCAAAACTTTCCGCGTCATCCAGATTGATGCTCTTCACGGCCGCGAGAATCTTGTCCTGATCTCGGGCCAGGACGCGCACCACATTGAGCGCTTCGTCATCTTTCAGATGGCCGGACAGGATTTTGTAAAACTTGGTGAGATCCTCTTCCCACTGGATAAAGATCTCAATCAACTCATCAAGGCTGTAAACCGCCATGTCGCCCTCCTTATGCTGAACGATGGAACACGTCGACACCACCGCTACCTCCATTCTAAGTAGTTCTGCCGAATTAGAGAATCCGAGATTCTACCATTGTCTCTACGGGATCATACGTAGGTTGGGATCAGAGGAAATGAATTCGATTTAAAGAAAGGGTTCGATGGCCTCATCGAAGGACGGCAGAGACTCCACGTTCGGGAATTGCTGACCCAGCTTTTCCAGCACCTCAATGGCGGTAAACGGCCGTCCATGCACCGAGTAGAGTTCATTTTTGATATCTACAACAAGGTTGGAAATCTGATAGGGACTAACCATCCGTGACGTCGAAAAATCATCCATGAGATTCTGAATCCTGGCGACATCCGGATGATCACCCGGGATCAGGCCTTCGTGCTCAATCACCGCCAGCTGATAGGCCGCTGAGTAAAAACTACCCGCGTCCTTACCGTTGATGGCCGTGATATTGGCCGGGTCATTGCCGTCGAGCAATACAGCAGAAACTTTGCCCTTCTGCACCGACTCATGGGCCAGGTTCTTGACCGGATCAATCAGCATCGCGAAATTTCGTCCGTTCTTGGAGACCAATGCGTTGACCGTCACAATCGGATTGTACATCCCCTGCTTGGCATAATGCTGATTGAGATATCCGGCGTACGGGATGATCATATCCGGGATCTGCGCCATGTCCATGTATGTCGCGACATTGATCCCCAACAAGCGCGGGACCTCAATGGTCTCCCCGGTCAGGACGTCCGTCACGAAGAAATCAATGTGTCCGATATTTTCCTGAGCGAACATCCGCCAGGCGAATTTATCACCAAAACGGTTCCAGTTCACGGCCCCCGGATAGATCCAGTGCCTTAGCGGCACCACGACCTGGATCAAGATAAACACAATCACAAAGACAAAGACCGGCATTGACACCTGACGGGACGCATTGATTTCCTCTTCGTCAAATTTCAGTTTCCGGTCTCTGCGCCGATACACATTCAGGATCCGCCGGATGTAATCCGGATCGATAAACAACAAACTGCAGGCGATGAGAATGTACGGAAACACGCCGATGTTGAGCATGTACTTCACAAACACTGCGAAACATAGCATCACAAAGATGCCGGACTTGCGTTTATCGCGCCGCATCAGCATGAATCCGAGTGACAGATCGATGATCAATCCCATCAGCGCTGTAAAGATGATAAACCATTCGTCCGCCCCGGCAAAGATGATCTGCGTGACCTTGCCGCTGATCCAGTCCGGATGCAGCTTGGCCACGCCGGAAAAGAAAAACATCAGGCTGATCAATATCTGAAAGATAAAAAAGTGCCAGTACGGAACCACCCGTTCCTTGGCCTTGCCCAACAGCTTGGGCCCCAGCGCCGCGAAACGGTCCGCGCCGGTGATGATCAGCAAAAATAGAAACAGCAGGATCAGGTAGTAATGATTGTTAAAATAAGTCTTCTCGAGCAGGAACAGATATCCAAACGCGACAAAATAAGCGCCCGCCGCGAACCGATACAATACACCCAGCGCGAGCATGATCGAGCTAACAATCATGACGCGGGTCAACCACACCAGCAGTTCCGGTGTGGGCTGCGGCAGATGCAGCCAATGAAAGAGTGGAAAACTGAAATAAAAATCCGTGGACAGATAAAACTCTTGCAGGATTGCAGGAGATCGGTAGACCAGCACATGCATCAGCAGGATTATTCCGAACACCGCCCGGAATAGGCCGAGTCCGACCGCGTCGCATGGATGCGCCAGGTAACTTCTATATTTGCGAATCAGTTTATCCATAAACGTCTATTTCCAAAGCCCCCGATGATTGGCCCGCGCGTTCTCATACAACGCCTGGAACATCTCATCATGCATCGTGTTCGGCGGCATCGACTCGGGCACCGCGTATCCGGCGTACACAATCGACGCGTTTAAAAACGTCTCGATCATCAGCACATATGCCAGCCAATGCCCCTCGTCATCTTCCCGCACCTCGTCAAATTCAAGCTTGACCCCGCGTCCCTCGACCAATTGACGGACAAATTCCGTGGACGTGGGATCGGACGCGTCGATACCGATAAGCCGGACGATCTTGTCGTTTGACAGCTTAAAGGTGTGACCATTGATCACCCGGTCGACCCGGAACACCTCGGCCCCGGCCGGCATCGCCCAGGCCAGCATTAAAATCAGTGCCACTCCGATTTTCATATCCCCTATTTTATAGGGAACATCCGCAATGAGCAACCTCAATCTGATCGGCTTAATTGTTGAGATGACGTTTCTTTTTGAAGAATTCCGACAGAATCGCCGAACATTCGGCCTGCATCAATCCATGCTGGACTTCGATCCGGTGATTGAGATCATTGTGATGCGCGATGTTGATCACCGATCCGCACGCCCCGCTCTTCGGATCTTCCGTGGCGAAAACCAATCGTTTGATCCTCGCTAACACCAGCGCCCCGGCGCACATCGAGCACGGCTCGAGCGTAACGTACATTGTGCAGTCATTCAGCCATTTTTGGCCGAGCGTACTGACCGCCTGCGTGACCGCGATCATCTCCGCGTGAGCGGTGGGGTCCTTAAGCATCTCGACCTGATTGTGCGCCTTGGCGACAATCTGCTGATCATGCACAATCACCGCGCCCACCGGCACTTCATCCTGATCGGCGGCCAGCTGTGCCTGCCGATAGGCTTGCGCCATATAAATCTGATCCAGATTCAATATGTCGTCGTTCATTTTTGTTTCTTGGAAATTTTAGCGACCGGCAGCATCAGCGTGACACGTGTGCCGTCAGTCGAATTACTCTTGATGGCAATGGTCCCGTGGTAGGACTTGATGATGGAATACACAATGGCCAGACCCAGGCCGGAACTTTTTTCAAGGCCCCGCTCCTTGGTTGTGAAAAACGGATCAAACACCCGCGACAGATCATCCTTGGAAATCCCGATCCCATTATCAACACAGTCGATACGGATCTTGTGATCCCGTTTGGAATAAGAACTGCGGATCTCGATACGCCCGACCAGCGTCAAGGCCTGAACGGCATTGGTGATGATCTTGGTCATCACCTGTCCCAACTCGATCTCGCCGATCGCCGCCGGCGGCAGCGTCTTGGCCAGGCGTGTTTGAATCGTGACATCCGCCTTCATAATATTGTCCTTGAGTGTCAGGATCGATTCACGGATCACCCGGTTGGCGTCGCAGGTCTTTTTATTCAACCCCGCCTTTTCCTGACTGATCTTCAAGAGCCGCTCCGTGGTCTTGTAGCAGTATTCCGCCTGGTCGCGCATCGTCTCCAGCGTCTCGAAGATCTGTGAAAATTCCTTGTAACCGATGTACTCAAAATCCCGATCCCGGTAGGTCTTGATCAACCGCTCGGTCTGCTCCATCAATCCTTTCAACGGATACTGAATTTCGTGGGTGGTCCCGGAAATAAAATGCTGAATCGCGCTCATCTTGGCCGACTCACGCGCGATATCCTCAAGCTCTCGTCGCCGGGAAATATTTCTGACGCTGACATGCAGCTGCGCCACCGCGTTCTTCCGATGGATCGGTGTCATCGTAAATTCAATGGGAATCACCTTACGGCTGTCATTGACGATATGCAATTCATCGCGGATCACCTCCACACCCTTTCGCACCTCGCGGATATACTTGAGCGCCTTGACCCGTGACGGCTTATCAAGAAACAGCATAAAATATTTTCCGATGATCTTTTTGCCCGGCCGGCCGGTCAACTCGCGCGCGGCCTTGTTGGCGTACAAAACCCGCCCGTTGAGATCCAGTGTAAACACACTGTCCGCCGCCTGTTCAATCAGCTGTTGAAAAAGACCTTCAGGATTACCGTTAACATTTAATGGGGGAGTTTTGACTTGAGGGGACGATTTAAGTGATGAGGTCATAATAAAAACGCGCCCGGCGGGGGTCGAACCAGCAACCTCCTGTTCCGTAGACAGGTGCTCTATCCAATTGAGCTACGGGCGCATAAAATGAGTTTGTCAGACCGGACGATCAAGATCGACGGATCGCCCAGCGGCCTGTTACAGGGCTGTATTATATCAGCCCTTTTGTTTTAATCAAGCGTGATTAATGGATTTGGTCGAATCCGACCAATCGTCCGATTTACCAGAAAATCGCCTTGTTCCGCGCGCTGAGCATGCGGGAGATCTGACGCTTTTTCTGGGGTTTGGTGCCGATCATAAAGATCGTGTGATTCTGGATCTTCAGGTGTTTGAGCACCGGATGCTGATCGGTTTCATCAAAGCTCAGCCAATTGAGCTGCTGACGGTAGCGCTGGTTTTCCTCCAGACTGTAGAATTTCAGACCCCGGAACCGATGCGTCTGCAGATGCTCACTGGAACGCAGCCATTGCTGCTCCACCATGTGGACCATCTTGATGGCCAGCTGCTTGTAGTGGACCTTGGAATGGATCTTGACCGGCTTGACCACCGATGTCCCATCGGGATACAGATATATCACCGACTTCAAATGATTGTTATGTCCGACGGCACGAATACTTTTGGCCAAATCCGCGGCCCATTTCTTCTGATTGATGGTGGTGTTCAGCGTGGTCAGATCAAACAGGAATGCCACCTGCACATCGCTATCCATAATCCGTTTGCGGACCATCGCCGTCTGTGTGGTCGAACGGGCCGTGACATTCCAGTCAATCATCCGGATATCATCGCCTGGTTCGTATTTATCGAGTCGATCAAACTCTGACCCGCGGTCCATCGCCTTGCTCAAACTGCTCAGGTCCATCCACCGCCCGTCGTAATTGAGTTTGACATGACCAAACACGCGCTCCAGATAGGCCAACACCCATTGTTCAATGGCCCGAAAATCAACCGCGTGACGCGCCGCCGTGTGAACGGCCTGCTCGTCGGTCTGTTCAAACTCCTCCATGATCGCATTCAACTCGGTAATTAATTGCGATGTCGGGATATCGGCCGGTGATCGCATGATCAGGCGGCGGATCCGCGCGTTGAATTTCTCCCGCAGATAAAACGCGCGCTGCCGAGGAAAAATCCAGCGCTGACGGGCCAGATACGGACCGATAAACGGCAGATAAAACAGCAGCAACTGAAATTCATTCTTGATCACCGCGGACTGCGGGATCGTCGGCGCTAAAGACAGTCCGGCGTGAAACAACAATCGTTCTTTGTGATTGGCGTTGAGCCGAAACATATCGATCTTGCGGCGGAAGGTCTCGCCTTTGTTCGATGAAGAATCAAACAGTGACTTGAGCATCTGGATCGCGCTGGCCGAATGATCGGCCTTGTGATGCGACTTGGCCCAATCTGAAGCGAACATCCGATCGACGATGCGTCCGGGTAAAATCCCCTGCATCTTCCGACGACGGATGGGCGTTGCCAGCAAATGTGTGGCCACCGCCAACAATTCAAACAACACGAATACCAGAATCGCGCGGATCAGGGCCGCCCGTTTGATCGCGTCAGAATCATCGCCGCCGTCCTGCCCGTCGCGCACAAAACGCGGCCCTTGGTTGGACCCGAAGATACTGCCCAGCGAGGCCAGCTCAATCACCTCTTTCTGCGGCGACCCATGCGTCCCGTAAATAATCTCTTCGGCATTGGTCTCGACGGAACGATAGCGCGCCTTCTCCGCGGTCGCCAGAAACGTGTACGGATCCTGATACATGATCCGCCCCAACGCGCTAAGCTGACTGTCCGACAGCAAGGCCAGGCGCTGTTCAATCCACGCAATGCGTTCTTCCTCAAATCGATTGGTTATCAACGGCCGGTTTTCATTGTACGTCGCATTGAAATAGATGATCGCTCCATTGAGGATCCCCTTGGCCGCCTGCACGTAGTAGTCCTTGCGATCGCGCGAACGTATCTTGGGAAACACATGAACGGCCATGTAATCGGCCGGATCATCCGCAAAGATCATCGGAAACAGCACCGCCGTCACCTCGACATTGTCCAAAGGAATAATGTTGGCGTAGGTGAATTCCATATAGTCGACGACGTGGGCCAGCTCATGCCAGCCTGTCCACTCGGGCCGGGTCGACAGCGATGTGAAGACCACGGCAAACTCCCCTTCGAAAAATCCCGCCTTGCCGTGAAACGGATAGTTCTCACCGGTCATCATGTGCGCCTTCAGACGATTGCCCTGCACTTCATCAAACCAGAACGGGTCAATCCCCAAGGAGGCGACATCCTCCCGCCGCAACGGCATCGATCCGGTGATCCGCTCCGTGTAAACAAATACATAGGGTGTCTGCTCATGCAGCACCAGAAACATAAACGGATACACATCATTTCGGACAAACAGCCGGCGCATATCAAAGATCACATCGCGCAGTTCAGATTCGCGAATGACCGGACGATCATACTGCACCGTCAGGCGGTCCAGCATGTCCACCAAATCAGCGTCGAGCAGAAAGCCCGCCCGATACATGTCCCGTTTGAATTCCGCGTCGAGCTCGTCACGGGCCAGCAGGATCATGTAATCGCGCAGCAGCATTTCACCGAAGATCAGATAACGATTGTCCCGTTCGTAGTATTTCTGGTCAATAAAGGCCGTCAGATTGGCGCGCAATGTCTCACGCGAGACGTCCACATTGAGATCCAGCAGCTCCTGTTCGAAATAGCTGTTCTTCTCGCCGGGCGCCGGAAAGATGGTCATCACACTTTTGATGTCACGCCACAGCATCCAGGCGTTACGCGCGACGATGCGGTCCCACCCCGTCAGATTCAGGACAATCGTCAGGATCACACCGCTGCAGACCAGCGCCAACCCCGTCATTCGAAACCGCTGTCGGCGCGCTTTTTCAAATCGCCGGATCTCCGGTTCAAGCCCGCGGTCCAGCGCCATCTGCGTGACTGGATAAAACTGACGGTCCGGCTGATTGTATCCGTAGATATGGTCACGGATAAACTCCCGCAACCGTTCATACCAGCGCGGATCCTGCGGAACACGCGTGTCAGATTCTTTTTGGGACATCACCACCGCCGATTCCGCCAGTAACACGGTCTCAAATTTGTACCGCAATTCGTAGCGGGCGCGCGCGTAGGCATCGCGCAGACGGGTCCGCAATTGATGTTTGAGGATCGGTGTCTGAATCCGCTCACGCGCCTCATTGGCCCCGCGTCGGATGGCGTTGACGATGTGACGGTAGCGCCATTGCCGGCAGTAGTCTTCTCCGACGGGCGTGTTGAGCAAGATGTCCAGCACCTGAAAATACCAGCGCATATGCTGATCATGAATGCCCGTCAGGTCCTGCCGATAGGTCTTGATGACTTCCTGAATATAGCCGTCCGAACCGGTATACACCCGTTCTAGCCGGGCAAGGTATCCATTCAGCCGGCGGTAGGCCTTGTTGATTTTTTTATAACGTCGGATGGCCGGACGGATCGACCACTTAGGAATGACCAGCTGATTGATATACACTGTCTGCAGACGCTGGATTTTTTTGATGGATGGCGCGCTGAAAACACGATGTCGAATGGCCGTCTGTTGAGTCATAGGCTTCCAGCTTTCGGATTGATTGAAATGTTTGATTACCGCTCGGCGCTCTTGAGAAGTTCGTTTCGATTGTATCCCAAATCCGCCACCGTTCCGTTCGGGTCGGCTGAGTACGCCCGGCAGAATGTCGAGATCTCTTTCATCGTCGTCATATTATTCTCGTCGAGATGTTTCAGTAAGAACGTCCTCAACAAATGCTCTTTCATGATGTCCTTCGGCGTCAGACCGGATTGTTGCGCCAGCCGGTCGCGGAAGACTGTACTCGGGTTCATTTGATTGAGCTTGTGCGTGTCGTAATCGTATTTATAAACGGTCGACAAAAGAATCTTGACCTGTTCCATCCCGCTGGTCTCACTGACCTCGTCCACCACACGGAACAGACGGTCCTTGACGTGATAGCGTTTGAGAACAATGAACACATCGATCAGGTTAACAAGCATCTCCGGAATGTTCATCGGTTCGTTCTGCAGACGGATGATCGCTTCACGCGATGTCAGCGCGTGAATGGTCCCGATACAATACTTCCCTATGTTACAGGCCGTGATCATATCGGCGGCTTCCTGCCCCCGGACCTCACCGACGATAATCCGTTCGGGACGCATCCGCAGACTGTTCTTGACCAGATCAGCCAGCGAGAGTTCGTCGTCACTTTCCAGACGCGACGCGCTGTCTTCCATAAAGGTATTCAGCTCAAGCGTGTCTTCGATGACGACCATGCGGTCACTGTTGGGGATAAAACTAAACAGCGCGTTAAGAAGTGTCGTCTTTCCAACCCCCGGCCCGCCGGAGATCATCATATTCGCCGGTCGGATCGACATCCCCTCGAGATACAGCCACAACTGAGCCGCCACCTCATGGGTCATACTGCCTTGATGGATCAAATCAAGAATACTCAACGGTGTCACCTTGGCCTTGGTGATGGTCAGCTGCGGACCGAACGGTGACAAGGCGATGTTGACACGTCCTTCGAGATTGGGAAGCTCAAGGTTCACGATCTTGGTCAGACGCTGCTTGCCGCAAAACAGCAGCAATTTCTGGATAAACAGATCCATGTCACGCTGCGTCTCAAATTGCTTGTCGGTGCAGACAAAACCCTTTTGACCGTGGTGAATGTAAACCGGCTTCAAATTGTTGATACACAAATCCTCAACATAACCGTCGCATAGCAGGTCGGTGAGAATGCCGTAAGACAGAAACTCTTTGATAAACGCGATGCGTTCGTTCTGGTCTTCCAGGATCTCGGCGAGCTCAGGAAATTCCTTGTTCTTGAAGATTTTGTCCAGCTGTTTCTCGACGAGGACTTCCTTCTCCTCCTGAGGCTGCAGTAAGTTCAACTGACCGCGCAGCATATCCACCAATCTGAATTCCAGATCCAAACGTCTCTCTCTGTGTTCGGCTAGCGACATATTACTCCTTCACGGTTGGCCGGACATAGACAGTGACAAACTTGTCCAGGTCCAGATACTTGTTAGCGACATTCTGTACATCCTCGACGGTAATTGCATCGATTTGCTCGGCATGCTGTTCGTGATAATCATACCCGAGCCCGTACAGCTCATTGAGATTACTCTGTGTACCCAACTGCGAGTTGGTCTGCAGCCCGGACTTGTGGGATCCCTTGATGTACCGTTTGATATTGTTCATCTCGGTGTCTCCCACCGGCTCGGTCTTGATGCGTTCAATCTCCGCACGGATCAATCCGTCGACGGTTTCCACATGTTGCGGATCGGTCAGCACGTAGAAATATACATAGCCGGCATCCACGCTGGGCGCGACATTTCCGCCCATGGTATACGCCTTGCCTTCCTGATCGCGGATCTTGGTAAAGAGCCGGCCGCTGAACGGTGAGCCCAGGATTTCCGACATGACCCGCAATTTATAGTAATCCGGATGTTTGAAATCAACCGCCGGAAATCCGAACAAGACCATCGCCTGCGTCTTCTCAAGCGGCAGGTCCACCAATTGCGCCTCATCCAAAGGACGGTCAGGCGCCGACGCGATGGCGACATCAGCCGCCTCCAGTTGTCCGAGACTGTCATTCACATAGTTTCTGACCTCGTCGGTGTCGATGTCCCCAAAGACCGACAGGATCATGTTGCCCGGGACAACCAGACGTCGGTAAAAGTCGACGATATCGGCGCGGTCCACAGCCGCCAGAGACTCTTCCGTCCCCAACGGATCCAGTCCCAACGGATGCCCCGGATATAATGTCTTTTTGAGGTTGTAAAACGCGAGTTGGAAGATTGATTTTTCGCGTTGCTTGAGGGCGACCACATGCTGCTGTTTGATCAGATCGATCTCCGCTTGCGGAAAGGTGGGAGTGCGGACAAAGTCGCTCAGCAAGTCCAGACAGACCTTCCAGTCTTCGCTTAGACAATCAAGCGCGATCCCGAAACTGTTCTTGCCCGAGCTGTGGCTCAAAGACATCCCGCGCGAATCGGTAAAGCGCGCGATCTCTTCGGCATCCATCGATTCTGACCCCTTGATCCACGTCGATGCAGTAAGCGCGGACAATCCGTTATTGTCAGGGGTTTCTTCATAAATACCGCCGCGCAGGTTGAGTCGGATCGACACCAATTCAAACATCGGGTCTTCGCGCGTCAGCAATGTCATGCCATTCGCAAGCTGCTGCTTCTGAATCGCCTGTCCGGCAAAATCCTGACCGGCCGTCTGAGCGTCAAAGGTGCTGTCCTTGGGATGCAGCACGACGACATTACGCGTCTGATCGGTGAGATATTTGCGTGCCAGGCGTTTGATATCTTCATTCGTGACTTGATTGACGGCTTCCGTGTATTTCACCGAGAAATTATAATCGCCGGTAAACGCCTCGTCGTACGCCAGCTTCCAGGCCACACGCTGCGTGGTTTGATTACCGAAGATGTACGAACTCAGGACCTGTTTCTTGGCCTTCTTGAGCTCGTCGGCTGTCACGCCATTCTCCTTGACCCGCTGGATATGCTTGTCGATCTCCTCGAGCACCTTGTCGAGATTGCTTTCGTCCGACAGGTTGGCCCAGACCTCAAACGCGCCCATGTCGACCGGTGTGTAATTGCCCGCGCCGATGCTGTCGACAATCTGCTGTTTTTTGTACAGATCCGTGTACAGGCGGGAGCTCTTACCCTGGCCCAGGATCTGTGCCAGCACGTCCAGCGCATACAGATCACGGTCCAGCAGACTCACGGACGGATAAAGTACCATTAAATGCGTCAGATTGGTTTCAAATTTCTCGTCGGTGCGGCGCGGCAGGATTTGATCGGGCTCCTGCGGCAGGGTCCGTTTGAGATACGGACGCCGCTTGAAATCCTTGAATGCCTCGCGGATCTTGGGCATCACCTCTTCGGTCTTGATGTTACCCGCGGCCACAAAGACCATGTTATTGGGGATGTACTTGGACTTATAATAGTCCATCATCTCATCGCGCGTGACCTGCTCGAGCAAATCCTTGTATCCGATGACCGGATGCTGATACGGATGGGTTTTATACATGGTGGCGATCGCGATCTCGTTCAGATAGCGTGACGGATTATCACGGTGCAGCCGCATCTCGTTGTACACGACCTCACGTTCCTTATCAACTTCGACCGGGTCCAGGGTGGAGTTCATGATCATGTCGGCCAGCACATCGAGTCCCACGTCAAATTCATCATAGGGAACATTGATCGTGTAGATCGTAAAGTCCCAGCCCGTCGAGGCATTGAGATTTCCTCCCACGGCCTGGATCTCCGCGGATATCTCGCCGACCCCGCGGCGTTCCGTGCCCTTAAAAAGCATGTGTTCCAAAAAATGGGACAAACCTACGCCCAGATACTTGCCTTCGGTGGCCGAACCGGTCTTGACCAGCATATAGACCGAGACCATCGGATTGCCGGGCATCTCCTGCACCAGCACCGGAAGTCCATTCGATTCCAGTACTTCCTTGTAGACGACGGGTTCATACGTGTATCCCTTTGGGGCCGCCGTGAGCATCACGGCCAGGATTGAAATCCAAATCAAATATTTTCGCATCATGTTCCTTGGTTTTTGACTACGAGTCGTTTTTGTATTGCTGCATCAGCCGACGGATATCGATGTCGACATTGCGGGTTACTTGAGAACAGACAAAGATCAGTACCGACAACGGCCAGGCATCTTCCAGTCCCTTGATCAAACCGGTGTGGACATCCTCTTTGCGCTGCAAGTCCTGGGTATAATGTTTAATGGCGTCGGACAGACCGCCCTCGAAGATATCCAACGAAGACGTTCGGTTGTTGTAATTCAGTGAAGGCAGTGAAATCCCCCGGACCAGCAGGAAGTTGACCATCGATGTCTCATCGAACGATTGATCGTCGTCCAGCTCAAATCCATTGAATTGCGGGTTGTTGGGGGGCAAAATGATTGAAGGTTTATCGACCACAACCTCGCCCCGGCGGACGATGGTGTCCCCGACATTGATGCTCGACTCGGCCAGCAGGACATACGGCACACGGGTGGATCCGGCGGTCTCGAGCGCCGCGACCCGCGAGCGGATGATTTCGGTCCCTTTGAGGGCCTGATTCCAGGCTTTTTCAATGTCCATAAATTGTCGTAGTCCCTTCGAATGATTACAGTTATATTAATATACACCATCCCGTCGGACATGCAAGCCCTATCTGAACACCGGGAGAATTCCGTTGCAATGGCCATTTGATTATGATATTCTCTTGAACATTCACCGGAATTTGACGCCGAAATTGTCAGAATCCGGGCGGAAACGGGCTTCAGCTAAGAAAACACCGCAGCTCAGGCCATTTATTCGGTCCTTGAAACGAAAATTTCCGATGAATTTGGATGGATGTGTTTCGAATTGAGGCATTTCGAAACACTGTTAAATTTTTGAGCTCTTTTTCTCAGACTATTAGTACTTTGTGTGTTTGTTTCGGATTGAAGCATTTCGAAACAAACTTGATATTTTCGATCTTTTTAAAGCCTGACTTATTACGTGTTTCGAATTGAAGCATTTCGAAACACTATTAAATTTTTGAGTCTGAGCAAGTTTATCTGGACTCAAAAATTTTGGAGAGGTGGCCGAGTGGTTGAAGGCGCACGCTTGGAAAGCGTGTGGTCGTTGTGAGACGGCTCGAGGGTTCGAATCCCTCCCTCTCCGTTCTACTTCGCTCCTTTAATTATTGGTAGGGAGCTACGTAGCAACTGGCTACAGTTCTGCGAAGATTCTGGCGGATCATCTGCTGATATACTAGACTCCTGCCATTGATTTCTGAGATTCCACACTTAAATTTTCCGCAAATGTTGCGGTTTTTTTCCGGCGACAATCTCAAGAATTCCTCGCGCTTCCAAATCTTGCTTCACACTGATCAAATACCAACCGATCGATCCATCGAAGCGACCGGTTAAGTCTTTCTTGACCAAGACGGTTAATTGCTTTAGAGAGACTTCGTCGCGGTTTCTGAACGCCTTTAGGATCGCGGCTTTCATGGTGTTGTACTTCACCAAAGAAATGTTGACGCCTTGTTTGCCTTGAGGATGTTGGGTGAGAATTTTTTTATCCATCGCATATTTGATTTTAGAGATGCTTCCAAAACACAATCTTGTCGGCATCGGCCTCGTAAAATTCCCGGATACGGGCTTCCTCCACGTAACCTTTTTTACCATAGAACTCACGCGTTCGCTCAAACTCCGGCGTGCCCATTGTTTCAACAATTAAGACGCGTTGCTGTTCGCTACGCAGTTCATCTTCAATATATCTCATCATCACCGCACCAATCCCACGACCTTGGTAATCGGGCAGCACGCCCAAGGCCAACAGATTCCAAGTCCCCTCGGTCATCCGCTCAGGTTCACAAAATCCAAACGAAACCACTTTTTGATCGACTTCGTATACAAACCATCGATCGGACTTGATACACTTGAGATATCCCGCGATCATATCATTGAGCATCTCAGTGGGAAACAGCTCAGTTGCTCCCGCGATAAGTTTGATCGATTCCACATCTGCAGCCACTGCTGGTCTGGTTTTTGAGTGATTATTCATAAATTCTCCTGTCCCAAATTTTATCGGACTATTTGAGTTTAGCATGTCCCCGGCCGTTATTCATCCGCTTTCCCGGCTGTCGTGTGAGGGTAAATATCCAGCCTGAGCCCTTGCCTTTTCGCAAATATATGGCATACATGAAGAAGTGACACGGGCTGGTCAACGGTCCGGCACACAAAGGGATGATATGAAACGATGCCTACGGGCCGGCGCGCTGTCGGTCCTGTCAATCTTGATCATCACCGCGCACGCGCAGGCGGATTTTTGGCCGGGCGGACGGGATGGGTTTCTGCGACGAAACTCAGCGGCGGCGAATACCGAATGGTATGATCGCGCCGAACAAGGGGATCCCCGAGCCCAATACAATCTCGCCATCCTCTACTACAAAGGCGACGGCATCCGTCAGAGTTTCCGCAAAGCCAAAAAGTATTTCAAGCTCGCCGCTGACCAGGGATTGCCGGCCGCGCAGACCAATGTCGGTATCATGTACATCCGCGGCCAGGGCGGCGACGTGAACTATTACGAAGGATTCAATTATCTGAAATCAGCCGCCGAGTTTGGTCATGCCAAGGCTCAGCTGTATGTCGCGACGCTGTACGCTCAAGGGCTGGGCGTCGAGGCGAACGACGAGCGCGCCGAGTACTGGTACGCCCGCGCCGCTGAGCAAGGTCTCTCCCGCCACACCACCAAAATCGCCCTGACAAAATAATTGGTGTCAGAACTCCCCAAAGCCATCCATCACAACAGCTTAAGTCATAATTCAAATACAGCCTTGCTGATGAACATTGCCCCCCTATGAAGCCATTTTACGAATTAATCGCTAAGTGTATGCGTGAGTGTACGTTGCGGAGTTCTGGGTAAATTCAAGTAGCTAGTGCAACACTTCAATCTGATAGAATATTAGATCAAAGGAGTTGCCAATGGCCAAGTATCAAAGATTATCAGTCGAAGAG